>NZ_JBQHCZ010000064.1:0-511 GCF_052068155.1 Streptomyces sp. OZ13 | reverse complement strand
CCCGTGTTCTGGATCCTGCCGGGACGGTCCTGATCACGGGCGGCATGGGGGAGTTGGGTCAGGCTCTGGCCCGTCACCTGGTCCAGGAGCACGGTGTGCGCCGTCTGGTGCTGACCTCACGCCGTGGCGCCGACGCACCCGGTGTGTCCGACCTGGTGGGGGAGTTGACCGCCGCCGGTGCCGACCGTGTCGAGGTCGTCGCCTGTGACGTGGCCGACCGCGCCCAGGTCCGGACCCTGCTCACCGGCGTGGACACCGCTCACCCGTGGACCGGTGTGTTCCACCTTGCCGCTGTCCTGGACGACGGGCTTCTCCAGGGGCAGGACACCGGCCGTCTGGCCCGTGTCCTGGGTCCGAAGACCGAGGGTGCGCTGCACCTGCACGACCTCACCCGTGAACTCGGCCTCGAGCTTGCCGCGTTCGTGTTGTTCTCGTCGGCGTCGGGTGTGCTGGGCACGGCCGGCCAGAGCACCTATGCCGCTGCCAACACGGCCTTGGACACGCTGGCCGC
>NZ_JBQHCZ010000063.1:0-518 GCF_052068155.1 Streptomyces sp. OZ13 | reverse complement strand
GTGCGGGACGGGTCAGGCGCGCAGGTCGAGCAGGGCGGACATGGCTGCCACCACGGAGGGGGCGACCTGGTAGTAGACCCAGGTGCCGCGCCGTTCGCAGGTCAGGAGGCCGGCCTCGCGCAGTTTCTTCAGGTGGTGGGAGACGGTCGGCTGTGACACGCCGACATCGGCGATGTCGCACACGCACGCTTCACCGCCCGGGTGCGAGGCCACCTTGGAGAACAGGCGCAGGCGCACGGGGTCCGACAGCGCCTTGAACATGGCGGCCATCCTCTCCGCGTCGGCCTGTGACAGCTCCGCGGCGGTGATCGGCGGGCAGCACGGCACAACGCTCTCGCCTTCGAGGACGGGCAACTCCACCACTTCTGATTTCGACATGCGTCTATGTTGACACTCGTCGATACGAGTGGCAAGCTCCGATGTATCGACAGACATCGAAACAGGGGGTTGTCATGAGATCGCTCCGCGCCGCGCTCCGTGCCGCCAAGGCGCGCCGCACCGCCCGCCACCTGGCCGGC
>NZ_JBQHCZ010000062.1:0-537 GCF_052068155.1 Streptomyces sp. OZ13 | reverse complement strand
CAGGCGGGCCATGAGGGCGTGTTCGACGAGGGTGATGAGGGCGCTCTTGGCGTCGGCGCGGTGGCGGGCGTCGGTGGTGATGATGGGGGTGTCGGGGCCGATCTGGAGTGCTTCGCGGACTTCTTCGGGGTTGTAGGGCTGGTGTCCGTCGAAGCCGTTGAGGGCGATGACGAAGGGGAGGCCGGAGTTCTCGAAGTAGTCGACGGCGGGGAAGCAGTCGGCGAGGCGGCGGGTGTCGACGAGGACGACGGCGCCGATGGCGCCGCGGACGAGGTCGTCCCACATGAACCAGAAGCGGTCCTGTCCGGGGGTGCCGAACAGGTAGAGGATGAGGTCCTGGTCGAGGGTGATGCGGCCGAAGTCCATGGCGACGGTGGTCGTCGTCTTGTCCCCGGTGTGGGTGAGGTCGTCGATGCCCGCGGAGGCGGAGGTCATGACGGCTTCGGTACGCAGCGGGTTGATCTCCGAGACGGCGCCGACGAACGTGGTCTTGCCCACGCCGAAGCCGCCCGCCACCACGATCTTCGCGCTGGTGGT
>NZ_JBQHCZ010000061.1:0-543 GCF_052068155.1 Streptomyces sp. OZ13 | reverse complement strand
GCACCAGTACCGGGCGTCGAGCGCCGTGCCGTCCAGCAGTGCGCCGGTGACCGTCGAGTAGAACGGCACCTGCCCCGCACGAGGCGTCAACGACGCCAACTCCGCCTCCAGGCCGGGCAGCAGGGCGTCCATGTGGTGGCTGTGGGAGGCGACCGGCGCCTCCAGCCATCCGCACGACACATCCGCGTCGTCCCACATCTCCAGCAGCGCGCCGATCGCGTCCGCGTCACCGGAGACCGCGGTCGAGGACGGCGTGTTCACCGCCGCCACCGACACCGCGTCCCCGTACGGGGCGATCGCCTCCGTCACCTGCTCCAGCGGGAGTTCCACCACCGCCATCCGGCCCACACCGGCAACCGCCTGCAGCGCGGCGCTGCGCACACCGATGACCCGCGCACCGTCCTCGACGGACAGCGCACCGGCCACCACCGCGGCCGCCACCTCACCCTGCGAATGACCCACCACGGCGGCCGGCTCCACACCCAGCGACCGCCACACCGCCGCCAGGCCCACATACACCGTGAACATCACCGGCTGCAGCAC
>NZ_JBQHCZ010000060.1:0-544 GCF_052068155.1 Streptomyces sp. OZ13 | reverse complement strand
GGCATGAAGGTCGTCGGCGAGCTGTTCGGCTCCGGGCAGATGCAGCTGCCGTTCGTGCTCCAGTCCGCCGAGGTGATGAAGAACGCGGTGGCGCACCTCGAGCCGCACATGGAGAAGTCCGATGCCGAGGGCAAGGGCACGATCGTGCTGGCCACCGTCCGCGGCGACGTCCATGACATCGGCAAGAACCTCGTGGACATCATCCTGTCCAACAACGGCTACAACGTGGTCAACCTGGGCATCAAGCAGCCCGTCTCCGCGATCCTCGACGCGGCCAAGGAACACAAGGCCGACGTGATCGGCATGTCGGGCCTGCTGGTCAAGTCCACGGTGATCATGAAAGAGAACCTCCAAGAGCTCAACCAGCGGGGCATGGCCGCCGACTACCCGGTCATCCTCGGCGGCGCCGCCCTCACCCGCGCCTACGTCGAACAGGACCTCCACGAGATCTACGACGGCGAAGTCCGCTACGCCCGCGACGCGTTCGAGGGCCTGCGCCTGATGGACGCCCTCATCGGCATCAAGCGCGGCGTCCCCGGCGCGG
>NZ_JBQHCZ010000059.1:0-556 GCF_052068155.1 Streptomyces sp. OZ13 | reverse complement strand
GCGCCGAACTTGCGGTCCGCCTCCAGGGCGAACAGCGCTGCCGCGAGCACCGGGAAGGCGAGCAGGACCAGCACACCGGTCAGCAGCACGTTCCAGGTGAAGATCGGCATCCGGAACATCGTCATGCCGGGAGCGCGCATGCAGATGATCGTGGTGATGAAGTTGACCGAGCCGAGGATCGTGCCGAAGCCGGAGAAGGCCAGACCCATCACCCACATGTCGCCGCCCACCCCCGGAGAGTGAATGGCGTCGGACAGCGGGGCGTAGGCGAACCAGCCGAAGTCGGCCGCACCCTGCGGGGTGAGGAAGCCGGCCACCGCGATCAGCGAGCCGAAGAGGTACAGCCAGTACGCGAACATGTTCAGACGCGGGAAGGCCACGTCCGGCGCGCCGATCTGGAGCGGCATGATCCAGTTCGCGAAACCGGCGAACAGCGGCGTCGCGAACATCAGCAGCATGACGGTGCCGTGCATCGTGAACGCCTGGTTGAACTGCTCGTTCGACATGATCTGCGTGCCCGGCCGGGCCAGCTCGGCGCGCATGAAGAGCGCCATCA
>NZ_JBQHCZ010000058.1:0-581 GCF_052068155.1 Streptomyces sp. OZ13 | reverse complement strand
AGCCGCGAAGCGGCGGAGTTCTCTGCGCATCTGTTCTGACCTGCACTCTCTTCCGTCGTCAGTGGCGGCTGTTAGGTTCGGATCATGACGACAGCAGCGATGGCCGAGCAGGTTGCCGGGTATGCCCGGTACACCTATCGGTTGCGGCTGTCGTCGACCGCCCGTACCGCGCTGGAAGCGGAGTGGGGCCGATGTCGCTGGGTGTGGAACGAGTGCGTGGCGATGTCCCGCAAGGTCCACAAGCTCAACAAGGACGCTGAGACGAAGACGACGTGTGGTCCGGCGCAGCTCGACAAGATGCTGACCGAGGCGCGTCGTTCGATGTCCTGGTTGCGCGAGGGTTCCAGCGTTCCGCAGCAGCAGGTCGTCCGGGACTTCGCCAAGTCCCGGGCGAAGGCTCTCAAGGACATCAAGGCGAAGCTGCCGATGCGGCAGCGGGCCGGGATGCCCCGGATCAAGCGGAAGCGTGAGGCCGCGCCCTCGCTGAATTACACGACCCGAGGTTTCCGGCTCAAGGACGGCCGTCTGCACCTGGCGGGCGGGATCGTTGTGACGGTGGTGTGGTCGCGACAGCTGCCCAA
>NZ_JBQHCZ010000057.1:0-611 GCF_052068155.1 Streptomyces sp. OZ13 | reverse complement strand
GGATGTCCTCGAGTTCGCCGGCGGCTTCGCGCAGGGTGCTGAAGCTGACGCCGATGTAGTCGTCTGCCATGTGTGGTGCCCCCGTGGAATCGTGCGTGTCAGACGTCGAGGATGCGGCTGGCCGGTGTGAGGGGGGCGGTGCCCTCGGAGAGTCCGGCCGCTTCGAGGGCGGCGTCGACACCGCTCCCGGCCTGCCGCATCCGGCGCAGGGTGTCCAGCTCCTGGTCGGTGAAGCCGTCCCGGCTCATCCTCATGGCCTCTTCGAGGACCTTGAGGATCTCCCGGATGCGCACGGCGTCCTCGGCCGCTCCCTGGTGCAGGGCGCGGTAGCCCTTGGCCGCCTCGCCCTTCCAGCCGGCCTCGATGCGGTCGACGACCGCGTCCATCCGCCGTACCTGGTTGTCCAGGTGGCGCTGCATGCCGTCGAGGTCGCCGGCGAGTCGGGTCAGGTCGTCGTCGGAGACGTCAAGATGGGCCTTGTCGACCATGGTTCCCCCTCCACGCGGTCGATGAGCGTCCTTGGAACGGTAACAACGCCCGCTGACAGCAAGGACTTTGCAAAGGCAGAGGCGAATGTGATGTCCGCTACACCGGCCGGCCGATCAGCATCG
>NZ_JBQHCZ010000056.1:0-701 GCF_052068155.1 Streptomyces sp. OZ13 | reverse complement strand
CCACCGACGCCCGCCACCGCGCCGACGCCAAGAGCGCCCTCATCACCCTCGTCGAACACGCCCTCATGGCCCGCCTGCGGTAACCGTCCCTGCGGCCCGCGGCGCCGCGCGCCGAACGCCTGTGAAGAAGGCCCCGTACTCCTGCCTGTGGAGCACGGGGCCTTCTTCATGGGCAGGCCACGGGGCCCGGGAGCCACGCCGCCGTGGAGGGCGGCGTGCGCCTGCCGGTGGTCCACCCGGTGGCGGTCAGGCGAGTCGGCCCGGGATGCTCCCGGCTCCGTGCAGGAGCAGGAGGGCCGGCCGGTGGCATGCGTAAGGCCCCGCACACGGTCGTGTGCGGGGCCTTACGGGTCCAGGGGGTCAGCCCTGCCAGCTGTGGGACGGCTGGAAGCCGCGCTGGCGCTCCAGACGGCGCCATCCTGCCGTGGTGCGGCCGCGGTGGGCCGGGGCCGCGTCGGTGGGCTGCGCCGAGGCGCGGGCCAGCAGGACCGCGGTGATGGCTGCCAGCTCCTCGGGGCCGGCATGGCCCTTCTCGACGCGGAGGAGGGAGGACGTCGGATCGGTAGGAGTGCTCATGTGTGCTCCAGGGTCCAATCGCAGGGTCACTGCGGCGGGTTGCCGTGCTTGCGGGACGGCAGGTCGGCGTGCTTGGTGCGGAGCATGGCGAGGGACCGGATGAGGATCTCGCGGGTCTCCGCGGG
>NZ_JBQHCZ010000055.1:0-725 GCF_052068155.1 Streptomyces sp. OZ13 | reverse complement strand
GCGACGTCCTCGAACGCGGCCAGCATCGGATCCATCAACCGCGAATGGAACGCATGCGACACCCGCAACGACTTCGTCCGACGACCCGACGCCTCCAACCGCCGGGCAACCGCCTCCACCTCCCCCCGCTCACCCGACACCACCACCGAACGCGGCCCGTTCACCGCCGCAATATCCACCCCCGCACCCAACAACGGCCGCACCTCGTCCTCCGAAGCACGCACCGACACCATCGCCCCACCCGACGCCAACCCACCCATCAACCGGCCACGCGCCTCCACCAGACGACACGCATCCCCCAGCGAGAACACCCCCGCCACACACGCCGCCGCGATCTCCCCCACCGAATGCCCCGCCACAAAGCCCGGCCGCACACCGAACGACTCCACCAGACGGAACAACGCCACCTCGAACGCGAACAACCCCGGCTGCGCCCACTCCGTCCGCTCCACCAACCCCTCATCCGAACCGAACACCACCCCCTTCACATCCGCATCAAAAAAGCCGCACACCTCATCAAACGCCGACGCGAACACCGGGAACGCCTCATACAACTCCCGGCCCATCCCCGCCCGCTGACTCCCCTGACCCGAAAACAAAAACGCCGCACCAGCCGCAGAGGACATGGCGCTGCCGGTGACCGCACCCACGGCCGAACGCCCCTCCCCCACCGCCCGCAAACCAGCAACCGCCTCCACCACCGAACCGGCAACCACACCCGCCCG
>NZ_JBQHCZ010000054.1:0-788 GCF_052068155.1 Streptomyces sp. OZ13 | reverse complement strand
TCAGTAGCGGTAGTGGTCCGGCTTGTACGGGCCGTCGACCTCGACGCCGATGTAGGCGGCCTGCTCCGGGCGCAGGGTGGTGAGCTTGACGCCGAGGGCGTCGAGGTGGAGACGGGCGACCTTCTCGTCGAGGTGCTTGGGCAGCACGTAGACGTCGGTCGGGTACTCCTGCGGCTTGGTGAACAGCTCGATCTGGGCCAGCGTCTGGTCCGCGAACGAGTTGGACATCACGAAGGAGGGGTGGCCGGTCGCGTTGCCCAGGTTCAGCAGGCGTCCCTCGGACAGCACGATCAGGACCTTGCCGTCGGGGAAGGTCCAGGTGTGGACCTGCGGCTTGACCTCGTCCTTCACCACACCCGGCAGCTGCGCCAGGCCGGCCATGTCGATCTCGTTGTCGAAGTGGCCGATGTTGCCCACGATGGCCTGGTGCTTCATCCGGGCCATGTCCGAGGCCATGATGATGTCCTTGTTGCCGGTCGTGGTGATGAAGATGTCCGCGCTCTCCACCACCTCGTCCAGCGTGGTGACCTGGTAGCCGTCCATCGCCGCCTGCAGCGCGCAGATCGGGTCGATCTCGGTGATGATCACCCGGGCGCCCTGGCCGCGCAGCGACTCCGCGCAGCCCTTGCCCACGTCGCCGTAACCGCACACGACCGCCGTCTTACCGCCGATCAGCACATCGGTGGCACGGTTGATGCCGTCGATCAGCGAGTGCCGGCAGCCGTACTTGTTGTCGAACTTCGACTTCGTGACCGCGTCGTTCACGTTGATCGCCGGGAACAGCAGGG
>NZ_JBQHCZ010000053.1:0-826 GCF_052068155.1 Streptomyces sp. OZ13 | reverse complement strand
CCACCGGAGCGGTCGTCGCGGCGGAAGCCACCCTGCCGGTCGTCGCGACGCGGGTAACCGCTCTGACCGGAACGGTCGTCACGACGGTCGTCACGCCTGTCGTCACGCCTGTCGTCACGGCGATCATCGCGACGGTCGTCACGGCGGAAACCGCCGCCACCGCCGGCGGGGCGACCGCCGCGGTCATCACGCCTGTCATCACGACGGTCGTCGCGGCGGAAACCGCCACCGGCACCGGCGGGACGCTCGTCACGACGGTCGTCACGCGGACCGCGGTAACCACCACGGTCACCACCGGAGCGGTCGTCGCGGCGGAAGCCACCCTGCCGGTCGTCGCGACGCGGGTAACCGCTCTGACCGGAACGGTCGTCACGACGGTCGTCACGCCTGTCGTCACGGCGATCATCGCGACGGTCGTCACGGCGGAAACCGCCGCCACCGCCGGCGGGGCGACCGCCGCGGTCATCACGCCTGTCATCACGACGGTCGTCGCGGCGGAAACCGCCACCGGCACCGGCGGGACGCTCGTCACGACGGTCGTCACGCGGACCGCGGTAACCACCACGGTCACCACCGGAGCGGTCGTCGCGGCGGAAGCCACCCTGCCGGTCGTCGCGACGCGGGTAGCCGCTCTGACCGGATCGGTCGTCACGGCGGAAGCCACCGCCACCGCCACCACCGGCGGGACGACCGCCGCGGTCGTCACGGCGGTCGTCACGCCTGTCATCACGACGGTCGTCGCGGCGGAAACCGCCACCGGCACCGGCGGGACGCTCGTCACGACGGTCGTCACGCGGACCGCGGTAACCACCACGGTCACCACCGG
>NZ_JBQHCZ010000052.1:0-889 GCF_052068155.1 Streptomyces sp. OZ13 | reverse complement strand
ACTGATCGTTTCAGAATGAAGTTCGTTGTGGGGCTTGGCAGTTGGGTGTTGTGTCGGCAGGATCTGTTGGGTGTCTGCTGATCTTGTGCCTGATGACCTGTGGGAACGTGTGGCTCCGCTGTTGCCGGCTCGTCCGCCGCGGCGGCATCGGTATCCAGGGCGGTTGCCGGCGGATGACCGTGCTGCGTTGCGGGGCATCGTTTACGTGCTGTGCAAGAGCGTGAGCTGGCGGGACGTTCCGGCTGAACAGGTTGGCTGCAGCGGTGTGACGGCCTGGCGGCGTCTGCGGGACTGGACCGAGGCCGGAGTCTGGCCGCAGCTGCACGAGGTACTGCTGGCCGAGCTGAGGGCCGCGGGCCTGCTGGACATGGACGACGCGGCCATCGACGGCTCCCATGTCCGGGCCCTCAAAGGGGGGCTCACACCGGACCTTCGCCGGTCGACCGCGGGCGTCCGGGCAGCAAGCACCACCTGATCACCGACCGCCACGGCACACCGCTCGCCGTCTCGCTGACCAGCGGAAACCGTCACGACGTCACTCAGCTGATGCCCCTGCTGGACGCGATACCCCACATCCGCGGGGTCCGCGGGCGGCCGCGACACCGGCCAGGCCGGCTGTTCGCCGACCGCGGCTACGACTACGACAAGTACCGCCGCCTCCTCCGGACCCGCGGCATCACACCGAAGATCGCCCGCAAAGGCACCGCCCACGGCTCCGGCCTGGGCCAGACCCGCTGGGTCGTCGAGCGGACCTTCGCCTGGCTCCACCAGTTCAAACGCCTCCGCATCCGCTACGAGATACGCGCCGACCTCCACCTCAGCCTGCTCCAACTCGCCTGCAGCATCATCTGCTTGAGACGACTCCGAACCTCATTCTGAAACGATCAGT
>NZ_JBQHCZ010000051.1:0-988 GCF_052068155.1 Streptomyces sp. OZ13 | reverse complement strand
ACGAAGTCGTTGCGGGTGTCGCATGCGTTCCATTCGCGGTTGATGGATCCGATGCTGGCCGCGTTCGAGGACGTCGCCGCCTCGATCACCTACGGTGAGCCCAGGATTGCGATGCCGCCGGTCGACGGAGCCCGGGATGCGGGCTACTGGGTGCGGCATGTGCGCGACGCGGTCCGCTTCGCCGACGACATGCGGTTCTTGGCGGCAGCAGGCGCCGAACGTTTCCTGGAATTGGGCCCGCAGAGTGTGCTGACGGCGGCCGCGGCGGAGAACCTGCCCGAGGACACACCCGTCCGCTTCGTCGCCAGTGCCCGGAAGGGTACGGACGAGGTTGCCGGGGTGCTGACCGCACTCACCGAACTGCACGTCCTCGGCCAGGACATCGACTGGAGCTCCCTCCTCCCCGGCGCCACCCGCATCGACCTGCCCACCTACGCCTTCCAGCGCGAACGTTTCTGGCAGCAGGTGTCCACCTCCGGTGATGTCACCTCGGTGGGGCTGGAGTCGGCCGGGCATCCGTGGCTGGGTGCGGTGACCACGCTCGCCGACGGCGAAGGCCACGTCTTCAGCGGCCGGGTCTCGCTGCGCGAGTTTCCCTGGCTGGCCGACCATGCCGTGTTCGGCACGGTGATCGTCCCCGGCACCGCCCTGCTCGAACTCGCCCTCTCCGCAGGCCACTTCGTGGGTGCGGGCCGGGTGGAGGAACTCACACTTCTCGAAGCGCTCGTCGTCCCGGAGCAGGGCGAACTGCGCCTCCAGATAACCGTGGACGCGGCCGATGCCGAGGGCCGTCGCGCCGTGGCCGTCTACAGCAGCGCTGCGGGTGCGGATGCCCCATGGGTACGTCACGCCGAAGGGACCGTGGCTGGGCCTGTACCCGGTTCGGATGCCGGGGCCGGCGGGTTCGAGGTGTTGGCGCAGTGGCCGGTGACGGGTGCGCAGCGGGTGGACCTGGACGGTTTCTACGAGCGGTTCGCGGAGCAGGGCA
>NZ_JBQHCZ010000050.1:0-998 GCF_052068155.1 Streptomyces sp. OZ13 | reverse complement strand
GAGCTGACGCTCCTGGAGGCGCTGGTCGTTCCGCAGGAGGGTGAGCTGCGGCTTCAGGTGACGGTGGGCGCGCCCGGTCCGGATGGTCGTCGTCCGGTGGCGCTCTACAGCCGGCGCGGTGAGGACAGCGAGTGGGTCCGGCATGCGTCCGGCGTGCTGAGCGAGGCACCGGCCGCCGCAGCCGACGGGTTCGAGGTGTTGGCGCAGTGGCCGGTGACGGGTGCGCAGCGGGTGGACCTGGACGGCTTCTACGAGCGGTTCGCGGAGCAGGGCATTGCCTACGGCCCCGCGTTCCAGGGCTTGAGCGAACTGTGGCGCGACGGCGACACCGCCTATGGGCTGGTGCGGCTGCCCGAGGGCGTCTCGACCGACGGCTACGGCATCCACCCCGCACTACTCGACACCGCCCTGCATGTGCTCAAGGCCGCCATGGCGGAGCAGAGCACCGAAGACAGCGTGCTGCTGCCGTTCGAGTGGACCGGGGTGAGCCTCGAGGCGGTGGCGGGCTCCGTGCTGCGGGTCCGTGCCGAGCTGGACAGTGAGAGCTCGGCGGCCCGGATCCGGGTGACCGACGAAACCGGTGTTCCGATTGCGGCGGTCGAAGGGCTGCTGCTGCGGGATGCAACGGCGGAGCAGATCCGCGCCGCCGCGTCGGTGTCCGTGGACCACCTGTACCGGGTGGACTTCCAGCCGGTCACGGCCGGCTCTCAGGCACAGGACGCCGAGCGGCTGGTGATCGACGCGCGGAACTGGTCGGGTTCGGTGACGGAGGTCGCCGGGCGTGGACTGGCCGAACTCCAGCAGGCGTTGGCCGATGAGGCCGTGTCCGAGATCGTGTTGGTGACCTGTGGCGCGGTCGGTGAGGACGCCACGGACGTGGGCCAGGCGTCGTTGTGGGGTCTGGTGCGGTCGGCGCGCAGTGAGCACCCGGAGCGGGTGATCCGCCTGATCGACACCGACACCCAGGACCTGACATCGGCCCTGCGAGTGGCGGACGA
>NZ_JBQHCZ010000049.1:0-1068 GCF_052068155.1 Streptomyces sp. OZ13 | reverse complement strand
TGTTCTGTCCGGGGAGGTTGTGGACGGGTGAGCCAGGTCTCGGCTGAAGGATCTTGAACAGGTGAGGGCCTTCCGGTTCGGTGTGGATTGCGACGTCTACACCAACCAGAAAGGCCCTCGTGGTCCACCGTAATGCACCCCTGACCGAGACCGGACGCCTGCGTCTGGCCCGCTGCGTGGTCGAGGACCGCTGGCCGTTGCGGCGGGCCGCCGAGCGCTTCCAGGTCTCACCCACCACGGCCCAGCGATGGGCTGAGCGCTACCGGCAGTTCGGCGAAGCCGGCATGTCCGACCGTTCCTCCCGCCCGCACACGAGCCCGCGCCGGACCCCGACCCGCATCGAACGCCGGATCATCAAGGTCCGTGTCCTGCGCCGGTGGGGCCCGGCACGCATCGCGCACCTGCTTCACCTGGTGCCCTCGACCGTGCACCGCGTGCTGACCCGATTCGGCCTGGCCCGGCTCACACACCTGGACCGGGCCACCGGCCGGGTCATACGCCGCTACGAACGCGCCAAGCCCGGCGAGCTGGTCCACGTCGACATCAAGAAGTTGGGCAACATCCCCAACGGCGGCGGGCACAAGGTCCTGGGCCGCCAGGCCGGCCGTGCCAAACGGTCCAGCGTCGGTTACAGCTACCTGCACACCGCCGTCGACGACCACTCCCGCCTCGCCTACAGCGAGATCCTCACGGACGAGAAGAAAGAGACCGCCACCGGCTTCTGGACCAGGGCCCACGCCTTCTTCGCCCAGGCCGGGATCACCGTCGAACGGGTGCTGACCGACAACGGCTCCTGTTACCGCTCACGCGACTGGCGCGACCTGCTGGCGGCAGCCGGGATCGCCCATAAGCGAACCCGGCCCTACCGGCCGCAGACCAACGGAAAGGTCGAACGCTTCAACCGCACCCTGCTCGACGAGTGGGCCTACACCCGCCCTTACCGCTCAGAGCAGGAACGACGCGACGCCTTCCCCGGATGGCTTCACACCTACAACCACCACCGCGGACACACCGCACTGAAAGGCCACCCACCCGCCAGCCGCGTCCCCAACCTCACGGGTCAATACA
>NZ_JBQHCZ010000048.1:0-1142 GCF_052068155.1 Streptomyces sp. OZ13 | reverse complement strand
CGCTAGTCTTCTGAGTCAGGAATTCTGTTCAGATATGAGCCGAGGCGTTCGAGGATCTCGTCGGCGGTCTTCGTCCAGATGTAGGGCTTCGGGTCGGTGTTCCATGCTGCGATCCAGGTGCGGATGTCCTTCTCCATGGCCTGGACCGATCGGTGGACGCCTCGTCGTATCCGCTTGTTGGTGAGTTCGGCGAACCATCGCTCGACGAGGTTCAACCAGGACGAGCCGGTCGGTCTGAAGTGCAGGTGGAATCGTGGGTGGGCCAGGAGCCACTTCTTGATGGCAGGTGTTTTGTGGGTGGCGTAGTTGTCGCAGATCAGGTGGATGTCCAGGCCGGCGGGCACTTCCTTGTCTAGCTTGATCAGGAACTTCTTGAACTCCTCGGCGCGGTGCCGGCGGTGCAGAGAGCCGATCACTTTGCCGGTCGCGACCTCCAATGCGGCGAACAGTGTGGTGGTACCGGCACGGACGTAATCGTGGGTCACCCGCTCGGGAACCCCCGGCATCATCGGTAATACAGGCTGGGAGCGGTCCAGAGCCTGGATCTGCGATTTCTCATCCACGCAGAACACCAACGCCCGCTCGGGCGGATCCAGATACAACCCAACGACGTCGTGCACCTTGTCGACGAAGTACGGATCCGTCGACAGCTTGAAGGTCTCCGACCGGTGCGGCTGCAAGCCGAACGCACGCCAGATCCGTGACACCGACGACTGCGACAGGCCCATCTCTTTCGCCATCGACCGAGTCGACCAGTGTGTTGCATTCTTCGGTGTGGATTCCAGCGTCCTGGTGACCACCGCGGCGACCTGCTCGTCCGTGACCGTCCTGGGCCCACCGGGACGCGGCATGTCGCCAAGACCGGCGATCCGGTACTGCACGAACCGGGCCCGCCAGCGGCCCACCGCATGAGGTGTGGAACCGAGCCGGGCCGCTACGTCCTTGTTCGAGGTGCCCTCGGCGCAGGCCAGGATGATCCGGCACCGCAACGCCCACGCCTGCGGCGTGGAACGACGCCGCACCCACCCCTCAAGCGCGGCCCGTTCCTCGTCCGACAGTCTCAACTCGGCCTTCGGCCGCCCCGTCCGTGCCATGGAGCAAGCCTATACATCTGAACAGAATTCCCGACTCAGAAGACTAGG
>NZ_JBQHCZ010000047.1:0-1490 GCF_052068155.1 Streptomyces sp. OZ13 | reverse complement strand
TTGCGGGACGGCAGGTCGGCGTGCTTGGTGCGGAGCATGGCGAGGGACCGGATGAGGATCTCGCGGGTCTCCGCGGGGTCGATGACGTCGTCGACCAGGCCGCGTTCGGCCGCGTAATAGGGGTGCATCAGCTCGGCCTTGTACTCCTTGACCATGCGCGCCCGCGTCGCCTCGGGGTCCTCGGCATCGGCGATCTGCCGGCGGAAGATCACGTTCGCCGCGCCCTCCGCGCCCATCACCGCGATCTCGTTGGTGGGCCAGGCGTAGGTGAGGTCGGCGCCGATGGACTGGGAGTCCATGACGATGTACGCACCCCCGTAGGCCTTCCTGAGGATCAGGGAGATGCGGGGGACGGTCGCGTTGCAGTACGCGTACAGGAGTTTCGCGCCGTGGCGGATGATGCCGCCGTGCTCCTGGTCCACACCCGGCAGGAAGCCGGGCACGTCCAGCAGCGTGACGATGGGAATGTTGAACGCGTCGCACATCTGCACGAAGCGGGCGGCCTTCTCGGATGCCTCGATGTCCAGCACCCCGGCCAGCGACTGCGGCTGGTTCGCGACGATGCCCACCACCTGCCCGTCCAGCCGGGCCAGCGCGCAGATGATGTTGCGGGCCCACCGCTCGTGGACCTCCAGGAAGTCGCCGTCGTCGACGAGTTCCTCGATCACCTGGTGCATGTCGTAGGGGCGGTTGCCGTCCGCCGGCACCAGGTCCAGCAGGACCTCGCAGCGGCGGTCGGCCGGGTCACCGGCGGCGGCGGCGGGCGGGTTCTCCCGGTTGTTCGACGGCAGCATCGACAGCAGGTAACGGACCTCCGCGATGCACGTCTCCTCGTCGTCGTAGGCGAAGTGCGCCACACCCGACGTCTCGGCGTGCACGTCCGCGCCGCCCAGACCGTTCTGGGTGATCTCCTCACCCGTGACCGCCTTCACCACGTCCGGCCCGGTGATGAACATCTGCGACGTCTCACGCACCATGAACACGAAATCGGTCAGCGCGGGACTGTAGGCCGCGCCACCCGCACACGGGCCCAGCATCACCGAGATCTGCGGAATCACCCCCGACGCACGGGTGTTGCGCTG
This sequence comes from Streptomyces sp. OZ13, assembly GCF_052068155.1. Classification (NCBI taxonomy): domain Bacteria; kingdom Bacillati; phylum Actinomycetota; class Actinomycetes; order Kitasatosporales; family Streptomycetaceae; genus Streptomyces; species Streptomyces sp. OZ13. The sequence goes on along the minus strand of NZ_JBQHCZ010000047.1, from coordinate 408 downwards.
GAAGATCCCGCCATACCCCGCAAGGGCCGACACACCCTCCTGGATCCGGGCCCCCGCACCGTCGTTCAACGACACCAGCGGCGCACCCGCCGCGATCGCCATGTCCATGATCTTGTGGATCTTCGTGGCATGCGCCTCACCCAGCGCCCCGCCGAAGATCCGGAAATCATGCGCGTACACGAACACCGTGCGGCCCTCGACCGTGCCCCAACCGGTGATCACACCATCGGTGTACGGCTTCTTCGCCTCCAGCCCGAAACCCGACGCACGATGACGCCGCAACTGCTCCACCTCACGGAACGAGCCCTCGTCCAACAGCAGAGCAATCCGCTCACGGGCCGTCAGCTTGCCCTTCGCATGCTGCGCCTCGGTCGCCTTCTCACTCGGCCCCCCAAGCGCCTGCTCACG
>NZ_JBQHCZ010000046.1:0-1518 GCF_052068155.1 Streptomyces sp. OZ13 | reverse complement strand
GGGTCAGTGTTGCAGGCGGCCGTTCACGCGCCGGGGAAGTCCGAGCGGGTTGTCGTCGCGCAGTTCCGGCGGGAGCAGGGCGTGCGGGGTGCTCTGGTAGGTGACCGGGCGGAGCCAGCGTTCGATGGCGGTGGCGCCGACGGAGGTGGAGGTGGAGGTGGTGGCCGGGTAGGGGCCGCCGTGATGCTGCGCCGGGGCGACGGCGACACCGGTGGGCCAGCCGTTGACCAGCACCCGTCCCGCCAGCGGCGTCAACCGGGCCAGCAGCTCACCACCACGCCCCTCCCCCTCACTCTCGGCCGCGGACAGGTGCACGGTCGCGGTCAGATTGCCCGGCAGACGCCCCAGCACCGCATCCACCTCGGCCGGATCACGGTACCGGGCCACCACCGTGACCGGCCCGAAGCACTCCTCCAACAGCACATCATGCGCACCCTCCTCGACCAGCCGACCGGCCGGGACGGTCAAGAACCCCGCCCGCACCCCCCGCTCACCCTCCCCGCCCGGCACCACCGGACACTCCACCCCCGCCAACCCCGCCCGCTCGGCCACCCCGGCCACGAAGTTGTCCCGCATCCGCCCGTCCAGCAACACCCCCGCCGCCGCCTGCGCCACCCCACCCGCCAACGCCTCCACCAACCGGTCCCCCTCCACCGACCCCGGCACCAGCACCAGCCCCGGCTTCACACAGAACTGCCCCACCCCCAACGTCATCGACCCCGCAAGCCCCGCCCCGATCTCCTCCGCCCGCTCCACCGCCGCCGCCTCCGTGACCACCACCGGATTGAGCGACCCCAACTCCCCATGGAACGGAATCGGCACCGGCCGCGCCGCCGCCGCGTCGAACAACGCCCGCCCACCCCGCACCGACCCGGTGAACCCCGCCGCCGCGACCAACGGATGCGACACCAACGCCACCCCCGCCCCGAAACCGTGCACCAGCCCCACCACCCCCGCCGGCAGACCCTGCCCCACCGCCGCCCGCCGCAGCACCCCCGCCACCCGCTCCGACAACCCCGGATGATCCGGATGCGCCTTCACCACCACCGGACACCCCGCCGCCAGCGCACTGGCCGTGTCCCCACCCGCCACCGAGAACGCGAACGGAAAATTCGACGCCGCATACACCGCCACCACACCCAACGGCACCTTGAACCGCCGCAGATCCGGCACCGGCGGCGTCGCCCCCGCATCAGGATGATCAATGATCACCCCCAGGAACGACCCCTCCTCCACCACCTCCGCGAACGCCCGCAACTGGAAACACGTCCGCGCCAGCTCACCACGCAACCGCACCCCACCCAGCGCCGTCTCCGCATCCGCCACCTCCACCAAGGAGTCCCCCGACCCCTCCAGCAGATCCGCCGCCCCCCGCAAGAACCCCGCCCGCACACCACGATCCGCCAGCGAACCCCGCGCCTCCCACGCGGCCCGCACCACAGCGTCCACCTCCCCCACCGACGCCTCCACCCCGACCCGCTCCCGCCGCTTCCCGCTACGGGGGTCGACACTCCAGAC
>NZ_JBQHCZ010000045.1:0-2566 GCF_052068155.1 Streptomyces sp. OZ13 | reverse complement strand
GTGCCGGCAGCCGTACTTGTTGTCGAACTTCGACTTCGTGACCGCGTCGTTCACGTTGATCGCCGGGAACAGCAGGGCGCCGTCGCGGTGCATCTCGTAGAGGCGGTGGACACCGGTGGTGGTCTCCTCCGTCACGCCGCGGATCTCTGCGGCGAGCCGGGGCCAGTCGAGGGTGGAGCGGTGCAGGAGTTCGAGGATGACGCGGTACTCGTCGTTGTCCGCGGTGGACGGGTCGGGGACGGCGCCGGCCTTGGTGAACTCGACGCCCTTGTGGACCAGGAGGGTGGCGTCACCGCCGTCGTCGAGGATCATGTTGGGGCCTGCGTGGCCGGGCCAGGTCAGGGCCTGCTCGGTGCACCACCAGTACTCCTCCAGGGTCTCGCCCTTCCAGGCGAAGACGGGGATGCCGGCGGCGGCGATCGCGGCGGCGGCGTGGTCCTGGGTGGAGAAGATGTTGCAGGACACCCAGCGGACCTCGGCGCCGAGGGCGACGAGGGTCTCGATAAGGACGGCGGTCTGCACGGTCATGTGCAGGGAGCCGGTGATGCGGGCGCCGGCGAGCGGCTGGGCGTCGGCGTACTCCTTGCGGATCGACATCAGGCCGGGCATCTCGTGCTCGGCGAGGGTGATCTCCTTGCGGCCGAAGGCGGCGAGGGAAAGGTCCGCGACCTTGAAATCCGTGAAGTCAGCGGCCGGCTGCGAGGGCATGTGCACTCCTTGAGTTCTGGATGTTCTGGTGGATCTCGAGCGTCGCGGTGGAGCGGTTGAGGGTGATGTAGTGCAGTCCGGGGGCGCCTTCCGCGAGGAGGCGCTCGGCCATGGCGGTGGCGTACTCGACGCCGATGCGGTGGCCGTCGGCCCGGTTGTCGCGGGCCGCGTCGAGGCGGGCGGCGAGGTGGGCGGGGAAGGTGGCGCCGGACAGCTGGGCGAAGCGGGCGATCTGCTTCACGTCGGTGGCCGGCATGATCTCGGGGATGATCGGGGTGTCGCAGCCGGCGGCCGCGACCCGGTCCCTCAGCCGCAGGTAGTCCTCGGTGTGGAAGAACATCTGGGTGATGGCGTAGTCGGCGCCGGCCTTGCATTTGGCGACGAAGTGGCGGATGTCGTCGTCCCAGTCGGTGGAGCGGGGGTGGCGTTCGGGGAAGGCGGCGACGCCGACGCTGAAGTCGCCCGACCTGCGCACCAGGGAGACGAGTTCGTGGGCGTGGGTGAAGCCGTCGGGGTGCGGTGTCCAGGGGGCGTTCGGGTCGCCGGGCGGGTCGCCGCGCAGGGCGAGGACGTCGTGCACGCCGGCGTCCGCGTACTGGCCGATGATGTGGCGCAGTTCGGCGACCGAGTGGTCCACCGCGGTGAGGTGGGCGACGGGGCGCAGGGTGGTCTCGGCGGCGATGCGTTTGGTGACGGCGACGGTGCGGTCCCTGGAGGAGCCGCCGGCTCCGTAGGTGACGGACACGAACGTCGGCGCGAGGGGCTCGATGCGGCGGACGGCGTTCCACAGGGTGCGGGTGCCCGCCTCGGTCTTCGGCGGGAAGAACTCGAAGGAGAACGAGGGCCGGCCCGAGGCGAGAGCGTCGCGCAGGGTGCTCACGAGCGGCCTCCGGCGTTGAAGTAGCTCGCCTCGGGGTGGTGGACGACGATCGCGTCGGTGGACTGCTCGGGGTGGAGCTGGAACTCCTCGGACAGCTGAACGCCGATGCGTTCCGGTTCGAGGAGGGCGGCGATCTTGGCGCGGTCCTCGAGGTCGGGGCAGGCGGGGTAGCCGAGTGAGTAGCGGCAGCCCTGGTACTCGGTGCGGAGCATGCCGTCGAGGCCGGTGGGGTCGCTGCCGGCCAGTCCCAGTTCGGCGCGCACCCGGGCGTGCCAGTACTCGGCCAGTGCCTCGGCGAGCTGGACGGACAGGCCGTGCAGTTCGAGGTAGTCGCGGTAGGAGTCGGCCTCGAACAGCTTGGCGGTCTCCTCGCCGATGCGGGAGCCGACGGTGACGACCTGGAGGGCGACGACGTCGGTCTCGCCGGACTCCTCGGGACGGAAGAAGTCGGCCAGGCACAGGTACCGGCCGCGGCTCTGGCGGGGGAAGGTGAAGCGGGTGCGTTCCGAGCCGTCGTCGCCGAGGATGATCAGGTCGTCGCCCTTGGAGACGCAGGGGAAGTAGCCGTGGACGACGGCCGCTTCGAGGAGGTTGTCGGTCTGCAGCCGCTCGAGCAGCCCGCGCAGCCGCGGCCGGCCCTCGGACTCCACCAGTTCCTCGTAGGTGGGGCCGGTGCCGCGGGCGGCCTTCAGGCCCCACTGGCCCTTGAACAGGGCGCTTTCGTCGAGCCAGGAGGCGTAGTCCTTGAGCGGGATGCCCTTGACGACGCGGCTGCCCCGGAACGGCGGGGTGGGGACGGGGTTGTCGGTGGCGACGTCGGAGCGGGTGGGCTGCTCCGGGGGTCGTTCGTCGACGACCGTGGTCGTGGCCTTGACGCGGCGCTGCTTGAGTTCGGGCAGGGCCGCGCCGGGGACGCCGCGCTTGATGCCGATGAGGGCGTCCATCAGGCGCAGGCCCTCGAACGCGTCGCGGGCGTAG
>NZ_JBQHCZ010000044.1:0-3400 GCF_052068155.1 Streptomyces sp. OZ13 | reverse complement strand
TCCGAAGACTCCACCGGCACCACCGCCGGAGCCTCCTCCAACACCACATGCGCATTCGTCCCGCTCAACCCGAACGACGACACACCCGCCCGGCGGGTCCGCTCGCCCTTGTTCCAGGGCTGCGGCTGCTGGAGCAGGACAAGGCCGCTGTCGTCCCACTCGACGTGGGGGCTCGGCTCGTCGGCGTGCAGGGTGCGGGGCAGCGTCTCGTGCTGGAGGGCGAGGACCATCTTCATCACGCCGATCACGCCGGCGGCGGCCTGCGCATGCCCGAGGTTCGACTTCGACGATCCGAGGAACACGGGGTGCTCGCCGAAGACTTCGGCGAGAGCTCCGGCCTCGATCGGGTCGCCCAGCGAGGTGCCGGTGCCGTGTGCCTCGATCGCGTCGATGTCCGCGGGTGCGAGGCGGGCGGCGGCCAGGGCGTCCTGGATCACGCGCTGCTGGGAGGGCCCGTTGGGGGCGGTCAGGCCCTGGCTGCGGCCGTCCTGGTTGACCGCGGAGCCGCGGATCACGGCCAGGACGCGGTCGCCGTCCCGTTCGGCGGCCGACAGCCGCTTCAGGAGTACGACGCCGCATCCCTCCGCCCAGCCGACGCCGTCTGCCGAGGCGGAGAAGCTCTTGCAGCGGCCGTCGGGGGCCATGCCCTTGAGGCGGCTGAACTCCACGAGGAGCGAGGGGGTCGACATGACGGTCACGCCGCCGGCGAGGGCGAGGTCGCACTCGCCCTGCCGCAGCGCGGTGGCCGCCAGGTGCAGGGCGACGAGGGACGAGGAGCAGGCGGTGTCGATGGTGACGGCGGGGCCCTGCAGGCCCAGCGCGTAGGACACGCGTCCCGACACCACGCTGCTCGCGTTGCCGGTCTTCACGTAGCCGTCGAGGGCGTCGAGGTCGTGGCCCTGGTGGTTGCCGTAGTCGGTGCTCATCGTGCCGAGGTAGACGCCGGTGCGGCTGCCGGTGAGTGTGCCGGGCCGGATGCCGGCGCGCTCCAGCGCCTCCCACGACGCTTCCAGCACCAGGCGCTGCTGCGGGTCCATGGACTGGGCCTCGCGCGGGCTGATGCCGAAGAACGCGGCGTCGAAGTCCTCGACACCGTCGAGGAATCCGCCTTCGCGGGAGTAGCTCTTGCCCACGGCTTGGGGATCGGGGTCGTAGTAGTCCAGGCCGTCCCAGTGCGACGGAGACTCCCCGACGACGTCCCGCCCCTCTGCCAGCAGCTGCCAGAAACCCTCGGGTGTGTCGATGCCGCCCGGCAGTCGGCACGCCATCGACACGACCGCGATCGGCTCGTGGAAGCGGGCCTCGAGATCCGCCGCGCGCTTCTGGAGGAGGCGGATGGCGGGCAGGGCGCGTTCCAGCTGAGCCTGATTCGAGTTAGTCATCTCTGCGGTTCCCTAAACAAACGTCAGCGGAAATGGGGCAGCGTCTTCGGGGCGGAAAGCGACGGGTCCTCTCAGTCGCCTGCGCCTGCGGCTTCCAGGAAGGCGTTGAGTTCGGCGTTGATGTCATCGACCGACCGCTCCTCCAGGCGGGGGGCGTCGGAGGGCCGGAGGGTGGTGACGGAGGGGTCGGCGGTGCCGTTCCCGCTCTCCCTGTTCGCCAGGTCGACGAGCATGTCGAGCAGGCCGCTGCGGTGCAGCTGATCGGCGGACAGGCGCTGGAGGACCCAGTCCAGTACGGCGGGAGGGCTGTCGGGGGACGGTTCCTGCCGGCCGGCGTCGGCGGCGATACCCAGCCGGTCGATCACCAGGTCCGTGATGGCGCCGGGGGTCGGATAGTCGAACACCAGGGTGGCGGGCAATGTGGTGCCGGTGGCCGCGGCGAGCCGCCTGCGCAGCTCGACCGCCATCAGCGAGTCCAGACCCAGTTCCTTGAGCACCTGGTCCGGTCCCAGGCCGGAGATGTCGCTGATGCCGAGGACCACAGCCAGTTCGCTGAGGACCACGTGCTGGACGCGCTGTGCACGCTGTGTCTCCGGCAAGGTCGCCAGCTCGTCGCGCAGGGACGACGGAACGTCGCCGGTCCGGCCGGCCGCCCGGCGCAGCTGCGGCCGGACCAGCACACGGAGCAGGGCAGGGAGCGCACCACTCTTCTCCGCTTCCCGCCGGACCGCCGCAAGGTCGAGAACGGCCGGTACGAGGTGGCTGTCCCGGCCGTGGAGCGCCCGGTCGAGGAGCCGCAGACCCTGGGCAACGGGCAGTGGGGCGATGCCCTGGCGGCGCATCCGGGCGAGTTCGGCCTGGCCGAGATGGGCGGTCATGCCGCCGTTCCCGGCCTGCTGCCACAGGCCCCAGGAGAGGCTGGTCGCGGCCAGGCCCTGACTGCGGCGGAGCGCGGCGAGCGCGTCGAGCGCCGTGTTGGCAGCGGCGTAGTTGCTCTGGCCGGCGGTGCCCAGCACCCCGGCTGCGCCGGAGTAGAGGACGAACGCGGCCAGGTCGAGGCCGAGTTCACGGGTGAGGTCGTGCAGGTGCAGCGCACCCTCGGTCTTCGGGGCCAGGACGCGGGCCAGACGGTCAGGGGTCTGGTCAGTGAGGAGTCCGTCGTCCAGGACAGCGGCAAGGTGGAACACAGCGGTCCACGGGTGAGCGGTGTCCACGCCGGTGAGCAGGGTCCGGACCTGGGCGCGGTCGGCCACGTCACAGGCGACGACCTCGACATGGTCGGCACCGGCGGCGGTCAGCTCCCCCACCAGCTCCTCGGTACCGGGTGCGTCGGCGCCACGGCGTGAGGTCAGCACCAGACGGCGCGCGCCGTGCTCGTGGACCAGGTGACGGGCCAGAGCCTGACCCAACTCCCCCATGCCGCCGGTGATGAGGACGGTGCCGGCAGGATCCAGGCCGCGGGTCTGCGCGTCGGCGTCTGCCGATGTCCGGACCAGGCGGGCGGCCAGTATCTGGCCTGCGCGGACGGTCAGCTCGGGTTCGTCCGCCACTTGCAGGGCCGATGTCAGGTCCTGGGTGTCGGTGTCGATCAGGCGGATCACCCGCTCCGGGTGCTCGCTGCGTGCCGACCGCACCAGGCCCCACAACGACGCCTGGCCCACGTCCGTGGCGTCTTCGCCGACCGCGCCACGGGTCACCAGCACGATCTCGACCGTGTCGCCGGCCAACGCCTGCTGGAGTTCGGCCAGTCCACGCGCGGCGACCTCCGTCACCGAACCCGACCAGTTCCGCGCGTCGATCACGAGCCGCTCGGCGTCACGTGCCTGAGAGCCGACCGTGACCGGCTGGAACTCCACCCGGTACAGGTGGTCGACCGAGGTCGAGGCACGGATCTGGTCGGCGGTCACCTCGCGCAGGTCGAGACGACCGGACAGAACAGGGCCGCCCGCCGGATCGGCGACCCACAGCCGAAGGGACGTCCCCGAGGTGTCGAGATCCGCACGGACGCGCAACTCGCT
>NZ_JBQHCZ010000043.1:0-3515 GCF_052068155.1 Streptomyces sp. OZ13 | reverse complement strand
GATGGACGGGGTATCAACATATCTGGCGTTGATTTTTGGCACACTGTTGAGTTCTCAAGGAACGGACGCTTCCTTTGTACTCACCCTTTCGGGCTTTCCTCCGGGCGCTTCCCTTCGGTCTTGCGTTTCCAACCTTACCAGATCCGTTTTCCGTTCCGTTTCCGGTTCGGATTTCATTTCCGGTGGCCGTTGGTGGGCCTTTTTGCCTTTCGGCTGATCCGAACTTTATCAGAATCATCTTGGCCGACCTAATCGGCGTTGTGATTCGGATAAGGAATCGGGAAGCGGCTCCGCGGAAATCATTTCCCGGCGAGAGCCAGACAGACTCTAAATGTTCACGCCCGAACTTGTCCAGTCCGAGGCAACCGTTTAAATCTACCTCCCCACGGGTCCCGTGTCAACGGGGCTGCGGGGCGAAGAGGAGACTAGCAGGTCACAGGGCCCGCACGCACATCAGGCCGCCGTGGGGAGCTCGGCGCTGCGGTCAGCCTCCTCCACGTCGCCCGTGTCTCCTGCACGGGCCGCTCGGCCGCCCAGGACGTAGACGTACGCGAGGAAGCCCAGCTCGGCGACGATGCCGATGGTGATACGAGCCCAGGTCGGCAGGCCGGAGGGGGTTACGAAGCCCTCGATCAGGCCCGACACGAACAGCACCAGGGCGAGGCCGATAGCCATGCCGAGCGCCGCCCGGCCCTGCTGGGCAAGAGCGGTACGACGGCTCAGCGGTCCCGGGTCGATCACCGTCCAGCCGAGACGCAGACCGGTGCCGGCCGCGACGAACACGGCCGTCAGTTCGAGCAGGCCGTGCGGGAGCACCAGCCCGAGGAAGACGTCGAGCCGGCCGGCGGACGACATGAGTCCGATTCCTACGCCCAGATTCAGCATGTTCAGGAAGAGGATCCAGATGACCGGCAGGCACAGGAACGCACCGAGGGTCAGGCACATGGCGGCTGCCTGAGCGTTGTTCGTCCATACCTGGGCGGCGAACGAGGCCGCGGGATGGCTCGAGTAGTAGGTCTCGTACTCCCCGCCGGGGCGGGTCAGCCGACGGAGTTCTTCCGGTGCCCCGATCGCCGCCTGGACCTCCGGGTGGGTTCCGATCCACCAGCCGATGAGGGCGGCGACGAGGGTGGAGAGCACCGCGGTCGGTATCCACCAGTGCCGGGAGCGGTAGACGGCGGCGGGAAAACCGGCGGTGAGGAAGTGGACCGCGTCCCTCCAGCTCGACCGCCGGGTGCCGGTGACGACAGCTCGTGCCCGTGCCACGAGCTGGGTGAGCCTCGCTGTCAGTGCCGGTTCCGGAGCGCTGGACTGTACGAGAGAGAGATGAGTGGCCGTGCGCTGGTAGAGGGCGACGAGCTCGTCTGCTTCCGCGCCCGTCAGGTGACCGCCCCGGCGAAGGAGGTGGTCCAGGCGGTCCCACTCGGCACGGTGGGCTGTCACGAAGACGTCGAGGTCCATGGTCGGCTGCTGCTCCAGGCACTGGGTGCATTGCGTACGGTCCGTACTACTTCACTGCTGCACTACTGCGACACGCTGCCGGTCAGCTTGGCAGACTGGGAGATCAAGGGGCAGGGAAGACCGAAGAACGCGACGACAGGGGCAGCAGTGAGTGGGCTAGTGACAGGGGACGCGGTCGTACTGGGGCTGCAGCCGGCAAGACTGCCGAGCCGGGCGCTCGCCCTCGTGATCGATCTCGCCGTCATCTGGACCGTGTACCTGCTGCTGTCCATCGGTCTGGCGCTCGCGACGGCATCACTGGACGAAGCCGCGGTCATGGCGGTGTCCATCGCCTCGTTCCTGCTGGTCCTCGTCGGTGCGCCGATAGCCGTGGAGACCCTCAGCCACGGTCGTTCCCTGGGAAAGCTGGCCTGCGGACTGCGTGTGGTCCGTGACGACGGCGGGCCGATCAGGTTCCGGCACGCGTTGGTGCGCGGGGCGATGGGCGTCGTGGAGGTTCTCTTCACGTTCGGGGTCATCGCCTGCATCGCTTCGCTGGTGTCGGAACGGGGCCGGCGAATAGGCGACGTCTTCGCCGGGACGCTCGTCGTGAGGGAGCGGGTCCCCGCCGCCCGTGGCCCGATGGCGTCGCCTCCTCCGCCGCCGTGGCTGGTCGGACGGTTCGCCCAGCTCGACCTGTCGGGTGTGCCGGACGATCTGTGGCTGGCGATACGCCAGTACCTGACCCGTATGAGGCAGCTGGATCCTGCCGTGAGCTGGTCCATGGCGCAGCGGCTGGCCGGCGATCTGGCGGAGCGCACGGGAGCGCCGGCGCCTGAGGGCGTGCCGCCGGCCGCGTATCTTGCGGCCGTGGTCAACGAGCGGCAGGCCCGTGACGCCCGGCGGGCATTCACCGCGGCCGCGCGCGAAGTCGGCCCCGGCCCCACGGCTGCCGGTCCCGCTGCGGTCCCCGTCGAAACGACGGTCGACAGCATGGACACGCGGTCTGCCGCTGCCGCAACGGGCAGCACACCCCTCCCCCGTCCTACTGCGCCGGCCCAGGCCCACGTCCCCCCGACCGGGACGCCCGGAGGTTTCGCCCCTCCCGCCTGAGCGACCGAGCGACCGAGCGCTGATCACTCGAGCATCCGAGCGGAACGCCGCGCCTTCGGCGCCGGCAGGCGGATCGGTCCGACGAGCCCGTCGGCAGGGACGGCCCGCCCGGCGCGTCGTGGTCAGCGGAAGGTGGAGGGTGGGCTCTCGAGGTCCTCGAGCTCGATGCCCGGCGCCGCGAGGACCACGTCCCCGGCGATGTGAATCACGTGCTGCTCGCCCGTGTCCAGGGCGTTGACCTGGTATTCGTCCACTGTCAGAAGGCCGTTGTCAGTGGTGTGCGCTTCACTTTTCACCAGAGCCCAGGACTGGTCGACGGTCCGGGGTGCGAGTACGGGGTCGGTGAAGGCGACGAGACGGACGCGGGTGGCGGGGGCGCCGGGTGCGAGGCGCAGAAGACGGGCCGTTGCGACGAGGAAGGCGGGGGAGGTGCCGGTGAAGGCGTGGGCGGGGGCGTTCCCTTCACGTGCGTCGGTTCCGGTCGGGTCCGTGCGGACCCAGGTGACGCCGTCGATCGCCGCGCCGCGGACCTGCCAGCTCGCCGCGTGGAGTTCGAGGCGGATGGGGCGGCCCAGCTCGTCGAGCGCGAGGTCGACGGAGCCGGCGTCGTCGCCGGAGGGAGTGGTGGTCCGGGAGACGTATCGCCAGCCGGAGGGGCCGGGGGCGCATTGGAAGTGTTCTTCGCCGAGGGGGGTGTGGTCGTGCGGATCGTGGAGCGAATAGCGGCCGCGGGGCATGGGGGCGTAGGTGTCCTTGTGCGGTGAGGCGTGAGCCGGAGCCGTTCGAGGAGGGTACGGGGCAGGCCCCCGACACGGGGGTGCGGGGGCCTGCCTGGTACTGCTCTGCGAGTACTGCCTGCGGCGCTGCGCTACGCCGTCGTCGTGATCAGTAGCGGTAGTGGTCCGGCTTGTACGGGCCGTCGACCTCGACGCCGATGTAGGCGGCCTGCTCCGGGCGCAGGG
>NZ_JBQHCZ010000042.1:0-3986 GCF_052068155.1 Streptomyces sp. OZ13 | reverse complement strand
ACGAAGTCGTTGCGGGTGTCGCATGCGTTCCATTCGCGGTTGATGGATCCGATGCTGGCCGCGTTCGAGGACGTCGCTGCCTCGATCACGTATGCCGAGCCCAGGATTGCGATGCCGCCGGTCGAGGGTGGGCGGGATGCGGGCTACTGGGTGCGGCATGTGCGCGACGCGGTCCGCTTCGCCGACGACATGCGGTGGGTGGAGGAGCAGGGTGTCGGTGCCTGTGTGGAGATCGGGCCGGGCGCGGTTCTGAGCGCGATGGCGCAGGACTGCCTGACCGACTCGGGCGCGCCGGTCGTTCCGGCCCTGCGCAAGGGACTGGACGAACCGCGTGCCGTGCTGACCGCACTCACCGAACTGCACGTCCTCGGCCAGGACATCGACTGGGGCACCGTCTTCACGGGAACCGGCGCCACCCGCATCGACCTGCCCACCTACGCCTTCCAACGCGAACGCTTCTGGCTCGACGCACCCACCGACACCGCCCCCACCCGCACCCGGACCCACGCCGAGGACGCCCTGTGGGACGCCGTCCAACGCGGCGAGACCGAGGAACTCGCCCGCCTCCTCGGAGCCGACGACAGCACGACCGTGGCCGCGATGCTGCCCCACCTCGCCGCCTGGCACAGCCGCCACACCCACACCGGCGAAGTGGCGGACTGGCTCTACGAGGAGACCTGGCACAACGCCCCCGCCCCCGACCCCGCACCCGCCACCGTCCGCGGCCCCTGGCTGCTGGTCGCCCCGCCGCCCGGACTGGCCCGGACACTCGAAGCGGCCGGCGCGAAGGTGCACGTCGTCCCCGCCGCAGGCGAACGCGAACACTTCAGCGCCCACCTGGCCCGCATCCCCGCCCCGACAGCCACCCACCTGCGCGGCGTGCTCGCCTTCACCCCCCTCGACGAAGCCGTCGACCCCGACCACGACCCCGAGGCCGACGCCGCACCGCCCTGCGGCACCTCCCAGACCCTCGCCCTCACCCAGGCCCTCGGCGACCACGGGATACAGGCACCGCTGTGGATCCTCACCCGCGGCGCGGTACAGGCCCACCCCGACGACACCGTCCCCCGCCCGTGGCAGGCACAGACCTGGGGCCTGGGACACGTGATCGCCCTCGAACACCCCAACCGCTGGGGCGGACTGATCGACCTCCCCGAAGAGATCGACACACAGGCCACCCTGCAACTCCTGGCCACCGTCACCGGCACCGACGCAGAAGAACACGTCGCACTGCGCCCCGCGGGCCGCCTCGTACGACGGCTCCGCCGCGCCGCCGCCCCCGACACCGCCGCCCCGGCACCGACAGGCCGCGGCACCGCCCTCATCACCGGAGGCAGCGGCGCCCTCGCCGCCCACCTCGCACGCCACCTGGCCGCACACGGCACCGAACACCTCGTGCTGGCATCCCGGCGCGGCCCCGACGCCCCCGGCGCCGCCGAACTGAAGGCGGAACTCGAGACCACAGGCACCCGCGTCACCCTCGCCGCCTGCGACATCAGCGACCCCGCCCGCACAGCCGAACTCCTCGCCACCCTCGACGGCGACGAACAGGCCCCCCTGCGCGCCGTGTTCCACACCGCCGGCGTCCTCGACGACAAACTGCTGGCCACCCTCACCACGGCCGAGGTCGAAACGATCGCGGCACCCAAACTCGGCGGAGCCTGGAACCTCCACGCCCTCACCCAGGACCGCGAGCTGGACGCGTTCGTCCTGTTCTCGTCCGTCATCGGAACCCTCGGCAACACCGGACAGGCCGGCTACGCCATGGCCAACGCCGGCCTCGACGCCCTGGCCGCACACCGCAGGGCAGCCGGACTCCCCGCTGTCTGCGTCGCCTGGGGCCCATGGTCCGACGGCGGCATGGCCGACGGCGCCACCGGCACCCTGCTGCGCCGCAACGGACTCGTCCCCATGCCGGCCGCCAAAGCCCTCACCGGCCTGGACCTGGCCCTGGCCGCCGGGCGCACCACCGTCGTCGCGCACATGGACTGGGCCCACGCCGTCCCCGCCTTCTGCCCACGCGGCCCCCTGCGCCCCGTGCTGAGCGAGATCACCGAAGCCCGCACCGCGAGCGAGCCGCACACCGGCACCGGCCACACCGCGACACTGCGCGACACACTCCTCGGCCTGACCGACGAAGCCCGGCTCCTCCACGTCCAGGACCTCCTGGCAGCAGAGGCAGCAGCCGTGCTCGGCATGCAGAACCCGGCAGCCCTCGACCCCGAGCGGGGCTTCAAGGACCTCGGCTTCGACTCGATGATGGCCATCGCCTTCAGCCACCGGATCCAGGACCGCGTCGGCATCACCACCCCCAGGACACTGATCTACGACTGCCCGAACCTCCTGGCCGTCACCCGGTGGCTGCTCGACCGGCTCACCCCGGCCACCGACACCGACGCCGACACACCCGCGCCCGCCGGGGGCCGCACCGACGAACCACTGGCCGTCGTCGGCGTGGGCCTGCGCATGCCGGGCGACGCGAACGACCTGACAAGCTTCTGGAACGTACTGGCCGAAGGGCGCGACACCCTCTCACCCATCCCCACCGACCGCTTCGACGTGGACCGGTTCTACGACCCCGACCCCGACGCCGAAGGAAAGACCTACGTCCGCCACGCCTCCCTCCTCGACGACGTGGCCTCGTTCGACGCGGCGTTCTTCGGCATCAGCCCGCGCGAAGCCGAACCGATGGACCCCCAGCACCGACTGCTGCTGGAAGCCGCCTGGACCTCACTGGAGAACGCCGGCCTGCGCCCCCGCGACCTGCGCGACAGCCGGACCGGCGTCTTCATCGGCGCAGGGCCCGGCGAATACGGCAAGTACCGCCAGGGCTCCGGCCCCGACACCTACACCCTGACCGGCAGCCTCCCGAGCTTCAACGCCGGACGGCTCTCCTACCACCTCGGACTGCAGGGTCCCGCCCTGTCCGTCGACACCGCCTGCTCATCCTCGCTGGTCGCCCTGCACCTCGCCTGCGAGGCGCTGCGCAACGACGAGTGCGAACTCGCCCTCGCCGGCGGTGTCCAGGTCCTCGCCGACCCCGGCGCCTTCGTCGCCCTCAGCCGCTCGCACGCACTGGCCGCCGACGGCCGCAGCAAGACCTTCTCCGCGGCGGCCGACGGATACGGCCGCGGCGAAGGCGTCGGCGTCGTCGCCGTCATGCGCCTCACCGACGCCCTCGAGCAGGGCCGCGACGTACTCGGCGTCATCCGGGCGACCGCGATCAACCACGACGGCGCAAGCAGCGGCATCACGGCACCCAACGGCACCTCGCAGCAGAAGGTCATCCGCGCCGCCCTCCGCTCCGCCGGCCTGACCCCGACCGACATCGACTACGTCGAGTGCCACGGCACCGGCACAGCCCTCGGCGACCCCATCGAGGTACAGGCCCTCGCCGCCGTGTACGGAAACGGCCGCACCCCCGAGCAGCCACTCGCCCTCGGCACCGCCAAGAGCGTCATCGGCCACCTGGAGTCCGCCGCCGGCATCGCAGGCGTCTGCAAGGTCCTCGCCTCGTTCCGCAACGAGGCCCTGCCCCCCACCATGCACAGCACCCCCCGCAACCCGAACATCGCCTGGGACGACCTGCCGGTCCACGTCATCGACGAACTCACCGCCTGGCCACGAGGCGAGCGGACCCGCCGGGCGGGTGTGTCCTCGTTCGGGTTGAGCGGGACGAATGCGCATGTGGTGTTGGAGGAGGCTCCGGCGGTGGTGCCGGTGGAGTCTTCGGACGACGAGGGCGGTCGGCTGCCGGTGGTTCCGGTGGTTCCGGTGGTTGTGTCGGGGCGGGACGAGGGTGCGTTGCGGGCGAACGCGGTGCGTCTGGCCGACTGGTTGGAGGGTGCTGAGGCGCCGGCTTTGGCGGATGTGGCGTTGTCGGCGGCGGGCCGGACGCGTTTCGAGTACCGGGCGGGTGTGGTTGCCGGTTCGGTGGTGGAGGCGGTTGCTGGTTTGCGGGCGGTGGGGGAGGGGCGTTCGGCCGT
>NZ_JBQHCZ010000041.1:0-4050 GCF_052068155.1 Streptomyces sp. OZ13 | reverse complement strand
AGCGAGTTGCGCGTCCGTGCGGATCTCGACACCTCGGGGACGTCCCTTCGGCTGTGGGTCGCCGATCCGGCGGGCGGGCCTGTTCTGTCCGGTCGTCTCGACCTGCGCGAGGTGACCGCCGACCAGATCCGTGCCTCGACATCGGTCGACCACCTGTACCGGGTGGAGTTCCAGCCGGTCACGGTCGGCTCTCAGGCACAGGACGCCGAGCGGCTGGTGATCGACGCGCGGGGCTGGTCGGGTTCGGTGACGGAGGTCGCCGCGCGTGGACTGGCCGAACTCCAGCAGGCGTTGGCCGATGAGGCCGTGTCCGAGATCGTGCTGGTGACCTGTGGCGCGGTCGGCGAAGACGCCACGGACGTGGGCCAGGCGTCGTTGTGGGGCCTGGTGCGGTCGGCACGCAGCGAGCACCCGGAGCGGGTGATCCGCCTGATCGACACCGACACCCAGGACCTGACATCGGCCCTGCAAGTGGCGGACGAACCCGAGCTGACCGTCCGCGCAGGCCAGATACTGGCCGCCCGCCTGGTCCGTGTCTCCACCTCCACCGATCCCGACGCCCGTGCCGATACAGGCACCGAGGCCCGTGCACTGGATCCTGCCGGCACGGTCCTGATCACGGGCGGCATGGGGGAGTTGGGTCAGGCTCTGGCCCGTCACCTGGTCCAGGAGCACGGCGTGCGCCGTCTGGTGCTGACCTCACGCCGAGGGGCCGACGCACCCGGTGTGTCCGACCTGGTGGGGGAGTTGACCGCCGCCGGTGCCGACCATGTCGAGGTCGTCGCCTGCGACGTGGCCGACCGCGCCCAGGTCCGGACCCTGCTCACCGGCGTGGACACCGCCCACCCGTGGACCGCTGTGTTCCACCTTGCCGCCGTCCTCGACGACGGACTCCTCACCGACCAGAACCCCGACCGTCTGGCCCGCGTCCTCGCCCCCAAGACCGAGGGTGCGCTGCACCTGCACGACCTCACCCGCGAACTCGGCCTCGACCTGGCCGCGTTCGTCCTCTACTCCTCCACCTCCGGCGTCCTCGGCAGCACCGGCCAGAGCACCTACGCCGCTGCCAACACAGCGCTGGACACGCTCGCCGCCCTCCGCCGCGCTGATGGCCTGGCCGCGACCAGCCTCTCCTGGGGCCTGTGGGAACAGACCGGAACGGGCCTCGCCGCCCATCTCGGCCAGGCCGAACTCGGCAGGCTCGCACGGCGAGGCATCGGCGCGCTGACCCAGCAGCAGGCACTCGCCGCGCTGGACGCCGCTCTGCTCCAGCCGTATGCCCACCTTGTTCCGGTCAAGCTGGAGACGGCGCGGGTCGAGGACCCTCCCGCCCTGCTGCGGGCACTCGTGCGCAGGAGGCGCATCCGGCCGGCGGCCGGCACCACCACATCCGGCGGTCAGGCCACGGCGTTGCGTGACCGGCTGGCGGCGCTGCCCGAGGCTGAACGGCATCCGTATCTGGTGCAGCTCGTACAGCGTGAAGCAGCGATCGTGCTGGGCCTCGCCGACGCCGACGCCATCAAGCCGCAGCAACTCTTCTCCGAGCTCGGTCTGGACTCGCTGATGGCGGTCGAGCTGCGGCGACAGCTGTCCGCGGCGACCGAGGTGGCCCTGCCGGCCACCCTCGCTTTCGACCATCCCACCCCCGCCGCCGTCGCCGGCCTCCTCCTCGACCGTCTCGACCTGGCCGACACGACCGCGGCGGCGACACACCCGTCGGCCCCCGCACTCGACCGCGGCACGCCCGACGACCCGATCGCCATCGTGTCGATGGCCTGCCGCCTGCCGGGCGGCATCGACACCCCCGAAGGTTTCTGGGAACTCCTGACCTCGGGCGGCGACGCCATCGGAGGGACACCGTCCCGCTGGGACGGCCTGGACCTGTACGACCCCGACCCGGATGCCGTCGGCAAGAGCTACACCCGCGAGGGCGGATTCCTCGACGGTGTCGAGGACTTCGACGCCGGCTTCTTCGGCATCAGCCCGCGTGAGGCGCAGTCGATGGACCCGCAGCAGCGCCTGGTGCTGGAAGCGTCGTGGGAGGCGCTGGAGCGCGCCGGCATCCGCCCCGGCGCACTCAGCGGCAGCCGCACCGGCGTCTACCTCGGCGCCATGAGCTCGGACTACGACCGCCAGGGTCAGGGCCTCGACGCCCTCGACGGTTACCTCGGAACGGGCAACGCCGGAAGCATCGTCTCCGGCCGGATCTCCTATGCGCTGGGCCTGCAGGGCCCGGCCGTCACCATCGACACCGCCTGCTCGTCCTCCCTGGTCGCCCTGCACCTGGCGGCAGGCGCTCTGCGGCAGGGCGAGTGCGACCTCGCCCTCGTCGGCGGTGTCACGGTGATGTCGACGCCGATGTCGTACGTCGAGTTCAGCCGACTCAAGACGACCTCCCCCGACGGTCGTTGCAAGAGCTTCTCCGCCCAGGCCGACGGCGCGGGCTGGTCGGAAGGCGTCGGCATGCTCGTGCTCAAGCGTCTGTCGGTGGCCGAACGCGACGGCGACCGCGTCCTGGCCGTGGTCCGTGGCTCCGCGGTCAACCAGGACGGCCGCAGCCAGGGCCTGACCGCCCCCAATGGGCCCTCCCAGCAGCGCGTCGTCCGCGACGCCCTGGCCGCGGGCGGTCTCGCCCCCGCGGACATCGACGCGATCGAGGCACACGGCACCGGCACCGCCTTGGGCGACCCGATCGAAGCGGGCGCTCTCGCCGAAGTCTTCGGCGAGCACCCCGTGTTCCTCGGATCGGCCAAGTCGAACCTCGGCCACACCCAGGCCGCCGCCGGTGTCGTCGGCATCATGAAGATGGTCCTCGCCCTCCAGCACGAGACGCTGCCCCGCACCCTGCACGCCGACGAGCCCAGCCCCCACATCGACTGGGACAACAACGGACTCGCTCTCCTTCAGCAGCCGCAGCCCTGGACCAAGAGCGAGCGCACCCGCCGCGCCGGTGTCTCCTCTTTCGGCCTGAGCGGCACCAACGCGCACGTCGTCATCGAAGAAGCACCCACCCCCGCGTCCCCCACCACCCCGTCGCCGGCGACCGATGCCGCTCCCGGCACGCCCTTGCCGGTGGTGCTGTCGGGCGCGAGCCGGGCGGCGCTGCGCGAGCAGGCCGGGCGCTGGGCCGACTGGCTGGCCGCCCGCCCCGACGTGCCGCTGCGGGACGTCGCCGCCACCGCCGCCCTGCACCGCACCCACCTCGGCGAACGTGCCGGCCTCATGGCCGGCACGACCGCACACGCAGCCGAACTGCTACGAGCCCTCGCCGAGGACCGGACCCACCCCGATCTCCTCACCGGCACACAGCAGGAGCACGGCAGGACCGTGTTCGTCTTCCCCGGCCAGGGCAGCGAGTGGGCGGGGATGGGGCGTGAACTGCTGGAGCAGTCGCAGGCGTTCGCGGACGCGGTGCGTGAGTGCGATGAGGCGCTGGCGCCGTATCTGGACCGTTCGGTGGAGGACCTGTTGCGGGAAGGGTCCGTGGAGGAGTGGTCGCGGCTGGATGTGCTGCAGCCGGTGATGTTCACGGTGTATGTGGGCCTGGCGGCGGTGTGGCGGTCGCTGGGTGTGGAGCCGGCCGCGGTGGTGGGTCATTCGCAGGGTGAGGTGGCGGCCGCGGTGGTGGCCGGTGCGCTGTCCGTCGAGGACGGTGCACGGGTCATCGGTGTGCGCAGCGCCGCGCTGCAGGCAGTGGCGGGCGTGGGCCGGATGGCGGTGGTGGAACTCCCGCTCGACGAGGTGGGGGAATGGATCGCCCCGTACGGAGATGCCGTGTCGGTCGCCGCGGTCAACACACCCCGGTCGGTGTCGGTATCGGGTGACGCCGATGCGGTGGAGGACCTCCTGTTCCGACTGGACGACGCGGATGTGTCGTGCGGGCGGCTGGAGGCGCCGGTCGCCTCCCACAGTCACCACATGGACGCCCTGCTGCCCGATCTGGAGGCACGACTCGCCCCGCTCCGGCCGCGCCCGGGGCAGGTGCCGTTCTACTCGACGGTCACCGGCGCACTGCTGGACGGCACGGCGCTCGACGCCCGGTACTGGTGC
>NZ_JBQHCZ010000040.1:0-4739 GCF_052068155.1 Streptomyces sp. OZ13 | reverse complement strand
GTGTCGCCGGCCAACGCCTGCTGGAGTTCGGCCAGTCCACGCGCGGCGACCTCCGTCACCGAACCCGACCAGTTCCGCGCGTCGATCACCAGCCGGTCGGCGTCACGGGATTCAGCCGAAGCGCCCACCGGCTGGAACTCCACCCGGTACAGGTGGTCCACCGAGGTCGCCGCCGCCCGGATCTGCTCCGCCGTGGCCTGTCGTACCTGGAGTCCCTCGATCCGGGCGACGGGTTCGCCGTTCTCGTCGGTCACCCGGATCCGGGCCGTCGAGTTCTCACTGTCCAGCTCGGCACGGACCCGCAGCACGGAGCCCGCCACCGCCTCGAGGCTCACCCCGGTCCACTCGAACGGCAGCAGCACGCTGTCTTCGGTGCTCTGCTCCCCTGCGGCTGCGATGAGGGTGTGCAGGGCGGTGTCGAGGAGTGCCGGGTGGATGCCGTAGCCGTCGGTGGAGACGCCTTCGGGCAGCCGCACCAGGCCATAGGCGGTGTCGCCGTCACGCCACAGCTCGCTCAAGCCCCGGAACACCGGGCCGTAGGCAATGCCCTGCTCCGCGAACCGCTCGTAGAAACCGTCCAGGTCCACCCGCTGCGCACCCGTCACCGGCCACTGCGCCAACGCCTCGAACCCGTCGGCTGCGGGGGCGGCCGGTGCCTCGCTCAGCACGCCGGACGCATGCCGGACCCACTCACCGTCATCACCACGCCGGCTGTAGAGCGCCACCGGACGACGACCATCCGGACCGGGCGCGCCCACCGTCACCTGAAGCCGCAGCTCACCCTCCTGCGGAACGACCAGCGCCTCCAGGAGCGTCAGCTCCTCCACCCGACCCGCACCCACGAAATACCCGGCCGACAGGGCCAGTTCGAGCAGCGCGGTGCCCGGGACGATCACCGTGCCGAACACCGCATGATCGGCCAGCCAGCCGAACTCACGCAGCGACACACGGCCGCTGAACACATGCCCTTCGCCGTCGGCAAGCGCGGTCACCGCACCCAGCCACGGATGCCCCGCCGACTCCAGCCCCACCGACGTCACATCACCGGAAGCGGACACCTGCTGCCAGAAACGTTCGCGTTGGAAGGCATAGGTGGGCAGGTCGATTCGGGTGGCGCCGGTTCCCGTGAAGACGGTGTCCCAGTCGACGTCCTGGCCGAGGACGTGCAGTTCGGTGAGTGCGGTCAGCACCCCGGCCACCTCATCCGTCCCCTTCCGGGCACTGGCGACGAACCGGCTGACGGAGTCGTCCGCCACGCCCTCGCTGCCCATGGCCGTCAGCACGCCCCGCGGACCGCATTCCACGTAGCGGCCGGGTCCGGCGTCCTCCAGGGTGCGTACGGCGTCCCAGAAGCGCACCGCTTCGCGGACCTGCGTCACCCAGTAGGCGGGGGATCGCATGCCTTCGCCCGCCGTGAGGTCCCTTCCCATCCAGGCACCGGTCACCGACGACACGAGGGGTGTCCGCGGCTCCTCGAACCGGCATCCGGCGGCGATCTCGGCGAACTCCTCCAGCATCGTGTCCATGTGCGCGCTGTGGAACGCGTGCGACACCTCGAGGCGCCGTGTGCGCCGCCCTTCGCCGGCGAAGTGCTGTTCGACCTGTTCCACGGCTGCGGCATCGCCGCTCACCACGACCTGGGCCGGACCGTTCACCCCCGCCACCGACACCCGTCCGGGGACCAGGTCGAGGACGGCCACGACCTCGGCCTCCGAAGCCTCCACCGAGGCCATGACCCCACCCGGTTCGCAGGCCTGCATCAGCTTGCCGCGTGCCACCGCGAGACGCGCCGCGTCCTCGAGGGGCAGGACACCCGCGACGTGTGCCGCCGCCAGCTCCCCCACCGAGTGTCCGGTCACCACCGATGCGGAGAGCCCCCAGGACTCCCACAGCCGGAACAGCGCCACCTCGAACGCGAACAGCCCGGGCTGGGCGAATTCCGTCCGTTCCAGCGTGGCCGCGTCGGACCCGAACACCACGTCCTTCAACGAGCGGCCCAGCAGCCCGTCCGCCACGTCGCAGACCTTGTCGAACGCTTCGGCGAACACGGGGAACGCCTCGTACAACTCCCGGCCCATCCCCGCCCGCTGGCTCCCCTGGCCCGGGAACAGGAACGCCACGCCGGCCGGCGTCGAGGACGTGGCGGTGCCGGTGACCGCGCCGGCGGCCGAGCGGCCCTCGCTCAACGCCCGCAGACCCGTGACGGCCTCCGCCACCGAGCCGGCGATCACGCCCGCCCGGTGTTCGAACCGTGTCCGTCGCGCCGCGGAGAACGCGACGTCGGCGAGGTCCGGCTCCTCGCCGTCACCGGCCTCCAGCCGGTCGGCGAGGCGGGCCGCGTTCTCCCGCAGGGCCCGCTCGTCACGGCCGGACACCACCACCGGAAGCGCGGGGAGCCGACGGCCCTGGTTCTCCGCGGGCTCCACCGACGTGGCTGCCGGGGCCTCCTCCAGCACCACATGCGCATTGGTGCCGCTCAGGCCGAAGGAGGACACACCGGCGCGGCGGGTCCGCTCGCCCTTGTGCCAGGGCTGCGGCTGCTGAAGCAGGGTCAGGCCACTGGTGTCCCAGTCGATGTGGGGGCTGGGCTCGTCGGCGTGCAGCGTGCGGGGCAGCGTCTCGTGCTGGAGGGCGAGGACCATCTTCATCACGCCGACGACACCGGCGGCGGCCTGCGTGTGGCCGAGGTTCGACTTCGCCGACCCCAGGAACACGGGGTGCTCGCCGAAGACTTCGGCGAGAGCGCCGGCCTCGATCGGGTCGCCCAGCGACGTGCCGGTGCCGTGCGCCTCGATCGCGTCGATGTCCGCGGGGGTGAGCTGCGACACGGCGAGCGCGTCACGGACGACGCGCTGCTGGGAGGGCCCGTTGGGGGCGGTCAGGCCGTTGCTCGCGCCGTCCTGGTTGACCGAGGAGCCGCGAACCACGGCCAGGACCCGGTCGCCGTCCCGCTCGGCAGCCGACAGACGCTTCATGACCAGCACACCCGCGCCCTCGGACAGCCCGGTCCCGTCGGCCCCGGCGGAGAAGCTCTTGGAACGCCCGTCGGCAGCGGCTCCCTTGAGGCGGCTGAACTCCACGAGGGTCGACGGTGTCGACATCACGGTGACACCGCCGACGAGGGCGAGGTCGCACTCGCCCTGCCGCAGTGCCGTGGCCGCCAGGTGCAGGGCGACGAGGGAGGACGAGCAGGCGGTGTCGATGGTGACGGCGGGGCCCTGCAGGCCCAGCGCGTAGGACACCCGTCCCGACACCACGCTGCTCGCGTTGCCGGTGCTGACGTAGCCGTCGAGGGCGTCGAGGTCATGGCCCTGCTGGTTGCCGTAATCGGCGCTCATCGCGCCGAGGTAGACGCCGGTGCGGCTGCCGCTGAGTGCGCCGGGCCGGATGCCGGCGCGCTCCAGCGCCTCCCACGACGCCTCCAGCACCAGGCGCTGCTGCGGGTCCATCGACTGCGCCTCACGCGGGCTGATGCCGAAGAACGCGGCGTCGAAGCCCTCGACACCGTCGACGAAGCCGCCCTCGCGGGCGTAGCTCTTGCCGACCGCTTCCGGGTCGGCGTCGTACAGATCCAGACCGTCCCAGCGGGAGGGGAACGGGCCGATGGCGTCCCCGCCCTCGGCCAGGAGCTGCCAGAAACCCTCGGGCGTGTCGATACCGCCCGGCAGGCGGCACGCCATCGACACGATGGCGATCGGCTCCGTGCGCGCCGCGCGCTCCGTGCTGAGTTCCTTCTCCGTCTCGACCAGGGCGGTGGTGGCGCGGCGGAGGTAGGACTCGAGCTTCTCAACTTCGGACGCGGTCATCCGTCACACTCCAAGCTTGCGGTCGAGGAACTGGAGAAGGTCTTCTGTGCTGCCGGCTTCGATCTCGATCTCCGGTGCGTCGGGGACGACGGTTCGTGCGAGGCCGTCCTTGAGCTCCAGGAGGCGGGAAACCAGTCCCTGCTCCTCGAGTTGTTGCGGAGTCGCGGCACGCAGGAGGTCCACCAGGCTGTCGATCTGTGTCTTCGTCACGTGCGCACCGGCCCGGGAGACGGCGGTTGGGACGACGCCGGCCTGCGCCGTTGCCTCGGAGGTGTAGCGGTCGAGGAGGAGGCCGGCGACGGCGGCGGGGGTGGGATGGTCGAAAGCGAGGGTGGCCGGCAGGGCCACCTCGGTCGCCGCGGACAGGCGGCGCCGCAGCTCGACCGCCATCAGCGAGTCCAGACCGAGCTCCTTGAACGCCTGATGGTCACCGACACCGTCCGCGCTGGACGCCCCCAGCACGACCGCCGCCTCAGAACGCACCAACTGAACCAGATACGGCAGCCGTTCACCCTCCGGCAGACCCGCCAGCCGGTCACGCAACACCGTGCCCCGACCGCCGGATGTGGTGGTGCCGGCCGCCGGCCTGCGCCTCCTGCGCACAAGGGCCCGCAGCAGGGCGGGCGGGTCCTCGACCCGCGCCGTCTCCAGCTTGACCGGAACGAGATGGGCATACGGCTGGAGCAGAGCGGCGTCCAACGCCGCCAGCGCCTGCTGCTGGGACAGCGCGCCGAAGCCCTGGCGCCGCATCCGCGCCACGTCCGCCTGCCCCAGCGCGGCAGTCAGCCCGATCCCGGCCTGCTGCCACAGACCCCAGGAAAGGCTGGTCGCGGCAAGACCCTCACTACGACGGAGCGCGGCCAGCGTGTCCAAGGCCGTGTTGGCAGCGGCATAGGTGCTCTGGCCGGCCGTGCCCAGCACACCCGACGCCGA
>NZ_JBQHCZ010000039.1:0-4901 GCF_052068155.1 Streptomyces sp. OZ13 | reverse complement strand
CAGACACCCAACAGATCCTGCCGACACAACACCCAACTGCCAAGCCCCACAACGAACTTCATTCTGAAACGATCAGTAAGTCCACAGGCTGGTTCAGCTCGCCCAGATGCGTTGTTGCCAGCGCCCCGTCGCCACCGCGACGATTCGTAGCGGGACCACCTGACCTTGATTGACTTCCTCGTCATTCGGGCATGCCATCGTAGGCTTGGAATACGCAGCGTCACCATCCTTGTGCGCGGCTGGCGGCAGTAGACGCACCAGTTATGGACCTGAACCCCTGCGCGTGGAGGCTTCACATCGCAACCAGAGGTGCCGGTGCTGGTGCTCGGTCTCCGCGGCGGCGCCGTCGTCATGCTGGTCCAGGGCGCCGCCCGCTTCTGTCTCGTCGAGTTCGGACCGAAGGTGTGACGAGGCCGAAGGCCCCGTCGACCTGGCGATGTTAATGGTCACGGCGTCACCGCCTTGGAGTGAGGGGCTGCTGAATCAGAGCGATCTCGGATCTCCCCTTCTATGCACCATCGTGTGTTCCGGACCCAGGCGGAACCATCCGCCATCCGGCGATGCGTTGTCCCCTTGCCCGACGTAGAACGCGACATGGTTCGCCGACAGAGTCGGCGAACCATCGCAAACCTTCGAGGTGGGGAAGCGCGCCCAGATCACCACGGCGTCGCCGGCACGCTGTGCGCCCAGGTCGATTTCGAAGCCGTCGACGAACAGGTCGCCTCCTGGACTGGACCGGAGCCCCACGTCGTGCCGGACCGCGTAGGACTCCATGTCCTCGAAGAGTTCCGAGGGAACCCGGCCGATCAGACGGATTCCCTCGTGGGTGACCTGTGGGCCGAGCCGTCCATCCACCAGCACGCACGTCAATCCCGCGCCTTCGACGAAGTAGCCCTTCACCGCTGGTCGACTTCTCCAGGCCGGCTGTGGCTTCGAGAACTCGGCCCGCCATTGCGTACGGCCCGTTGAGTGCAACCCCCCCGTGTTGTTGCTTCGCAGTGAAGCCCTGCGCCGCCATGGCGGCGACAGCGTCCTCCCGGCTCATTCCAAAATCCAGTGGCCCAATGGTCTGGAGTGGGACGTACCGCCCCTGGTTCCGCTCGGAGTCCCCCAGGACTGCCCAAGATCTTGGGCGGGTTCGCGGAGCCAGAGGATGAGTGCCGCGAGGCGGAGTCCGGCCCGGTAGCGGGCGGCGAGTACGGATCCAAGGCGGTTGGTTGCAGTCATGGGCGCGAGCGCCAGTACGACTCCTCTGGCGGTATGCCGAGCGGCTCCGGCTGATCGGCGACTGCGTGAGCGCCGCGCATGCTCCGGCTTGGGGGTGCAAGCTGTGGACCTTGCCGAGGTGGCTGGCGCTGGAACTACTCTCCCCGGCAGAACATCAGCTGGTACATCTGGGGGGCGGTCCGTCAAAGAAGGTCCGGGCAGGCCTGGTCGTATCAGCTGGTCGCGCCGCCTCGGCGCGGCGCCACAAGAGGTTGCCCTGTCCGTCTTGCCGCGTCCCACCTGCTTCGGCGCAGCGCCGGACGCTGTTTGGTGCCTGCTGAGGCGTGTGCCGTAAGCGACACACTTTCTGAACTGTGGTCGTGAAGTGAAGGAGATGTTTTTATCCTGCGGCAAAGTCTACGGCCGGGCGGAAGCGTTTGTAACAGCAGATGGCCGCTGCCAGGCCGAGAAAGGCCGGGTAGTTTTCCGGGGTGTCGCTCGCGCGTCGAACAGAGGTGCCAGCTGCCCGCTTCAGCTTCCCCGACAATGGCGCGTGCACCTAGCACACCTTTGCGGGATGGCCCATAGGTGTCCAGGCGATGGACAGGGTTCCGCCGAGCAGTGCAAGCAGAAAGCCGAGGAGGAGTCCGCCGAGGTTGGACATTGGGATGGACAGCAGAGCGAGCATGGTGGTCGTGACGCCAGCGAATACTCGCAAGTTTGACTGGAACCACATGATCATACCCAGTGCGAAGAGCAGTGAGCCGATAACCAGTGAACCGGACCCCGCGGGGGTTGCCATCCGGAGGGCGAGAGTGTCCAGGGTGAGCGCTGCGTACGGCAAGTACATGATCGGCACCCCGCCGAGCATGGTCAGGAGCCCGGCCCAGAACGGTCTGCTTCGGCGCCAGTCGCCGAAGCGTGGCCGGAGGACCTTGAGAAGGTAATGGCCACGTTTCAGGACACTGGAGTCGAAAGGAAGAGCCCAGGACTGGCATGTTTTCTGGAGGATCGAGAAGAGTGTCCAGAAGCGGAGCTTCCCCGTTGTTCCTTCCTTCAGAAGCATTCGTTGACGCCCTTGTAGATTCTCGTACTGACACCACTTGTTTGGGTGACTCTGGCGCTCGTCGCAACCAGGATCGACCTTGAATCAGTGATCACGCTCGAGTCGGCCTCGGCCGCCGCACTTGCGGGGTCGACATTGTCGCCCGGGTTGATGCCGGGCCCCTTCTTGGCGGCCCCGGCGGCGATGCCGGTTCTGCGGTTCTTGTCTGTGACAGTGCCTTGAGACGACTCGATCACATCCGAATACGAGTCAAGTGCTGTGACCCGTTTGGCGGTCACCCTGGCAGTGACCTTGCCGATCAGCGGAATGTGCTGAACCGTGGATTGGCAGACACCGTAGGATGTGGAGCGATCTGCACCGGATACCGTGACAGGGACGACTGTTCCGTCGTACCGCTTGTCCAGTGCACCGTACTGGATCGCCCCGGTGATTTCGATACGTTCGGCGGTCACTTTGAATTTCTGGTCGGAGATGAGGAACGACGCAGCAAGCGCACCCTCGGCTACGGAAACCAGCAGTGCCGCACTGGCGGCGAGGCTGGGAATCATGAGGATGGAGAACAGCTTCCATCTGGTCCTGCCCCGTGTCTTGGGCAAGGCTTCCCCTTCTTGTCATTGCATTACTCAGGGCTGACGCCCAGACTCGGCTAGCCGTGAGCTGCACAGCGATATGGATGCCCTGAGTGCTCTTTAAGATTGTTCGGGAGTCCTAACCCGAGTGCCCGCAAGACAGGAGCAGCCGAAGCCGGGCACTTCTATGCGCGGAGCACCTCCCGACCGGTGGTGAGTAGCGAAAGAGATAAGCAACAGCAATCGCAGGATATTGATTCCCATTGAAGCCTAGCTGAATGGCCGCCGATCGGGTGATGGTGCAGCCAGGGCCAGTTTCTGCTTCCTAGGCTACGCACGGAAGGGACCGCTTCCCGAAAGCGCGACATCAGCTTAGAGGCTGTCTCACGTGGCAAGTTCCGCGAGCTTCTTCAGTGGCTCGGGGCGGTGGCCATGGCCGGGTTTCAGCACTGCCGGTCGTTGCGGTCCACATACGGGATCTTGAGGCCATGAGTAGCCCATGGCAGGCTCATGCCGCATGATCGATGAATTCGCGAAGGGCACCCTGCACGGGCGACTGCGGCGGGACCGCAAGGCGCTGCTCTGGAAGCTCGACGGCCTGTCCGAATACGACGCCCGCCGACCTTTGACAGTGACCGGGACCAACCTCCTCGGCCTGGTCAAACACGTGGCCAGCGTCGAGGCCAGGTACTTGGGCGAGGTCTTCGACCGGCCGTCCCCAGAACCGCTGCCCCGGTGGCAGGACCACGACGGCAGCGATCTGTGGGCGGCTGAGGACGAGGCGCGCGATCAGATCATCGAGTCCTACCGGCGCACGTGGGAACACTCAGACGCGACGATCGACGCGCTTGCCCTCGATGCCCCGGGCCACGTGCCGTGGTGGCCGGAGCCTTATCGCAACACGAACCTGTTCGCAATCCTGGTCCACGTCCTCGGCGAGACCAACCGGCATGCCGGGCACGCCGACATCCTGCGCGAAGGCGTGGACGGCCGAACCGGGATGCGCCCCGAACACGAGATGCAGATCGATGAGGACGCCCGCACCGCCTACTGCGCGAAGATCGAGCAGGCCGCCAGATCGGCCGCATCAGTCGAGGCATAGAAGGCTGTCCCCCGTGACTTGATGCTCGATGTTCGAGCGGCATGATGCCGGCCGTGAGTGCTGATCTGTCGAAGCGTCTGGTTCCTGATGAGCTCTGGAGGCTGGTCGCCCCGTTACCGCCGTCGTTCGCGGCTCGACCGCAAGGTGGCGGGACCGCTCCGCGCGACCAGCGGGCCGTGTTCACCGCAGAGGTGTACGTGCTGACCAGCGGCTGTGCCTGGCGGCATCTGCCGCCGACGTTCGGCACGTCCTCCGCCACCGCGCATCGCCGCCTCACGGTATGGACCGAGGCCGGCCTGTGGCGTCGGCTGCACCGGGCGGTGCTGGACGAACTCGGGGCTCGGGGCGAAGTGGACTGGACCTCTGCGATCGTCGACGCGGCCTCCGTTCGCGCCAAAAGGGGGATCGCTGACAGGGCCGAACCCGGTCGATCGCGGCAAGAAGGGCAGCAAGCTGCACGTGCTATCCGATGCTCAGGGCATCCCGCTCGCCGTCGCCGTGTCAGGTGCGAACATGCACGACAGTCTCGCCCTCAAGCCGCTCATCCTCGGCATCCCCGCAGTCCGGTCCCGCCGGGGACCACGGCGGCGCCGGCCCGTCAAACTCCGCGCGGACAAGGCGTACTTCTCCGCCGAACACCTCATCTGGCTGCGCGAGCGTGGGCTCGTCGCGCGCATCGCGCGGCCAGGCATCGAGTCCGGCGAACGCCTCGGTCGGCACCGCTGGTAGGTCGAGCGGTCGATCGCTTGGCTCTTCGGCTACCGCCGCCTGACCATACGATACGAACGAAAGGGCTCGCACTTCCTCGCCTTCCTCGGCCTGGCCGCTGCCCTGACCTGCTACAAGAAGCTCGCGAAACTTGCCACGTGAGACGCCCTCTTACTGATCGTTTCAGAATGAAGTTCGTTGTGGGGCTTGGCAGTTGGGTGTTGTGTCGGCAGGATCTGTTGGGTGTCTG
>NZ_JBQHCZ010000038.1:0-4991 GCF_052068155.1 Streptomyces sp. OZ13 | reverse complement strand
ATCTCCGAGACGGCGCCGACGAACGTGGTCTTGCCCACGCCGAAGCCGCCCGCCACCACGATCTTCGCGCTGGTGGTTGAGCGGGCAGCACCGCCGCTAGAGCTTGCGAAGTCCACTGAGCACCCTTTCGAGCAGTGTCACGTCTGGCTGGCCGCCGGCGGACTCGTCGCCGCCGGGCTGGTGAATGGCGACAAGTCCGGCCTCCGCCAGGTCGGCGACGAGGATCCGGGCAACGCCGAGGGGGATGGAGAGAAGTGCCGAGATCTCAGCCACCGACTTGATCTCGAAACACAGCCGGCAGATCCGCTGGTGCTCGGGCAACTGCCCTTGCAGCCTTGACGGATCGGCCGTGGTACTGACCAGCGCCTCGATGGCGAGCTGGTAACGCGGCCGGGTCCGGCCGCCGGTCATGGCGTACGGGCGCACCAGCGGGTTGTGCCTGCCGGAACCGGCGGACGACGCCTTCGCGGGCTCCTGGGCGCGCCGCGGGGCCACCGGCTGGATGCGGGGCTGCTGCTGGCCGTAGGAGGGATCGTACGACGCGTCGTAGGACGGGTCGTACGGCGACTGCGACTGCTGGTAGGGCTGCTGCGCGCCCGCTCTGCCCGGCGTCGAAGGAAAGTTGAACCGGTTGTCTGTGTGCTCACCGTGCGGCTGATGACCGCCCTCATAAGGGCGCCCGCCTGGGGGTGTTGCCACGTTTCCTCCTCCGACTGCCTGTACGCCGGTTCCTGTCCCTGTGGAGCCCGCGCCACCGCACCTTAACGGTGCGGTGGCGAGAAACGCACTGTCTGTCTACTGGTCAAGAGCAACTACCGGGACGAACCCGGCAGATCGTCAGTTGAGCAGGCTTCCCTGGAGCTCCGCGCGAAGGTCGGGAGTGAGGACGCTGCCCGCACGGTCGACCAGGAGCGCCATCTCGTAGCCCACCAGGCCGATGTCGGCCTCGGGGTGGGCCAGCACGGCCAGTGAGGATCCGTCGGAGATGGACATGATGAAGAGGAAGCCGCGCTCCATCTCCACGACCGTCTGGTTGACGGCGCCGCCTTCGAAGATCCGGGAGGCGCCCGCGGTCAGCGAGGTCAGACCGGAGGCCACGGCCGCCAGTTGATCGGCGCGGTCGCGCGGGAAACCTTCGGACATCGCCAGCAGGAGTCCGTCGGCGGAGACCACCACCGTGTGCGACACCCCTGGGGTGTTGTCCACGAAGTTGGTGATCAACCAGTTCAGATTCTGCGCCGCCTGGCTCATCGGGCTCACACTAACGCTCCTGGTTGTAGGTACTGCCCGGGCCGGAGCCCGGTCCGTTCGTGTCCGTTCCCGCGCTGCGTCCCTGCTGGACGCCGCGCCGCAGGTTGCTCAACCTGCCACGCACGTCCTCAGGGGCGCGGGAGACCTGTGGGCCGCCCTGCGGGGTCTGTTCGGCCGTGCCCTCGATCAGGTTGGCCTTGGGTACCCGCCGGGGAAGACCGGACGAGGTGACCCCGCCCGCCTTCGGGTCGCGAAGCTTCTCCGCCCGCTGCCAGCGCTCGTCGTTCGCCGAGCGCCAGTCGTCGGTGTCGGAGCTCCCGCCGCCGAAGCTGCCCGAGCCGTTGCCGCTGCCGCCCGGAGCCTGTCCGCTCTGCTGAGCGGCCGGAGCCTGTTCGGGGGCCTGCTGCTGCCACTGCTGCTGCGACGCCTGCTGCTGCGCCGGCGGCTGTGGCACCTGCTGTGCCGACGACGGCTTCTGGCTGCCACCGCGCCGGGGGAGACCGGCATCCGTCAGCGCGTGGCTGCTGCTCGGAGACGGTCCCGGACGCTCGAAGCCTACGCGGTCCGAGGCGTTCGCGGGAGCGGCGGGTGCAGATTCCGCTTCGGGACGGTACTCGGGCTCGTAAGCGCTCTGGTAGCCGCTGTGGTCGGCCCACTCACCCTGGTGGGGCTGGGCGTCGTACTGGCCCTCGTACTGCTGCTGGGTGTTCTGCGGGTCCTGGTATGTGGCTTCCGCATATGCACCCTGGAGCGGATCCTGCTGCTCCGTGTGCTCCGGGTAGCCGCCGTTCGCCGGCTGGTACGGGTCCTGGTAGCCGCCGCCCTGGTACTCGTCGTACGCAGGCTGCTGGTTCTGCGCGTAGCCCTGGTCCGCCTGTGCGTACTGCTGGCCGTACTCGGAGCCGTACTCCTGCTGCGGAGCCTGCTCCTGCTCGTACGGCGACTCGTCGCGGTACAGCGGCCTTTCGCCGTGCGCCTGGGCCTCCAGGGCCGCCCGGCGCTCCTCGCGCATCAGGGAGCGGCCCACGGGGTCCAGCTGGGTCGCGGAATCGTCGGAGGGCTGCTCGTAGCGGGAGTCGTCGAAGCCGAGCTCCGCGGCGGTCCGCATCGGGGCGCTCTCGAAGGACTGCTGCTTCGGGATGATCTGCGAGACCGTGAAGTCGTCCTCGGGCAGCGCCTCGCCACCGCCACCGTGGGTGATGGCGTCGGGAAGCATGACCAGCGAGGTGGTGCCCGCCTGCTCGCCCGAGGGGCGCAGCTGGACGCGGATGCCGTGCCGGTCGGCGAGGCGGCCGACCACGAAGAGACCCATGCGCTGCGAGACGGCGGCGTCCACGGTCGGCGGGTTGGCCAGCTTGTGGTTGATGTCCGCGAAGTCCTCGGCGGTGAGGCCGATGCCCTTGTCGTGGATCTCGACCATGACGCGGCCGTCGGGGAGACGGGTCGCGGTGACGCGGACCTTGGTCTGCGGCGAGGAGAAGGTGGTGGCGTTCTCCAGCAGCTCGGCGAGGAGGTGCACGAGGTCGGTCACGGCCTGGCCGTGGATCTCGGTCTCCGGGACGCCGGTGAGCTCGATGCGCTCGTAGGACTCCACCTCGGAGGAGGCGGCGCGCAGCACGTCGACGAGCGGCACGGGCTGGTTCCAGCGGCGGCCGGGCTCCTCGCCGGCGAGAATCAGCAGGTTCTCACCGTTGCGGCGCATACGGGTCGCCAGGTGGTCCAGCTTGAAGAGGTTCTCCAGCTGGTCCGGGTCGGCCTCGTTGTTCTCGAGGTCCGTGATCAGGGTCAGCTGGCCCTCGATGAGCGACTGGTTCCGCTGGGAGAGGTTGGTGAAGATCGCGTTGACGTTGCCTCGGAGCATGGCCTGCTCGGCGGCGAGCCGGACGGCCTCGCGGTGGACCTGGTCGAAGGCCCGGGCGACCTCGCCGATCTCGTCCTGGGTGTCGATCGGGATGGGCTGGACACGGGTGTCGACCCGGCCCGGCTCGGTCCGGGACAGCTGGTCGACCAGCATCGGCAGGCGCTGCTCGGCGATGCCGAACGCCGCGGTGCGCAGCTGGCGCATCGAGCGGCTCATCTGGCGGGCCATGAGGCCGGCCAGGATGAAGGCGGTGAGCAGGGCGATGACGACGATGAGGCCGTTGACGATGGCGTCGGTCTTGGCGTCGTCGGAGATCGCCGCGGCCTCGTTCACGGCCCGGTCGACGAGGTCGGTCTCGATCTCGGTGTAACCGTCGAACTTGGCGGTGGCCGCGCCCATCCATGTCTCGGGCGTGACGTCCTGCGTCTTCAGCTTGTCGGGGCTGGTGCCGGAGCCGATGGCGGTGGCCATGCCGGTGAAGACGGAGCCGTCGGGGCCCTTGGGCGGGTTCAGGCCGGCGGCGGCGAGCCGCTTGCCGCCCTCGGCGGCCTTGCCGGTCATGACTTCCTTGAGCCGGACGGTGTCGGCCTCCGTACCGCCGGAGACGTACTCGCCGATGGCGATCTGCTCGAGGTAGTTGTACGAGTTGAAGGCGATCGTCTGCTTGGCCAGGACGTTCTCGTCCTTGCTCGGCCGGACCAGCAGGTGCATGCCGATGGAGCGCTGCAGCGACGCGGCGGCCTTGGCGAGCTGGACGGCGTACACGGTACGGCCGTAGCTGGTGACGTTGCCGGTGCCGAGGCCGAGCTCGTTGGCGAACTCCATCAGCACGTGCTGGATCTTGACGTAGCCCTCTTCGGTCTGCACCGGGTCGAGCGCCTTGGTGTAGGCCGCCTTGCGCAGATCGGCGAGCTTCGGCTCCTCCTGCTTGAACAGCTGGAGGCGGCGCTCGAGGCCCTGGCCGGGGGGCATGTCCGCCACGGCCTGGTCGAACTTGGCCTTCGCCGCGTCGGTGGTGTCGTACGCCTCGGTGACGACGGCGGCCTGCCGGGCGTCCTGGCTCGTGGCGAGCAGCAGGGGCTGCGCGGTCAGGTCACGCTCGTTGAGGAGCGCCTGGCCGTACTCGGAGGCCGCGCGCACGACGAGCGCGGTCTTCTCCGCGTCCTGCGCCTCGCTCCAGGTGTCGATCGACTGCTTGACCTGGAACCCGCCCATGACCAGACCGACGAGCACGGGTATGAGGAGGATCGCGTTCAGTCGGGTGGGCACCCGCCAGTTGCGAGGGGAGAAGCGGCTGGTGCTGCCCCCGGAACCTCCCGGCCCGCCGACGGCCGGGGAAGAGCCGGAAGCTCCCGACGCATCCGCAGGCGGCGCCGCTGTGCGCGACGGCGGGGTGAAGTTGCCCCGCGCCTGCTGCTCTGCGGAGCTCGTCTTGCTTCGCCTCACTCGACCAACAACCTCTCGGCGTCGGCACCTACGCTGTGCCGTGTTTCGTTCAGAGCCGTACTACTCGGCAGTTCGACGAATTCCAGCACGACGACCGGCCGCATTCCAAACACTCGGAATCGGTGATTCCGAGTGGCGTACGCCTCGCATAAAACGGGCATAAAGAACGAGCCCCGACAATTGGCGAGGCTCAGGTGAGCACAGTGGTACCGCCCGTGTGCAACGGGTGTCCACTGCGCCGGAATTCTCTGTCGAAATGTTATGAACACGGAGGCGGGCCGTGTCAAAAGACACAGCCCGCCCCACGGCAACTACGACAACTGCCGTATTGCGTCGTCTACTTGGCCATTCTACTTCAGGCGGGCCATGAGGGCGTGTTCGACGAGGGTGATGAGGGCGCTCTTGGCGTCGGCGCGGTGGCGGGCGTCGGTGG
>NZ_JBQHCZ010000037.1:0-5150 GCF_052068155.1 Streptomyces sp. OZ13 | reverse complement strand
TGAGGACAAGCCCTCGGCCTATTAGTACCGGTCAACTCCACCCCTTACAGGGCTTCCATATCCGGCCTATCAACCCAGTCGTCTACTGGGAGCCTTACCCTCTCAAGGAGGTGGGAGTCCTCATCTCGAAGCAGGCTTCCCGCTTAGATGCTTTCAGCGGTTATCCTTTCCGAACGTAGCCAACCAGCCATGCCCTTGGCAGGACAACTGGCACACCAGAGGTTCGTCCGTCCCGGTCCTCTCGTACTAGGGACAGCCCTTCTCAAGACTCCTACGCGCACAGCGGATAGGGACCGAACTGTCTCACGACGTTCTAAACCCAGCTCGCGTACCGCTTTAATGGGCGAACAGCCCAACCCTTGGGACCGACTCCAGCCCCAGGATGCGACGAGCCGACATCGAGGTGCCAAACCATCCCGTCGATATGGACTCTTGGGGAAGATCAGCCTGTTATCCCCGGGGTACCTTTTATCCGTTGAGCGACGGCGCTTCCACAAGCCACCGCCGGATCACTAGTCCCGACTTTCGTCCCTGCTCGACCCGTCGGTCTCACAGTCAAGCTCCCTTGTGCACTTACACTCAACACCTGATTGCCAACCAGGCTGAGGGAACCTTTGGGCGCCTCCGTTACCCTTTGGGAGGCAACCGCCCCAGTTAAACTACCCATCAGACACTGTCCCTGATCCGGATCACGGACCCAGGTTAGACATCCAGCACGACCAGAGTGGTATTTCAACGACGACTCCACCTGAACTGGCGTCCAAGCTTCACAGTCTCCCACCTATCCTACACAAGCCGAACCGAACACCAATATCAAACTGTAGTAAAGGTCCCGGGGTCTTTCCGTCCTGCTGCGCGAAACGAGCATCTTTACTCGTAGTGCAATTTCACCGGGCCTATGGTTGAGACAGTCGAGAAGTCGTTACGCCATTCGTGCAGGTCGGAACTTACCCGACAAGGAATTTCGCTACCTTAGGATGGTTATAGTTACCACCGCCGTTTACTGGCGCTTAAGTTCTCAGCTTCGCCACCCCGAAGAGTGACTAACCGGTCCCCTTAACGTTCCAGCACCGGGCAGGCGTCAGTCCGTATACATCGCCTTACGGCTTCGCACGGACCTGTGTTTTTAGTAAACAGTCGCTTCTCGCTGGTCTCTGCGGCCACCCCCAGCTCACCGAGTAAATCGGATCACCAGTGATGGCCCCCCTTCTCCCGAAGTTACGGGGGCATTTTGCCGAGTTCCTTAACCATAGTTCACCCGAACGCCTCGGTATTCTCTACCTGACCACCTGAGTCGGTTTAGGGTACGGGCCGCCATGAAACTCGCTAGAGGCTTTTCTCGACAGCATAGGATCATCCACTTCACCACAATCGGCTCGGCATCAGGTCTCAGACTATGTGTGAGGCGGATTTGCCTACCCCACGTCCTACACCCTTACCCCGGGACAACCACCGCCCGGGCTGGACTACCTTCCTGCGTCACCCCATCGCTTACCTACTACAAGTCTGGTTCGTCGGCTCCACCACTCCGACCTCGTCCGAAGACTCAGCCGGCGGCTTCACGGACTTAGCATCGCCTGATTCGATATTGGGCGTTTCAAAGCGGGTACCGGAATATCAACCGGTTGTCCATCGACTACGCCTGTCGGCCTCGCCTTAGGTCCCGACTTACCCTGGGCAGATCAGCTTGACCCAGGAACCCTTAGTCAATCGGCGCACACGTTTCTCACGTGTGTATCGCTACTCATGCCTGCATTCTCACTCGTGAACCGTCCACAACTCGCTTCCGCGGCTGCTTCACCCGGCACACGACGCTCCCCTACCCATCCCAGCGGGCGTTGGCCCTCATGCTGGAATGACACGACTTCGGCGGTACGCTTGAGCCCCGCTACATTGTCGGCGCGGAATCACTTGACCAGTGAGCTATTACGCACTCTTTCAAGGGTGGCTGCTTCTAAGCCAACCTCCTGGTTGTCTCTGCGACTCCACATCCTTTCCCACTTAGCGTACGCTTAGGGGCCTTAGTCGATGCTCTGGGCTGTTTCCCTCTCGACCATGGAGCTTATCCCCCACAGTCTCACTGCCGCGCTCTCACTTACCGGCATTCGGAGTTTGGCTAAGGTCAGTAACCCGGTAGGGCCCATCGCCTATCCAGTGCTCTACCTCCGGCAAGAAACACACGACGCTGCACCTAAATGCATTTCGGGGAGAACCAGCTATCACGGAGTTTGATTGGCCTTTCACCCCTAACCACAGGTCATCCCCCAGGTTTTCAACCCTGGTGGGTTCGGTCCTCCACGAAGTCTTACCTCCGCTTCAACCTGCCCATGGCTAGATCACTCCGCTTCGGGTCTAGAGCGTGCAACTCGATCGCCCTGTTCGGACTCGCTTTCGCTACGGCTTCCCCACACGGGTTAACCTCGCTACACACCGCTAACTCGCAGGCTCATTCTTCAAAAGGCACGCAGTCACGACTGACAGCACAAGTGCTGCCAGCGACGCTCCCACGGCTTGTAGGCACACGGTTTCAGGTACTATTTCACTCCGCTCCCGCGGTACTTTTCACCATTCCCTCACGGTACTATCCGCTATCGGTCACCAGGGAATATTTAGGCTTAGCGGGTGGTCCCGCCAGATTCACACGGGATTTCTCGGGCCCCGTGCTACTTGGGTGTCTCTCAAACGAGCCGTTAATGTTTCAGCTACGGGGGTCTTACCCTCTACGCCGGACCTTTCGCATGTCCTTCGCCTACATCAACGGTTTCTGACTCGTCTCATTGCCGGCAGACAATGAAAGAGAGATCCCACAACCCCGTATGCGCAACCCCTGCCGGGTATCACACGCATACGGTTTGGCCTCATCCGGTTTCGCTCGCCACTACTCCCGGAATCACGGTTGTTTTCTCTTCCTGAGGGTACTGAGATGTTTCACTTCCCCTCGTTCCCTCCACACTGCCTATGTGTTCAGCAGCGGGTGACAGCCCATGACGACTGCCGGGTTTCCCCATTCGGAAACCCCCGGATCAAAGCCTGGTTGACGGCTCCCCGGGGACTATCGTGGCCTCCCACGTCCTTCATCGGTTCCTGGTGCCAAGGCATCCACCGTGCGCCCTTAAAAACTTGGCCACAGATGCTCGCGTCCACTGTGTAGTTCTCAAGCAACGACCAGCCACCCATCACCCCACCCTTCAGGGTGAGTTCACTGGGGCCGGCATCCCGAAGGACGAGCAACGCTCGCACCCTCAGACACCCAACAGTGTGCCCGGCCCTCCCGCCGTCCCCGTATCTGTGTTCCACGCCGAAGCAGTACTGACAGACCAGAGATGGTCAAGAGTGCCGAATAATCAACGTTCCACCCATGAGCAACCGTGCGAGTCATTCGCTCGCAGTCGGCCATGTGCTCCTTAGAAAGGAGGTGATCCAGCCGCACCTTCCGGTACGGCTACCTTGTTACGACTTCGTCCCAATCGCCAGTCCCACCTTCGACAGCTCCCTCCCACAAGGGGTTGGGCCACCGGCTTCGGGTGTTACCGACTTTCGTGACGTGACGGGCGGTGTGTACAAGGCCCGGGAACGTATTCACCGCAGCAATGCTGATCTGCGATTACTAGCAACTCCGACTTCATGGGGTCGAGTTGCAGACCCCAATCCGAACTGAGACCGGCTTTTTGAGATTCGCTCCGCCTCACGGCTTCGCAGCTCTTTGTACCGGCCATTGTAGCACGTGTGCAGCCCAAGACATAAGGGGCATGATGACTTGACGTCGTCCCCACCTTCCTCCGAGTTGACCCCGGCAGTCTCCTGTGAGTCCCCATCACCCCGAAGGGCATGCTGGCAACACAGAACAAGGGTTGCGCTCGTTGCGGGACTTAACCCAACATCTCACGACACGAGCTGACGACAGCCATGCACCACCTGTATACCGACCACAAGGGGGGCACCATCTCTGATGCTTTCCGGTATATGTCAAGCCTTGGTAAGGTTCTTCGCGTTGCGTCGAATTAAGCCACATGCTCCGCTGCTTGTGCGGGCCCCCGTCAATTCCTTTGAGTTTTAGCCTTGCGGCCGTACTCCCCAGGCGGGGAACTTAATGCGTTAGCTGCGGCACCGACGACGTGGAATGTCGCCAACACCTAGTTCCCAACGTTTACGGCGTGGACTACCAGGGTATCTAATCCTGTTCGCTCCCCACGCTTTCGCTCCTCAGCGTCAGTAATGGCCCAGAGATCCGCCTTCGCCACCGGTGTTCCTCCTGATATCTGCGCATTTCACCGCTACACCAGGAATTCCGATCTCCCCTACCACACTCTAGCCTGCCCGTATCGAATGCAGACCCGGGGTTAAGCCCCGGGCTTTCACATCCGACGCGACAAGCCGCCTACGAGCTCTTTACGCCCAATAATTCCGGACAACGCTTGCGCCCTACGTATTACCGCGGCTGCTGGCACGTAGTTAGCCGGCGCTTCTTCTGCAGGTACCGTCACTTTCGCTTCTTCCCTGCTGAAAGAGGTTTACAACCCGAAGGCCGTCATCCCTCACGCGGCGTCGCTGCATCAGGCTTTCGCCCATTGTGCAATATTCCCCACTGCTGCCTCCCGTAGGAGTCTGGGCCGTGTCTCAGTCCCAGTGTGGCCGGTCGCCCTCTCAGGCCGGCTACCCGTCGTCGCCTTGGTAGGCCATCACCCCACCAACAAGCTGATAGGCCGCGGGCTCATCCTTCACCGCCGGAGCTTTCAACCGCAGACCATGCGATCCGCAGTGTTATCCGGTATTAGACCCCGTTTCCAGGGCTTGTCCCAGAGTGAAGGGCAGATTGCCCACGTGTTACTCACCCGTTCGCCACTAATCCCCTCCCGAAGGAGGTT
Organism: Streptomyces sp. OZ13; assembly: GCF_052068155.1. NCBI lineage: Bacteria > Bacillati > Actinomycetota > Actinomycetes > Kitasatosporales > Streptomycetaceae > Streptomyces > Streptomyces sp. OZ13. Next base: position 285 of record NZ_JBQHCZ010000037.1, on the reverse strand, counting down.
CATCGTTCGACTTGCATGTGTTAAGCACGCCGCCAGCGTTCGTCCTGAGCCAGGATCAAACTCTCCATGAATGTTTACCCGTGATCGGGTGCACATCCGAAGAGCGGAACAACCGGTCGGAATAAGACCGGTCGTTCACAGCGTCCTCGCTGTGATTGCCACCCCGCGAGCGGGATGGACTTTTTCAAAGGAACCTCGACCATCCGAAGATGGACGGGGTATCAACATATCTGGCGTTGATTTTTGGCACACTGTTGAGTTCTCAAGGAACGGACGCTTCCTTTG
>NZ_JBQHCZ010000036.1:0-6978 GCF_052068155.1 Streptomyces sp. OZ13 | reverse complement strand
CGGTCCAGATACGGCGCCAGCGCCTCATCGCACTCACGCACCGCGTCCGCGAACGCCTGCGACTGCTCCAGCAGTTCACGCCCCATCCCCGCCCACTCGCTGCCCTGACCGGGGAAGACGAACACGACCTGGCCCCGCTCCCCCGCCGAGCCCTGGATCAGGGCGCGGTGGGAGCGGTGTCCGGCGAGGGCGGTGAGGGCTTCCGCCGCGTCGGTGGTGGTGCCGGCCATGACGACGGCCCGTTCGGTGAAGTGGGCGCGGCGGGTGGCGGCGGTGGCGGCGATGTCCCGCAGGGGCGTGTCGGGGTGGGCCCTGAGCCAGTCGGCCCAGCGTCCGGCCTGCTCGCGCAGTGCCGTGTCGTTGCGTGCGGAGAGGACGACGGGCAGGGGGGCAGGCTGTGCGCCGTGGGTGCGGGGGGTTTCGTGCGGGTGGCGCGGCGGGGCCTGTTCGAGGACGACGTGGGCGTTGGTGCCGCCGATGCCGAAGGAGGAGACGCCGGCGCGGCGGGGGGTGTCCTGCTGCCACGGGCGCAGTTCGGTGTTGACGTGGAAGAGGGCGGGGTCGAGGCCCATCTCGGGGTTGGGGCGTTCGAAGTTGAGGCTGGGCACGAGTTCGGCGTGGTGCAGGCACAGGGCGGCCTTGATGAGGCCGGCGAGTCCCGCGGTGACGTCGGTGTGGCCGATGTTGGTCTTCACGGAGCCGAGGGCGCACGGCTCGTCGCGGTCGTCTGCGGCGAACACCTGCTGCAAGGCCTGTACTTCGATGGGGTCGCCCAGCGCGGTCGCGGTGCCGTGGGCTTCGATGAGCCCGATGTCGGCGGGGGTGAGACCGGCCGCGGCGTGGGCGGCGGCGATGACCTGTGCCTGGCCCTCGACGCTCGGCGCGGTGAAGCCGACCTTGTCGGCGCCGTCGTTGTTGACGGCGCTGCCGCGGATCACGGCGTAGACGGTGTCGCCGGCGGCGAGGGCGTCGGACAGGCGGCGCAGGACCACGACGCCGACGCCGCTGCCGAAGACGGTGCCGCCGCCCTTCTCGTCGAAGGCGCGGCACTTGCCGTCCGCGGAGAGCACCAGGCCCTGCTGGTACATGTAGCCCTGTTTGAGGGGGACGGTCAGTGACGAGGCGCCGACGAGGGCGACGTCGGACTCGCCGCGCAGCAGGCTTTCGCGGGCCAGGTGGGCGGCGACCAGGCCGGTCGAGCAGGCGGTCTGCACCGACAGGGCGGGGCCGCGGAGGTTGAGCTTGTGGGCGACGCGGGTGGCGAAGTAGTCGTTCTTGGTGCCGATCATGGTGCGGAAGAACGACGACATGTCGTTGACTTCCTCGCCACCGTAGCCGCCGAAGCCCGATCCGCCGAAGACTCCGATGCTGCCGTCGTAGGTCTGCGGGACCAGGCCCGCGTGTTCCAGGGCTTCCCAGGCGCATTCGAGGAAGAGGCGGTGCTGCGGGTCCATCGTCTCGGCCTCGGCGGGCGAGTAGTCGAAGAACGTGGCGTCGAAGAGGTCCGCGTTCTCCACGTGGCCCTTGGCCCGTACGTAGTTCGGGTCGCGCAGCAGGGTGTCGGGGACGCCGGCGGCGCGCAGTTCGGTCTCGGAGAACCGGGTGATCGACTCGGTGCCGTTGCGGAGGTTGTTCCAGTAGGTGGTGATGTCCGGTGCGCCGGGCAGCCGGCAGGACATGCCGACGATGGCGATCGCGTCGTCGTCGGTGCGGCGCGGCGGTGCGGGCCGCGGGCCGCGGGCGGTCCGGGTGGTGTCGTGGTCGCCGCGCAGGAACGCGGCGAGCTGCCGGACGGTGGGGTAGCGGAAGACCGCGGACAGGGGGAATTCGCGGCCGAGTCCTTCGCAGATGACCTTGTGGGCCTGCAGGGCGGTCATCGAGTTGCCGCCCAGCTCGAAGAAGCCGCGGTCGGTTTCGATCCGTGGACGGTCCAGCACCTGCGCCCAGGCGCGTCGCACCAGTTGCTCGACGCTGTCGCCGAGGGGGGCGGGCGCGGCGGGTGCGGTGTCGGAGGGGGCCGGTGCCGTGCCGGCGGCCCGCGGTGCGGGCATCCGGAGCAGCGCACCGCGGTCGACCTTCTTGTTGGGGGTGTGCGGCAGTTCGTCCAGGCGTACCAGCCGGGAGGGCACCATGTAGGCGGGGACCCGTTCGGAGATGTAGGCGCGTACGAGGTCCTCTTCGGCGGGCCGGCCCGTCCAGTACAGGAACAGCCGGGGGTCGTTATCGGTGTCCTGGCGTACGACGGCGGCGCATTCGACGACGCAGTCGTGTTCGCCCGCGACGGCTTCGATCTCGCCGAGTTCGATGCGGTGTCCGTACAGCTTGATCTGGTTGTCGATGCGGCCGCAGTACTCGAGGCTGCCGTCCTCGCGGTAGCGCACCAGGTCGCCGGTGCGGTACATGCGGGCGCCGGGGTGGAACGGGTCGGGCACATAGCGTTCTGCGGTCAGTTCCGGCCGGCCGAGGTAGCCGCGGGTCACGGCCCGGCCGCTGATCCACAGTTCGCCGCGGCTGCCGCGGGGCATCCGTGCGCCGTGGCTGTCGAGGACGTACAGGCCGGTGCCCAGGACGGCGTCGCCGAGGGAGACCTCGCCCGGTTCGACGTTCCAGGTGGTGGACCACACGGTGCATTCGGAGGGGCCGTAGATGTTGGTCACCGAGCCGCGTACGGTGCGCAGCAGTTTCTTCGCGAGCGGCCGGTCCAGCGCCTCGCCGCCGACGATCATGCGGTCCAGGCCGCCGAGCAGGGCCCGGCCGTCGGCGTCGGCCAGCAGCATTCTGGCCAGCGACGGGGTGCACTGCAGGTGGGTGGGTGCGAAGGAGCGGTAGCCGGGCCATTCGCCGACGCTGCCCTGGGCGATGACGACGCGGTAGCCGCGGGTGAGGGTCCAGATCAGTTCGACGGTGGAGATGTCGAACGAGGGGCTGGTCACGGCCAGCCAGGTGTCTCCGGGGCCGCCGCCGATCCGGTCGTCGACGCTGCGGCAGAAGTTGACGAATTGTCCGTGCTCGATCAGGACGCCCTTGGGAGTGCCGGTGGAGCCGGAGGTGTAGATGACGTATCCCAGGTCGTCGAGCGCGGGACGGGCGGCCGGCGGTGGCCATGCGGCGTCGAGGGGGGCGTCGGGGATGTCGCCGATCAGCAGAACGTGGGCCGTGGTGTCCACCGGCCGGTCGGAGACGAGGACCCGCAGTCCGCTGTCCTGGATCACGTAGTCGACGCGTGCCTGCGGGTAGTGCGGGTCGACGGGCAGGTAGGCGCCGCCCGCCATCCAGATGGCGAGCACCGAGACGACCAGGTCCGCGGAGCGGGGCAGGTGCACCCCCACCGGGACCTCGGCCGTCACACCGGCCTCGGTGAGCCGCGCGGCCAGTGTCCCGGCCCGCGCCACCATCTGACGGTAGGTCGTCTCCCGCCCGTCGCAGACCAGGGCGATCGCGTCGGGTGTGCGGCGCGCCTGGGCCAGCACCAGGTCCAGGGCGGTCGTGGTGTCCGGGCCCGCCGTGAGCGAGGGCCGGCCGCCGCGCTCCTCCAGCCAGGCCAGCTCGGCCGCCTCCAGCAGATCCAACTCGCTCAGGCGGCGCCGCGGCTGTGCGGCCAGCGACTCGAGCAGGGTGCGGAAGTTGCGCACCATCCGCTCGGCGGACGCCCGGTCCATGGTGTGGGAGAGGTATTCCAGCTCGCCCCACAGTCCGTCGCCGCTGGGTGCGAGGTTCATGCCGAGGGCGAACTTGGAGGCGCCGCGGACGTTGCCCGCGCCGTTGCCGCCGGCCGGCAGGAGCCAGGCGTCCTCGCCGCTGCCCAGGGCCGGGAAGTCGGCGCCCATGTAGTTGAACACGGCGCGGATCAGCGGGTTGTCGTCGCCGGTGCGGGGCGTGTCGGCGACCTTCATCACTTCGGTGAGCGGCACGCTCTGATGCTCGACCAGCCCCAGGATCCGCGGCTGCATCGCGGCCAGCAGATCGGTGAAGACGGGGTCGCCGCTCAGATCGCAGCGCAGGGGCAGCGTGTTGGTGAAGAAGCCCAGCACGTCCGAGGTGCCCGGCAGCTGCCGGTTGGCCCAGACCGTACCCAGGGTGAAGTCGTCCTGGCCGGCGTAGCGGGCCAGCATCACGGCGAACGCCCCGGCGAAGACGGTGTACGGGGTCACGGACGCTTCGGAGGCGAGCGCCTCCAGTTGCCCGCGCAGCTTTGCGGGCACGGTGAAGTAGACCGCGTCGCCGCCTTCGGCGCCTTCCGCCACGGCCTGCGGGCCGGGCGGCAGCTCCAGGATCGGCGAGCCCTGAAGTTCGGCGGCGAAGAACCGCAGCCCCTCCTCGAACCGCCCCTCCGTGAGGCTGCGCTGTTCCCAGCGGGCGTAGTCGCCGACGTGGTGCGCGGGTTCGGCCGCCTGCGGCCGCTGTCCCGCCGTGAACGTGCGGTAGGCGTCGTACAGTTCGCGCAGGAAGACCGTCAGGGACCAGCCGTCGGTGACCGAGTGGTGGAAGGTCAGGCACAGGATCTGGCCGTCGGCGCCGGTGTCGAGCAGGCGACAGCGCAGCAGGGACGGTCCGGCGAGGTCGAAGGGCCGCAGCTCCTCCTGCCGGATCCTGTCGTCCACCGCGTCCTGTCCGAGGCCGGACAGGTCCTCGTACGTGAACGGGACGGTGACGTCGGTGTGGACGTTCTGGACGAGCCGGCCCTCTCGGGAGCCAAGGCCGGTGCGCAGCGCCTCGTGCCGCCCGGCCATCCAGGCCAGGGCCCGGACGAACGCGTCGCGGTCCAGCGGACGGGCGATCCGTATCCGCAGGGCCACGTTGTAGCGGGCGGTGCCCGGGTGCATCTGCTCCAGGAACCACAGGCGGCTCTGGCCCTCGGTGGCCGGGTGCACGTCCCGTTGTTCGGCGCGTTCCAGCGGAAGCGGTGCTGCGCCGGCGGTGCCGGGGTTGCCGGTGCCGGGTGCGGCGTCGAAGACGTGGGTGAGGAGGTGGTCGGCCAGGGCGCCGGGGGTGGGGTGGGCGAAGGCGAGGTCCGCGGGCAGGACGGCGCGTACCTGTGCCGACAGGCGGCGGCGCAGTTCGACGGCCATCAGCGAGTCGAGGCCCAGGTCCTTGAGCGGCTGGTCGTCGCCGATCTCCTGCGGGTCCGTGATACCGAGGACGACCGCGACGTCGCGGCGCACCATCTCGGTGACCGCGGCGCGACGCTCGGCCTGCGGCAGGGCGGCGAACTGCTCACGCAGGCCGGAGTCGGTGCCGGGGGAACGGCGTGTGCCGCGCAGGCGGGCGGGGACCAGGGCGCGGAAGACGGGCGGGAGTTGCTCGCCGTCGTCCAGGGCGCGGCGCAGCGATGCGGTTTCGAGCTTGATCGGGACGAGGTGGGCGTGCGGCTGGAGCAGGGCGGCGTCCAGCGTGGCCAGTGCCTGCTGCTGGGTCAGCGCGCCGAAGCCCTGGCGTCGCATCCGCGCCACGTCCGCCTGCCCGAGTTCCGCGGTCAGCCCGATCCCGGCCTGCTGCCACAGGCCCCAGGAGAGGCTGGTCGCGGCCAGGCCCTCACTACGGCGGAGGGCGGCGAGCGCGTCCAAGGCCGTGTTGGCGGCGGCGTAGTTGCTCTGGCCGGGGCCGCCGAGGACGCCGGAGGCGGAGGAGTAGAGGACGAACGCGGCGAGATCGAGGCCGAGTTCGCGGGCGAGGTCGTGCAGGTGCAGCGCACCCTCGGTCTTGGGGGCCAGGACGCGGGTCAGACGGTCGGGGTTCTGGTCGGTGAGGAGTCCGTCGTCGAGGACGGCGGCAAGGTGGAACACGCCGGTCCAGGGGTGGGCGGTGTCCACGCCGGTGAGCAGGGTCCGGACCTGGGCGCGGTCGGCCACGTCGCAGGCGACGACCTCGACACGCTCGGCACCGGCGGCGATCAACTCCCCCACCAACTCAGCAGCGCCGGGTGCGTCCGTGCCACGGCGTGAGGTCAGCACCAGACGGCGCACACCGTGCTCCTGGACCAGGTGACGGGCCAACGCCTGGCCCAACTCCCCCATGCCGCCCGTGATCAGGACCGTGCCGGCAGGATCCAGGCCGCGGGTCTGCGCGTCGGCGTCTGCCGACGTCCGGACCAGGCGGGCGGCCAGTATCTGGCCTGCGCGGACGGTCAGCTCGGGTTCGTCCGCCACTCGCAGGGCCGATGTCAGGTCCTGGGTGTCGGTGTCGATCAGGCGGATCACCCGCTCCGGGTGCTCGCTGCGTGCCGACCGCACCAGACCCCACAACGACGCCTGGCCCACGTCCGTGGCGTCCTCGCCGACCGCGCCACGGGTCACCAGCACGATCTCGACCGTGTCGCCGGCCAACGCCTGCTGGAGTTCGGCCAGTCCACGCGCGGCGACCTCCGTCACCGAACCCGACCAGTTCCGTGCGTCGATCACGAGCCGGTCGGCGTCCTGTGCCTGAGGGCCGGCCGTGACCGGCTGGAAGTCCACCCGGTACAGGTGGTCCACGGACACCGACGCGGCGGCGCGGATCTGTTCCGCCGTGGCCTGCCGTACCTGGAGTCCCTCGATCCGGGCGACGGGGTCGCCGTTCTCGTCGGCCACCCAGATGCGGGCGGCGGTGCGTGTCTCGTCGAGCTCGGCCCGGACGTGGAGCAGGCTGCCCGCGCCGGTGAGGAGGTCGACCCCGGTCCATTGGAACGGCAGGGCGATGTCGTCTCCCGTGCCGTTGCCGTCCGGTACGGCGAAGAGTGTGTGCAGGGCGGTGTCGAGGAGTGCGGGGTGGATGCCGTAGCCGTCGGTCGAGACGTCCTCGGGCAGGCGGACCAGGCCATAGGCGGTGTCGCCGTCACGCCACAGCTCGCTCAAGCCCTGGAATGCGGGGCCGTACTCGATGCCGATGGTGTCCAGACGCTCGTAGAAACCGTCCAGGTCCACCGGCTGCGCACCCGTCACCGGCCACTGCGCCAACGCCTCGAACCCGTCGGCTGCGGGGGCGGCCGGTGCCTCGCTCAGC
>NZ_JBQHCZ010000035.1:0-10048 GCF_052068155.1 Streptomyces sp. OZ13 | reverse complement strand
ACCTAACAGCCGCCACTGACGACGGAAGAGAGTGCAGGTCAGAACAGATGCGCAGAGAACTCCGCCGCTTCGCGGCTTCGCCCCAAGGACCCATTCCTCCCCGGCCTGAAGGCCGGAGCCTCCTGGGAGAAATCAGGTGAACGGCCCTGCGGCGCAGGCCTGTTCGCCGCTGGGGCTGCACCGGGTGCGCGAACCGCGCGGGGTGCTGCCGCAGGCGGCGCTGCGGCTGGACACCGACCCGCGGCCGGCGGCGGACGAGGTCCGTGTCGCGGTGGAGTGCCTGAACCTCGACGCCGCGTCGCTGCGGCAGCTGCGCGAGAGGCACCACGGCGACGGTGACGCGGTGCGGGCGTACGTGTGCGAACTGGTGCGTGAGCGGGGCAAGATGCACAACCCGGTGACCGGCTCCGGCGGCATGCTGATCGGCACCGTCGCCGCGTGCGGGCCCCGTTCGCCGCTGGGGCTGCGGGTGGGCGACCGGGTGGCCACGCTGGTGTCGCTGACGCTGACCCCGCTCGTGATCACCGACGGACTGCGTGACTGGGACGGGCTGAGCGAACGGGTGCCGGCCCGCGGCCACGCGATCCTGTTCGGCCGGTCGATCGCCGCGCGGCTGCCCGGTGACCTGCCCGACCCGCTGGCCCTGTCGGTGCTGGACGTGTGCGGCGCGCCCGCGCTGACCGGCCGGGTCGTCGCCTCGTACACGCGGCGCGGCCGTGCCCCTTCGGTGCTGGTGCTCGGCGCGTCCGGCAAGTCCGGGTCGCTGTCGCTGGCGGCCGCCCGGCGGGCCGGCGCGGGGCGGGTGACCGGGGTGGTGCCGGATGCGGCGGAGGAGGCGGCGCTGACGGCCGCCGGCCTCGCCGACACGGTGGTGCGGGCCGACGCCAGGGACGCTCTGGCCGTGCGCTCGGCGCTGGAGCGGCACGGCGGTGAGGCCGATGTGACGGTCGTGTGCACCGATGTGGCCGGCTGCGAGCACGCGGCGATCCTGGCCACGGCGGACGGCGGTTCGGTCGTCTTCTTCTCGATGGCGACCTCCTTCAGCGCGGCGGCCCTCGGCGCGGAGGGCATGGCCCGCGACGTGACGATGCTGATCGGCAACGGCTACCAGCCCGGGCACCACACCCTCGCGCTGGACCTGGTGCGCCAGGAGCCGGGCGTACGGGCCCTGTTCGACCGGACCTGCGGCCCCGCGCGGGCAGGGGCGGGGGCCGTGCGATGACCTCGGCGACGGCTCCGGTGCCGACGACCGCCGTGGCGGGGAAGCTCGGCCTCGACGCCCGCACGGTGGCCCGTGCCCGTGCGCTGGCGGCCCGCGCAGGCGGGCCCGTCGTCGAACTCGCCCGCACCCGCACCACCGTGTCGGTGGAGCGCGCCACGCTGCGGCTGGCCGGGCTGGACGGCGCGGACGCCGAAGGCATCCCGTGGGTGAACCGGCTCGTCGACGCGGTGGCCGACACCGTGGGCCTGGAACACGGGGTGTGCCTGCCGGTGTGGGACGCGCTGCGCGGCGGCCGGTACCGGGACCTGGCCGATCTGGCGGCCTGCGCGGCTGCCCGCACGGTGCGCTTCCGCCTCCCGGACGGGGCGGCCGCCGAGGCGGCGGCCGGCGCGGCACGCAGGGCGGTGGCCGGCGGGATCGGCGTCATCGACGCCCGGCGTGCGGAGCGGGAGCGGATGGCGGGCCGGTGGGGAAATCCGCCCGCGCCGTGGATCTATCTGATCGTGGCGACCGGCGACATCCACGAGGACATCCGGCAGGCCCGGGCCGCGGCCCGCGGCGGCGCGGACGTCATCGCGGTGATCCGCTCGACGGGCCAGTCGCTGCTGGACTACGTCCCCCAGGGCGCCACCCGCGAAGGGTTCGCCGGCACGTACGCCACCCGGGAGAACTTCCGGCTGATGCGCGCCGCGCTGGACGAGGTGTCGGCCGAGGTGGGCCGCTACATCCGGCTGACGAACTACGCGTCCGGGCTGTGCATGCCCGAGATCGCGGCACTGGCGGGCCTGGAGCGGCTCGACATGATGCTCAACGACTCGATGTACGGGATCCTGTTCCGCGACATCAACCCGGTGCGCACCTTCGTCGACCAGCGGTTCTCCCGGCAGTTGCACGCCCGGGCGGGCATCGTCATCAACACCGGCGAGGACAACTACCTCACCACCGCCGACGCGGTCGACGCCGCGCACACGGTGACCGCCAGTCAGCTGCTGAACGAGTACTTCGCCAAGGAGGCGGGGCTCGCCGACGGGCAGCTGGGGCTGGGGCACGCCTTCGAGATCGACCCGGAGCGGCCCGAGTCGTTCCGGCTGGAGCTGGCGCACGCCCTGCTGGCGCGTGAGGTGTTTCCCGACGCGCCGCTCAAGTGGATGCCGCCGACCCGGCACATGAGCGGCGACGTGTTCCGCGGCTACCTCCTCAACGGCTTCTTCAACCTGGCCGGGGCGCTGACCGGGCAGAGCATCCTGCTGGTCGGGATGATGACGGAGGCCGTCGTCACGCCGCTGATCGCCGACCGCGACCTGGCGCTGCGCAATGTGCGCTACGTGCTCGGGGCGGCGGGTTCGCTGGCGGAGGACTTCCGTCCCGCCGCGGACGGGTTCATCGTCCGCCGCGCCCATCAGGTCCTCGACGAGGCCGTCGCACTGCTGGAGCGGATCTGCGACCGGGGCCTGCTGGAGGCGATCGGGCAGGGCACGTTCGGCGGGATGCGGCGCCCGGCCGGCGGCGGGCGCGGCGCGGACGGCGTGGTGCCCCGCGCGCCCGGCTACCGCAATCCGGCCCTGGAGCTCCTGGACCGACCGAACGAGACCGACCGCGACACGAGCGAGGCGATATGAGCATCCCGTTCCCGGCCGCCGGCGCGGTCCGGCCCTACGGCGACACCCCCGACGACGGCATGGTGCAGCTGTCGTTCACCCTGCCCCTGCCGCACGGTCCGCGCGCCGAGGGCGCGGCCCTCCAACTGGCCGGCCGCATGGGCATGGAGCGCCCGCTGCTGGTGCACAGCACCGCGGTCGGCGGCACCGACTTCAGTTTCTTCGTCGTCTACGGGGCCGTCACCCACGCGGTGGACCTTGACGAGGTCACCGTGGCCGAACGCGACTATCCGCTGCTGTCGGCCAAGGAGGCCGACCAGGTGGTGGCCGGCCGGCTGGGCCGCCGGCTGGTGGTGATCGGCGCCTGCATCGGCACCGACGCGCACACCGTCGGCATCGACGCGATCCTCAACATCAAGGGCTTCGCGGGCGAGAAGGGCCTCGAGTACTACAAGCAGCTTCGGGTCATCAACCTGGGCGCGCAGGTCCCGGTCGGTGACCTGGTGCGCGCGGCACGCGCCGAGCGGGCGGACGCCGTGCTGGTGTCCCAGGCCGTCACCCAGAAGGACGCCCACCTGACCAATGTGCGTGAGCTGAGCGCCGAGCTGCGGGCCGAGTTCGCCGACGACGAGCGGCCCCTGCTGGTGGTGGGCGGGCCCCGGTTCGACGCACGGTCGGCGCAGACGCTGGGCGCGGACCGCGTCTTCGGCCGCGGCACCACCCCGGGCGACGTCGCCAGCTACCTGGTGCACGCTCTGGCCGTCGCACCGCCGCGCGCCGCCGGTGCCGATGTTCCTGCCGTTCCTGCTCGCTCTGCGGGTTCTGCGGGTTCTGCTGTTCCTGCTGGTTCTGATGGTTCTGCTGTTCTCCAGGGCGTCGGTTGAACCGTCGACCCGCAACCGCCCCTTGAGGAGGGTCCTTTGAACGCCTACACCGGCGAAAATCCCGGCACACCGCCCGACCTCGACCGGCTCACCGGCGACGTGGGCGCCCTGCTGGACGTCCTGGGCCTGACCGGGGCCGCCGCCGAGCAGCCGGCCGACCGCATCGACACCCGCTTCGCCGCCACCGCCGCCCGCAACGCCGCCCGCACGGCGGCCGTGGACGCGGACGGCGACGTCACCTACCTCGAACTCGAGTGCCTCGCCGACGACATCGCCCGCCGCCTCGAGGGCCGCACCGGACCGGGCCGGCTGGTGGCCCTGCGGGTGGCCCGCAGCCGCTGGGCGCCCGCCGCCGTGATGGGCGTCCTGCGCTCCGGCGCCGCCTACCTGCCGGTCGATCCCGCCTACCCGGCCGCCCGCCAGGAGTACCTGCTCCACGACTCGGGCGCCGAACTGGTCCTTTCCGACGGCGAACTGCTCGACGGCGAGACACCGCTCGCCAAGGCGGGCCCCTTCGTCCTCGCCACCCGCCCGGCAGGTGAGGGCGGCCCGTCCGGGCCGTCGCCGGTCCCCGAGGACACCGCCTACGTCATCTACACCTCCGGCTCCACCGGGGACCCCAAGGGCTGCATGGTCGGCCATGCCCAGGTGCTGGCCCTGCTGGACGCGGCCGTGCCGCTGCTCGAGGCCGGCCGTGAGGACGTGTGGACGCTGTTCCACTCGCTGAGCTTCGACTTCAGCGTCTGGGAGCTGTTCGGCCCACTGCTGTCCGGCGGCCGGCTGGTCGTCGTCGACCGCGAAGCGGCCAGCGACCCGCTGGAGTTCGCCCGTCTGCTCGCCGACCGGGGCGTCACCGTCCTCAACCAGGTGCCCTCCGCGTTCGCGAACCTGACCGCGGAGGCCGTCGCGGAGAACCTGCGCCTGCCGGCGCTGCGCCGCGTCGTCTTCGGCGGCGAGGCGCTGGTGGCGGCCGACGTCGAACGCTGGTGGCAGGCCGGCATCGCGCCCGGTGCGAAGCTGGTCAACATGTACGGCATCACGGAGACCACCGTCCACGTCACCTACTGCCCGCTCACGCCGGACGTGCTGGCGGCCGCGGCCGCCGGACGCACCCCGATCGGTGTGCCGCTGCCGCATCTGACGGTCTCTCTGCGCGACGGGGAGGGCCGGCCGGTGGCGGTGGGCGAGCCCGGCGAGATCTGGGTCGGCGGCCCCGGGGTCAGCCACGGCTACCTCGGGCGGCCGGAGCTGACCGCCGACCGGTTCGTCGACACCGAACAGGGCCGTTTCTACCGCAGCGGCGACTGGGCCGTCGCGGACACCGGAGGGCAGCTCGCCTACGCGGGCCGCCAGGACGGGCAGGTCAAGCTGCGCGGTTTCCGTATCGAGCTCGGCGAGATCGAGGCGGCACTGCGGCAGGTCGCGGGCGTGGCGGGCGCGGCCTGCCGGTTGGTCACCGACAAGCACGGCGGCCAGTCGCTGTGCGCGTACGTGGTCGCCGACCGCGACAGTGTGCCGGCGGCCACGGTCCGGGCGGCACTGGCCGCCCGCCTGCCCGCCCACATGGTCCCCCAGCAGGTGCGCCACCTGGACCGTCTCCCGGTGACCGCCCACGGCAAGCTCGACCGGGCGGCGCTGCCGGGGTAGCGGGCGGCGGGGGCCGGCCCCCGTCACTGGCCGGCCCGGCGGCTCCCCGGATGTTCTCCGGGGCCATGAATCCCGATGAGCCCAGCACATGCGTGGAAGCCGTACTCACCGCGTCCAGTGCTTTGGCGATCCCATCGAAAAGATCAGCGCCGCCGCCGTTGCGACTGCTTCGTGGCGCCACTACCGCTGCCGGACCGGGATTTGGCTGCGGATCCGCGCGGCTCAGCAACCCCGTCCAGCTCCGGCGCCGCCGCACCGACCGCGCTGGTGGCCAGTCGGCGGGCAACGCGTCGGCATGCCTGTGCGAGTTGGGGCGGGTGGAGATCGGTGAGTTCGGTGTCGAAGGTGGCGAGGATTCCGGCGACGCCGGCCCAGGACCAGGCGCCGAGGGTGAGCCGGCAGTGCTCGGTGTCGAGGTGTTCGACGACCGAGCCACCTGGTGCCCAGCGGGCGACGACATCGGCCGGCAGGTTGAGTCGCGCGGTGCCGGTGCACGGCCAGGCGGCGAGGGTGTCGCCGCGGTCGTGACTGCTCATGACGAAGCCGGCGAGGTCGCCGTGGGGGAGCTCGCGTGCGCTGAAGGGATGTGTCGTGGGACGGGGGCGGAGCCGGTCGACTCGGTGCACTCGCCACTGGTCATCTTCGAGGTCGTAGGCGACCAGATACCACCGGCCGGCCCAGACGACCAGATGGTGGGGCTCGATGCGGCGGGCGGGCAGGAAGTCGTCGTCGCCGGTTTCGGGGCGTGAGCCATCGGCACGGAGGGTTTCGGTGACGAGGACGTGGCGGTGGCGCACCGCGGCTCCCACGGCGGTGAGCGCGGTCGGGTCGATGGGGGGCGCCAGGAACTCCCAGTAGTTCTGCAGCCTGGTCAGACGTAGGGACTTCAGGGATGCCCGTAACGCTGGGGGCATGGCCTGTTCCAGGCTTGCCAGCGTCCGCGCCGCGTCGTCTCCCAGGCCGAGCACTGTGCTGGGCGCGGTCTGCAGGGCCACCGCGACCGCGAGGGCCTGATCGTGGTCGAACACGAGTGGGGGAGGGGGTGCCCTGCGTCGAGCCGGTATCCGCCATCGGGTCCGTGGACGGTGGTGATCGGGTATCCGAGCCGGCGCAGCGTCTCGATGTCCCGGCGGACGGTGCGCTCACTGGCTCCGAGCCTGCCGGCGAGTTCAGGCAGTGGCCACAGTCGGCGCGATCCGAGCAGGGACAGGAGCCGAAGTGCCCGTCGTGAGGTGTTCGCCATCGTCCCACCCTGACACCGGTAGTGGCCGCTCGGTGTCCACTACCGGTGTCAGGGTGGGGCCCGTCGAGGCAAGCAGTGGCGGAAGAGGACGGTTCGGTATGCGTGTTGTGGTGGTCGGTGGTGGGATCGGCGGACTCGCGCTGGGGGCGGGATTGCGCCGCCGGGGGTACGAGGTGGCGGTGTTCGACCGCGACACCGACGTGGCGGCGACAGGCGGTTACCACATCACCCTGGACGAGCGGGCCCAATCGGCGCTGCGGGAGTTGGTGGCGCCGCAGATCATGCGGCGGCTGCTGGCGTCGGCCTCGGCGCTGCGGCTGCGCGACCGCGAGGCGTTCTGGGACCGCCGCGGCCGGCTGCTCGGCCGCGGGCCGGATCTCAGCGGCGCTGCCGGCGTCGACATCGACCGGATCACCCTGCGCATGCTGCTGGCCGAGGCGGTCGGCGACGACCTGCATCTGGGGCGGACCGTGTCCGGCGTCGGCCGGGGCGACGACGGCGCGCCCCGAGTGCTGTTCACCGACGCCACAGCTGTCTCGGCGGATCTGGTGGTGGGCGCGGACGGTACCCACTCCCTGGTTGCCCAGCACCTGGCGGGAGGCCCGACAAACAGCCCGGCGGGCATCATCGGGTTCTCCGGCCGCACGCTGCGCACCGACCTGGGTCCCAGTGAACAGCAACGGCTCGGACGACGATCAGGGCTGGCGATCGGCCCACGGGGGGCGGCACTCTACGTCGGCTTCCTCGACCCGGTCGGCAACGCCGCGCTCGACGCACCCGAACTGCGGATGTCCCTCACCACCGGCCCCACCTACATCTGGGGCGCCATGTTCCCCGAATCCGCCGCGACCGACTCCCTACGCGACCTGCGCGACGGCGCGCTGCAGGCCGCGCTGGTGAGACGTTTCCGCGAGCGGGGCTGGGCCGAGCACACGCTGGAGGTCATCGCCCGCGCCGACCCGCACAGCCTGGCCGCGTACCGCTTCAACGCCGCCTCGACCCGAGCCACCGATCTCGCACCCTGGCCCACAGGCCGCATCACCGCGCTCGGCGACGCCGTTCACGCCACACCACCCACCGCCGGAATGGGCGCAGGCGCGGCCATCCGCGATGCTGCCTCCCTGCTTCGGCACCTGGGCGACGTCACTGACAGCGGTACCACGTTGACCGAGGCCGTGAACCGATTCGAGGCGGGCACGCGCCGGCGCGGCAGCGAGATCCTCACCCTGGCCATGAGAACGGTCCGCCTGGTCCTGGCCACCGACACCACACTCGGCGCCGCCGCTACCGCCGTGGCCACCCCGATCCTGGCCGCGGCAGCCCGGCTGCGCCCTTGACGATCAGTGTCGGTGCAGCCGCGGGGCTCAGTCCGAAGGGTTTCTGAGCCGGGTGGCGAAGAACACCGCTCCCGCGCCGGCGACCGCGGCACCCTGGTCGACCTCACCGGCCGTCAGGTAGGCCTCCGCCGACCAGGAAAAGGCAGAGCACGACGGCGGCAAGCCGACCTGATGGTCGACTCACCGCCAGGCACGGCGCGCTACAGCGTCGAGGGGAGTGTCCCAATCGGTCCCGGGCCACTTCGCGTCTTGGATCGGCCTACCAGTACAGGTACCTGCCAGTGCAAGCGTCAGAGGCGTTGTTCCTGTCCTCGCAGACCCGAACTGCTTGACATCCTCTCCGCCCTAAAGGACGGAGATTCCCGCCTGCCTGCCGGTGGTCACCGGCTTGGGCTTCGGGTGGGTTCCTGTTTCTTCGCGCTGTGCCGGGATGAGTCCCGGTCTCACCCGCGCTCCGCAGGCTGATACGGCCAGTCCGGCCGCCTTGGCGACGTTGACCGCCGCGTTGATGTCCCGGTCAAGGACGGCCCCGCACGCCGAGCACGTCCACTCAGGGATGTGCAGGGGCTTGGGGCCGTCCTTGACGCCGCACTGCGAGCACACCTGGGACGTGGGCTCGAAGCGTCCGATGCGGTGGAAGGCGCGGCCGTACAGGGCGGCCTTGTACTCCAGCATCGTGGTGAACGTCGACCAGCCGGCGTCGTGCACGGACTTGGCCATGCGGGTGCGGGCGAGGCCCTTGACCGCCATATCTTCCACTGCAACCGCTTGGTTCTCGCGAATCAGCTTGGTGGAGAGTTGGTGGTGGAACTCGCGCCGCGCATCGGCCGTCCGGGCGTGGGCTTGCGCAACCTTGATCCGGGCCTTCGCCCGGTTCTTCGACCCCTTGGCCTTGCGGCTGAGATCTTGCTGCGCCTTCTTCAGTTTCTTCTCGGCCCGGCGCAGGAAACGGGGGCTGTCGATCTTTGTGCCGTCGGACAGGATCGCGAAGTGGGTCAGGCCCAGGTCGATGCCGACCACGTTGTCCGTGGCGGGCAGCGTCTCGGGCTCGGTCTCCACGACGAACGAGGCGAAGTGCCGGCCCGTGCTGTCCTTGATCATGGTCACCGTGGACGGGGTGGACGGCAGCGTGCGGGACCACTTGACCGGCATGTCGCCGACCTTCGGGAGCCGGAGCTTTCCGCCTGCCGTGATCTTCCATCCGGCGTTCGCGGTGAATCGGACCGACTGCCGGGTGTCCTTGCGGGACTTGAACCGGGGCGGTCCCGTCTTTGGGCGCTTGCCCTTGAGGCCGTCGAAGAAGTTCTTGTAGGCGGCGTCCAGGTCTCGCAGGGACTGCTGCAACACGACCGAGGACACCTCGGCGAGCCATGCCCGCTCGGGGGTCTTCTTCGCGGCGGTGAGCTGCTTGGACAGCTCACCGGACGGGATGAACGGCAGCCCGGCGGCGCGGGCGGTCTCACGGGCCCGGAGGGCGTCGTTGAAGACAACCCGAGCACACCCGAACGCCCTCGCCAACGCCATCCTGATGTACGTACCGGTCGTCATGTCGTTTACAACCTGCATGTCCACTTGGTTTTCGTCACGAAGTACCGGCGTAAGGCCATGACCGACGCCATGCTGACGCGGTGCGAAGAGATCATGCGGGAGGTCTGCGAGGGCTTCGAGGCCGAGCTGAAGCAGTTCAACGGCGAGGACGACCACGTACACCTGCTCGTGCACTACCCCCCGAAGGTCCAGCTCTCGAAGCTGGTCAACTCCCTCAAGGGTGTATCCGCCCGGCTGCTGCGCAAGGAGTACGACAGCCACGTCCGGCGGTACCTGTGGGGCGGGCACTTCTGGTCCGGCTCCTACTTCGCCGGGAACTGCGGCGGTGCACCACTGACTGTGGTCAAGCAGTACATCGAGAACCAAGATCAGAGGTAGACGCCACCAGTAAGTACCGCTGCCTCTTGGGACGGTGTGCGAGCGCCCCTCAGGGGAGGGCCGGGCCGGCGGCTGCGGCCCTCCCCCGCCTGTCGGTGTGGACGCCGACAGGCGTCAGTAGCGGTAGTGGTCCGGCTTGTACGGGCCGTCGACCTCGACGCCGATGTAGGCGGCCTGCTCCGGGCGCAGGG
>NZ_JBQHCZ010000034.1:0-10824 GCF_052068155.1 Streptomyces sp. OZ13 | reverse complement strand
ACCTAACAGCCGCCACTGACGACGGAAGAGAGTGCAGGTCAGAACAGATGCGCAGAGAACTCCGCCGCTTCGCGGCTCCGTCCCAAGGACCCATTCCTCCCCGCCCTGGAGGGCGTGGCACCCTGGGAGAAATCCGGTGAACGCGGCGATGACGACGACGTTCTTGACGGGGCCGGACGCGCCGCGGGTCCTGGCCGTCTCCGCGCGGGACACGGAGACGGCCGCGGCCGCGTGCGTGCGGCTCGCGCAGCGGCTGGAGCAGGACCCGTCGCCGGCGGTGGACGACGTGGCGGCCACGCTCGCGCACGGGCGGGAGCGGTTTCCCGTACGGCACGCGGTGATTGGCACGGACCCGGTCGAACTGGCGGCCGCGCTGCGGGAGTCGGCCGACCGGCCGCGCCCGGCGGCGCCGGTTCCGGCGCTGGTCCTGGACCTCGGGGACGGCTCGGCGCTGCACGGCGGCCCGGAACTGCCGCAGGTCGCGCAGGCGTCGGCCGTGGCGGGCGATCTGTCCCTGCCCGCCGGTGCGGACCGCCTCGCGGCCTGCACGGCGGCGGCCCTGCACGGCATGGGAGCGTGGCTGGCGGCGCACGGGCTGCTCCCGGACACGGTCCTCGGCCGGGGCGCGGGCGCGGCGGCCGCGGCGGCCCTGCGCGGCGAGCTGCCGCCGGCGGACGCGCTGCGGGCGGCGGCGACGGGCGCGCGGGTGCCGGCGGCGGGGGCGCTGCCGGACGGCGCGGTGGTGCTCCGTGTGGGTGTTCCCGCGGGCGACCGGGCCCCGGCCCGCCGCACGGGCGGCGGTAGCGGGGGGTTCGGGGACGCGGACGGTGCGGTGTTCGCACTGGACCCGGCCGATCCCGCCTCGTACGCGCGGGTGTTCGCCGGGCTGTGGGAGCACGGCTTCGACGTGGACTGCACGCTGGGGCGGGCGGGGCGGCGGGTGCGGCTGCCCGGTTATCCGTTCCGGCGCTCGTGCTCCGCGGCCGGCATCGCACCGCCGGCCGGGCTGCGGGCCCTGACCCCGCACGAGCAGCGGTGGCTCTTCCACGATCTGGTGCGCTCGGGCAGCGCCGCCGAGCACGCGCTGTGCGCGACGGCCGTCCTGCCGCGGCCCGCGCCCGCCGTTCGGGAGGCGCAGGCCGCGCTCGGCGCGCTGCTGGACGCCCGCCCCGCGCTGCGCACCGTCTTCACCCGGCACGGCGGGCGCTGGTACGCCCGTGCCTCGGCCCGGCCCGTGCCGGTGACGGTGCTCGCCCCGGACGACGGCGCCGACCCGGTCGAACGGGTGCGGGCCGCCGTGGCCGGACAGACCTTCGCCGCGGCCGACGTGCCTCTTGTGCGTCTGGCCCTCGCCCCGGCGGGCGAGGGCTGGGCGGTGGCCCTCGCCGCCTATGCCCCCGTCGCCGGGTCCTCGTCCGCGGACGAGCTCCTCGCCCACTGGGCCGAACTGGCCGGCGCCGCCGCGCTGCCGGCCGCCGCACCCGCCTGAACCTCCCCGTCCACCCTCGTCCGCACACCGGAAGGACCCGCCATGACCGCCGCCCTGGACCATGCCGCAGCACCCGCAGCGCCGGCCGCCGTACCCGCCGACTGGGCAGGTGCCGCGCCCGCCCCGATAGGCGTCGACCAGGCCTTCAACGGCTACGTCGCCGCCACCGTCGTCCACGCCCTGGACCGGCTCGGCATCTGGGACCGGCTGGAGCACGACCCACTGCTCGACCTGCGTGCCCTCGCCGCGGAGACGGGACCGGCCGTGCGCGAGCGGGTGCTGCGCGAAGTGGTGCGGGCCGCCGCCGGCTGCGGCTGGCTGCGGCTTCAGGACGACGGCGGCACGGCGCTGCTGACCACCGCCGGCCAGGAGATGATCCGCATGCGCGGCTACTTCACCTGGGGGGTCGGCGGTTACGCCGAGGTGTTCGCCCAGGCGCACCGGATCGTGTCCGGGGAGGCGGAGTTCGGCACCGGTGTGCTGCGCGACGAGGCGATGGTGGCGCTCGGCTCCGGGCAGAACGACCGCTCCTTCATGGCGGGCACCCTCGACGAGGTCCTGGCCGACGTCGACTTCTCCACCCTCGCCGACCTCGGCAGCGGGATCTCCGCCCGGGTCAGCCGCGTCGTCGGCAACCGTCCCGGCACCCGCGGTCTGGGCCTGGACATCAGCGGCCCGGCCACCGAGCTCGGGCACCGCACGATCGCGGAGGCCGGGCTGAGCGGCCGGGTCGAGGCCATCAGGACCGACGTGCTCGACGTGTGCCACCGGGCCGCGCACCGCGACAAGCTCGCCGAGGTCGACACGGTGATGAGTTTCTTCCTGCTGCACGACCTGCTGGCCGACCCGGCGACCCGCCCGCACACCTTCACGCGGCTGCGCGAGGCGTTCCCGTCGGCCCGCACCTTCGTGTTCGCCGACACGATGCTGCGCCCGGACGCGGAAGGCGCGCAGACGCTGCCGGTGTTCTCGCTCGGCTACGAACTGGCCCACGCGCTCATGGGTGTGCCGCTGCACACCAAGGAGACGTACGAGGAGTTGTTCGCCGCGGCCGGCCTGGTGCCGCGCCGCACCGTGCCGTTCGGCACCCCCCACTCGTGGCTCTACGTGCTGGAGGCACGATGACCAGTCCCCTCGCCCTGCTGCGGGAGTTCTCGCCGCGCACGCGGGTCGTCCTCGCGGTCAACGCCGTCAACTCCTTCGGCGGCGGCCTCGTCCTGCCCTTCCTGTGGATCTATCTGAGCGATGTGCACGGGCTGCCCGCCTGGGTGCCCGCCGTGACCCTGGCCGTCCAGGCGGCGACCGCGGTCGCCGGCGGGCTGCTGTGGGGGGCGCTGCTCGACCGGTTCCCGCCGCGCACCACGGTGCCGCTGGTGATGGCCGTGGCGGGCGCGGGCACCGCCTTGTACGCGCAGGCGGACGGGGCGGCTTCGGCGCTGGTCGCGGCACTGGTGTACGGCTTCGGGATCAGCGGCGTGGGCACGGTGCTGCGGTTCCTGTACGCGGGGGCCGCCTCCGCGCGGGAGCGCGGTCTCGCCTACAGCGCCGACTACGCGGTGTTCAACGCGATGACCGGGCTGGGTGTCCTGGCCGGCGGTGTGGTGGCGTCGATGGACGCCGGGTCGCGGGCGGCCCGGTTCGCCGCGCTGTACCTGGCGGACGGGGCGACGTTCCTGCTCGCGGGGGCCGTGCTGTTCTGGCTGCTGCCGAAGGTGGTCCAGGCGGGCGAGGACAAGGGCGCGCAGGGGGGCCGGCGGCCGGCGGGCTACCGCGAGGTGCTGAGGCACCGTCATATCGCGGCGCTGCTGGGCGCTCTGGTGGTCTGCTCGCTCGTCTCGTACGGGCAGTTCCGCTCGGGTCTGCCGGGCTATCTGACGCAGGGCGGTGCGCTGGGGCCCGAGGGCATCTCCGGCGCGTTCGCGGTCAACATCGTGGTCGCGGTCGGGGCGCAGTTCCTGCTGGCCGAGCGGATCCAGAGGATCCGCCGCTCCACGGTCCTCGCCGTCTCCGGCGCGGTGTGGGCGGCGGCCTGGGCCCTGGTGGCGGTCGCCGGGTTCGGGCACGGTTCGGCGGCGCTGACGCTCGCCCTGGCGGGTGTGGTGCTGTTGTCGGTGGGCGAGGCGCTGGTCTTCCCGGTGGTGACGTCGCTGCTGAACGATCTGGCGGCCGAGCAGGTGCGGGGCAGGGTCAACGCGCTGCTGTCGGTGGCGATCTCGACCGGTTCGGTGGCCGGTCCGGCGCTCGCCGGCGCCACGCTGCCGTGGGCGGACGGCATCGCGTTGATGGCGGTGCTGCTGGGCGGCTGCGTCGGGGTCGTCGCGGTGGCGGTGCGGCTGCGTACGGGGTTGAGCGCGCAGGCGGACCTGCCGGCACCGGAGCCCGAGGCCGAGCCGGAGGCGGAGGCGGGGGTGGAGGAGCCGCGTCCGGCGCCGCCGCAGCCGGAACAGCCGCAGGCCGAGCCGTCGCGTTCCGGGCAGCCGGTGCCGGCCGGCGCGGCCCGTCCCGCCGAGAGTGCCGTCTCACCCGTGTGACGGGCCCGGCCCGGCGTCCCCCTCATGTTTCTTCCGTCCCGACGAGGTGCCGAACAACGATGATGAACAACTGGCCGCTCACCGGTATCACGGTGCGCACAGGGCGCGTCGAGCTGCGCTGGCCGACGCCCGAGGATCTCGACGCGCTCGCGGACCGGGCCGTCGAGGGCGTGCACGCACCGGGTTTCATGCCGTTCTTCTCGCAGTGGACGGACGGCACGCCGGCCCAGGTGGCCCAGCGGGTGCTGCAGCGTCACTGGAAGGCGATGGCGTCCTGGACGCCCGAGGACTGGACGCTGTATCTGGTCGTCGTCGCCGACGGGCAGGTCGTGGGTTCGCAGAGCCTGGGCGGCCGGGACTTCGGCGTCACCCGTGAGGTGCTGCTGACCTCGTGGCTGGCGCTCGGCCGGCAGGGCGAGGGGCTCGGCGGGCATGCCAGGGCCGCGGCGCTGGAGCTGGCGTTCACGGGGCTGGGCGCCGAGCAGGCGTTCTCCGTCGTACGGCGCGGCAACGACGCCTCGCAGGGTGTGTGCCGCAAGTTCGGCTTCGAACGGGACGGCAGCCAGGTCAACGCGGTCCGCGGCGAGCAGGTGGTGAGCGACCGCTTCCGGCTGACCCGCTCCCGCTGGCAGGCGCACCGGCGTATCGGCGCCGAGGTGCACGGCGTGGCGGACGCGCTGCCGTTCTTCGGCGCGGGCGCCGCCCCGGCCGCGGGGGCCGCGCCGTCCGGTGCGGCCGAGGGCGTGCCGCTGGCGAGCGTGCTGTCCGGGGTGCGCTTCGCGGAGGAGTCCGACCAGAGCGCCGCCTGAACCACCGCCCGCCTCTCCCCCGTCCCTCGAAGTGAAGGAGCCTCCTCATGGCTCAGCGACGCCCGCTCGTCGCCGTCGTCTACGACCGTGGCTCGGCCTCCCCCCTGCACATCGTGGAGGGTCTGGAGGTGCTGGGCGACGTGGTCCTGGTGCTGTGCCCGTCCCCGCACAGCGACGAGGTGGCGCCGCTGGCCGAGGAACTGGCTCCGGTGGTGCGGCTGGATCCGGCGGACCCGGACGCGACGGCCGCCCGGCTGCGGGAACTCGCCCCGGACGCGATCCTCACCTTCAGCGAGTCCCGGCTGCCGGAGACGGCCGCGCTGGCCGCGCGCCTGTCGCTGCCGTTCCACTCGCCGGCCACCGTGGAGCTGCTGCGCGACAAGTACGCGCAGCGCACAAGGCTGCGGGAGCGCGGCGTGGAGGGGGTGCGGTCCTTCCTGCTGCGTCAGGCCGGTGACTGGCCGGCGGCGCTGTCGGCCGTGGGCCTGCCGGCGGTCCTCAAGCCGGCGCGCGGGGAGGGCAGCCGCAGTACGCATCTGGTCACCGACGCCTCACGGGGGGCGGAGCTGGCCGCCCGTCTGCTGTCCGGCGGCGCGGCGGCCGGGGACGCGGAGGACGGGCCGGGTGAGAGTGCGCTGGTGCTGGAGGAGTATCTGCGCGGCCGGGACTGCGGGCCGTTCGGCGACCACGTCTCGGTGGAGTCGGCGGTGACCGGCGGCCGCGTCTCGCACTGGGCGGTGACGGGGAAGTTCCCGCTGGCGCCGCCGTTCCGTGAGACCGGGCACCTGCGGCCGGCGCCGCTGGAGGAGGCGGAGCGGGAGCAGGTGCTCGGTCTGGTGAGCGGCGCGCTGCGGGCGCTGGAGGTGACGACGGGTGTCACGCACACCGAGATCAAGCTGACGCCCGACGGGCCGAGGATCATCGAGGTCAACGGGCGTCTGGGCGGGTTCCAGGTGCAACTGGCGCATCTGAGCGGCGACTTCGACGCGGTGACGCTGGCCGGGCGGGTGGCGCTCGGTGAGGACGTGTCGCGGCTGCGGGCCCCGGACGGCCCGGTGGTGTTCACCCGGTCGGTGCCCTCCCCCGCCGGCGGCGGGACCTTTCTGGGGATGCGGGGGCTGCGCGAGGCGCTCGCCGTGGACGGAGTGGTCGGTGTGGTGGCCCGGCACGCTCCCGGCACGGTGCTGCCGGCCGGGGTGGACACCGGTGAACTGGCCTGGGTGGAGGGCCGGGTGGCCGACCACGGCGCGATGTTCGAGGCCGTCGAGCGTGCTCTTCAGGCGCTGTCGTTCACGTTCGCCGGTCCCGGCGGCGCACCGGAGACGGTGTCCGCGGCGCCCGCCGCCGGGCCGGTGCCGGCCCGGTGAGCGGCCGCGGCCCGCGGCGCTTCCCGCGCTGCGGCCCCTCCCGTCGCGGCGGGCGCCGCTGTCTGCGCTCCGGTCCCTCTCGCCGCGCGGGCCGGTGCGGCCGGACCGCAGCTCCAGTCCCGCTCGAGCCGGGTCGTGGAGTCTCACCACCGTCGAGGTCCGTAGCCGGAAGGGAAGGTGGCCCTGTGGCAGCCGCTGAGATCCGTACCGACGTACCGCAGTTCCTGCCGGTCGCCGGTCATCACGAACCCGCCCCCTTCTATCTGACGGCCGACATGTTCGGCGGGGTCCCGGTGCAGGTCGCGGGCGGCCCGATCGACCACCTGGTGGGCCGTCCGGTGGCCGATCCGCACCGGCACGAGGTCGCCGAGATCTACTTCCTGGTCTCCCCGCGCCCCGGTGGCGCCCGTATCGAGGTGACGGTCGACGGCCGGACGCATCAGCTGTCCTCCCCGGCGCTGCTGCACGTGCCGGCCGGGGCCGAGCACCGTTTCGTCACCCTGGAGGCGGAGCCGGGCAGTTACTGCTTCGGCATCCTGCTGGGGGAAGCGGCATGACCACGGCGCCGGCCCGCTTCGCACCTGCCCGGCTGCACCTGAGCGAGAACGCCTACGGTCCCAGCCCGATGGCCGTGCGCGCGGCGCACGAGGCCCTCGATCCGGCTTCCGTCTACCCCGATCCGGGCCGTGCCGTGCCGGTGGCGGCGATCGCGGAACGGGTCGGCGTCGGGGAGGCCCAGGTGGCCGTCGCCAACGGCAGCGACGAACTGGTGCTGTTGAGCGCCCTCGCGCTGGGCGACCGCGGCCGGCCCGGGGTGACCTCGGCCGGGACGTTCCCCGGCTACCGCATCTGTCTGACGCAGGCCGGGCGTGGCTGTAGGGAGATCCCCCTGCGGGAGGCGCAAGCGGACGCCGAAGCGATCGCCGCCGCCATGGAGCACGCGGGCATCGTCTACCTGTGCCACCCGCACAACCCGACCGGCGCCGTCCTCGACCGGGACCGGTTCGGCATGCTGGTGGAGCGTGCGGCGGTGACCGGCACGCCTTTGGTCGTCGACGAGGCGTACCTGGAGTTCGCCCCGGCGGGCACCCCGCAGGTGCGGGACCACCTGGGCAGCGGGGCGCCGCTTCTGTCGCTGCGCACGTTCTCCAAGGCGTACGGTCTGGCCGCGCTGCGGATCGGCTACGCGGTGGGCTCGCCCGATCTCATCGCCGCGCTGCGCGCGGCCCAGGCCACCCTGCCGTTCAGCGTCAACACCGTCGCGCAGGCGGCCGCCGTGGCCGCGCTCGCCGACCGTCCCCACCTGGACGAGGTGCGCCGGCAGAACGCGCTGCGCCGCGCATGGTTCCGCGGCACGCTCCGCTCCCGCGGGCGTACGTCGCTGCCGTCGGCGACCAACTTCGTCGCCGTCGCGGTCCGCGACTCCGCCGCCGCGGAGCAGCGGCTGGCCGCAGAGCACGACATCCTCGTCCGCGACGCCGGACGGTTCGGCTTCGCCGGGCATCTGCGGGTCTCCCTGGGGCCCGTCGCCGATCTCACCCGGCTGCTGGACGCCCTCGACGTGATCGACCCGGTCCGGTGACCGGACCCGCACCCGTACCGCCTTCACAGGAGCACCCCGTGACCCATGCAGTGATCGTCAACACCCGGCAGCAGTACGCGGTGTGGCCCAGCGGCACCGGCCTGCCGGCGGGCTGGCAGGCCACCGGCTGGTCGGGGGGCGAGCAGGCCTGTCTGGACCGGATCGCAGAGCTGTGGACCGACGGCCGCCCCACCCCGGTGCGGCGGGCCGCCGCCGAGGACGCGCGGCGGCCCGCCGTGCAACTGCTGGCCACCGCACGGCTGTGGCTGCGTGAGGTGCTGCCCGAAGAGGCGCGGCAGATCGCCGCGGGCGCGGACGCCGGACTGAACTGGCTGGGCGGCGCGCCGAGCGAGCAGACCCGTGTCGCGGCCCGCATGCTCGACAGGGCGGCCGGTGCCGGCGCGCATGTGGCCGCCTGGGGCATGTATCTGCTGTTCCGGGCCGAGGACGCCCTGATCGTCGGCGCGATGGGCTTCCACGGGCCGCCCTGCGACGGCAGCGTGGAGATCGGCTTCGACCTCGCCGAGCAGGCCCGCGGCCACGGCTACGCCACCGAGGCGCTGGGCGAACTGGCCCACTGGGCGCTGGGCCGGAGCGGGGTGAACACGGTGGTCGCCACGACCACCGAGGACAACACCAAATCCCAGCACGTCATGCGGCGGGCGGGCTTCGAGCTGCTGGACGGGCGCGACGCCGAGGGGCTGCTCGTCTTCCGGCTCTCCCGCTGAACCGGCGCCCCCGGCCCCCTTCTTTGTGACGTTCCGACGAACCGAAGGCACAACACCCGAGGAGCATGGTGTCCCGTCCACTGAGCACCGGGTCCGTCACCGCGGACACCGCCGCCGAGCCCCTCCCCCAGCCGTACGCCTATGCCCGGCACGAGGCGGTGGAGCCGGACTGGCGCCGGTTCCCGGGCTGGCGACACGTCACGGACGAGCAGTGGCGCGATCCGCAGTGGCAGCGCGCGCACTGCGTCAAGGGTGTGAAGGACCTGGCCCGGGTCGCCGGTGGCGGCCTGGACGACGCGTTCTACGCCGATCTGGAGGCCGACCAGCGCGAGCACGCGACGATGCCCGTCCTGCTGACGCCGCACGTGCTGAACACGATGGCGCCGCACACGGCCGTTCGGACGGCCGCCTGGTACGAGGACCCGGTGCGCCGCTACATGCTGCCGCTGGCCTCCGACCGGCATCCGCTGTGGCCGAGCCATCCGCTGGCCTCCCGCGACTCGCTGCACGAGGCGGAGATGTGGGCGGTGGAGGGGCTCACCCACCGCTATCCGACGAAGGTCCTGGCCGAGCTGGTGACCACCTGCCCGCAGTACTGCGGGCACTGCACCCGGATGGATCTGGTGGGCACCTCCACGCCGCAGATCACCAAGTACCGCTTCGTGCTGCGTCCGGCCGACCGTCTGGACCGCATGATCGAGTATCTGCGGGCGACGCCGTCGGTGCGCGACGTGGTCGTCTCCGGCGGGGATGTGGCCAACGTGCCCTGGCCGCGCCTGGCGTCGTTCGTCGACCGGCTCCTCGAGCTGGACTCGGTGCGCGACATCCGGCTGGCCAGCAAGGGGCTGGTGGGCCTGCCGCAGCACTGGCTGGCCGGTCAGGTCCTCGACGGTGTCGCCGCGCTGTCCGCCAAGGCACGGGAGCGCGGCGTGTCGTTGGCCCTGCACACCCACGCCAACGCCGCCCAGCAGATCACGCCGCTGGTCGCAGAGGCGTCGCGGGCGCTGCTCGGGGCCGGTCTGCGGGACGTGCGCAACCAGGGCGTGCTGCTGGACGGGGTCAACGCCACGCCCGAGTCGCTGCTCGACCTGTGCTTCGCACTGCTGGATTCGGCGCAGGTCATGCCGTACTACTTCTACCTCTGCGACATGGTCCCCGGCGCCGAGCACTGGCGGCTGCCGCTGGAGCGCACCCAGGCGCTGCAGCGTTCGATCATGGGCTATCTGCCCGGGTTCGCCACGCCGCGGCTGGTGTGCGACGTGCCGTACGTCGGCAAGCGGTGGGTGGACCAGGTGGACGGCTACGACCGTGAGCGCGGGATCTCGTCGTGGACGAAGAACTACCGTACGACGCTCGACCAGGACGACCCGGCCGGTCTGGAGCGGGTGCACCACTACTACGACCCGGTGCACACGCTGCCCGAGATCGGCCGGCAGTGGTGGACGAGCGCCAGTGCCCTGATCTGCGGGGCGTCTTGACGTCCTCCCCGCCCTGAAGGGCCGGGATTCCTAGCTCACTTCGCCTGACACCTAGCAGGTGGCAGGGCTCACAAGATCAGCACTAGCCGGGTTGAGACCAGCCCGGACGAGCATCACGCGGGCGGAGTTCTTGTCCCTGGGGGACACGGTTCCGCACGCGGTGCACGAATAGATTCTCTCAGAGAGGGGGAGACGGTGCTTGGCTCTCGCTCCGCAGTGTGCGCAGTCCATGGTGGTGTGCGCGGGGTGGACAAGGTGCACGGTCCTGCCGTGCTTGCGGGCCATCTCGATCAGGGCCTGCTTGGTGGCGCCGATCGCGGCGTCGGCCGCCTTGCGGGACATGTTCCGGGACTTGGCGAGGAACTTCGGCTTGAAGTCCTCGACGGCGAGGTGGTCGAAGTCGCGGACGATCCGTTTGGCCCACTTGCGGCCGGTGTCCTGGCTCCGGCGGGCGATCTTCTTCGACACCTTCGCCGCCGCCCGCCGGGCCTTCTCGTATCCCTTGGTGTCGGGCCGGTTCTTCGGCGTTGCGCGACGGGCCATCATCCGCTGGTACCGGGCCGGCTTCGCGGCGGCCGTCTTCCCGTGCTCGGCGTGCGGCAAGTCGTGGGCGTCGGACGTGGTGGTCGCGGTCTCCTTCACACCCCAGTCGATCCCGATCACCGCACCGGTCTTTGGCAGAGCCTCGGTCACAGTGGGGATGACGAAGCCGGCGTACCAGTGCCCGAGGCTGTCGCGGTACACACGCACGCTGGACGGCGGTTTGGGCAGCTGTCGCGACCACACCACCGTCACAACGATCCCGCCCGCCAGGTGCAGACGGCCGTCCTTGAGCCGGAA
>NZ_JBQHCZ010000033.1:0-12080 GCF_052068155.1 Streptomyces sp. OZ13 | reverse complement strand
ACGGCCGAACGCCCCTCCCCCACCGCCCGCAAACCAGCAACCGCCTCCACCACCGAACCGGCAACCACACCCGCCCGATACTCGAAACACGTCCGGCCCGCCGCCGACACCGCCACATCCGCCAAAGCCGGCGCCTCAGCACCCTCCAACCAGTCGGCCAGACGCACCGCGTTGTCTGCCAGGGCGCCAGGGGTGTGGCCGGACAGGGGCAGGACCACGGGGGTTTCTTGTGTGTCGGGGCCGCCTGTGACGGCGGTCCAGTCGACGTGGTGGCCGTCGCACCACAGGCGGCCGGTCAGGTCTTCCAGTGCCGGGCGGGAGGGCTGGTCGCGCCGGCAGGTGGCGAGCACCCGGCCGGCTGTCGTGCTGCCTGTCGTGCCGTCGGCGAGGGCGGCGAGAGTGCGTTCGATGGAGTGCCGGGCGACCGGGTGCGGGCTGATCTCGACGATGCGCAGGGTGTCGTACCGGTCGGCGAGGGCGTGTACGGCCTCGGTGAGGAGCATGGGCTCGGACATGTTGCGTGCCCAGTAGGCGGCGTCGAGGGCGGTGCCTTCGACGGGGGTGCCGGTGACGGTCGACAGCAGGGGGACGGTGGTGGTGCGTCCGCGTATGTCGCCCAGGCGGGCGGTCAGTTCGGGTGCGAGGTGGCGCAGGGCCGCGCTGTGGGCGGCGTAGTCGATGTTGACGCGGTGGACGCGGATGCCGTCGGCGGTGAGGGTGCGTTCGGTGTCGGCGACGGCGGTAAGGGGGCCGGCCAGGCACACCTGGTCGGGGGCGAGGTGGCCGGCGATGCTCAGCGGTGTGCCGGCGACGAGGTCGCGTGCTTGCTCGAGGGGGAGGTCGCAGACGACGAGGGTGCCGTGGCCGCTTGCGTGTTCGGCGATGAGCGCGGACCAGGTGGTGATGATCCGGGCGCCTTCCCGCAGGGTCAGGGCGCCGGAGACGACGGCGGCGGCGACTTCGCCGACGCTCTGTCCCAGGACGGCGTCGGGGGTCTGTCCCCAGGCGTCGAGGGTGCGGGCGAGGGCGATCTGGAGGGCGAAGAGCACGGGCTGGAGGATGTCCGTGCGGTGGAGGGCGGTGCGGTGTTCGGGGGCGCAGAGCTGTTCGGTGACGGACCAGCCGGTGCATTCCCGTACGGCGGCGTCGCAGTCGGCGAGTGCGGTGCGGAAGGCGGGTTCGGTGAGCAGGTCGCGTCCCATGCCGAGCCACTGTGAGCCGTGGCCGGAGAAGAACCAGACGAGGGCGGGGCGTTGGTCGCCGGTGGTGGCGGGGTGTGCGTCGAGGGTGTGGAGGTGGGCGGCGAGGGTGTCGGCGGCCCGGGCGGGGTGGTCGGCGGCGGCGAAGAGGCGGTAGGGGCCGGTGCCGGGCGCGGTGGGGGTGGCGCCGTTGCGGATGCCGTCGATGAGGTCGTGGGCTGCTCGGGTCAGGGCGGTGGGGGTGTCGGCGCCGACGGCGAGCAGGGTGCGGGGGCGGGCGGGGGGTGCTTCCAGGGCGATGTGGGCGTTGGTGCCGCCGAAGCCGAAGCCGCTGACGCCGGCGTAGCGGCGGGGGGCCGGTGGCCAGGGCCGGTGGGTGGTGACGACTTCGAGGCGGTTGCCGGTGAAGTCGATGTGCGGGTTGGGGGTGCGGAAGTGGAGGCTGGCGGGGAGTTCGCCGTGGTGGAGGGCGAGGGCGGTCTTCATGAGGCCGACGACACCGGCGGCGGGTTCGAGGTGTCCGAAGTTGGTCTTGGCGGAGCCGATGTGCAGTGGCTCGGTGCGGCCGGGGGCGAACACGGAGCCGAGGGCTTCGGCTTCGATGGGGTCGCCGAGGAGGGTGCCGGTGCCGTGGGCCTCGATGTAGGAGACGTCCTTGGGGGCGATGCCGGCGTCCTGCCAGGCGGTGCGCAGGACGTCGCTCTGGGCCTGGGGGTTGGGGGCGGTCAGGCCGTTGGAGGCGCCGTCGTTGTTGACGGCGGTGCCGCGGATGACGGCGTAGATGCGGTCGCCTGCGGCGAGGGCGTCGGAGAGGCGGCGCAGGACGACGACGCCGCATCCTTCGCCGCGTACGTAGCCGGCTGCGTCGGCGTCGAAGGCGCGGCACTGGCCGTCGGGGTTCAGGCCGCCGAACTTGGTCATGGCGACGGTGGTGTGGGGGTGGAGCATGACGTTGACGCCGCCGGCGAGGGCGGTGTCGGTCTCGCCGCCTCGCAGGCTCTGTACGGCGAGGTGGGTGGCGGTGAGGGAGGAGCTGCACGCGGTGGCGACGGCCATGGCGGGGCCTTGGAGGCCGAGGGTGTAGGCGATGCGGGCGGGGATGACGGAGTTGTCCCAGCCGGTGGCGGAGTGGGTGGCGATCTGTGCGGGGTCGGCTCCGGTGGCCAGGTGGTATTCCTGCGCCATGGTGCCGAGGAAGACGCCGGTGCGGGTTCCGGTGAGGTCGGCGGGCCGGATGTGTGCGTCCTCGAGTGCGGCCCAGGCGACTTCGAGGGCCATGCGCTGCTGGGGGTCCATCTGGCGTGCTTCGGCGGGTGAGATGCGGAAGAACCCGGCGTCGAAGTCGGCGATGTCGTCGAGGAATCCGCCGCGGCGGGTGGTCGTCCGGCCGGGGGCGTCGGGGTCTTCGTCGTGCCATTCGTCGATGTTCCAGCGGTCGGCGGGTACGTCGCGGACGGCGTCGAGGCCGTCGGTGAGGGCCTGCCACAAGGCGTGGGGGCTGTCGACGCCGCCGGGCAGGCGGCAGCCGAGGCCGACGATGGCGACGGGTTCGTGGTGGTGGCCCTGGCGGCCGGCCGGTGCGCCGGGCGCGGGGGCCGGGGCGGGGTCGCCGGCGAGGTGGGCGGCGAGGGCGGAGACGGTGGGGTACTGCCAGGCGGTCCAGCTGGGGACCGGTTGGCCGAGGTGGGCGGAGAGCCGGCCGGTCAGGGCCATGGTGTGGACGGAGGTCATGCCCAGTTCGTGCAGGGGCCGGTCGGCGGTGACGGACCGGGGGGTGGTGCCGAGCAGGTCGGCGACGGTGTCCTGGATGAACTGTGCGATGTCCTGGGCGGTGGAAGAGGAACCGCTGTCGCCGTTCTCCTTGGCCATGCTCATGTGTTCACCCTCGCCCTTCTGCGACCGATGTCCGTGCGGGTGGCACCCCTGTCCGCGCCCGGACGCAACCGCATCCACCCTGGTGGGGGCGGCTCGGGGCGTGCTCGAGCGGCCGTCCAGACGGGCCGAGGGCCGCTCCGACGGTGCGGGGCGGCCCTCGTGCCAGGAGGTGTGTTCAGGTGGTCAGCGTTCGGCGCCGGCGGCGGCCGGCTCGGGGGTGAGGGGGCCGCTGCCGCCGTACCGGGACTTGTCGGCGGGTGTCAGGAAGCGGCGGTCGGCGATGCGTGCGTACACGGTGGCCGCCTCGGTGGGGGTGCGTTCCATGGTGGTGCGGTCGACGCGGTAGAGGCCGAAGCGGGGGGTGTAGCCGCCGAGCCATTCGAAGTTGTCGAGCAGGCTCCAGTGGTAGTAGCCGCGGATGTCGGTGCCTTCGGCGCGCAGGCGCTGGATCTGTTCGAGGGCGCGTACGAGGTGTTCGGCGCGGCGCTTGCCGGATTCGGTGGCCAGGCCGGACTCGGTGACGACGAGCGGCAGGCCGGGGTAGCGGCTGCTGATCTCCTTGAGGACGGTGTAGAGGCCCTCGGGGTTGGTCTCGTAGCCCATGGTGGGGACGTAGTACGTCTTGTCGAGCAGGGGCAGGCTCGGTTCGTTCAGGCAGACCTCGACGTTGAGGACCGGGTAGAGGATGCCGGCCGGGTCGGAGCCGGGTGCGGAGACGCCGGTGCGGGAGTAGCTCTGCGGGCCGAGCCAGTCGATCTTGTTCTTCCACTCGGGGTGGGCCTCGTCCATGGTGCCGTCGAGGTCCTGGTCGAACCGGCCCTGCCACAGCGAGTCGACGACGCTGTAGTCGATGAACTGGCGGTAGCGGTCGCGGGCGGCGATGTCCTTGGGGTCGTTGCTGAGTTTGCCGTCGTGGACCGGGACGTATTCCTGGGCGCCGGTGGTCAGGCCGACGCTGGAGGGTGCGCCGTCGCCGTCGGTGTCGGTGCGGTCGGCGCTCTTGATGGCGTCGTACATGGCCACGTGGGCCTGGATGTAGGTGCGTTGGGCGGCGGCGAAGCGTTTCACGTCGCCCTGCAGCAGGCTGGACTTGCCGGGCGGGCCGGCGCCGAAGGAGTGGGAGAGGGTCATGTAGACCATGGGTTCGTTGACGGTGACCCATTCGTCGACGCGGTCGCCGAACGTGGTGGCGAGGAGTGCGGCGAATTCGGCCATTTCCTTGACGACCAGCGGGCCGCCCCGGGGGTGGTCGAGGCCGCACAGGTTGGTGTCGCGGGGCCCGTTCGCGCATTCGTTGTCGGCCGGGTCGTCGACCCATACCGGATTGGCGAAGTGGTGCACGGTGATCATGGGGCGGATGCCCTTGGCGGCGAGGGCGTCGAGTTGCTTCTTGTAGTGGGCGAGGGCGTTTTTGTCGATGACGTTGCGCCGGGGTTCGATGCGCGCCCATTCGACGCCGAATCGGTAGGAGTCGACATTCAGGTCTTCGATGAGGCGGACGTCCTGGAGTGCTTTCGAGTAACCTTTGACGCCTTCTCCGACGAAGGGGCTCTTGCCCATTCCCTCGGGTGCCGGGCGGGTCCACTTGTACCAGTCGGTGTTGGGGTTCCGGTCTTCGATCTGGGTGGCGGAACTGGCCACTCCGAACCGGAATCCGTTCTTGCCCGCGGGGCCGGATATCGGTCCAATGGGAGGGAAGGCGCCGTTCTTCGCGTGCGGGTGCAGGGAGTTCGGCTCCTGCTGCTCTCCGGCGTTCACTTCCATGGCCAGCACCGTCGTCATCGCCAGGGCGACGGCGAGGGCCGGCAGAGCTATTCGCTTCACGTCTTCTCCTTGATAAATCTGCAGAAAGAAGCCGGCCGGGTCGTCGGGGGCGTGGGGCCCCCGTCCGGTCCGGCCGGCTGCGGTCGTCAGGGGGCGGGTCAGCGGGCGGAGGCCAGGAACCCTTCGATGGCGTCGGCGGCGACGACCGGTCCGTCGATCTGCTGCATCTTGGTCTGCAGGGCCGTGACGCGGTCCTTGACGCCCTGGTCGGCGTGGACGTCGTCGGCGAGCTTGCGCAGGCTCTGGACGGTGGTGTCGGAGGCGGTGAGCAACCGGCCGAGGCCCAGTTCCTCGACGCGCAGGCCGTTGGCCCGCTGCTCGTTCATCTGGGGGATGACGACCATGGGCACGCCGTTGTAGAGGGATTCCATGGTGCTGTTCATGCCGCCGTGGGTGATGAACAGGCTCGCGTGGCGCAGCACGTCGAGCTGCGGCACGTGCCGGGAGACGTGGAAGTGGGCGGGCAGGTCGCCCAGTTCGGCCGCGTCGACGTGGTCGCCGACGGCCATTACGACCTCCCAGGGGGCGTCGCGGAACGCTTCGACGGCCATGGTGAAGAACTCGGGCCAGCCGGTGGCGGCGGTGCCCAGGGAGATCAGCAGGACGGGCCGGTCGCCGGTGGGCTGCCAGCTGCCCTGGAAGGCGGACCGGTCGCCGAGGCAGGGTCCGGCGAAGACGAAACGCTCGTCGAAGGTGTCGCCGTCGTAGTGGAACTCGCGGGGCAGGAAGATGATGCCGAGGTCCTCGATCTTGGTGAGGAACTCCATCGCGGAGGTTCCTTCCAGGCCGATGCTCGGCAGGTGCGCCTCGAGCTGGGTGAGCATGTCCATCACCAGCGGGTCGCTCATCTCGGCGACCGGGAACTTCTCGTGGATGGCGAAGTGCTCGTTGGCCCCGTACGAGGGGTGCAGCCTGATCGCGGGCACGTCGTGCTTCGCGGCGTAGAACCGTGCGCCCCAGGCCATGAAGTCGTAGACGACGAGGTCGGGGCGGTCGTCGGCGTAGAAGGCCTCGGCGGATTCGGCGAGGGTCTTCGCCTCGTTGAAGCAGCGCAGGCCTTCGCCCTTGAGGGCTTCGGGGGTGTAGGGGCTGGTGTAGTAGTCGCCGAAGACGGAGGTGTAGGTGACCGGGCGGGCGCCGGACGCCTCGATGGCCGGCGCGAAGTGGTCGGTGGTGGTGCAGGTGACCTTGTGGCCGCGCCGGACCAGTTCCTGGACCACTCCCAGGTTGGGGTTGATGTGGCCGAAGGCGGGGAAGTTGAAGAACGCGATGTGCTTACTCATGTCACCTGTTTCTGTGGGGGGCGGGGTGGTGGGACGAGCCGCCGGCCGGTCGGATGGTCATCGCACGGGGTAGTCCTCGCGGACTTCGGCGAGTTTCGATTTGCCTTCGGCGAAGGTGGGCAGCCGTGCGGTTTCCGTGGCGACCCAGTGGGTGGACTCCCACGCGTACATCACCTTCTTGGTCTTCCGCATGGCCGCCATGTGCTCCGCCGACGCGACGAACGCGCGCATGGACTCCTCGTCCTTCCAGATGGAAAGGCCCTTGGCGCTGTTCCAGCAGCGCTCGGAGTAGGCGAAGGTGGCGGCCAGCATCCCGTACTTTTCCCAGCCCTCTTGTATGAGGACCTGAATCATGTCAGCGGTCGTCTCTTCGGCGTCCGGTTTCGGCCATCCGCTGGATGCGGATATGAGATACCGGTCGGGCAGGGGGCCGCGCAGCAATCCGGTGCCGGGGTCGATGGCGGGCCCGGTCCACGGGACCACGATCTGCAGATCCGTCTCGTCGCAGTCGGCGAATCCCTGGAGTGTCGTCGGCAATTCAAGTGTTCTGCCGCCGGCGCATTTCCTGCCGGTGGCTTCCTGTGTGGACACGTCCGTCCCCTCTTCCCTGTCTGTCCGTGGATTTCGCCGTGGCGCTCTGCCCGCGGCCGGTTCAGGCGGCGGTCTGCTTGCGCCGGACGGAAAGCTCGGCGTATTCGGCGACGACCATGCGCAGGACGTGCAGTCGTCCCTCGCCGGTCAGTTCCAGGGTGGGCAGCAGCGGCAGCAGTGCGTGGAACATGGCCCGCAGTTCGATGCGGGCGAGTGCCATGCCGATGCAGCGGTGTTCGCCGGCGCCGCCGAACGCGAGGTGCTTGTTGGGCGAGCGGGTGATGTCGAAGCGGTCCGGCTCGTCGAAGATGTCCTCGTCGCGGTTGGCCGAGGGGTGCACCATGGCGACGGTCTGGCCCTTGCGGATGAGCTGGCCGCGGATCTCGAGGTCCTGCTTGGCGACCCGGGCGAAGACGATGCCCACCGAGGTCCAGCGCAGGATCTCCTCGACGGCGCTGTCGACCAGGGACGGGTCCTCGATCAGCTTCCGCAGCTGGTCCGGGTGCTCCAGCAGGGCCTTCACGCCGCCGACGATCGCGTTGCGGCTGGTGCCGTTGCCGGCGTGCACCAGGTTGGTGAAGTGGTAGGAGATGTCGTGGAACTGGAGCTTCTCGCCGTTCAGGCGGGCGTTCGCGAGCCGGCTGAGGACATCCTTGCCGTCGCCGCCGCCCTCGGCCATGCGGGTGCGCACCAGTTGGGCCATGTAGTCGTCGAGGTCCATGATCAGGCGCATGAAGGCGGCCTGCGGGTCCTCGCCGTCGAGGGACTTGAAGCCGGAGCTGAAGGCGCTGGCGATCTTGTGGTGCAGGTCGAAGAGGTACTCCCAGTCCTTCTCCGGGACGCCCAGCAGGTCGAACAGGGCGGCCAGCGGCAGCTTCGCGGACAGCTCGTGCGCCACGTCGGCGTGGCCGCGCTCGTCGAGGAGCTGGGTGAACTCGGCGACGTGCTGGACGGCGAGCTCCTTGAGCCGCACCTCCATCTCGGCCAGACCGCCGGCGGTGAAGGCCGGGTAGATGGCCTTGCGCACCTGGAGGTGGCCCGGCGGGTCCATGAACGGCAGGCCGTAGTGGTAGTCGACGGGGTGGCCGTACTGCTCGGCGCGGCGGACCCGTTCGGTCTCGAATGGCTCGATCTCGTCGGGGGTCTCGATCTGCACGCGCTGGCTGACGGTGAACAGGTGCGGGTTGGCGGCGACCCAGGCGAGGTCGTCGTACTTGGTCAGCGCCCAGAAGGGCTCGTAGCCCGGGCGCTGGTACCAGTAGACGGGGGCCTCGCGGCGCAGCTGCTCCCACTCCTTCCACGGGTAGCCGCGCTCGTTGATGAGCGCTTCGCTGGTGATGTCGAGGGAGTCGAGGGTGGGCATCGCGGTTGCCTTCTTTCGTTGTCAGCGGGGGGTGTGCGCGGTGAGGAACCCGGTGATCGCCTCGACGGTCGCGTTTCGCCGCTCGGGGGCGTCGAAGCCGTGGTCGAGGAGGGTCGCCCGCGGGGCCTCCGCGGCGATGCGCTTGGACACGCCCTCGGGGTGGTGCAGGTCGCTGCCGGGCAGCAGGAGCAGCGGGGCGGGGAAGCTGGTCATCCACTCCTCGGGGACGGTGAAGTAGGCCGACCCGTCGGGCCAGACGCCGTCGCGGAAGCGGACCAGGCGGGTGACGTAGCTTTCGCGGGTGAAGGTGAGGAACTCCTCGCGGAAGGCGGCGTCGTCGTGGAGCCGCTGGGCGAAGGGCCCGGCGGCGGGGTTGAGGCTGAACCGGGGCTCGTGCAGGGCGGCTTCGATCACCGCGCGCAGTCCCATGGTGTCGGGGTCGTCGAGGGAGGCGGCGCGTACGTGGCGCATCGCCTCGTCGAACTCGGTGAAGAACGAGCCGAGGGTGTTGGTGGAGTCCCGGCCCGCGGGCTCCTGGCCGACGACGGCGGCCACCCGGTCGGGGGCCTGGTGGGTCAGCCGCCAGGCGTGGGCGCATCCGCTGCCGGCGGCCACCAGGTGGGCCCGGTCGATGCCGAGGTGGTCGAGGACCGCGAGCTGGTCGCCGGTGGTCTGCTCGTACGAGAAGGGGGTGGTGGGGGCGTGGCTGCGGCCGGCGTGGCGCTGGTCCATCGCGATGACGCGGAAGTGGGGGGCCAGTTCGCGCACGGGGTGGTAGAAGTTCGCGTCCCAGGATTCGATCTGGCTGCTCACGCCGCCCGGGGCGAGGAGCAGGACGGGGAATCCTTCCCCGTGCTCCTGGTAGTGGATGCGGGCACCGTCGGGGCGCTGGATCTCGGGCATGGCGTTCCTCCGTGAAGGTGTGTCAGGAAGGGCGGGGGCGGGCGGGCGGGTCATCGGCCCGGGGCGGGGATCGCGGAGAGGAGTTCGGCGGCCATGGCCTGTGCGTTCTCGAGCGGTGCCGCGTGGGTGCCGGGGATGCTGCGCCGGGTGAAGGTTCCGTGGGTCATTTCGCGCCAGCTGTCCATGGACGGTGCGGGGACCACCGGGTCGTGGGTGCCGGCTATGGCGACGACGGGGATCTTCAGCGGGTCGCGGTGGACGGTGGCGAGGGTCTCGCGGTGGTTCTCGCCGAGCTGGACGTCGACGACGAGCCGTTGGATGTACTCGGTGAGGAGGTCTTCGTTGTCGAGGATCTGCTGGGGCAGCAGCCCTTGGTAGACCTCGGCGAGGTGGGCGGTCGAGGTGCCGTCCCAGGCGGCGGTCGCCTCCCCGATCCGCTGGATGATCTCGGGTGTGTCGGCGAACGGGGTGCGGGCGCAGGCGACCACGAGGGACAGCGGTGGTGCGTCGTCGCGTTCGGCGAGCCGGTGGGCGACTTCCCAGGCGAGCCAGGAGCCCTGGCTGTGGCCGTAGAGGACCAGCGGGACGGGGTCGTGGCCGGACAGGGCGATGGTGATGTGTTCGGCGACGGCTGTCATGTCGGTCATCGGGGGTTCGTCGGTGCGGGCCTCGCGGCCCGGCATCTGCACGCCGAGGAGTTCGACGCCGTCGGGGAGGTTGCGGATCAGGGGGGTGTAGCCGCCGGTGGTGCCGCCCATGCCGGGCAGGCACACGATCCGGGCGTGCGGCCGGGCGGCGGGCTTGAGGACCCGCAGCCAGGGGTTGTCGCCGGTGGCGGGCGGCGGTGGCGGGCCGGCGGGCTCGCCGTGGAGTTCGCCGACGAGGTGGCGGGCGATGCCGTCGCAGGTGGCGTGTTTGATGAGGATGCCGGTGGTCAGGGGCAGACCGGTGGCGCGGGCGAGGTTGCCGCGGACCGTGACGGCCATCAGGGAGTCGAATCCGAGCTGTTGCAGCGGCTGCCGGTCGGGGATGTCCGCGGCCGCGAGGCCCAGGACGTGCGCCATTTCGGTGCGGACGATCCCGGTCATGTGGTGCAGGCGCGTCTTTGGGCTCATGCGGGCGAGTTCGTCGGCGAGGCGGGCGCCGGCGAGGGCGTCGTCGGGTGACTGGTGGGCGGCGAGCGCGGCGCGGACGTCGTCGATGTCCTCGATGAGGGGGCGGGGCCGGGCCGCGCAGTAGGCGGGGGCGAAGCGGGCCCAGTCGATGTCCGCGACACCGAGGGTGGTCAGGTCGGCGTCGAGGGCGGCGCCGAGGGCGTGCAGGGCGTGGGCGGGTTCCATGGAGTACAGGCCGCGGGCCTGGACGTGTTCTTCGGCCTCTGCGGTGAGCATGCCCTCGCCGGCCCAGCCGCCCCAGTGGACGACGGTGGCGGTCAGGCCGAGGGTGCGGCGGTGGCGGGCGAGGGCGTCGAGTCCGGTGTTGGCGGCGGCGTACAGGGCCTGGTGGGCTCCGCCCCACAGGCTGGCGCCGCTGCCGTAGAGGAGGAAGGCGTCCAGGGGGCGGTCGGTGAGCAGGTCGTGGAGGTGCCGGGCGCCGTGGAGTTTGGCGGCCAGTTCCTCGCCGATCTGGTCGGGGGTGATCGCCTGGAGGGCGGTGCCACGGGTGATGCCGGCGAGGTGGGCGACCACGCGCAGCGGTTGCGTCGCGTCGTCGTCGCAGTGTTCGAGGAGCCGGCGCAGTTGTTCGCGGTCGCTGATGTCGCAGTCGGCGGTGGTGACGGTGATGCCGGCGCCGGCGAGTTCGTCGCGCAGTGCGGCGGCGGCGGCCGAGCGGGAGGCGGTGCGGGAGGCCAGGACGAGGCGGGTGGTGCCGCGCCGGGTGAGGTAGCGGGCCAGGTGCAGGCCCAGTCCTCCGGTGCCGCCGGTGATCAGTGCGGTGCCGCCGGTGGTCCAGGCGGTGGCGGGCCGGTCGGGGGCGGTGCGCAGCATCCGGCGGACGTAGCGGCCGTCGGGGCGCAGGGCGATCTGGTCCTCGTGGTCCTTGGCCAGCAGGGTGTTCACGAGTTGGAGGGCCCAGCCGTCGTGGGGGCTCGCCGGCAGGTCGACGGTGCCGCCGGTCAGGGCGGGCTGTTCCAGGGCGGTCACCCGTGCCAGTCCGGCCACCAGGGCCTGCAGGGGGTGGGGCAGGGGTTCGGTGCCGTCGACGCTGACCGCGCCTTGGGTGAGCATCCACAGCGGCAGGGGGAGGCCGGTGTCGGTGAGGGCCTGGACGAGGGTGAGGGTGGTGCGGAATCCGTGCGGGACACCGGCGGTGTCGAGGGTGGTGTCGAGGCCGCCGAGTGTCACGATGCCGGCGAGGCCGGGGGCGAGGGTGTTCAGGGCGGTGGCCAGTGCGGTGCGGTCCTGGCCGGTGTCGAGGCGGTGCACGGTGGCGCCGGCCAGGCGCAGTTCGCGGGCGAGTTCGTCGGCGAGGCGGGCCTGGTCGGGGCCGGCGGCCAGGGCCCAGCCGCCTTCGAGGGCGGCGGGGGTGGTGGCGGGCGGGGCCTGCGGCTGCCACACGTCGTCGTAGAGCCAGGGGGCGACGGTGGCGTGGGTGTGCTGCTTGTCCTGCCAGGCGGCCAGCAGCGGCAGGAGTTCGTCGATCCCGGCGCGCAGGGGTGCGGGGGCGTCCAGCAGGTCCGCGATCCGGCCGCTCTCGCCGGCGCGGACGGCTGTCCAGAAGGCGTCGACGGGTGCGGCGGTGGACGTGGTGGTGGTCTTGGCGGGGGTGTCGATCCAGTAGCGGCGGCGCTGGAAGGCGTAGGTGGGCAGTGCGGCCACGGGTGCTTCGCCGAGGACGCGTCGCCAGTCGACGGGGACGCCGTGGACGTGGAGCAGTCCGGCGGTGCGCAGGAACTGGGTGAGGTCGCCGTGGTCGCGTTGGAGTGTGGCCGCGACGACGGCCTGGTCGTGGCCGGCGTGCAGGGTGCCGTCCGTCAACGGCATGATCAGCACCGGGTGGGGGCTGACCTCCACGAACACGTCCAGCCCATCCGCCAGCAGC
>NZ_JBQHCZ010000032.1:0-13775 GCF_052068155.1 Streptomyces sp. OZ13 | reverse complement strand
TGGACGAAGACCGCCGACGAGATCCTCGAACGCCTCGGCTCATATCTGAACAGAATTCCTGACTCAGAAGACTAGCGCCGTCGGGCCGGGAAGAGCCCCCGGGGCGGGACGGACCCAGGGCCCGTTCAGGCCAGGCCGCCCGGCCAGGACGGCCCCCAGGCCCGGACGGGCCGCGCGGTCAGGGGCGGCCTCCGGCTGGGACGGGCCCCGGCCCGCGCGGCCCCCCACGTCAGGACGCGACCCCGGTCGGGGCAGGCCCCCCGGTCGGGGTGGGCCGCCGGCCGCGGCGCGCGGCCCCCCCCACGTCAGGACGCGACCGGCTCCGCCGGGTCGCGCAGTCGTTCCGCCGCGTCCGACACTCGCAGCATCAGGCTCATGAACTGCGTCTGCTCCTCCGCCGAGAGCGGGGCGAGGAAGACCTGGTTCATCCGCGCGGTGCGTACGGTCAGCCTGCGGTGCGTCCGTCGCCCCTCCTCGGTCGGTCGCAGCAGGAAGCGCCGGCCGTCCTCGGGGTCACGCACCTTGTCGAGGAGGCCGCGGCGGGTGAGCCGGCTGACGACCTCGGCGATCGTGGAGCGGTCCAGGCCCACGCGCTCGCCCACCGTCCGCTGATCGAGTCCGGGCTCGGCGGTCAGCGCGTTGAGGACGCCGAACTGCGGGGAGGTGATCTCCTCCGAGACCATCGTGGTCCACAGCAGGTGGTGCGCCTGCTGGAGCCGCCGGGCCAGGTGCCCGGGATGGGTGGTCAGATCCACCGCCGCCATCGTGTGCCTCCGGTCGTTTTCGTCGGTGTACTGAACGATACGCGCCCGCCCGTCTCCCAGCCCCCGCCTGCTCAGGGCGGGTATTGACGCTCAACGGTACCGATGCCAGCATGTCGGCGTTGCCCCAGATACTCAGTGCACTGACTAATTCGGAGGCTCTCGTATGGACAAGGTGGTCCCCACCGCCGCCGAGGCGGTGGCCGACGTCGGGGACGGGGTCTCGCTCGCCGTGGGCGGCTTCGGCCTCAGCGGCGTGCCGAACGTGCTGATCGACGCCGTCCACCGACGCGGCGCCGACGGCCTGCGGGTCGTCTCGAACAACTGCGGGGCCATGGACTCCGGCCTCGCCGTCCTGCTGTCCGCCGGGCGCATCGCCCGCGTCACGGGGTCGTACATCGGCGCCAACAAGGAGTTCGCCCGGCAGTACCTGGCCGGTGAGCTGGAGGTCGAGCTGATCCCGCAGGGAACGCTCGCCGAGCGGCTCCGGGCCGGGGGTTGCGGCATCCCCGCGTTCTACACCCCCGCGGGGGTCGGTACCCAGGTCGCCGACGGAGGACTGCCCTGGCGCTACGACGGCGAGGGCGGCGTCGCCCTCGCCTCGCCGCCGAAGGAGGTGCGGGAGTTCGACGGCGTCGCGTACGTCCTGGAGCGCGGCATCCGCACCGACTTCGCGCTCGTCCGCGCGGCCCGCGGGG
The DNA here is from genome assembly GCF_052068155.1 of Streptomyces sp. OZ13. Taxonomy (NCBI): domain Bacteria; kingdom Bacillati; phylum Actinomycetota; class Actinomycetes; order Kitasatosporales; family Streptomycetaceae; genus Streptomyces; species Streptomyces sp. OZ13. The sequence continues at coordinate 12,316 of NZ_JBQHCZ010000032.1, read as the reverse complement.
ACCGGCACGGCAACCTGGTCTTCAACAAGTCGGCGCGGAACTTCAACCCCCTTGCCGCGATGGCCGGGAAGGTCACGATCGCCGAGGTCGAAGAGCTGGTCGAACCGGGCAGGCTCGATCCCGACGCCGTGCACGTCCCCGGCATCTTCGTCCAGCGCGTCGTGGCCCTCACCCCAGAACAGGCCCGGGAGAAGCGCATAGAGAAGAGGACCACGCGATGAGCTGGACACGCGAGCAGATGGCCGCCCGCGCCGCCCGCGAGCTGACGGACGGTCAGTACGTCAACCTCGGCATCGGACTGCCGACGCTGATCCCCAACCACCTCCCCGAGGGGGTGGAGGTGGTCCTGGAGTCGGAGAACGGGATCCTCGGCACCGGCCCGTTCCCCACCGAGGACGAGGTCGACCCGGACCTGATCAACGCGGGCAAGGAGACCGTCACGGTCCTGCCCGGAGCCTCCTACTTCGACTCCGCGGTCTCCTTCGGGATGATCCGCGGCGGCCACATCGACGTCGCCGTGCTCGGCGCCATGCAGGTCTCCGCCCGCGGCGACCTCGCCAACTGGGCCGTACCGGGCAAGCTCGTCACCGGCATCGGCGGAGCGATGGACCTCGTCCACGGTGCCCGGACCGTCATCGTCGTGATGACCCACACCGCCAAGGACGACACCCCGAAGATCGTGGAGGAGTGCACCCTCCCGTTGACCGGCCGGGGCTGCGTCGACCGGATCGTCACCGACCTCGGCGTCCTCGACGTCACCGACGACGGTCTCGTCCTCACCGAGACCGCACCCGGCGTCGACGCCGCCGACGTCCTCGCCAGGACGGCCGCGAACGTCCGCTGCGCCCCAGGGGTACGCCCCCTCGACGCCCCCGCCCGCTGACACACCCCGGGAACCCACATGGCCCTCACCCAGTCGGACATCGACACCGAGATCGACGATCTCCAGAACGCCTATGACAAGGAGCTGGCCGCCGGCGCCACGCCCCGCAGCCACCCGGCCCGCGCTTACGCCCCGTACCGCAGCTCCCTGCTCCGCCACCCCCGGCAGCCGCTCGTCGCCGTCAACGGCGGCGACCCCGAGACCGTGGAACTCTCCGGCCCCGTCTTCGGCCCCACCGACATCACCGAGATCGACAACGACCTCACCCGGCAGCACGCGGGCGAGCCCCTCGGCGAGCGGATCACCGTCTCCGGGCGCCTCCTCGACCGGGCGGGCCGCCCCGTGCGCGGGCAGCTCATCGAGCTGTGGCAGGCCAACGCCTCCGGCCGGTACGCTCATCTGCGCGACCAGCACCCGGCTCCGCTGGACCCGAACTTCACCGGCGTCGGCCGTACGCTCACCGACGACGAGGGCCGCTACTCCTTCACGACCGTCAAGCCGGGCGCGTACCCGTGGCGCAACCACACCAACGCCTGGCGCCCCGCCCACATCCACTTCTCCGTCTTCGGCACGGCGTTCACCCAGCGGCTCGTGACGCAGGTGTACTTCCCCGGCGACCCGCTCTTCGCCTACGACCCGATCCTGCGCTCGGTCACCGACCGGGCGGCCCGTGAACGGCTCGTCGCCCGCTACGACCACGCGCTGTCGCGGCCCGAGTTCTCCCTCGGCTACGCCTGGGACATCGTCCTCGACGGCCCCTCCGCCACCTGGATCGAAGAAGGGCGCTGAACCGCGATGACGCTGCTCCCGACCCCCTCCCACACCGTCGGCCCGTTCTACGGCTATGCCCTCCCCTTCCCGGAAGGGGAGCGGATGGCACCGCACGGCCACCCGGACCGGATCGTCCTGCACGGCCACGTGTACGACGGTGAGGGCGCCCCCGTCCCCGACGCGCTCCTCGACTTCTGGCAGGCAGCCCCCGACGGCTCCCTCAGGGGCGCGCCCGGTTCGATGCGCCGCGACCCCGTCACCGGCGGCCATCTCGGCCGCAACGGAACCGACTTCACCGGCTTCGGCCGCGTCGCCACGGACGCCGACGGCCACTACGCGCTCTCCACCCTGCCGCCCGGCAACACGGGCCTTCCGTACATCAGTGTCTGTGTCTTCGCCCGCGGGCTGCTGCACCACCTCTTCACCCGGGCCTATCTGCGGGACGGCGCCGACACGCTGCTCGACTCGCTGCCGGCCGAGCGCCGCGCCACGCTGGTGGCCACGCCCGACGAGCAGGCCGCACCGCCTGCGTACCGCTTCGACATACGCCTTCAGGGCGAGGGTGAGACTGTCTTCCTGGAGTTCACATGACCTCCGACCCCACCGACGTTGGCCTTCTCGCGCCGGGGCGTGCGGGCTCCGCGGCCGAGGCCGCGACCGGCGATACCGCGTTCCTTCGGGCGCTGCTTGACGCGGAGGCGGCCCTCACCCGGGCCCAGGCCGCCACCGGCCAGGCGCCGGCCGGGGCCGCCGAAGCGGTCACGGCCGCGGCGGACGCCACCCGCTTCGACGCGCGCGACGTCGCCCTGCGCGCCCGAGCCGGCGGCAACCCCGTCATCCCGCTGGTCGCGGACCTCACGGCCGCGGTGCCGGGGGAGTGGCGCGCGTACGTCCACCGCGGCGCGACGAGCCAGGACATCATGGACACCGCGACGATGCTGGTCGCGCGCCGCACGCTGGACTTGGTCCTGGACGACCTCGACCGCACGGAGCGGGCGTTCGCCGCCCTGGCCGCCGCGCACCGGGACACGGCCATGCCCGGCCGTACCCTCACCCAGCACGCCGTCCCCACCACTTTCGGCCTCAAGGCGGCCGGCTGGCGCGCGCTCGTGCTCGACGCGCGCGACCGGATCCGTACCGTGCGGGATTCCCTGCCGGCCCAACTCGGCGGCGCCGCCGGGACCTTGGCCGCCTTCGACGCGTACGGCGGAGAGGCCGCGGGGAGTGCCGACCGGCTCGTGGCCGCCTATGCGCGGGAGACCGGTCTCGCGGAGCCGGCATTGCCCTGGCACACCCTGCGAACCCCCGTCGCCGACCTCGCGGGAGCCCTCGCCTTCACCGCCGGGGCCCTCGGGAAGACCGCCGTCGACGTCCTCACCCTCTCCCGTACCGAGATCGCGGAGGTCACGGAAGGGGCAGGCGGCGGCTCCTCCGCCATGCCGCACAAGACAAACCCCGTGCGCGCCACGCTCGTTGCCGCGGCCGCGCGACGGGCCCCGTACCTCGCCGCCACGCTGTACGGTTCCCTGGCCGCAGAGGACGAGCGGCCCGCCGGCGCGTGGCACGCCGAGTGGGAGCCGCTGCGCGAGCTGCTCCGTCTCGTCGGCGGCTCCGCCCGTGACGCCGCCGAACTGGCGGAGGGGCTGCGGGTCCACGCCGACGTCATGCGCCGACACCTGGACCTCACCGGCGGGTTGATCGTCTCGGAGCGGCTCTCCGCCGCTCTCGCCCCCCTCCTCGGGCGCGCGCGAGCCAAGGAACTCCTCACCGAACTCGCCCGGCGCACCCGCGCCGAGGGCCGTCCGCTCGTCGATCTGCTCACCGAGGTACCCGAGTTGAAGGACTTCGATCTCGACGGGCTCACCGACCCCACCCGCTGCACCGGCTCCGCACGAGCCCTGACCGACCGCGCCCTGGAGCGACCATGACCGCCACCACCCCACCGCCGTACGCGGGACTGCACCACCGCGTCGAAGGGCCGCCCAGCGCGCCCGTGCTGATCCTCGGCCCCTCGCTCGGCACCTCCACCGCACTGTGGGACGCGGTGGCACCCGAACTGTCGGCCACCCATCGGGTCGTCCGCTGGGACCTGCCCGGCCACGGCGGCTCACCGGCCTCCCTCATCGGCCCCGGAGCGACCGTCGCCGACCTGGCCCGTCTCGTACGCGACCTCGCCGACGCGCTCGGAGCCGACCGCTTCTCGTACGCCGGGGTCTCGCTCGGCGGCGCGGTCGGTCTGCACCTCGCCGCACACCATCCCGAACGGGTGGAACGGCTCGCGGTCCTCTGTTCCTCCGCCCGCTTCGGCCCCTCGGCGAACTGGGTGGAGCGGGCGGCAACCGTGCGCCGCGAGGGTCTCGCGGCACTGGTGGAGACGGCCGACGCCCGCTGGTTCACCCCCGGCTTCACCGTGCCGGAGCTCGTCGACGACCATCGCAGGGCCGACCCCGACGCGTACGCCGCCTGTTGTGACGCACTTGCCGCCTTCGACCTGAGGGACCGGCTCACGTCGATCACCGCGCCCACGCTCCTCGTCGCCGGGCGCGAGGACCCGGCGACCCCGCCCGCGCATCTGCGGGAGATCGCGGACGCGGTCCCCGGCGCGGCGCTCACCGAGATCGCGGGGGCCTCGCACCTGGCGCCGGCCGAACGGCCCGAGGCCGTCCTCGCCGCACTGCGCGGCCACTTCACGGACGGCGGCGCGAAGCGGGGCATGGGGGTCCGCCGCCAGGTGCTCGGCGACGCGCACGTGGACCGTGCGCAGGCGGCCCAGACGGCCTTCACCGCTCCGTTCCAGGACTTCATCTCCCGTTACGCCTGGGGCGAGATCTGGACCGACCCCACCCTGTCGCGGCGCGAGCGGAGCCTGGTCACCCTCACGGCGCTGGTGGCCCACGGCCACCTCGACGAGCTGGCGATGCATGTCCGGGCGGCCCGTCGCAACGGGCTCACGCCCGAGGAGATCGGAGCCGTCCTGCTCCAGACCGCCGTGTACTGCGGCGTACCGGCCGCCAACGCGGCCTTCGCCGTGGCCCAGCGCGTCCTGGCCGAAGAGGCCGCGCCGGGGGAGTGAAAGAGGGCCGCGTGATGTATTGACACGGCCCAAGGGGCGGGGGAGCATCACAGCCACGTTAATTAACTATCTAGTGCGTTAACTGTATGTGTCAGGTGTGCGCGTCGTCCGCCACCCGCTCCGGCGCCCCCTTCGTGCCGATCCCCGTCCCTCTCGCAGCCCGTCCCCGCCCCCGGGTGCGCTGCTCACCCCGAGGAGTTCACGTGTCCGTCCCCCCGCAGGCCGACCTGGTGTCCGCAGGTCCACCCCAGGGCAAGCCCCGCAAGGCCGCCTTCGCCGCCTGGATCGGCAGCGCGCTGGAGTACTACGACTTCTTCATCTACGGCAGCGCCGCGGCCCTCGTCTTCCCCAAGGTCTTCTTCGACCCCTCCGACCCCGCCACCGCCACCCTCGTCTCGCTGGGGACCTTCGGCGTGGCCTATGCCGCCCGGCCCGTCGGGGCGCTCGTGCTGGGACACGTCGGCGACCGGCTCGGCCGCCGGACGATCATGGTGTGGACGCTGGTCCTCATGGGCCTGTCCACCTTCCTCATCGGCTGTCTGCCGACCTACTCCCAGGCCGGCGTCCTCGCGCCCGCCCTGCTCGTCCTCATGCGGGTGCTCCAGGGCCTGTCGGCGGCCGGCGAGCAGGCCAGTGCCAACGCGATGACGCTGGAGCACGCGCCCGAACACCGGCGCGGCTACTACACCAGCTTCACCCTCAACGGCACCCAGGCGGGCCAGATCCTCGCCACCCTCGTCTTCATCCCCGTGGCCGCGCTCCCCGACGAGCAGCTCTACACCTGGGGCTGGCGCATCCCCTTCCTGCTGAGCGTCGTCGTCGCCGTCGTCGGGTACGTCATCCGCCGCACCCTGGAGGAGACCCCCGTCTTCCAGCAGGCGACCGCCGAGCAGGACGTGGCCCGGATGCCGCTCGCCGAGCTCCTCGGGAACCACTGGCGGGACGTCCTGCGGGTGGTCGCGGCGGCGCTGATCGCCACCGTCAGCACGATCTTCTCCGTCTGGGCCCTGACGTACGCGACCAGCGACGCCGTCGGTCTGGACAAGACCGGCATGCTCTGGGTCAACGGCTGCGCCAACGCGGTCGCGCTGCTCGCCATCCCGCTGTGGGCCCGGCTGTCGGACCGGATCGGCCGCAAGCCTGTCTTCCTCATCGGGTCGCTCGGCAGCGGTGTCATGGTCTTCGTCTATCTGTGGGCGATCTCCACCGGCAGCTATCCGCTGGTCTTCGCGTCCGGACTGCTCTTCTTCGGAGTCGTCTACAGCGCGGCCAACGGCATCTGGCCCTCGTTCTACGGCGAGATGTTCCCGGCCAGGGTCCGGCTCTCCGGCATGGCCGTGGGCACCCAGATCGGCTTCGCCGTCGCCGGGTTCGCCGTCACGTTCGCGGCGCAGATCGCGGGACCCGACGGGGACGGCTGGCAGGGTGTCGCCGTCTTCACCGCGGCCATCTGCGTCCTCTGCTCCATCGCCGTGGCCACCGGCCGCGAGACGCACCGCGTCCCCACCGCCGACCTCGGGCTGCGCACGCCGGCCGGGCCCGCCCCGGTCCCGGCGCGCGAGTCCGCCGCCCTCTGACCGCGCTGCGAGCCTTTCGATTCTCGTGACGTCACGCCCGGGCCCCTCGGCGGGCTTCCCCGAGGGGCCCGCGCACTTAACTAACCAGTTCGTATACAAGGAGTCTCAATGACGAAGTCAAGCCGCCTGCGCGACCGGCGGGGCGGAGGTGAAGACTCGGTCGTCGCGCAGCAGAGCCCACAGGACGCCAGCTCGTCGGCGGGCCAGAGCGATGACCGCCTGGACGTGCTTGCAGCCCTCGCCGCGCTTCTTGAGGTAGAAGTCCCGGTTCGGTCCTTCGCGGATGATGCTGGTCTGCGCGGACATGTAGAACACCCGTCGCAGGCGGCGGCTGTAGCGCTTGGGACGGTGCAGATTGCCGGTGCGGCGTCCGGAGTCACGCGGGACTGGCACCAGTCCGGCCGCCGAGGCCAGATGGCCGGCGTCCGCGTAGGCGGTCAGGTCGCCCGCGGCGACGACGAACTCGGCGCCGAGTATCGGGCCCATGCCGGGCAGGGACTCGATGATCTCGGCCTGCGGATGAATGCGGAAAGTCTCGCGGATCTGCTTGTCGATCCGCTTGAGCCGTTCGTCCAGCGCCAGGATCTGTGCCGCCAGATCAGCCACGATCTGGGCGGCGACGTCCTCGCCGGGCAACGCGGTCTGCTGGGCCTGCGCGGCTTCCAGCGCGGTCGCAGCGACCGCGTCGGCGCCGCGCACACTGCGGTTGGCCAGCCATGCCGTGAGCCTGGCCCGGCCGCGCCGGCGGATAGCTGCCGGGGTCTGGTAGCCGGTCAGCAGCACCAGGGCACCCTTGTGACTGGAGTAGTCGAAGGCCCGCTCCAGGGCGGGGAAGACGCCGGTCAGCACGTCCCACAGCCGGTTGATCATCCGCACCCGGTCGGCGACCAGATCGGACCGGTGAGCGGTCAGCAGCGCCAGATCGGCAGCCAGCTGCGCGGGCACGTCGATCGCGGTGAAGTCCCTGCGGTGACGTGCGGTTTCGGCGATGACGTAGGCGTCGCGGGCGTCGGTCTTCGCCTCGCCCCGGTAGGCCCCGGACATTCGGTTGACGGTGCGGCCTGGCACATAGACGGCCTGCTGGCCGTGAGCTGCGAGCAGAGCCAGAAGCAGCGCGGACGACGTGCCGGAGATGTCCACCGCCCACTGGACTTCGTCAGCCAGCGCCAGGATCTCGCCGAGCGCGGTCAGGATCGCCGACTCGTCGTTGTCGATCTTCTTCGACCACAGGGTCGCGCCGGTCTCGTCGACCACCGCGGCCCAGTGATGCCCCTTGCCCGCGTCGATGCCAGCCCAGACCTGAGCCCGTCGCTTGCTCACTCGCCCCTCCTCAGTTCCAACAGCATGCCGTTGGCCCGAGGAACACCCCGCTGTCATCTCCGTAATCAGCGACCGCACATAGCGCGCACATCTCAATCAGCAGCCAGGGCGCCCCGGAGAGCCGGACGGCCACTCCTTCTGAGCCACAACTGGCAAGACCCCATCAGCCACATCCGGCCCTCCCGGGCCGCCCAACAACTTACGGAGCCCCCATGAAGACCCCCGTCCTCGTGCTCAACGGCCCCAACCTCAACCTCCTGGGCCTGCGCGAGCCCGCGATCTACGGCACGGACACGCTGGACAGGATCGAGAGCCTCTGCCACGACACCGGCAAGCCCCTCGGTCTGCACGTCGACTTCCGGCAGTCCAACCACGAAGGCGTCCTCATAGACGCCGTCCAGGAGGCACGCACCGCCCACCGCGGCATCGTCATCAACCCCGCCGGATACAGCCACACCTCCGTCGCCCTGCGCGACGCCCTCGCCGCCGTCGGGCTGCCCGTCGTCGAGGTACACCTGTCCAACATCCACCGCCGCGAGCCGTTCCGGCACCACAGTCACGTCTCCGGTGTCGCCGACACCGTGATCTGCGGCGCCGGCGCCCACGGCTACGCCCTCGCCCTGACCCACCTCGCCCAGCTGACGCAGCAGGCCAAGCCCACCCAGGGGAACCCCCGTTGACCTCGTACCTCACCGGACTCGTCGGGTCCGGCATCGGCCCCTCCCTCAGCCCCGCCCTCCACGAGGCCGAGGCCGGCCGCCACGGCGTCCGCCTCGTCTACCGCACCCTCGACATCGACACTCTCGACCTCGCCCCCGACGCCGTCGGCGACCTGGTCCAGGCCGCCAGGCTCCTCGGCTTCGACGGGCTGAACATCACCCACCCCTGCAAGCAGCTCGTCATCGAGCACCTGGACGAACTCGCCCCCGAGGCGGCCGAGCTCGGCGCCGTCAACACCGTCGTCTTCCGCGCCGGGCGCGCCGTCGGCCACAACACCGACGTCACCGGCTTCGCCCAGTCCTTCGCCCGCGGCCTCCCCGACGCCCCCACCCGGGACGTCGTCCAGCTCGGCGCGGGCGGGGCGGGCGCCGCCGTGGCGCACGCCCTGCTCACCCTCGGCGCCGACCGCCTCACCGTCCTGGACACCGACCCCGCCCGCGCCGCCGGTCTCGCCGACGCCCTCAACGCCCGCTTCGGCCCCGGCCGCGCCGCCTCCGCGGCGGCGAGCGAGGCGGCGAACCGGCTCGCGGGCGCCGACGGGATCGTCCACGCCACCCCCACAGGCATGGCCGCACACCCCGGACTCCCCGTCCCCGCCGACCTGCTCCGCCCCGACCTGTGGGTGGCCGAGGTCGTCTACCGCCCCCTGGAGACCGAACTGCTCCGCGCGGCCCGCGCCGCCGGCTGCCGCACCCTGGACGGCGGCGGCATGGCCGTCTTCCAGGCCGCCGACGCCTTCCGGCTCTTCACCGGACTCGCACCGCACACCGATCGCATGCTCGCCCACCTCGCCGATCTCGCCGCCACCCCGGCCTGAACGGAGGACCCTCCGTGAACCCCCAGACCCTCCGGGCGCCCAAGACGCCCTCCACCTCCTCGACCCCCGCGAGCCCGCTCCGTAAGTCCATCGCCACCGTCTCGCTCAGCGGGCTCCTCTCCGAGAAGCTCACCGCCATCGCCACCGCGGGATTCGACGGCGTGGAGATCTTCGAGAACGATCTGCTCGCCGGCACCCTCAGCCCCGAGGAGATCCGGCTGCGCTGCGCCGACCTGGGCCTGCGCATCGAGCTGTACCAGCCCTTCCGGGACTTCGAGGCCGTCCCGGCCGAACGGCTCGCGCGCAACCTCCGGCGTGCCGAGCGCAAGTTCGACCTCATGGAACGCCTCGGCGCGGACCTCCTGCTCGTCTGCTCCAGCGTCGACCCCGACGCGGTCGACGACGACGCGCTCGCCGCCGCGCATCTGCGCCTCCTCGCCGAACGCGCCGACGCCCACGGGATCCGCATCGCCTACGAGGCACTGGCCTGGGGGCGCCACATCCATACGTACGACCACGCCTGGCGTGTGGTCGAGCAGGCCGACCACCCGGCCCTGGGCACCTGTCTCGACAGCTTCCACATCCTGTCGCGGGGCTCCGACCCCGCGGGTATCGCGGACATCCCTGGCGAGAAGATCTTCTTCCTCCAACTCGCGGACGCGCCCCTGATGGCGATGGACGTCCTGCGGTGGAGCCGCCACCACCGCTGCTTCCCCGGTCAGGGCGGCCTCGACGTCGCGGGCCTCGTGGCCACGGCCGTACGCGCCGGGTACCGGGGGCCGCTGTCCCTGGAGGTGTTCAACGACGTCTTCCGGCAGGCCGGCGCGGCCTCCACCGCAGTCGACGCGCTGCGCTCCCTGCTCCTCCTTGAGGAGCAGGTCGGTCTCACCAGCCCGCCCGCCCCGGCCGTACCGTCCGGATTCGCATTCGCCGAACTGGCCGCCACCGACACAGAACCGCTGCGCGGCATGCTCGGCGCGCTCGGCTTCAGCCGCACCGGCCGGCACACCTCCAAGCCCGTCGAGCTCTGGCAGCAGGGCGACGCGCGGATCCTGCTCAACACCGGTGCGGGCGGCGGCCGTCAGGGCCCGAAGCCGGTCGCCGTCGGCGTAGAGACGCCCGACCCCGCCCGTTCCGTACGCCGTGCGGAGGCCATGCTCGCGCCGGTCGTACCGCGCCGCCGCGCGCCGGGGGACGCGCCCCTGGACGCGGTCGCCGCACCCGACGCGACCGAGCTGTTCTTCTGCCGCACCGACGCGACCGACCACCCCTCCTGGACCGACGACTTCACCGGCGTTCCGACGGGAGGCGGCGCGTCCGCCGGGATCAGCCGCATCGACCACATCGCGCTGACCCAGCCCTGGCACCAGTTCGACGAGGCCTCGCTGTTCTGGACGAGCGTGCTCGGTCTCGCGGCCGACGACAGCGTCGACCTCGCCGATCCGTACGGTCTTCGGCGCAGCCGGGCCGTCGCCGGGCCGGACGGAGGCGTACGCATCGTCCTCAACGTCGCCCCCGCGCCGGGCGCCGACACCGCACCCGTCCAGCACATCGCGCTCGCCACCGACGACCTCCTCGCCACCGCCCGCCGGATCCGCGAGCGTGGCGCGAGCCTGCTGCCGATCCCCGCCAACTACTACGACGACCTGGACGCCCGCCACGCCCTGGAACCGCACACCCTCGCCGCCTACGCCGAGCTCGGCATCCTCTACGACCGGGACGCGCAGGGGGAGTTCCTCCACTGCTACACCGCCACCGTCGGCCAGGTCTTCTTCGAAATCGTCCAGCGCATCGGCGGCTACCAGGGTTACGGCGCCCTGAACGCCCCCGTCCGCCTGGCCGCCCAGCTCGCCCGGACGCACGGCTGACCCCGGGGCGCCCGAGGCTAGACTGACCGGCGCCGGACAGTCCGCCCCGAGGAGCCTCATGGCCGCCGCCGTTCCCCCGTCCACCCAGCCCACAGGGCCGGCCAAGCGCACCCGGGACGCGGCCCGGACGCGGGCGGAGATCCTCGACGTGGCGACGGAGGAATTCGCCCGACTCGGCTTCGCGGGGGCCCGGGTGGACGAGATCGCCGCCCGGATGCGGACGACGAAGCGGATGATCTACTACTACTTCGGCAACAAGGAACAGCTCTTCACCGCCGTCCTCGAACGGGCCTACACCGTCATCCGCGAGGAGGAGCAGAAGCTCGACGTCGAGCACCTGGACCCGGTGTCCGCGATCCGCAGGCTGGCCGAGCTCACCTTCGACCACCACGAGGCGCACCCCGCCTTCATCCGCCTGGTCAGTATCGAGAACATCCACGAGGCGGAGCACATCGCCTCCTCGCCGAGCCTCAGCTCGCTGAGCTCGCCCGCGATCGACGTCATCGCCCGCATCCTGGACGCGGGTCGCGCCGACGGCGTGTTCACCGCCGAGGTGGACGCCGTGGACCTGCACGCGGTGATCAGCTCGTTCTGCTTCTTCCGGATCTCCAACCGGCACACCTTCCGCACCCTGTTCGGCCGCGACCTCACCGAGGCGCCGCTCCGTGAGCACTACCGGACGATGCTGGGCGACATGGTCATCGCCTACCTGACCTCGACTCCGGCCTCGACGGACCGAGCCACATCGGCGTGACAAACGTTTCATCCAGAGCTTGGTCATGGTCCTTGATCAGTTCGCGAAGTGGCTGCTTGACCATGGTTGTGGGGAGGACGGTTGGACGATGGACCGTCAGGAAGTCGAGGAACTGAACGCGGATCTGGCTGAGTTCACGGATGATGTCTTCGGGTATCTGGCCTACGCAGGCCAGCGGGGCTATGGCCGGCAGTACCTGCGCGGGCTGATGCTGGACGGCAGACGCAAATCGGTCGAGCCGATGGCGGAGCGCCTGGGCATTCCCCGACAGAACCTGGGCCACTTCGTCGCCCAGTCCACCTGGGACTACCGCGAGGTGATGCGTCGCGTGGCGGCCCGCGCCCACCGGGTGCTACGGCCCTCGGCCTGGCTGATCGACGATCATCCCTTCGTCCGTTACGGGCATGGCACCGCCGGCGCGATCGTCCAGCACTGCGGCGAGCGCGAACAGCACTTACTGATCGTTTCAGAATGAGGTTCGGAGTCGTCTCAAGCAGATGATGCTGCAGGCGAGTTGGAGCAGGCTGAGGTGG
>NZ_JBQHCZ010000031.1:0-19014 GCF_052068155.1 Streptomyces sp. OZ13 | reverse complement strand
ATCACCTCGGCGGACTGGAGCACGAACGGCAGCTGCATCTGCCCGGAGCCGAACAGCTCGCCGACGACCTTCATGCCCGCCAGGAGGGTGTTGTTGACGATGGCGAGGGCCGGTGTGTCCTTCAGGGCGTCGTCGAGGTCGGCCTCCAGGCCGTTCTTCTCGCCGTCGATGATGCGGCGCTGCAGGCGCTCGTCGAGCGGCAGGGCGGCCAGTTCCTCGGCCTTGCCTGCCTTGAGGGACGTGGTGGAGACGCCCTCGAAGAGCTCCATGAGCTTCTGCAGGGGGTCGTAGCCCTCGGCGCGGCGGTCGTGGATGAGGTCGCGGGCGACCGTGACCTGCTCCTCGTCGAACCGGGCGATGGGCAGGATCTTGGAGGCGTGGACGATCGCGGAGTCGAGGCCCGCCTTGACGCACTCGTCGAGGAAGACGGAGTTGAGCAGGACGCGGGCGGCCGGGTTGAGGCCGAAGGAGATGTTGGACAGGCCCAGCGTGGTCTGCACGTCGGGGTGGCGGCGCTTGAGTTCGCGGATGGCTTCGATGGTGTTGAGGCCGTCCTTGCGGGACTCCTCCTGCCCGGTGCAGATGGTGAAGGTGAGCGTGTCGATGAGGATGTCCGACTCGTGGATGCCCCAGTTGCCGGTCAGGTCGTCGATCAGCCGCTCGGCGACCGCGACCTTGTGCTCCACCGAGCGGGCCTGGCCCTCCTCGTCGATCGTCAGCGCGATCAGCGCGGCGCCGTGCTCCTTGGCGAGCGCGGTGACCTTCGCGAACCGCGACTCCGGTCCGTCGCCGTCCTCGTAGTTGACCGAGTTGATGACCGCACGGCAACCGAGCTTTTCCAACCCGGCCTGGAGGACGGGGAGTTCGGTGGAGTCCAGCACGATCGGCAGGGTGGAGGCGGTCGCGAAGCGTCCGGCGAGCTCGGCCATGTCCGCGACGCCGTCGCGGCCCACGTAGTCGACGCACAGGTCGAGCATGTGGGCGCCCTCGCGGATCTGGTCGCGGGCCATCTCCACGCAGTCGTCCCAGCGGCCCTCGAGCATGGCCTCGCGGAACTTCTTCGACCCGTTCGCGTTGGTGCGCTCACCGATCGCCATGTACGCGGTGTCCTGCCGGAACGGCACCGCCTGGTAGAGGGAGGCGGCGCCCGGGTCGGGGCGCGGGTTGCGGGCCGGCGGGGTCAGATCACGGACGCGTTCGACTATGCGGCGCAGGTGCTCCGGGGTGGTGCCGCAGCAGCCGCCGACCAGGGAGAGACCGTAGTCGGCGACGAACTGCTCCTGGGCGTCGGCGAGTTCGGCGGGGGTCAGCGGGTAGTGGGCGCCGTCCTTGCCGAGGACGGGCAGTCCGGCGTTGGGCATGCAGGACAGCGGGATGCGGGAGTGGCGTGCGAGGTGGCGCAGGTGCTCGCTCATCTCGGCCGGGCCGGTGGCGCAGTTGAGGCCGATCATGTCGATGCCGAGCGGCTCGAGCGCGGTGAGCGCGGCGCCGATCTCGGAGCCGAGCAGCATGGTGCCGGTCGTCTCGACCGTCACCGAGCAGATCAGCGGCGGGCGGCTGCCGGTGGCGTCCATGGCGCGGCGGGCGCCGATGATCGCGGCCTTGGTCTGGAGCAGGTCCTGGGTCGTCTCCACCAGCAGCGCGTCCGCGCCGCCGGCGATGAGTCCTTCGGCGTTCGCCTGGTAGGCGTCGCGCAGCAGCGTGTAGGGGGCGTGGCCGAGGGTGGGGAGCTTGGTGCCGGGGCCCATCGAGCCCAGTACCCAGCGCTGTTCGCCGGTGGAGGCGGTGTACGCGTCGGCCACCTCGCGGGCGATCCGGGCGCCCGCCTCGGACAGTTCGTGGACCCGCTCGGGGATGTCGTACTCCCCCAGGGCCGCGTGGTTGGCGCCGAAGGTGTTGGTCTCCACGCAGTCGACGCCGACGTCGAAGTAGGCCTCGTGGACGGAGCGGACGATGTCGGGGCGAGTGATGTTGAGGACCTCGTTGCAGCCCTCGAGGTTCTGGAAGTCCTCGAGGGTGGGGTCCTGGGCCTGGAGCATGGTGCCCATGGCGCCGTCGGCGACCACCACGCGGGTGGTGAGGGCTTCGCGCAGGGCGTCGATGCGCCGGGCGTCGGTGCGGGTGGTGGTCATGGGCGCTCCCCCAGTGCCGGTGCCAGCAGGGCGGCCGCGGCGGGGCCGTAGGCGCGTTCGGCGGTGGCCAGCAGGCGGGCCCGGTCGGCGTGGTAGGACTGCGAGCCGACCGCGCCGAGAGCCTCGGCCGCCACGACGCAGCCGAGGTGGGCGGCGCCGGTGAGGTCCAGGCCGCGGGCGGTGCCGGCGAGGAACCCGGCCCGGAAGGCGTCGCCGACGCCGGTGGGGTCGGTGGCGGGCGCGTCGGGGACGGCGGGGACGGTCAGGGGTTCGTGGCCGGCGCGGTCGATGCGGACGCCGGCGCCGCCGAGGGTGGTGATCCAGGCGCCGACCTTGGCGAGGACGTCGGCGTGTTCCCAGCCGGTGCGTTCCAGCAGCAGGGCGGCCTCGTACTCGTTGGTGAACAGCCAGCGGGCGCCGTCGACGAGGTCGCGTACCTCGCTGCCTTCCAGGCGGGCGAGCTGCTGGGAGGGGTCGGCGGCGAACGGCAGGCCCAGCTCGCGGCATTCCGCCGTGTGGCGCAGCATCGCGGCCGGGTCGTTGGGGCAGACCAGGACGAGGTCGGGGCGGGCTCCGGTGGTGGTCAGGTGCCACAGGTCGATGTCGCGGGCCTCTTGCATGGCGCCCGCGTAGAAGGAGGCGATCTGGTTGGCGTCCTGGTCGGTGATGCACATGAACCGGGCGGTCTGGTGCTCGGTGGAGACCAGGACGGGGCCGGTGTCGACGCCGTGTTCCTTGAGCCAGACCTCGTACTCGGCGAAGTCGCCGCCCACGGCGCCCACCAGCAGGGGGGTGAGGCCGAGGCTGCCGAGGCCGAAGGCGACGTTGGCCGCCACTCCGCCCCGGCGCACCTCGAGGTTGTCGACCAGGAAGGAGAGCGAGACATGAGCGAGCTGGTCGGGGATCAGCTGATCCGCGAACCGGCCGGGGAAGACCATCAGATGGTCGGTGGCGATGGAACCGGTGACAGCGATGCGCACGTCAGGATCTCCTCACAGGTCGGGCGGGTCTCAGAGACCGGCCGCGGCCTTGAGCCGGTGGGCGCGGTCGGTCCGCTCCCAGGTGAAGTCGGGCAGTTCACGGCCGAAGTGGCCGTAGGCGGCGGTGGCGGCGTAGATGGGCCGCAGCAGGTCGAGGTCGCGAATGATGGCGGCCGGGCGCAGGTCGAAGACCTCGGCGATGGCCTTCTCGATGCGGTCCTGGGCGACGGTCGCGGTGCCGAACGTCTCGACGAACAGGCCGACGGGCTCGGCCTTGCCGATGGCGTAGGCGACCTGGACCTCGCAGCGCTCGGCGAGACCGGCGGCGACGACGTTCTTGGCGACCCAGCGCATGGCGTAGGCGGCGGAGCGGTCGACCTTGGACGGGTCCTTGCCCGAGAAGGCGCCGCCGCCGTGACGGGCCATGCCGCCGTACGTGTCGATGATGATCTTGCGGCCGGTCAGGCCGGCGTCGCCCATCGGGCCGCCGATCTCGAAGCGGCCGGTGGGGTTGACCAGGAGGCGGTAGTTGTCGGTCTCGAGCTTGATGCCGTCCTCGGCGAGAGCGGCCAGGACGTGCTCGACGACGTGTTCGCGGATGTCGGGGGTCAGCAGGGAGCCGAGGTCGATGTCGGCGGCGTGCTGGGAGGAGACGACGACGGTGTCGAGCCGGACGGGGCGGCTGCCCTGGTACTCGATGGTGACCTGCGTCTTGCCGTCGGGGCGCAGGTAGGGGACGGTGCCGTCCTTGCGGACCTCGGTGAGCCGGCGGGAGAGGCGGTGGGCGAGCTCGATGGGCAGCGGCATCAGCGAGGGTGTCTCGTCGGTGGCGTAGCCGAACATCAGGCCCTGGTCGCCGGCGCCCTGCCGGTCGAGTTCGTCCGCGTCGTCGCCCGCGGCGGCGCCCTCCACCCGCTTCTCGTACGCGGTGTCGACGCCCTGGGCGATGTCCGGGGACTGCGCCCCGATGGAGACGGAGACACCGCAGGAGGCCCCGTCGAAGCCCTTGGCGGAGGAGTCGTAGCCGATGGCCAGGATCGTGTCGCGGACCAGCTGGGCGATCGGCGCGTACGCCTTGGTGGTGACCTCGCCGGCGATGTGGACCTGGCCGGTGGTGATCAGGGTCTCCACCGCGACGCGTGAGGTGGGGTCCTCGCGCAGCAGGGCGTCGAGGACGGTGTCGCTGATCTGGTCGGCGATCTTGTCGGGGTGGCCCTCGGTCACGGACTCCGAGGTGAACAGACGTCGGGACATGACTCTCCAGATGTGTGCGGTCGGTTGGACGGTCGGTTCGTCGGCTCGGTCACCGCCCGGTGGTCACCCGGCCCGGCCGGCGACGGCTTCGAGGAGGCGGGCGAGGTCGCCGGCGGCGGTCGCGGGGCCGGTGAGCACCACGAGGGGCGGCCGGCCGCCGTCTGCCGCGACGAGGCGGACGATGTCGTGGGCGGCCGGTCCGTGGCCGGAGAACCCGCCGAGCACGAGGGGACCGCCCGCGTCGGTCAGCGGCCTCAGCGCCGTGTACCGGGCGTGCGGGTCGTCGGGGACCGGGTCCAGCAGCACGAGCGCTTCGGGGCCCGTGTAGGAGCGGGCGAGCAGGTCGTAGCAGGAGCGTGGCGTGCCGTGCGCCGCGAGGAGGCAGACGGTGCCGGCGCCGGCGTCGCGGGCGGGGCGCAGGACGGTGAGGGCGGGGGCGCCGGGCGTCTCGTCGTCGGTGGCGGGCCCGTTCGGCGGCTCGAGGGTGAGGGCCGCCGTGCCGGTGTGCGGTCCGGTGCCGGCCGGCAGGGCCAGTACGTCGGCGATGGTCAGGGACTCGTCGCCGACGCGGGGCAGGTCGTGCAGCAGGTGCGCGGCGCGGCCGAGGACGTCGGTGATGCCGGTGAGCAGGGCGCGGTCGTAGGTGGCGGTCACCACGAGGGCCCCGTCGCTGTCGTGGTGGGCGGCGAGGGTGAGGGGGAACGCGGTGCGGGCGCCCTGCGGTTCGGGCGGGCCGACGCGGACGGACCGGGCGGCGAGTTCGGCGGCCGGCGGGTCCAGGGAGGGACGGCCGGCGTCGAAGACGACGAGGCTGCCCGGGTGGGCCGTCGCCCTGGCCGGGTCGTCGGTCCAGGCACGGATCTGGCCCGCGGAGACCCATTCGTACGCCGCCATGTCCAGGACCCGGTCGCGCAGTTGGGCCAGCAGGTGCGGCACGCTGGAGCGGGGGTCGACGGTGACGGTCACCGGCAGGGGGTTGCGCAGGGCGCCGGGCAGCCGCTCCACGCCCTCGAGGAGGATGCCCCGTCCGGAGACGGTCACGCTGAAGCGGACCGGTTCGGGGCGGGCCGATCCGGTGGCCGCGTACAGCAGCAGGGCCCACACGGCCTGCAGTGCGCCGCTCTCGGTGCTGCCCCAGCAGGCGGCCCACTCGCGGAGCAGGGTCGTCCGGGCGGGGGTGAGCCGCAGCCGGGCACGGCCCGTGCCGGCAGGCCCGGCGGCCGGGGTGGCGGGTCCGGCGGGCTCGGGCCAGTGGGCGGCTTCGGGCGGCGGCGCGGCGCGTGCGAAGAACTCCTTGGCCGCGGTGGTGTCCTGGCGCGCCAGCCAGGCCGCGTGGTCGCCCAGGTCGGGGCGGCGTTCGCCGCCCGGCAGCCGGCCGCCGGCCAGGTAGGCGCGGCAGAACTCCCGCAGCAGCAGCCGTACGCTCCACTCGTCGAGCAGGGCCTGGTGGTAGGTCAGCAGCAGCCGCACGGGCGGGGGCGGGTCCGATGCGGCGGGCCCGCCGTCGAGCACGGTGATGCGCAGCGGTCCGGGGCGGCGCGGGTCGAGGCCGCGTCGCCGGTCGCGTGCGACGAGCAGGTTCCAGTCGTGGGTGTGCGGCAGCCGGACGATGTCGGGGGTGACCTGTTCGTGCAGCACGATCCGGGGTTCGGGGCCGTCGTCGAAGGCGGCGCGCAGCACGCTGTCCCGTTCGAAGAGGGACTGCCATGCGGCCGCGAAGAGGTCGGGATCGAGCGGCCCGTGCCAGGTCCAGGTGAGCTGTTCGACGTGCCGGTCGGTGCCGGGGTGGGCGTCGGCGTCGGCGAGCAGGTCGCGCTGGAGCGGGGCGGCCGCGACGGAACGCAGGGGCGCGCGGCCGGTCGACGCGTCCGTGAGCAGGTCGGCCAGCAGGCCGACCGGGAAGTCGCCGGAGGCGCCGGGGGTTTGGGGGGTGATGCTCAGTGCGTGCAGCCCGGGCCCCAGGTACTGGAGCCGGTGCTGCCAGGGCAGGGTGTCCGGGCGGCGGGCGGCGATCCGTTCAAGAGCGGCCTCGATGCGGCCGGTGTCCAGCGGGCCGCGCAGCTCCAGGACGGGCGGGGTGTCGTAGGGGGGCTTCCCGGGGTCGAGGACCACGGCCATCGGCTTGTCCGGCGACTTCCGGGACATGGGTGAGGAGTGATCGGTCGTCATGGTCCGTACGGGGCACGCCCCCTCCCTCCCCTCTCTGCGAGCTCGGAACGAGTATGCGAGGGCCCGCCCATACGGGCCTGATACGGCGCTGACACCGCGGTCGGACGTGCTTTCCGCCCTCCGGGGCGGCCGGGCCACGGGGGCGTCGCGGCCCCCTCGCCCCTGCCGGGCGGGTGGTGGCGGAGGTGTGGGTCCGCGGAGGGGCACCCGGAAGCCGGACACCACGGACCGGCCCGGGTCCGGAACCGCCCGAGGGCCCGTCACGGCGGGTCGAGGAGGCCGGCGACGGCGCCCATGAAGCCTTCGTCGAGCATGGTGCGGGCCGCGGTGTCGCGGGAGGTGTCGAGGCCGGCGTCGTGGCAGGCCACGCTGATCAGGTAGCGGCCGAGGACACGGTGGGAGGCGAAGGCCCACTCGCCGCGGGCGGCCGGTGCGCCGTCCGGGGCGTACAGCCCGCCGGTGTCGACGCCGAAGCCGAACTCGGTGAAGCCGAGCCGCAGTCCCTGGCCGAGGGCCTTGGTGTAGGCCTCCTTGAGGGTCCACAGCCGCAGCAGTCCGGCTCTGCGCGCGTCGTCCGGCAGCGCTTCGAGTTCCGCGCGTTCGGCGGGGGTGCACACATGGCTCTGGAGCAGGTCGAACGACATGTGCCGGTCGGCGGGTTCGGCGTCGACGCCGATCCGGCCGTTGCGGCTGATGCCGACGGCGATCAGGTCGTCGGTGTGGGTGAGGCTCACGTCGATCTGGTCGAGGCCGCGCAGATAGGGCCGTCCGCCGATCTTGTAGGCGAGGTCGAGGTCGGCGGGGGCGGTGCCCAGCGCGGCGGCGGCCGTGAACTTGGTGGCCAGCCGGGAGGCGACGAAGCGGTAGCGGATGGTCGGGTCCGAGGTGTGCCGATAGCGCTGCCAGTCACGGCCGAGCAGCGGGCGCAGCGAGGGGTCGGCGACGGCGCCGGTGAGCCATTCGCCCCACGTGGTGTGCACGACGGCGTTGCCACGCAGGTCCATGCCTTCGCGGACCCGGTCCCACGGTCCGTCGGGGCCGCTGACGTGGATCGGTTCGGTGATGCGTTCGGCGTCGGTCCACTGCGCGGGCGTCGCCTCGGTTCTCGTCAAGGGGCTGGTCCTTCCCTGTGTCGCGGCCCGTGCGGGTGTCACTGGGCGAGGGCGGTCGCGTCCAGGTCGCAGCTGCGGCCTGTCCGATAGCGGCGGACCAGTTCGTCCAGGACGTGTTCGGGGCAGCTGTCGGGCAGGCGGGGCACCGGGATGCCGAGCCGTTCGCCGAGCCGGGACAGGGCGAGCACGGCCCAGGCGGGGTCGGCGAGGAAGGGGTCGGCGCCGTCCTGGCCCTCCCAGACGCCGAGGACCGCGGCAGCGGCGAGGATCAGGCTGTAGCGGTCGCTCAGGACGCACACGGCGGGGTCGGCGAGTGCGGTGGTGCCGTAGGCGGGCAGCCGGCGGCACTGGTCGCGCAGGGCGCGCAGTTCGGTGACGAACCCTTCGGCCAGGTCGGCGAGGGCGGCGATGTGCCCACCGACACCGCGGGAGGCGCCGAGCCGGGCGGCGGAGCCGACGAGGGAGGCGGCCATGAAGTCTCCGCCGCCGGCGATGCCCAGCGACGGGTAGTGCAGCGGGGTCAGGGGGGCGCTGCGGCGGAACAGTTCGGGCGGTGGCTCCTCCTCCGCGAACCAGGAGCGTTCGGCCAGGGTGCGCAGCTGGGGGACGATCACGGCCTGGCAGGAGGCGGTTCCGGCGTGGCCGAGGCCGGCGACCGGCAGGTCCCGTACGAGTTTGTCGAGGGCGCCGTACTCGGGGCTGTCGTGTTCGTAGCCGCGTGCGCCGAGGACGGTGGCGAGCTCTTCCAGGTCCTCCCGCAGCAGGTTGGGCACCACGTACTTGACGGTGGCGGCGAAGATGTGGGCCCGGTCGGGCAGCAGGCTGAGGGCGCGCAGCGCGACGGTGGACATGCTGTCGCAGGCCAGCAGGTCGGCGAAGACGCCGGTCAGCGGTTTGTGCCAGCGGCGTGCGACCGGGCCGCTGCGGCCGGTGGTCGCGGCCCGTACGGCGGAGTGCAGGACGGTGTCGGCGGCCGCGGTGACCACGCCGCAGATCAGGCTGCGGTTGACCTGGAAGGTGCGCAGGGCCAGGGTGACGCCGTCGCCGGTGCCGCCGACGAGGGCGTCCCCGGGAACGGCGTAGTCGGTGAACTCCAGCCCCGAGAAGAGCGCTCCGCGCATGCCCGGGGTGGTGACGCGCGGCAGGTGGCGTACGGCCGGCGGCTGTTGCGGGGCCCGGTCGGGGTCGAGGAGGAGCACGGAGTGGCTGCGTGGTCCGCGGGCGGGGGCGGTGCGTGCGTAGACGATCTGCGCGTCGGCGCGTGCGGCGTTGATGATGACGTCCTTGCGGCCGTCGAGGCGGTAGTCGCCGTCCGCCGCGGTGCGGGCGGTGAACTCGTGCCGCAGGATCGCGTTGGAGTGGGCGAGTTCGTGGTGCAGGATCGTGGCCCGCCCGCCGCTGAGGAGCAGGTCCGCGAGGTGACGGCGCTGTCGGTCGGTGCCTGCCGCCCATACGGCGCCGGCGGCGAACAGTGAGGTGATGCCGGCGCCGAAGCCGAGGGCGACGTCGCGGCGGAACAGGGGGCGCAGGACGCGTGCGAGCAGGTCCGCCCGGGTGAGCCGGCCGCCGTACTCGGCGGGTACGAACTCGGCGCCGAGCCCCGCCCGGATGAGCAGGCTCTCGGTCTCCGCGGGCGGGGTGCGCCGGTCGTCGGCGGCGAACAGGGCGCGCAGTCCGTGCGGGTTGGCGGGGTCGTACGGGTCGCCGAGGAGCATCTCGAGCCGGGCGGCGCGCCGGACCGCGTCCGCCTCCGCGTCCACGTCCGGTGCCGGGGCCGGGGCCGGTGTCCGGCCGCGCTCACGGCCGGGGTCCCGGTCCCGGGCCGTGTGCCGGTCAGGGTCCCGGGCCGGCCGGCCCGCGGCGTGCGCGGCAAGCGCCGGGACGGCGACGGCACTCGCATGCGGCGGGTGAGCGTTCTGATCCAGCACCTCGAACACTCCTTACTCTGCACGTACGCAGGACTTTCGGTGAGGGCGGTCGAGGACCGGTGGACCGGCGCTCGACGTGGGGTCCGGGTCCCGTGGACACGAACCCGCCCAGGGCTTTCTGTCCGCAAATCGCATCCGCAGTTCAGCGGTCGGGGCCGGATTCGTGATCGAGCATGGCGCGAGCGACGTTCGAGCGTGACGCGAGGGAAATTCGAGTGTGTCTCGAGCGGACCTCCGTCCGCCCTTCCGCCGGGCACGAGGAAGGGCTGCGGCTCCCCCTTGGGAAGCCACAGCCCTTCTCCTGCGCGGCGGTCAGCCCGTCTTGCGGCGGAAGTACCGCTTGCCGCCTGCCGGGTTGGTGCTGCCCTGGATCCGCGCCTGGATGTCGCCCTGCGCCTGGTGGGACGCGCCCTTGCGGTCCTTGCGCTCGAGCGCCTCCCGGAACTTGCGCCTGGCGTCGTCCTCTACGGCATCGTTCTGCGGCGTATCGGCCATGCGAACCTCCTCGGCATAATCAACAGCCGGATCAGCGTGGCACAGAAAGGGAAATCTGACGAGGGTCGATTTCGGCCCTCAATTCGCCACCCGTGAGCCACCATTATGAATTGCTCATGCAATTGTTTTCAGGGTTCCGGGGTCCGGGGTTTCCGTGGTTCCGGGGGTTTCTGGTGTCAGGGTGCCGCGAGTTCCGCGGCGGTGTCCGGCTCGCGTTCCTCGCCCGGGGCGGCGGTCTGTCCGTCCGGCCCGGGCAGCAGGCGGCTGAGCGCCGCCGTCAGCAGGAAGGCGCCCACGTTGTACCAGAGGGTCGTGGACAGCGCGCCGCCCAGCAGTTCGGCGTCGCCGGTGCCGTGGCCGCCGGTGAGGGAGAAGAAGACCATGCCGACGACCGCGATGCCTGCGGCCGAGCCGAGCTGCATGAAGGCGTTGACGACGCCGGAGCCGACGCCGGAGTCCTTCGCGGGCACGTCGCCGAGGACGACGGCGGTCAGGACGGGTGAGCACAGGCCCATGCCGATGCCCATGACGACGCCGGCCGCGGCGACCTGCCACAGCTGCAGTCCGGCTCCCGAGGACCGTACGGCCACGATCGCCGAGAGCACACCGAGGGCCAGGACCAGCGACCCGGCGCCCACCCAGGTGCGTCCGCTCACCGACTTGACCCGCCAGGACACCTGCGTCGCGGCGATGATGGCCAGCGGCCATGCGGCCGTCGCCAGGGCGGTGCGCCACACGGACCAGCCGAGGCCGAACTGCAGGTGGTAGGTGAGGACGAGGAAGAAGGAGCTGATGCCGGTGTAGAACAGGAGGGTGAGGGTCAGTCCGATCCGGAACGACGGCGGGCGGAACAGCGGCGGGGGGATGAGTGCCGAACCGTCGCGTCGGTGGCGGGCCCGCTGCTGCAGCGCGAACAGCACCAGGAGGGCCGCTGCCGCCGCCATGACGGCGAACATCCACAGCGGCCAGCCCTCTTCGCGGCCCTGGACGAGCGGATACAGCAGGCCGAGCGCCGCTGCGGCCAGCAGCAGCACGCCGGTCAGGTCGACGCGCAGCGGCTCGTCGGAGCGGCTCTCGGGCACGTAGAAGGCGGCCAGCAGGAGGGTCAGCAGACCCAGGGGCACGTTGATCAGGAAGATCGCGCGCCAGCCGAGGCCCAGCAGGTCCAGTTCGGTCAGCACGCCGCCGAGCAGCGGTCCGCTGACGCTGCCCACGATGAGTCCGACGCCGACGAGGGTGAACGCGTTGGCCCATTCCTCGCGCCGGAAGAGGGTGACGACGACCGCCATGGTCTGCGGCACCATCAGCGCCGCCATGAGGCCCTGCACGAACCGGCCGGCCACCAGCATCTCGCCGCTGACGGAGACGCCGCAGACCACCGAGGCCGCGGTGAATCCCGCGACGCCGGCCATGAAGACGCGTTTACGGCCGAAAATGTCGCCGAGCCGGCCGCCGGTGATCAGCAGCAGTCCGAAGGCGAGGGTGTATCCGGCCAGGGTCCATTGCGCCATCGCGTAGTTGCTGTCGAGGTCGGTCTGGATGGCGGGCAGGACGACGGTGACGATGGACGCGTCGAGCGTGTCGAGGAACATCGCCGCTCCGACGATCGCCAGCGCCAGCCAGCGGCGGCGTGAACCCGGTCCGGGTCCGGTGGTGGTTTCGTTCACGATCAAAGACTCCCCAGGACGGCGTCGAGCGCCTGATCCATCTCGTCGGCGGTCAGTTCCTCCGCGGCCTGCAGCGCGTCGGCGGTGCGCACCGCGTCGGCGGCCGCTTGTGCCGCGGGCCGCGGCTGGGCGATCTCCAGCAGACGGGCGAGCACACCGCTCTGCTGAAGCTGCTCGGCGCTCACCCGCGACAGCGCCCATCGGGCCGCCTCCGCGGGGTCGGCGGGCGGGCCGGACTGCTCGGGTTCCCCGTCGAAGTCCAGCCGTACGTACAGGAAGTCGGCGATCGCCCGGGGGGTCGGGTAGTCGAACGCCATGGTGCTGGGCAGCGCCGCCTGCACGTACTTGGACAGCCGGTTGCGTACTTCGACCGCCATCAGCGAGTCCAGGCCGAAGTCCTTGAGCCGCTTGTCGGCCGGCACCGCGGCCGCACCGGCCAGTCCGAGCACGTCGGCGATCTCGTTCTGCACGGTGGTGAGCAGCGACGCGACGCGCTCGTCGGGGGTCAGGCCGGCGAGACGCTCGGCGAACGACACGGTCTGCGGTGCCTGTGCGCGCACCTGCCGCAGCTGCGGGCGGACCAGCGAGCGCAGCAGCGGGACGACCTCGCCGGTGTCGCCGCGCAGTGTGGCGACATCCAGCTTCAGCGGGACCAGCAGGGTCTCCGGCCGGGCCAGCGCCACGTCCAGCAGGGCCATGCCCTCCTGCGCCGTCAGTGCCCGGGCGCCGCGGCGGCGCACCCGGGCGAGGTCCGCGTCGCCGAGGTGCGCGGTCATCCCCGTGCCGCCCTGGGCCCACAGGCCCCAGGCGAGGCTGGCCGCGGGCAGGCCGCGTTTGCGCCGGTGGGCGGCGAGTGCGTCCAGGAAGGCGTTGGCGGCCGCGTAGTTGCTCTGGCCCGGGGCGCCGAGGGTGCCGGCCGCGGAGGAGAACAGGACGAACGCCGCGAGGTCGAGGTCCTCGGTCAGTTCGTGCAGGTGGAGGGCGCCCGCCACCTTGGGTTCCAGGACCCGCCGGAACCGCTCCGCGCTCTGGTTGTGCACCACGCCGTCGTCCAGCACGGCCGCCAGGTGCAGCACGGCGGTGAGCGGGTGGCCGGCGGGGACGGCGGCCAGTACCGAGGCGATGTCGTCGCGGCGGGAGACGTCGCAGGCGGTCACGGTGACGGACTCGGCGCCCGCCTCCTCCAGTTGCCGGACCAGTTCGGCGGTGCCGGGCGCGTCCGGGCCGCGGCGTGAGGTCAGCACCAGGTGCCGTATGCCGTGTTCGCGTACCAGGTGGTGGGCCACCAGCCGGCCCAGTTCTCCGGTGCCGCCGGTGAGCAGTGCGGTGCCGTCCGTGTCCAGGGCGCGCGGCACGGTGAGGACGATCTTGCCCACGTGCCGGCCCTGCGCCATGTGGCGGAACGCGGCGGGCGCCTCGCGCACGTCGAACGCCTCGTACGGCAGCGGTGCGAGGACTCCCTGTTCCAGCAGACCGGCGATGACCCGCAGCATCTCCTGGATCCGGTCGGCGCCGCTGTCGCGCAGGTCGTACGCCTGGTACGTGACGCCGGGGTGGTCGGCCGCGACCTGGTCCGCGTCCCTGATGTCGGTCTTGCCCATCTCCAGGAAACGTCCGCCGCCGGGCATCAGCCGCAACGACGCGTCGACGAACGTGCCGGTCAGGGAGTTGAGTACGACGTCGACACCGCGGTCATGGGTGGCGCTGTTGAACCGGGACTCGAACGCGGTGTCCCGCGACGAGGCGATCCGGTCGCCCGGCAGTCCCAGCCGGCGCAGCGTGTCCCACTTGGCCGGCCCGGCCGTGCCGTACGCCTCGGCGCCGAAGTGCCGGGCGAGTTGCAGGGCGGCCATGCCGACGCCGCCCGCGGCCGCGTGCACCAGCAGCCGTTCCCCGGCGCGCAGCCGGGCGAGGTCGTGCAGGCCGTAGTAGGCGGTGAGGAACACCAGCGGCACCGTCGCCGCCCGTGCGAACGACAGGCCGGGCGGGATCCGCACCATCAGGCGGGCGTCCACGCACACCTCGGTGCCGAAGGTGCCCGTCGCCAGGCCCATCACCCGGTCGCCGGGGCGCAGTCCGGTGACGTCGGGGGCCGTCTCGACGACGACGCCGGCGCATTCGAGGCCGAGCCGCGGCGAGTACACCATGTCGAGTGCGTTGAGGACGTCCCGGAAGTTCATGCCGGAGGCCCGGATCGCCACCCTGATGTGGCCGGCGGGCAGGGGCTCCGTCCCGGTGGGGCGGAACTCGAAGGTGTCCAGCCGTCCCCGTTCCCGGATGTCCAGGTGCCACGGCGCGCCGCCCGGTTCGGGGGCGGTGCCGGCGTCGGGCGCCGGGGCACGCTGCAGCCGCGGCACCAGGACGGTGTCGCCCCGCAGCACCATTTCCGGCTCCCCGCCGACGGCGAGCGCCCGGGCCAGCAGACCGGGGTCGCTCACGTCGGAGCCGACGTCGACCAGGCGCAGCGACCGGTCGGGGTGCTCGGCGCGTACCGCGCGCAGCAGTCCGGCCAGCGGTGAGTGCGTCAGTGACGCGGCGGGGTCCTCCGGCCGGGCGGCGACGGCGTCCCGGGTGATCCACACGATCTCGCAGTCGTCCAGCAGCGGGTCGGACAGGAAGTCCTGCACCTGGTGCAGCGCCCGGACCACCGCGTCCTGGGCGTCCTGGGCCGCGTCCTGGGTGTCGTTCTGCGGGATCCCGGTCGTGGCGCCGGTCAGGTCGACGACGATGCGGGACGGGGGGATGTCACCGAAGTCCGGCAGGCTGGTGCCGGTGGCCGCCGGCGTGACTCCCAGCCATGCGGCGGCGATGCCGTCGGCGCCGACGAGCGCGGTCCCCCCGGTGCCCGGGGTGTCGGTGCCCGGGGCCGGGGTGGCGGCGTCCGTGTCGAGGGCGAGTTGCTGGTAGTGGATGCGGTGGAGGTCCTCGGAGCCGGTCTGCGGGGCGGCGGCCTCGCGCAGCCGGGCCATGTCGGCCCGGCGGGCCTCGAGTCCGCCGACGGTGAGGACCGGCTCGCCCGTGGCGTCGGCGACGAGGAGCCGCACCGTGGTCCCGTCGGTGCGCTCGGCGCGTATGCGCAGTTCGGTGCCGCCGGTGGCGTGGAGTTCGACGTCCCGCCAGGCGAACGGCATCAGGACGGTGCCGTCCTCCGCCGCGCCCTGCCCGTCGCCGGCGTCCATCGGTCCGGCTGCCGCGAGCAGGTGCAGGGCGGCGTCCAGCAGCGCCGGGTGGATCCCGTAACCGGTGACGGCGTCGGCCGGGGCGGCTGTGGCGGGGGTGGTGTCCGTTCCCGGGGCGGGGGCGGGCAGTCGTACGACCCCGTACAGGGCGTCGCCGGACCGCCAGGCCTCGGTCAGCCCCTGGAAGAGAGGGCCGTACTCCAGTCCCTGCGTGTGGCAGCGTTCGTAGAAGCCGCCGAGGTCGATACGGTCGCCGCCGGCCGCCGGCCAGGCCGGCCCGCTGAGCGCGCCGGCCGTGGGGCTGTTCGTGCCGTCGTCGAGTTCACCGGTGGCATGCCGGGTCCACGTACCGGCATCGGCGGTGTTCTCCGGCTGGCTGTGCACGGACAGGGAGCGCCGTCCTCGGTCGTCGGGGGCGCCGACCCGCACCTGGAGCCGCATGGGGACGCCGGGGTGCAGCACCAGCGGCTGGGCCAGGGTCAGTTCACCGACCCGCGCCGCGCCGACCGCGCGTGCCGCGGCGAGCGCCATGTCCAGCAGACCGGTGCCGGGCACCAGGACCGTTCCGCTGATCGCGTGGTCCGCCAGCCAGGGCTGGTCCTGGGTGGAGATCCGCCCGGTCAGCAGATGTCCCTCGCCGTCGGCCACCGTGGTGGCCGCCCCCAGCCAGGAGTGCCCGGAGGCGACCAGGCCCATGGAGCCGGCGTCGCCCGCACCCGCGCCCTTGCCGGTCGCCGGCTCCGGCCAGTAGCGCTGCCGCTGGAAGGCGTAGGTGGGCAGCTCCACCGGCGCGGCGGCGTCGGGGAGGAACGCGCGGAAGTCCACCGGGTGGCCCTCGCTGTGCAGGACGGCCAGTGAGCGCAACAGCTGGGCCATGTCGCCCCGTTCGCGCGCCAGGCTGCCGACCACGACGCCGCCGCCTGCGGAGCAGGCGTCGGTCAGCGGCATTCCCAGCACCGGGTGCGGGCTGATCTCGACGAACACCCCGAACCCGGCTGCGGAAAGGCTCTGCAGGGCCCGGTCGAGGCGGACGGTCTCCCGCAGGTTGCGGCACCAGTAGGTGGCGTCCAGCGTGTCACCGTCCACGATCGTGCCGGTGACCGTCGAGCAGAACGGAACGGACCAGGCGCGCGGGCGCAGACCGGCCAGGCCGGCCGCCAGAGCGGGGAGGATCGGGTCCATGTGCGCGCTGTGCCCGGCGGCGTCGGACTGGACCCGGCGGCAGAACACGTCGCGTCCTTCCATCTCGGCGAGCAGTCGCTCCACGGCGTCGGCGTCTCCGGAGACCACCGTGGAGGTGGCCGTGTTGACCACCGCGACGGACAGCGCGTCCCCGTACGGTGCGATCAGCTCCTCGACGTCGGCGACCGGCAGTTCCAGCAGCGCCATCGCGCCGCGGC
Organism: Streptomyces sp. OZ13; assembly: GCF_052068155.1. Lineage (NCBI taxonomy): Bacteria > Bacillati > Actinomycetota > Actinomycetes > Kitasatosporales > Streptomycetaceae > Streptomyces > Streptomyces sp. OZ13. The sequence goes on along the minus strand of NZ_JBQHCZ010000031.1, from coordinate 2,698 downwards.
CGCTGCACTCACGCAGCAGCGCCTGGCTGCGCAGCGCCACCAGGCGGGCGCCGTCCTCGAGGGACAGCGCCCCGGCGACCACCGCGGCGGGCACCTCGCCCTGGCTGCTGCCGACCACGGCGGCCGGCTCGACGCCCAGGGCACGCCACTGGGCCGCCAGGCCGATCATGACCGTGAAGAGCGCGGGCTGCAGCACGTCGATCCGGTCGAACGGCGGCAGCGCGTCGTCCCGGATGCCGCTGTCCGGGCCCGCGAGCAGCGCCAGGACGGACCATCCCGTCCAGGGCAGCAGAGCGGAGTCGCACTCCTCGACCGCCTCACGGAACACCGGGGACTGCACGAGCAGTTGCCTGCCCATCTCCCGCCACTGGCTGCCCTGTCCGGGGAAGACGAAGACGGCCTTGCCCCGGTCGCGCGCCGTGCCGGTCACCAGCTGAGGATGCGACACGCCGTCCACGAGGGCCCGCAGGGCCGCGGCCGCCTCGGCGGCGGTCGTCGCGACGGCCCCCGCACGGTGTTCCAGGTGGGTGCGGTGCAGGGCGGCGGTGGCGGCGACGTCCCGCAGCGGCACGTCGGGGTGGGCGGCCAGCCAGTCGGCCCAGCGCCCGGCCTGGGCCCGCAGCGCGTCCTCGTCGGTGCCCGACACGACCAGCGGCACGGCCACCGGCACCGGGGCCTCGACCACCGCCGGCGCGGCAGTGACGAGGGCGGGCGCCTCTTCGATGACGACGTGGGCGTTGGTGCCGCTCAGGCCGAAGGAGGAGACGCCGGCGCGGCGGGTGCGCTCGCTCTTGGTCCAGGGCTGCGGCTGCTGAAGGAGGGTCAGGCCACTGGTGTCCCAGTCGATGTGGGGGCTGGGCTCGTCGGCGTGCAGGGTGCGGGGCAGTGTCTCGTGCTGGAGGGCGAGGACCATTTTCATCACGCCGACGACGCCGGCGGCGGCCTGGGTGTGGCCGAGGTTCGACTTGGCCGATCCGAGGAACACGGGGTGCTCGCCGAAGACTTCGGCGAGAGCGCCGGCCTCGATCGGGTCGCCCAGCGAGGTGCCGGTGCCGTGCGCCTCGATCGCGTCGATGTCCGCGGGGGCGAGGCGGGCGGACGCCAGGGCGTCGCGGATGACGCGCTGCTGGGAGGGCCCGTTGGGGGCGGTCAGGCCGTTGCTGGCGCCGTCCTGGTTGACCGAGGAGCCGCGAACCACGGCCAGGACCCGGTCGCCGTCCCGCTCGGCCGCCGACAGACGCTTCATGACCAGCACACCCGCGCCCTCGGCCCAGATGGCGCCGTCGGCCTGGGCGGAGAAGCTCTTGCAACGCCCGTCCGTCGCCGTCCCCTTCAGCCGGCTGAACTCCACGAACGTCGACGGTGTCGACATCACGGTGACACCGCCGACGAGGGCGAGGTCGCACTCGCCCTGCCGCAGCGCGGTGGCCGCCAGGTGCAGGGCGACCAGGGAGGACGAGCAGGCGGTGTCGATGGTGACGGCGGGGCCCTGAAGGCCGAGCGCGTAGGAGATCCGGCCGGAGATGACACTGCTCGCGTTGCCGGTGCTCATGTAGCCGTCAAGGGCGTCGAGGCCCTGGCCCTGGCGGTCGTAGTCCGAGCTCATCGCGCCGAGGTAGACCCCGGTGCGGCTGTCACGCAGCGAGTCGGGCCGGATGCCGGCGCGCTCCAGCGCCTCCCACGACGCTTCCAGCACCAGGCGCTGCTGCGGGTCCATCGACTGGGCCTCACGCGGGCTGATGCCGAAGAACGCGGCGTCGAAGTCCTCGACACCGTCGAGGAATCCGCCCTCGCGGGTGTAGCTCTTGCCGACCGCTTCCGGGTCGGGGTCGTACAGGTCCAGGTCGTCCCAGCGGGAGGGGAACGGGCCGATGGCGTCGCCGCCGGTGACGAGGAGTTCCCAGAAACCTTCGGGGGTGTCGATGCCGCCCGGCAGGCGGCAGGCCATCGACACGATGGCGATCGGGTCGTCGGGCGTGCCGCGGTCGAGTGCGGGGGCCGACGGGTGTGTCGCCGCCGCGGTCGTGTCGGCCAGGTCGAGACGGTCGAGGAGGAGGCCGGCGACGGCGGCGGGGGTGGGATGGTCGAAAGCGAGGGTGGCCGGCAGGGCCACCTCGGTCGCCGCGGACAGGCGGCGCCGCAGCTCGACCGCCATCAGCGAGTCCAGACCGAGCTCCTTGAACGCCTGGTGATCACCGACACCGTCCGCGCTGGACGCCCCCAGCACGACCGCCGCCTCGGAACGCACCAACTGGACCAGATAGGGCAGCCGTTCACCCTCCGGCAGACCCGCCAGCCGGTCACGCAACACCGTGCCCCGACCACCGGAGGAGGTCGTGCCGGCCGCCGGCCTGCGCCTCCTGCGCACGAGTGCCCGCAGCAGCGCGGGCGGGTCCTCGACCCGCGCCGTCTCCAGCTTGACCGGAACGAGATGGGCATACGGCTGGAGCAGAGCGGCATCCAACGCCGCCAGCGCCTGCTGCTGGGACAGCGCCCCGAAGCCCTGGCGCCGCATCCGCGCCACGTCCGCCTGCCCCAGCGCGGCAGTCAGCCCGATACCGGCCTGCTGCCACAGACCCCAGGAAAGGCTGGTCGCGACAAGACCCTCACTACGACGGAGAGCGGCCAGCGTGTCCAAGGCCGTGTTGGCAGCGGCATAGGTGCTCTGGCCGGCCGTGCCCAGCACACCCGACGCCGA
>NZ_JBQHCZ010000030.1:0-35063 GCF_052068155.1 Streptomyces sp. OZ13 | reverse complement strand
CAGACACCCAACAGATCCTGCCGACACAACACCCAACTGCCAAGCCCCACAACGAACTTCATTCTGAAACGATCAGTAAAGACACTCAATGCTGTTGCTCTCTATGACCCGCGAGTGGCTGCCTAATGCTCCCAGCTCGCGATCGTGCAGTACCTCTTGCCAGTCCCTGCCGTCACTCCAGCCCCGGCCGCTTTCGCTTCGGTCAAGATGGCTCGGTCTGGGCGTGTGTCGAAAATGGGTGTGGATCGGGCCACGCTGACCGGAACCTCGGCCGGGATCATGAACGTATGAATCTCGCTTGGCGTCGACTCTGCGCTGTGGCCGTACTCCTCATCGGTACTGGTCTGGGTCTCTGGACCGTCTTCGGACCTCCCCATGAGTGGGAGGGCGCCCTCCGGTTGCTGCGTCTCGCTATGGGGATGACCGCGTTGGGTCTGATCAGCGGCAGCTCCTGGCTGATGTTCCCGGCCAGCCCCGAAGAAGGTGAGAATGTGGCTACGGCACAGGGCACTGCCCCGGCCCCTGGGCCTCTGGACGTTTAGGGTCTGCTGCAAAGTGATCACGCCTCGTGGGGTGCGGTGGTGGCGGACGGGAGCCTGATGTGAGGCCTATGAGGGGGAACGGGATGCTGGTGTGGGCTCGCTGTCTCGTGTTGGGGGCCGCCGCTTGTTCTGCGGTGGCGATCACGTCTGGCTGTACTGTTCCCGTCGGGGCGGTGACGGGTATCTCGGTGACGGCGGATGGTCAGCCACTTGGCGTGATGCTCGTCTGCCACGGTCACATTGACAGCGCCAACCTGTACACCGATGGCGACAAGCCAAGCGCCGAGAGCAAGACCGTTGGTACCTGGTCGCGAAGCGAGCCAGTCACCGGATTCACCACGTGGCCACTCGGTGTCGGTGGTGAGGGCTGGTCTCTCGACAAGCCGCTCAGGTCTCTTGACCCCGATCGGACCTACACGCTGTACGGGGCCACGAGAGACAACTCCTGGTCGGCGGCACATATCAGCTTCACTGCTGAGGACTTGGCGGCCCTCGCACCGGGCCAGCTTCGCTACCTCGCCGGTGATCGCGACGGCGCGGATCCTGACGGCTACCTGACGGCATCGATCGAAGATTTTCGAGCAAATGCCTGCAGCGACGACTGATGTGCCGTGTACCCGGCGGTGAGCCAGCAGGCGCCCTGAGGTCGGTGTAGCGGCTATGGGCGGGAGCTGCCATGGGGCGAGTGATCATGGCCCCTTACGCTGACCGCGAATCGGGCAACACCTCACCTGCCCGCAATAGCCCGATCTGGAGCCGTGAGGGTGGCGTTCCCCTCGCTTGAGCGACTGGCAGATGTCCTTGGCCTGGCCCGTTCGCGCCGGATCAGCCGGATTGGACGTGGGCACCTACTCCTACACGGGCCGGGGCCCCGCAGCGCGGCGGAGCCGGTTGGCGATCGCCAGTCCCAGTCCGTCCTCCACCGGCAGGGAGGCGACGATGAGGTCGCACCCGCGCTGGTCGAGCTCGCGCAGGAACCCGTACAGCCCGCGCGCATAGGCGGCCATCGAACCGGGGACCGCCACCACGGCGTGCACCTTCACCGGAGCGTCGGCGAAGGCGGCAGGTAGAAAGACGCCCACCTGGTGCCCCAGCTCTTGCGCCAGCTCCGCTTCTGAGACGACCTTCTCCGGCTCGACGAGGACGACCCGCGCGCGCGGCGCGTAGTGTGATGGGTGCTGGCCCGGCACCCGAACACGGCTCGTCGAGGGAACCGCGAGCGGGCACCCCAGCGACGCTTCGAGATCCTCGTGCGTCACCCCGCCCGGCCGAAGGATGCTCGGGGCACCACCCGTGGCGTCGACGATCGTCGACTCGACGCCGACCTCGCAGGGACCGCCGTCCAGCACGAAGTCGACGGCATCGCCGAGTTCGGCACGCACATGGTCCGCCGTCGTGGGGCTGACCGAGCCGAAGCGATTGGCGGACGGGGCCGTGACACCGCCGCCGAAGGACGACAGCAGCGCGAGTGCGACGGGGTGGTCAGGCACGCGCACCGCCACCGTCTGAAGGCCGCCGGTCGCCTCGAGAGGTACGCGGGGACCGCGCCGCAGGACCAGCGTGAGTGGGCCCGGCCAGAAGCGTTCGGCCAGCAGGCGCGCCGCCGCCGGCACGTCCTGGACCCAGTCGTCCAGCTGTTCCACGTCGCCGATGTGGACGATCAGCGGGTGGGAGGGCGGACGTCCCTTGACCTGGAAGATGCGTGCGACGGCGGCGGGGTCCTCGGCGTTGGCGCCCAGACCGTAGACGGTTTCGGTCGGGAGGGCCACCAGGCCGCCGGCGCGCAGCACACCGGCCGCCTTCTCGATGTCACTGACTCTTGCCGTCATCCTCGCAATCCTAGAAGCACAAAGGACCGGCGACGGTCATGATCAATCCCAGTCACGACCACGGCTCCAGTCCCGGAGATCGCTTTGTCTCCTCTCGTCGGCCATGAGCGCCTGAGCGCCGCGGGGACGGCGCGGGCCAGGACCCTGAGCAGCGGCCTCGACGCGGCGGGACTGCGTCGAGGCCGCGAGAGGCGACGAGCTACGCACTGCGGTCGGCCAGCGGTAGCACAGGCCCAGCACGGCGGCCCGGCCGGATTTTCATCGGGGGATGTCCGTGTATCCCCCTGACCCCGTCCTCATGATCACGACGAACTCACTCTAAATCCAAGGATAAAAATAACGCAAAAGCAGAGGTAAATTGGTGATAGGGTTTGTGTGGAGGTGGAGTATGCCGAGCGAGGAAGAGCTGTTCGCGGCGGTGGATTCGCTGCTTGAGGGCGAGCCGCAGTTGCCGCCGCCTGCGGAGCGGGCCCGGCTGCGTGAGGCTGCCGGCGTTACGCAGGCGCGGCTGGCTACTGCGCTCAAGTCGACGACGCAGACAGTGAAGAACTGGGAGAGCGGCCGCTCGGAGCCGCGGCCGCCGCGCCGCCAGGCGTACATGCGGCTGCTGGAGGGCTGGGCGGCGAAGTACCCGCCTGAACCGGAGCCGTTGCCTGAGACGTTCCCCGGCCCCGCAACCCAGCCGCCGGTCGAACCGGTCACCCCCGCACCCGCATCGGCACCTGTCTCCGTGGCGGAGCCGACGGCCGCGGTCAGGCCGTCGGTGTCGCGGCGTCCGCCGGCGAAGAAGACCGTCACGAAATCCGTCGCTGTCGATCCGCGGTTCCCCAACGGTCCGCTGGCCGTGCTGGACGGTGACGGTCAGGCGTACTGCTTCGGCGGGATCGTGCTGGACTGCCCGGCGACCACGATTGCGCAGCTGGTCGACTGGACGCTGACCGAGTCCGGGATCGGTGCTGCGCGGTTGCATCGCAACGGCAAGGACAGCGATCCGCTGATCGTGCTCACCCTGGCCGCCGCCGTGAAGCTAGGACTGCCCGAACGCCTGGAAGGTGCGGAGGCCCGCCGCTCACTGCGGCTGCCGGAGGACCACCCGGTGGTCAAGCAGCTCACCCGCGCCAAGTGGAAGCTGACCAAGCGCGGCTTCGGCCCCTGGGCGCGGATCTACCGGCCGGCGAAGGCCGGGCACCGGCAGTGCGTGCAGCTGGCGATCCTGCCGTGGGACGCCCTCGATACCCGCGCCTGGCCCGGCGTCGCCGATCTCGAGCCGGCCGACGTCGCCCGCGTCCTCGGGGTGTATGCCCAGCGTGTGATCACGCCGCGTGGGTCCACCGCCGTCTCCGGCCTGGAGCTGATGACCGCGCTGCGCCCGCCGACCCGCGCCGTGAAGAACGAGGCGACGGGGGAGTGGGTGTCCGGGCACAACCCCGGCTCGCTGGGCACCGAGCCGGTCGACCCGGCACCGCCGGAGGCGACCCTCGAGCATCCGGTCGCCCGCGGCTGGACCGGTGGCTTCCTCGACGAGGAGGCCTACCAATGGGTGCGGGACCCGCAGTTGCTGTCCGACGAGGAGTGCCTGCTGCCCTGTGCGGTCGGCCTGGACATCAACACCGCCTTCCTCGCCGCCGCTGCGCGGCTGGTGGTCGGCCTGTCCGGCCCCGAGCATGTAAGGCGACCGGTGTTCGACAAGAAGATCCCCGGCTCCTGGCTCGTCGACCTCTCCCACATCGAGCTGGACCCGCGCCTGCCGTCGCCGTTCACCCCCTCCGGCCGGCGCCCCACGGGTCCGGCCTGGTATCAGACGCACACCGTCGCCTACGCGGCCGAGCTCGGCTACGACGTCGCCCCAATCGAGGCGTTCCTGCGGCGAGAGACGGGGGCGTTCCTGGACCCGTGGCACGACCGGCTCAAGACCGCCTACGTCGACACGATGGCCGACCTCGGCGTCACCAAGGACCTCACCGAGACGGCGTTCCTGGCCGCGATGGAGCAGCACAAGCAGGCCGACCCCGGCCTGGCGGCCGTGCTGGCGGCGATCAAGGCGACGGTGAAGGGCGGCATCGGCAAGCTCCGCGAACGCCCCCAAGGGCGGCACTACCGCGACGGCGAACGGTGGCCCGCGTTGGAGCGTCCGACCTGGCGGCCGGACATCCGCGCCGCGGTCATCTCCAAGGCGCGGGTGAACATGCACCGCAAGATGCTCAACACCGCCAAGGCGACCGGCCGGTACCCGCTCGCGGTCCTCTCCGACTGCGTCGTCTACGCCAGCCCCGGCCCCTCGCCGCTCGACTTCCTGCCCCGCACACCGGACGGCAAGCCGCTGCCCGGCTCCTTCCGCCTCGGCCCCACCCCGGGCCTGGCCAAGCTCGAAGGCGTCCAGGAGACGGCCTGGGCGGTCGACCTGATGGAGCAGGGCCTGAACCCGGCCCGCCACATCAAGGGCGGCGACGCCGTCCTCGAGGACGGAGAGTAGACCGGTGGGGGACATCGACGACGCCCTGGAACGCGCGGACCAGGAAGCCTTCACCCGCGAACCGCCCAAGACCCTTCCGGCCCGGATCAACTATCTGGTGGGGCAGTTGAAGAGCACCCGCGCCGTGGCCGAGGCGCTCGGGGTGACCCAGCGCTCCGTGGAGCGCTACCGCAGCGGCGCACGCAAGAAGCCGCCCATGGACATCGCCGACCGCATCGAGCAGGAGGTCCGCACCCGCTGGCAGCCCCAGGTCCGCAAACGCCGCCGGCGGCAGGCTGCCACCACCGACGGCATCACCGTGGAAACCCGCGCCCGGTTCGGCTACACCGCCCCGATCGGCACCACCGACGACGGCCGGATGCGCCGACTGACCGTCCATCTCCCCCCGGAGTACGCCAACCGCCTCTTCGACGCCCAGCAACGGGGCGCAAGCGACCAGCAGCTGCGGGCCATCGTCGCCGAAGGGCTCCAGGAAATCTATTTCAAGGACGGCGGACGCCGCGCCGACAACCTGGAAGTGGAATTCACGGACATCGACTACTTCGACGTTTCCTTTTAACTTCTCTACGTACCGCGGTTCTCGTCGTGCCGGTCTTACGGGCGGCAAGCCTCGCCGCCCCGCTCCTGCGGCTGCACATGGACGACGGTGACCCCTTCCTCGATGAGCAGGGCGTCTACGACCTCCTCCATGGAGATGGCGAGACCGTCGTGCGGACTCCGGTTGCCCAGCAGCTGAGTCTCGTGGAGCGGCCGGCCACGGCCGGCACTCGCCGTGAGGCGCAGATCTGTGAGCGCTGTTCCAGCGCGTGGTGCCGCAGGCGCCGTCGCGGCCTCAGGGCGGCGGCGGGCGCCGCCACGGTGACCGGAGGTCCTGGCCCCGATCACGTTCGTGGCAACCTCAACTGGGCAGCGGAGCCCCGGGTACGGCATGCCTTCGACAGGCCCAAAGCCCCCGGCTCGATAACCAGACACCACGTCCCCTCCTTGGCTGTTTCACATGTTGATCACGACTACATGATCAACATATGCTCAGCCGGCTCGAGATCAACTACTGACAAGGGACTCCATAAGATCTGGCATACGCGCGACCCTCGTCGGCGCAGCCGCAGCTGCCATGCTCGGCCTTGGCGCTCTCCCCGCGAACGCAGCCGTGACCTCCTGCCCCAGCGACGGCCACCTCCCCGGGGGCGCGCGCTGCAGCAAGCTTTCCAACGGCGTCCTGTCCGCCCACACGACCAGCAGGGGCGACTACATCATGGTCGGCTACTACCGCGCTTCCGGCGGCAGCCTGACTGCAAAGCTCGGCTGGGAGCGCCACTCGACCAACAACTGGTGGGCCTACCAGAACATGTCCAACACGCCGTTCCACTACGACAAGCAGACGGGCCTCACCGCCAGCTGTAGCGCGATGATCGGCAAGCTCTACACGAGTGGCGGCAGCAGCTACGCAACGCCGCCCGTGGATCCCTGCTAGTCCGCTCCGCAGGACACTTACCCGGGCCCGCGTTGCTCCTAGCCCCTTGGGCGGCGCGCGGGCCCTTTCCTCTGAACAGGTATCCACGTGATCGAAGCCGTCTTCCAGGACCACCTCACCTTTCTCGCGCTTGCCGTCGCAGCCACTCTGGCCACCGGCGCCGTCGTGTACCTCGTGGCCGCTCGACGCGTCGACCGTGTCCGCGCTGTGCTCTACGGGCTATGGGCCTCCTCGACCATCGGCCCCATCATCCTGACCACCTGGGGCGGCAGTGGAACGCGGACTCTTGTCTGCACAATCAATCCCGCCGTGATCGAGGCGTTCACTACCACGCAGGGACAGCTCAACACTCTGCTGTTCGCGCCATTCGGCCTCTTCGCCGTCCTGGCCACCCGGCGCCCCGTCTTCAGCGCCGGGCTCGGGGTCCTGTTTACCGCGTCGGTGGAGACGGCCCAGGCCGCCATGCCCTACGTCGCCCGCCTCTGCGACACCGATGATCTGGCCACCAACGCCGCCGGCGTTCTCATAGGGGTGGTCATCGGCACCCTCGTGAGCCGCCGACTCCCCGGCGGCACGCCTCTCGCTCCAATCGTCGTCCGACGCGCCGTCATCGCCGGCACCGCCGTCTCGCTGGTCATCGCGACAGTCTGGGCCACTGCTGTTGAGCCCGTCCGCGCAGTCCTGCCGACCGAGGTCCCCACCGCGAGCGCGCAGCAGGTTCAGGCACTCAACACCGCACTCGGAGCAGCCCTCGACGACTCCTATGTCGTCAAGAAGGCGAACTTCCACCACAACGTAGAAGGCCCCGACACCATCAACACGCCGCTTCCCGGAGGCTTTGCCGAACTCACCTGGCCGGACCGCGAAAAGCTCACGATCCACTTCACCCCGACCAACCACGGTGAGGGAACCCACGCCTATCGGATCCCCGGGACCAGCAAGCCTGTACACACAGCGGAGGAGGCTCAAAAGGTCGCCACCCTCTTCGCTCAACGTCGCATGCCCTGGGCCCTGCGTGACTCGAATGTCCGGACGTGGCCGATCGACGCAACCGATGACAGTCTCGGCTGGGTAGTCGAAAGGCGCCGCTGGCAGGGCAAACTCGTGATGCCCATGCGGCTGGACATCGTCATCGAACCCTCAGGTCGCCTGACAGGCCTCATCGCCCGCAACATCGACGACCCGAAACTGCCGCGTATCGAGATCAACAAGGACGAGGCATGGCAGGCGTTTGAGTCCCACCACAAGATCAAACCCGGCCAGGCAGAGCGCGCAGAGCCCGTCTATCTGGTCGAACGGGAAGGCGATGAGTGGCGCGTCCACTGGCGCCTGGCCGCCCGTCAAGATGACACCCTGCTCTCAGCCATCGTGGACGCCACCACCGGGAAAGTGCTGAAGCCGTCCGCCATGCCGGCAGGCGGTGAACCGCCTGTCGAGGAGGGAGTCGAGGGCCCCTGACCCGCCGGGCAAAGAGGGCGTTGCGAGGACGTCTGTGTCGGTGTCGAGCAGCGCGTCCTCGTCGCCCTGCGGGCCCCTGGTGAGGAGACCTCATAGACGAGGCGCCCGACACCACGGGGGACTGCATCACCGCCGACGTCGAGCGCGGGCCCCGGGGCCTGTTCGGGCTCATCACCTCCCACCACCCCGCGACGATCTTCGCGTCGAGGACGCCGGACGTGCCCACTGCGGGCCATGAGAGTGCCCTCGGCGGGTGGTGCCGCTGGACGCGTACAGCCGGAGGCCGGCCCCAGAGGAAGTTCCGGGTGCCGAAGTCGTTCAGACACCCCTCCCGGACGCCGGGCACGGCCACCCCCGGCCGTGCCCGGCTTCTTTTTCGGTGAAAGCCGAATGGACTGTGGACCCCTTCAGGGCTTGCGCATACGCCGGTCCGCCGGTTTGTCGCTCGAGCCGCACGGGCCCGACTCACCCGTCGGTGGCCCGGAGCGATGTGCCTGCGTGGACGAGCCCGAGGGGCATCATCCGGCAGTGGTGGTGGACCGGCCGTACGTACGGCCGTCGTGCAGCTACGGGGTGGACCACAGCACGAAGGTGGGATCAGAGGTGCCGCTCCGATGCTTGTAGATCTTCACCTCGTGGCTCTTCTTGTCTGCGGTGACGGTGAACCGCGCCGTCCAGGTGCGGGGGCTCTTGCACGGCCAGCCCACCTTGGCCAGGCAACTGCGCGACTGGAAGGTGGCCTCGTAGCGTGCGAACCGGTTCCACTTGTTCTGGCCGGTCTCGGTGATGCGGAGCTTGGAGTCCTCGGCAACGGTCAGACCGACGTTGGACGCGGTGGCGTTGAGCTCGATGCGGGAGTCCTTCTTCCACGAAGCGGGGCTCTTCGTGGGGCAGGCGAGTACGTTCATGTTCCACTCGCCGTACCGGAGAGAGGTCAGGGCTCCGGGGTAGAGGGTGAGCTGTGTGCTCTCGCAGGCGGCTGCCTGACGGGCGGGGGCCGCGGTGCCCGTGGAGCTGGTCGCCGTGGCGACGGCGCCGGCGAGAAGACCGCAGGCGGCGGTGGCGAGGGCAAGGCGCTTGAATTTCACTGTTTGCTCCTGATGGGAAGTCGACGGATGCGCACGTAGGTCACGGGGTGCGGTAGAGGGCCATTCCGCGCGGCATGGTGCTTTCGATGCCGCCGCCGTAGACGGTGCGGATCTTTTTGTTCTTCTTGCCGGCGATGAGGGCGAAGCCGACCTCGACCCTGTGCGTGCGGGTGCAGGGCCACAGGGTGAGTGGGACGCAGTCCTTCACGGTGAAGCTGCCGGTGTACGTGGCGGTCTGGGTCTTGCCGTTCTCGACCGTGGAGTTGACCCGCAGTGCGGCCGACTCCAGCAGGTAGCCGGCCGTGTTTCCTGCCCCGTTGGTGGTGGCGCTGGCCTGTGTGTCCCAGCTGTCCGCATCTGTCTTGGGGCAGACGGTGACCTCGAAGTTCACTTCTCCCCAGCGCAGGTGCGGGGGGAGCCCGTCCCCGGGGTAGACGGTGACGCGCTTGGGCGTGCAGCTCGAGGCGCCTTCGGTTGCCTGAGCCGGGCTGAGGACGGTGACGGCCCCGGCCAGAAGTCCGCCGACGGCGGTGACTGCGAGGGCGCGGACCTTGGTGACGCGTGTGTTCTTCACACCAGTGCTCCTTGGATCGCTTGAAGGAAGAGCAGGGAAGGCCGGGCGGTGAGCCTCGGGCCGCGTTTGAGGGGCATGAGCCGAAAGCGCCGGTGAAGAGGCGGGCCCAAGGCCCCAGCCGGCCACCGGACGTCGGCGTCGGGTGCCGACCTGCTGACCAGAGCGTTGCGGTTGCCGCCGACTCCGGGCAACGGCTGGAGGCGGCTGGGACAGTCCGGGGTCGTCCGCCCAGGTCAGGGCGTGTCCCAGGGCCCTTTCACACGGACAGGGGAGACCGCGCCCGAGTGTCTCGGTGCGTCTCGGACTGTCCCGGAGGCCACGAGATCTTGCCGGACAGTCGCGGTCGGAAAAGGCTCTGGTCAAGCCCCAAAAGGGGCCCGACGAACGGAGTTTGTGATGACGCTGGAGATACGGTCGGTACTCCGCAGGGCCGGCACGGCGCTTCGCCCGGCCCGCGGCAGGCATGCGCGCCCCTCACCCACCCGGGCAGGAGTACGCAAGACCGTGCGGTTCGCTCAGACGGCGCTGATCCTGTGCGTGACGAGCCTCGTCTGCGTGCTTCTCGGCGCGGTCCTCGGCGTGCAAGGAGCCTCTCTCACAGCCTCACCACCCGACAGGCCCGTGGTGGTGGAACAGGAGCCCGATCCGGTGCCGCGACCGGCACCCGCCAAGACGGACCGCGGCAGACCTGCGGCTCCCAGCACGGTGCTGCTGCGGCCCGGCGACACGCTCTTCGCCCTGGCCGACCGCCACGGCACCACCGTCCGGGCGCTGCAACGTCTGAACGGTCTGGGAACGTCGACTCTCATCTACGCCGGAGAAACCCTGCGTCTGAAGCCGTCACCCGCAACCCCCACCGCAGGCGCCGGATCGACGCCGCAGGCCGAACCCGGCGCGTCGAAGCGTCCCTCGCCCAGCACACCCGGCAAAGACTCATCCGGCAAAGACTCATCCGGCAAGGACACGTCGCGCACGCGCCCGAGGAGCGAGACGAAAGGACGTGCCGCTGAAGCCGTCGCCTTCGCAACGGCGCAGATCGGCAAGCCCTACGTCTGGGGCGGGACCGGCCCGAAGGGCTATGACTGCTCCGGCCTGGTCATGCGGTCGTGGAAGGCCGCCGGTGTGAGCATCCCGCGTACCACCTGGCAGCAGATCGATGCCGGCAGCGCCACCAGCCGCTCCCAACTCGTCCCCGGCGACCTGGTGCTGAGCTACGGCGGTGGACATGTCCAGCTCTACATCGGTGACGGCAAGGTCATCCATGCGCCCGGCTCCGGCCGCACCGTCACCATCGCGCCACTGCCGCCCGCCTCACACGTCGTCGCCTATCGCCACATCGCAGCGTAAGAGCCGGATGCGACCGCCCGCTCAGACGCAGTCGTCGGTGGCATCCCAGCAGCTCTCCTCAGGGAACGGATCACCGCCGTGGGTCGGCGGCGGCGTCGAGGACGGAGGAGGCTCGTAGGGGTCGTCGGGAGCAGGCGGTGGTTCGTACGGAGTCGATTCCGGCTTCCTCGACGTCCCTTCTGGGACGGGTTGTTCAGGACGGGACGTCTTCTGGGTCGGCGATGGAGTGTGCCTTGTGGTGCCCGGTGCCGGCTTGTCCCTGGCCGCAGGCTTGGCCGCTGGGCTGGAGACGGTGCTCTCCGGCGTCCGGTCGGACGTGCGCTCAGGGGAGAGCGTGACGGTCACGGTTGGGCTCTTCGGCGGCTGGCTCGGCTCGCCAGGACCGTCGTCGGGAGCCAGAACGATGCCGGTGACACCGGCCGAAAGCAGCAAGGCCACAAGGACAGCTACCAGGACAGGACCGCGCCGGCGAGCATGCTCAGAGCGTCGCACCTCGGCATTCGGTGCCGCAGGTTGCGCAGGAGCTTGTGCCGGTCTTGTCGGGAGTACCTCCTGCGGAACGGCCTCCCCCTCACCGGCCGCGCCGGTGTCCGCCTCCGCCTCGGTGCCCATGGACGAGTCCTCTTGTGCCGCGGCCTCAGCGGCAGCAGGAAGGCCTGGGGCCTTTGCGCAGCCATTCACGTGAGGGCGAGGCGCACCTTCCGCTGCCGGTGCACTGAGGGAGCCCGTACTGCCTGCTTCATCCTTTCCATCGGGAAGGCCGTCCTGCGTCTCGCCGCGCGCGACGGGCGGTTCGCAAGCTTCAGCCGACGCAATACGAGCCGGCGAAGGCCTTCCCGATGCCGCATGCGCGGCCGACTCGACGGCCAAAACACGTTGCTCGGCTTCGACAGCCAGACGCTTTCGGACACCCACCCAGGCGTCGACGACGGACCGGTCCCCACCGCAGGCCCGGACAAAGGCGGCGAGCAGCTCCTCCCGCGGCAGCTCCTGCCGCTTCAGTACGCCGGCGAGCGTGGCACGTGGGAGCACGTCTCCGGCGACCTCGGCCCGGCGTTCCAACTCCCGGTAACTCAGATGTGCCCACTGCCGTAACTGGCGCATCATCGCAACGAATTGCGCGGCGTCCGCTGCCCCCTGCGGCTGCGGTTGTCCCCCGTCCACCCTGCCCCCTGGCGTTGTTTGTCAGAGCCCGGACACCCCGGCAGCTTAAGGCCTTGCCGGTAAAAGGCGTCCGGACCCGGCCTGTTGTGGTTGCCTCACGACGGACCGGGCCCGGTTCTCGTCCCTTGCTGTCCTTCTCCGCACTTCCTGGTGCTCAGCCGGCTGCCGCGGCGAGAGCCAAAATAGGCCGGCCATGAACTGGGCGATGTCGACGTAGTAGGCGTAGTCGCCGCCGCGTGTGAGGTCGGGCCTGAACCCGGCCCGCCACATCAAGGGCGGCGACGCCGTCCTCGAGGACGGAGAGTAGAGCGGTGGGGGACATCGACGACGCCCTGGAACGCGCGGACCAGGAAGCCTTCACCCGCGAACCGCCCAAGACCCTTCCGGCCCGGATCAACTATCTGGTGGGGCAGTTGAAGAGCACCCGCGCCGTGGCCGAGGCGCTCGGGGTGACCCAGCGCTCCGTGGAGCGCTACCGCAGCGGCGCACGCAAGAAGCCGCCCATGGACATCGCCGACCGCATCGAGCAGGAGGTCCGCACCCGCTGGCAGCCCCAGGTCCGCAAACGCCGCCGGCGGCAGGCTGCCACCACCGACGGCATCACCGTGGAAACCCGCGCCCGGTTCGGCTACACCGCCCCGATCGGCACCACCGACGACGGCCGGATGCGCCGACTGACCGTCCATCTCCCCCCGGAGTACGCCAACCGCCTCTTCGACGCCCAGCAACGGGGCGCAAGCGACCAGCAGCTGCGGGCCATCGTCGCCGAAGGGCTCCAGGAAATCTATTTCAAGGACGGCGGACGCCGCGCCGACAACCTCGAAGTGGAATTCACGGACATCGACTACTTCGACGTTTCCTTCTGAGGATTACAGGCCGATGGTGCCCTGAATAAGGAGGTTGAGCCGAAGCACGATAGTTGTCATATAGGCAGGCTTGTTGTCACCAGCGTAGTGGGGTACGTGCGGGTTCCGGAGGAGTGCTGACAGCCTGGCTGTGCACGGGGCGTCTCGACGGTCCCGGGCTCAGTCCGATGACGCGGATGCCGCGACCCTTCAGCTCGGAGGCCGGCCCGCGCGTGTAGGAGAGCAGGCCCGCCTTGGCCGAGCCGTAGACCGTCGCGTTCTCGTGTCCGGTGTACGCGGACACCGAGCCGACGATGATGACCGAGGACTGCTGCGAGAAGAGCGGCAGTAGGCCCTGATCAGGAAGAACGGCGACTTGAGATTGGTCGTGAGGAGTCCGTCGAACGCCTCCTCGGTCCATGCCTCGATCGGGAGATGGGTGACGTCGGCGGCATTGTTCGTCAGGCTGTCGTGCTTCGGCCATTCCTGCCGGAGCCGCGTCGCGACCGCCGCTTGGCCGGGTACGTCGCTGGCGTCAATGTCCGCCGCGCCGCCTGACGGCGGCTGCCCGGGCGGACCAGGACGCCGAGTCAGCGTACCGAAGTGCCGATCTCAGCTCGTCATCGATCGGAGCGGCTCGTTATCTCACTTTGCCACGTATGGCTGGACCGGTCCGGGGTCTCGTTGCCCGGTGGGACGGGCAGGTGGGGGAGCGGGGCCGCGGACGATGTCGGTCATCTCTTGTCGGCGCATGCCTCCGCCTCCGCCAGGTACCGGGCCACCGGCCCCAGCGTCAGCATCCCGCTTGCGCCGCCCGCGTGTTCGGTGCGGGCGGCGCGCAGGGCCGTTGCTGCGCGGGCGGCGACCGGGCGCTCGCCGAGGCGGGCGGCAGCGTGGGCGGTCAGGCACCAGAGTGCCTCCTGCATGTGATCAAGGGGTGGTTCGGGCGTCATGGTCAGGGCTGTACGGGCCTCTTCGTCCCGGTTGAGGGCGAGCAGCACCAAGGGGTGTGTCCAAGGGCGGTACGGGCCCCAGTCGAGGGCGGGATCGGTGGGCGCGGGACGGTCGTGCAGGAGACGCAGGCCCAGGAGGGCGAGGGCGAACAGGCCCCGCTGCAGCCCCGGCATGCCCGCTGTCTCCGCGAGGGCGTATTCGGCGGCGCGGTACTGCGCCGCGGCCGTGGCGGCGGTCGGCCCGCCCAGTTCGGTACTGCGGGTGGCCGTGGCCCGGGCCCGGAACCAGCCGGTGAGGACGGGGACGAGCAGGGCCTCGGTGCTGACGGCGAGCTGCTCGGCCGCCTCGGCGTGTGCGGTCGCGGCGTCGAGGTCGCCGAGGGCGGAGGCGGATTGCAGGAGGATGAGCCGGCCGAGCACGGCGAAGTCCGGCAGCTCATGCCGGGTCGCCAGGTCGAGGATCTCGGAGCCGATCACGTCCCGCGCCGTCGCGAGCCCGGGCCGGGTGAAGGACTGGAGGAACACGCCGTTGAGGGCGAACACCAGCAGGGCGGGATCGTCCAGTTCCCTGGCCAGCGCCTCGGCCTCGCGCGCCGCCTGCCCGGCGCGCCTCCGTTCGACGGCGGACAGATCGGCGCTGCGGCTCTCGACCGCGACGGTGGCCAGCAGGCGGGCGCGGAGTTCGGCGGGGCTGTCGGTGCCGAGCGCGGTGAGCGTACGCTCGGCCGCCGCGACGACGGCGTGGGACTGATCGGGATCGTCGGCCCGGCTCCAGAGGGCGGGCACGTCGTAGGCGCCGATGACGCGGGCGGTCAGGGCGATGTCTCCGGTGCGCTCCGCCGCCTGGACGGCGGCGAGGCGGTCGCGCCGCGAGTGGATGAGGGCGTCACCACCCGCCAGGGCCAGGGTGCGCGCCAGTTCCACGGTCGTGCGCGGTCCGAGTCGTACGCCTGCGGTCCAGACGGTACGTGGTGGCTGGAGCGTCGTAGCCCCGCGGAGAATGTCCGTCTCCAGTCGCCGGAGGCCAGCACCCAGATCGAGCCCGAGCTGGTCCGCGAGCATCGTGCGGGCGCGGCGCAGGGTGGCCAGTGCGTCTGCCTGACGGCCTGCCCGGTGCAGTGCGCGGGCCAGCAGCCCCCAGGCCGGTTCACGCCAGGGGTGTTCGGTGACGTGGGCGCCCAGTTCGGCGACCAGCTCGGCTCCTGAACCGGAGTCGAGGAGGAGGCGGGCGCGCAGTTCCACCCCCTCCAGCCTCAGCTCCTCCAGCCGGGTCCGTTCGCGCTGGGCCCACACGGAGCCGACCACGTCGGCATAGGCGGGGCCGCGCCAGGCCGCGAGGGCCGCGTCGAGGTCGGTCAGCGCATCGGGTGTACGCCGGGCGCGGACCAGAGCGTCCTCGAACCGGTGGACGTCCACGGTGTCGCGCGGCAGGCGCAGCGCGTAGCCGGGGCCTTCCGTGACGAGGACGCGCGGCGGGGTGCGGGGCGGCCGGCCGGGTTCGATAGCGCGGCGCAGCGCGGCGACGAACGTACGCAACGCACCCACGGCGCGCACCGGCGGCTCGGCCCACAGGTCGTCCACGAGGGTGTCGGTGGCGACCATCCGTCCCCCGGCGGCGACAAGCCGGGCGAGTACTTCACGGTGGCGGGGTCCGCCCAGGTCGACCGGGGTGCCGTCGTCGTGGAGGGCCCGCACGGCACCGAGTACGTCGATTCGCATGCCCCCATCTTCCGTGCCGCGGGTCCGCGGCACGGAAGCGTACTGATCGGCTGCTGATCGCCGTCGCCCATGCTGATCCCGTCAGTCCCCGGACCAAGGCTTTCGCCGGTCCTCCGATCCCAGGAAAGGGCCTCTCATGACTCTCACCATCCCCGGCTTCGACCGTGTCCGTCTGCCCGGCACCGACGGAGTGGAGCTGGTTGCCGCCGTCGGCGGCAGCGGCAGCCCGGTCGTTCTGCTGCACGGCTTCCCCCAGACCCATCTGATGTGGCGGCACGTCGCCGAGCGGCTCGCCGGCGAGCACACGGTGATCTGTCCCGACCTGCGTGGCTACGGTGCCAGCGACAAGCCGGCGGCCACCGGCCCTGAGGTGTACTCCAAGCGCACCATGGCCGCCGATGTCGTCGCCCTGGCGGCGGCGCTCGGCCATGAGCGCTTCGCCCTGGTCGGCCACGACCGGGGCGCCCTGGTCGCCTTCCGGGCGGGACTGGACCATCCCGAGACCCTCACACACCTGGGCATCCTTGACGTCGTGCCGACCCTGGACATGTGGAACGTCCTGCACGGTGTGCCGGCGGCGGTCGGCTACCACCTGTTCCTCATGGCGCAGCCGCCGGGGCTGCCGGAGACGATGATCGCCAACAGCGCCGACGCCTACTTCGGCTCCTTCCTCGACGCCTGGGCCGGGGACCCGGCCGCCATGCCGGAACCGGTCCGGTCCGCATACCTGCGGGCGAGCGCCGCCGCCGTGCCGTCGATCGTCGCGGACTACCGGGCCTCTGCGGGCATCGACATAACACACGACCAGGCGGACCAGGACGCCGGTTCCCAGCTGGCCATGCCCGTGACAGTCGTCCAGCAGGACTGGGGCGCGCGACTGGGCTACGACGCCGCCGCGGTCTGGCACGCGTGGGCGCCGGACCTGGACCACCGGCTGACCGGCGCGGGGCACTTCATGGCCGAGGAGGCGCCCGACGAGATCACGGAGGCGATCCGCGACCTGCTGCTCCGCTGAGCCCTCCCGCCGGGCGACGGGAGGCGGCGGGCGAGCCCCGCGTTCCCGGCGCCGGACCGGCCCCGCGATCCGGTGGCCGATGAACCGCCCGCCTCCCTAAGGTCATGGCCGCTGTCCGGGAAGACGCGGCGCCGCTCACCAGGGCGTCGGCAGCGCCCCACGGGCCTACGGCGGTATCCCTCCGGCGGGCTGGGCCGGGGGCTGGGGACGGCAATGGGTTCCGGGCAGACCGATCGTCACGGCGACGACACGGACCGGGTGGGCGTGGCGGGCAGCTGATGAGCGTCGCGGAGCCGACCGTCCCCGCCCCGCGCGGTCAGGCCATTTCGACGTAGCGGTGGACCCGGTCGAAGCGGCGGGCCGCCACGTCCCGGCGGCGGACCACCCAGTGGGCCACGCCGGAGTCCAGTTCCGTGACATCGTCGCCGCAGCTCCAGGTGGCCAGGAGAGCCCAGTCGTCGGCGCCCTCTCCGTGGGCCGTACCGCCCTGCTCGGAGGGGTCGGCCTCCTCCGGATCACGGGCGTAGTGGACGGGGTCGTTCTGGGGCGAGACCGGGTGGCCGCCGATCTGCAAGGCCCAGGAAGGGCGGTAGCCGCCCACGTGTGCCCATGCGTCGCCGAGTTCGTCGGCGAGTTCGAACTGCTCGTCCTCGGGGAAGTCGCCCCACCTGTCGAGGGCGAAGCTCTCCGGCATCTGCGCGCTCGGCTGGTGCCAGACCGTGCGGAGCTCACGCGGCCGGTACGGCTCGCGCCAGCCGTGTGCGAGGGGGCTCGAGGTTGTCGGGGTCCCGGCGGGGACGTACAGCACCGCGTCGGACACCTGTCCCCCGATGCCGTGCACATCGGTGCCGGAGAAGAGGAGCAGGTGGCCGTCGGCGGGGAGCGGGAGGCCGGTGACGCCCGGCGGGAGAGCCGCGAGGTCGACGGAGGCCACGAAGGGATCGGACGGCCTCGGCACGTCCTGCGGCAGCATGGGGTCGCCGCCGACCTGGGCCACAAGGGGACCGTTACCGCCCTCCGCCAAGTACACCGCCGGACGGGCGACACATATCCATTCCTCCACCTCCTTCGACGGCAGACCCCGGGATGCCGCCTCGGCCCGGAAGCGGTTCACTCTGTCCATGCTCGCGTCGGCCACCGGGCCACCCTAATGGGCTCATGGGGGCAGTGGCAGGGCCGAACTCGTTGGAAGACGAGGCCATTTGGCGCTACTGACCTTGGAAGCGTGATGTCGGCAGGGGCTGACGGTGTGTGATCGGCGCGGTGCCGGTTGTGGGAGATATCTGCGAGGTGGTGGGCTGACGCCTGAACGTTCGGGCGTTTCGCGAGCGGATCCGGCTGGAGGCCGCCGAGCGATTCGCTGCCGGTGCCTCCCACCCGCACGCTGACCACCCGCCTGGTCCTGCTGCGGGCCGGGCTCCTTGACGAGGCTGACAAAGCCCCTGCGGTTCTCCACCTCCGACCAGCCGACCCGTACTCCGTACATCTGGCCCCGCTCCTCACTCCTGCGTGAACCGGACCAGGATGAAGCCTCATGAACGACGGATCGAGCTGGCCCATCGACAAACTGACCGCGCTCCGGCTCGGCAGGAGGCTGGTCGCGGAAGTCCCGGCGATTCGGGACCCTGGACGAGCGACATCTGTGGAGGAACCCGAGCGCCTGACGGCTGTTCCGCAACCACAGTTACGGGGCAGCCCTTAGAACTCCTAACGGAATGAACCTCGATGGGGGCGACCCCTTGTCGAGGGATGCCGTCGGGCAGCATGGGGCGATGAACTCGGATCAGCCGCTGCCTCGTGAAGTGAAGGTCATCGACACGGCTTCGCTGATCAGGCTGGAGGAGCGGGCGTGTGAGCTCAGCCTCAACCAGCGGCTGGACCCGGCCTGGGTGATGGCGAACGCGGCGCCCGATGGAGCCCACTACGTGTGGCCGGCGCTGTGGAACAGCTTGTCCCATCGCCCGGATATGCCGCGTCAGCTGCGGTGCGAGCTGTTGATCACCCTGCGTGCGGGAGACCGGGTGATGAGCCTGCTGGACGTGCTTCCCGACGACTTCACCCCGCTGCCGAGAGTGACCTCGCGCGACGACGGCATGCGGGTGAGCGAACTGCTGGACCGTGCTCCTTCAGTCAGGGAATGGCTGCTGCGTGAAGACGGGGGCTCCTCAGACCGGCTGCCGTGACAGGCGCCTCCAGCAGATGAGTGCGCATCCGAGGGTGAGGAAGGCTTCGTGGATGTCGTCGCGTATCTCCCATCGGATCCGCAGGCGGCCGAACCAGTGCAGGTGAGCGAACGCTCGCAGCGTTGGGCGCCCCGACCGGAGCCGTGCTCGGTGACCCTGCGGGCGATCAGCGGCTTCACTCCGAGGTCCAGACCAGGCGGCGGTACTTGTCGTGGTCGTAGCCGCGGTCGCCGAGCACGGCGTCCGGGCGGCGCCGAGGCCGGCCGCGCTTGCCCCGCACCGGCGGCACGGCCTCAAGGAACGGGGCAAGCTGGGTGATGTCGTTGCGGTTGCCGCCGGTCAGCGTGGCGGCCAGCGGGATGCAGGTGATCCGGCCGTTCGGCCGGACCACCGTCCTCGCCTGTTGAAGTGTTGTTGCCGCCTGGGTCAGAAGTCGAACAGGTGGCTGGCTCGGGACTGCGCCACACAGCTGTTGGCGAACGTCTGCTCGTACGAGACTCGGCGACCCTCCCACACGCCGTCAGCTGTGACGGTCACGGGAGCGTAGATCTTCGGACAGACGCGCCCCGAGCCGTCGATCAGCGTGAGCGCAGGCTGACCGTGGGCGCGTTCCAGGTCCGCGCACGCGGCCCTTGCGTCCGGGTGGGTTCCGCCGGCGGTCGGCTTGCAGGTGAGGGTGACGGCCCGCTCCACGGTCGCTGCCGCCGCGCTCTCGCCCTGACCGACCGTCAGCACGACTGCGGACGGCGAGTACAGGCTGTGGGGCTCACTCGCCGCGGCAGGGCCGGCGGTCAGAGTAACGAGGCCGACGGCTGTCCCCGCCATGCAGGCGATCGTGGCTGCTGATCGACGCATCGGAGTCTCCTTCTTCTCGACTACGGAACCTGCAGCGTTGCTCAGCGTCGGGAGAACATCACATCGATGCCCGCCACCTCGGACATCGGCGACGGGGGGCAATTGACCGAAAGGGGCCATGACCGGGACGGGGGTTTCATCGGCAGCACGTTTAGCGCCAGTTCGTCAGCAAGAGCCCTCACCGAACCGGTCGCCTCAGGAACAGGAACGAGCCGTGACTTCTCGACCGATATGCCATGCTCTCCGTCTGATACGGCAGAAAGGTGATTGAAGCGGCATACAAATTCCTCTGGACGTGGCGGTTGCGTCACGCTGCCCCGCCGTCGTGGAGCAGTTCGGCGAAGATGCGCACGAGCTTCTCGCCCGCTTCGGTACCGCCCCGGAGGGGCGGGGCGCCGAGGCGGGTCTCATCACCACCAACGACCTGGTGCTCGCCGCGGTCGCCGACGGGCTCCGCTGCCAGGACCTTTCCGGGCATCATGGCGCGGTTTCGTACGGGCGGCCGTGCCGGGGCGTCACGGCATCTTCCAGAGCACGATGTGGTGGTCGTAGCCAACGGCGAGGCTGCCCCTGTCGGGGCTGAAGTCGAGAGATGACGGGGACGCCCCGGCGATGGCTTTGCTGAGCTGTGTCTCGCCTCCGCCGCTCTCAGAGTCGAACGTTCGGATGGTCTTGCGGGTGCGGGTGGACCATACGCCCGTCTCGCCGGACAGGCTTCCTCCCGCCAGGAGAGCCCCGTCGTGACTGAACGCAAGGGAGATGATGTCGTCGTCCGAGCCGAGGTCGAGTGCGCCTGCTTTCCGGCGGCCGGCGGGCTCCCAGAGTCCGACCGTTCCGGCGCCGCCGACAGCCAGCAACTTGCCGTCGGAGGTGACCGCGACATCCCGGGAAGCCTCGTCGGGGTAGGCGCGGATCGTTGCCGTGATCGTGCCCCGTCCGACGTCCCAGAAGCGCAGGTTGCCTGACGTCGTGACGGTGATCGCCGTGCGGCCGCGGTCGGTGAGCACGACTCCGTCGAGATCACCCCATCCGGGATCGGGGTCGTCCAAGGGCTGCCGGAGCGTGGCGACCCTGGCCTGGGTGCGCACGTTCCACAGCGTGATCGTCTGGTTCGAGGCCAGGGCGAGGGTCCCGCCGTCGCCGCTGAATGCAAGGGAATACGACGAGATGGCGTTCTCCTGTTCCTTGAGGCCTCGGAGCTCGGCGGTTCTCGTGCGCCCCTGTACGTCCCACAGCATGAGGGTCGCGTCCTCGTCGACGCTGGCGAGGAGTCTGCCGTCCGGGGAGAACATCACGTCGCCGGTGGTGCCGTACTCACCGTCCACGAGCGGTGACGTGACCTCAAGGGTCGTAGCGTCGCAGAGCAGCACGGCGCCTCTGCGGTCCCCGACAGCGAGCAGCCGGCCGTTTCGGCTGAAGCGGACGGCGGTGAGATAGCTCGGGAACTTCGCCGAGAGGGTGTAGGCGGCGGTCCGTTCGGGGCCGGCTTCCGGGGAGGCTGTTGCAGAGGGTTCCGGTGACGGCGAAGTTGGTGACGGCGTCGGGTGCGACCCTTTCCGCGACGACGGCCCGGTGAGCTTGTCCACGGCCAGCGCCGTCGCCAGGATCGCACTGGCGCCGCCGACCCCGCCGAGCAGCAGCGTCCGCCGGTCGGGAAGCCGGCGCCGCGCGGGAGGTGGTTCGGGCCGCATCAGCAGGGTGCCGGTGACGTTGGCCTCTCCGTCCCCGATCCGTACATCCCCCGTCCCGCGGAGCCCCAGCACTCGGGCGATCTCCGCGTGCTGTGCGTCGATCAACGCATGGACGTCATCGGGCCACGGCCGCACGGACGGTGGGACGGGCCCCATGAAAGCCATGATCTCTTCGGGGCTCGGCCGCGCCGCCGGATCCTTGGCCAGACACAGTTCAACGAGTTCCCGCAGATGTTCCGGCATGCCCGTCAGATCGGGCTCGCCGTGCACCACGTTATAGAGCGTCATCAGCGCCGAGTCCCCCGCGAACGGGTTGTGCCCGGTGCCCGCCCGGACCAGCACCGCTCCGAGGGAGAACACATCACTCGCGGGCGTGAGTCGCCGTCCCTCTGCCTGCTCCGGCGACATGAACGCGGGGGAGCCGACGACCAGGCCGGTCCGGGTGATCTCCGTACCGTCACCCGTGTCGGCGGCTCGGGCGATGCCGAAGTCGATGACCCTGGGGCCGTCGGCGGAGAGCAGGACGTTCGACGGCTTCAGATCCCGGTGGACCAGACCCGCGCGGTGAATCTCCGTGAGTGCCGCGGCGAGTCCGGAGGCCAGCCGAACGAGAGGCGCGGTGGGCAGCGGACCTGTCCGCTCTACGACCAGACTGACGGTGGGCCCGGGTACGAAGACCGATGCCAGCCACGGCTGCGGCACCCCGGCGTCCGCGCCGACCACGGCAGCCGTATAGGCACCGGAGACCCGGCGGGATGCCTCGACCTCACGACGAAAGCGCGCCCGGAACCCACCGTCCTGCGTGAACTCCTCGTGCACCAGCTTTACGGCCACCAGCCGCCCGTCCGGAGAGACGCCGAGGAGCACCCTCCCCATACCGCCCCGGCCCAGCTCCGCCACCAGCCGGAACTCGCCGGCGACAAGCCGCTCCGGCTCCCTCAAAGGCTCCATCGGTCCTCTCCGCTTCGTGAAGTCGGGGCTGAACCTACCCCCGTGCGGAACGGTTCGATCTGCGGGGTCCTCGTGCCACACACGTGACATACAACCCCTGAGGGAGCATCCCTTGCGTCCTTCACACCAGAACCAGCGGACGTCCCCTTGGGACCGTCTTCATGACGGCGTAATACGCGACCGTCCTGCCACGTCACGTCACCTCGGTGCTGCCGCAGACGAACGTGGTCTCCTGAAGCAGCCCTGGTGTGATGCGGATGCCGGTCAGATGCTCGGCGAGTGCGAACGCCGCTGGGCCCGCCAGGGAGTCCGCGGTGTCGGAGGTCTCCGCCCAGAACTGGAAGCCGATGTCGTGCATGGGCTGCAGGACTTCGTCGGGGGTTGTGCCCCACCGGCTGTCCGGGAACATCGGCTCGAACCACAGGCGCTTCGTCGAGTCCTCGGCCCAGAGGAATGCGTCGAGCCCGTTGATGTTCACGAAGTGCGAGACCCAGCGCATGCGTTGGTGCTGCTGGCGTTGGGGGTGGTGAAGGTCGCCACGGCCGAGCAGTTGCGGCAGTTGGTGCTGCCGGGGACGGCGGATGTGCAGACGGTCCGTAACGCGTGCAAGGACCTGCGCCATGCCGGGCCGGCGGAGTCGGTCGGCCGGGCGGTTCGCCCGGGCCCGTCGGGCAGGCCGGTGCGGCACGATCTGTGGAATTTGACGACGGCCGGTCTGGCGGCGGCGGCGAGCGAGCTCGGGCGCCCGGTGCGGGGGATGGGCGGCACGGCGCGGGATGCGGCGAAGGCCGGTGCCGCGCACGCCCTGGCCGTGACGGACACGATCGACGCGTTCCGCCAGTCACCGCCGCTGCCGACGAAGCCGGTCGCCCGCCGCACCACGAAGCCGCCGAAGCAACGGGTGCTGCCCGTGCGGCCGCAGGGCCTGGGGCATCTGCGGGGCTGGGAGACGGAGGTCGCGCTGCCGGTCGCGGGCACGTTCACCGCCCCGGCGAAGGGCTCCCTTCGTTCGGACGCGGTCCTCATCGCGCCGGAGGACGATGTTCCGGTGCTGTTCGTGGAGGTCGACAACCACACCGAGCCGGCCGAGGTCGTCGCCCGGAAAATCGTCCGCT
Organism: Streptomyces sp. OZ13; assembly: GCF_052068155.1. Taxonomy (NCBI): domain Bacteria; kingdom Bacillati; phylum Actinomycetota; class Actinomycetes; order Kitasatosporales; family Streptomycetaceae; genus Streptomyces; species Streptomyces sp. OZ13. Next base: position 11,787 of record NZ_JBQHCZ010000030.1, on the reverse strand, counting down.
ACCGCGAATTCTTCCGCCGGCAGGTCAAGGACCACCGCGGCCGCGACATCCCGCTGTGGTCGACGCTGTGGGACGAATCCGGCCGCGGCGGCTACCCCCCGGTCGCCTTGGTGTTCACCAAGGACGTTGGTCCGGAGGCGCGGATGCGCCGCATGAAGAAGATCAAGGAAGCCTCCCGTGCGTGCTGGGAAGGCCGCTGGTACATCGACACCGGCTGGCAGCCGCCCGTCGACGGTGAGCAGCAGGACGGGCTGGTGGGACTTCACCGACACCGTCCCCGTCGTCGCCACCCACCTTGAGCACCTGTGCGCCAAGGGCCCGCACGGGCCGATCTGGTGGCGCTTCGGCCGCTCCAACTGGCAGCCCCTGACCGACGCACTGACCAACGCCCGCACCAAGGCGGAGTACGACGCCCGCGACGAGCAGCGCCGCACCGAGCGGGAGCGGGCGCGGGTCCTCGAGGACCGGCAGCGCCGGGACGAGCTGAATGCGGCCTGGCCGTGGTCGTGCCCGTCATGTCGGCACCGATGTCGCTGCCGACATGACGGGCGAGGACGGCTACCAGCCTCAGCAGGGCGGCTGTGCCCCCGCTGCGAGCACGCGCGCCGCGAACTCGAAGGCGAACGCCGCACGGAGGATGCGGCGCCGGCGAACGGCATCATGGCCCGCCTGCGCGCACGCGCCACGGAACGATAGCCAGCGACGCTGCTCCCCGTGGATGCGGCGACCGCCAAGGCCCGCCTAACCCCGGACCGAGGCGCCAACAGCAGCCGCGACGGGGGTGACAACAAGGGTGACAACATGGGTCACACAGGGGGTGACAGCAACCCTCACAACATGGGTGACACCGGCTCGCCGGGAGAACAGGCAAAGTCCCTGCTCACAGGGCATTCTCAGGACATCCGGTGCGCTGACATCCCTTCGTTTGAGGTGGTGGAGAGTCGATCTGCTGCCTAGGGATGGGGTGGCGCTGCGCTGGGCCTCGCTCTCGGCGCTGCCGCGCCGGTGGTCGACGGGCGGCGTGAGCGCCGCGCCTTTGCCGATCCTCACCGTCGAGGACGCGGTCACCGCGCGCCTGCCCCTCGGCGGTGGGCAAGCCCAAGACAGCGGGGCAAGGCCGCCCGCCCACTTCCCTCCGGAACTCCCTGATTCCGAACACGTCAAGGAGTAACGGCTCCCCGACTGGTCGGCATGGTGCGGTCGGGTGAGTCTGGGGGCATGAGTACCGCGCCGATCGCCGTGCACCGACTGTCCGCGTCGGCCGGCCGGCGGGTGACTGCGCACTTCCTGGGCCGGGACGAGATCCTCGGCACCGCTTACTCGGATCATGACCTGGTCGTGTTCCTCGAGGCCGCCGGAATTGCCGACCCTGGGATGGTGCTCGATGATCCGAGGTTCGTGGAGTGGCGTGGCGGGCGCCCGCATCAGTGGACCGCTGCCTGATTCACGGAGCAGGGGGCGGGCCCTGGTCGGTCTCACCCACCCCGGCCAGGGCCCGGCGTGCGCTTGCCGTGGGGACGGATGGTGCACGCGTGCCCAGCACAACGGCGGGTAGACCGTCCGGTCACGCAATCCCCATGGGAACGACCTTTCGTGTGCGCTCGCCCCCGCTCCACACCCCGGGGCGGCCTGCCTCCTGTGCAGCCGGATGCGCTGCGCCCTTGGATCATTAGCCAATGGCCGGAACCAACTAGAGGGGCCAAATGGGGGGCCAACTAGAGGGCCAACTGGAGGGCCAACTGGAGGGCCGTGTGAGGGGCCGAGTGGGGGGCCGACCCCCACCAGGGCGTTGGCGCATCCTGCCTGGTCAACCCCGGATTTCTGCGCTGGCTGGGAGCTGACTTCCCCTCTGCGGCCGCCTGGGAGATGAGGGCGGGCGGTCTGGAGCGGCACGGGAGCTGCTCCTCCACGGCCCCCGGGACGGCGACGCCCACCCGGCTCAAGTGCCGCTGATGACCGACGCCGAAGCCGCCGACTGGCATGACCATCCTGCGGCAGAGCAGAGTGGATTCCCGGTGAACGCTGAAGGCGTAAGTGCTTACCAAACTGCGACCTTCGTCGATTGGCTGAGACCGTAAATAGCTGTATCTCAACCGATCATGGAACGTGTGGGTCGAACAGGGTTCCTGATGGGGTGATCTTCCGGCTGTATGCGCATGAGGGCAGGGCCTCTCGGTAGCTCGGGGATGCGAATCCAGTCCGAGCAGTACCGGGAGGCCCTGTTGTCACATGTGTACGCGGTTGCGCCCGTCGACTTCAACTCGCCCGTCGTGTCGTGCGATTGCCTCGCGCACATGTACGGCAACGCTGCCGATCATCCCGAGAGGCAGCGCCGGTATCCGTCGGACATGACGGACGCGGAGTGGTTGGCGGTGCGGCCCTTGCTGCCCACGCCGTCCTGGCTGGAGGGCCGCGGCGGGCAGCCCGAGGGATACTGCCACCGCCAGATGCTGGACGCGATCCGCTACCTGGTCGCGGGCGGGATCTCCTGGCGGTCGATGCCGGCGGACTTCCCCCACTGGGCCCGGGTCTATGCCTTCTTCCGCCGCTGGCGCGAGAGCGGGCTGGTCGCGGAGTTCCACGACCGGCTGCGCGGGAAGGTGCGCGAGCGCGAGGGGCGCGAGGCGGAGCCGACGGCGGGGATCATTGACGCGCAGTCGGTGAAGGCCGCCGCGAGTGTTCCCGCCGCCTCACGCGGCTTCGACGGCGGCAAGCTGATCAACGGGCGGAAGCGGCACATCGTGACCGACTGCCTGGGTTTGCTGCTCGTCGTGGCCGTGACCGCCGCGAACATCGGGGACCGTGAGGCGGCCGTCGGCCTGCTGAGACGGCTGCGCGAGCTGCACCGGGACATCTGCCTGGTCTGGGCGGACGGCGGCTACACCGGGGCCCTCATCGACTGGTGCCGGCACAAGCTCGCCTTCGCCCTCGAAGTCGTCAAGCGCACCGATGACATGGAGGGGTTCGTGGTGCTGCCGAGGCGGTGGGTGGTCGAGCGCACCCTGGGCTGGCTGATGCACTCGCGCCGTTTGTGCCGGGACTACGAGACGCTCACCGCGACCAGCGAGGCGATGATCCAATGGCCGATGATCACGCGGATGAGCCGCCGCCTGGCGAGGCCACGACCCTGCGGCCGGCACTGAACGCGCCGGACGCCTCCTGGAGCAACCAGCCCCGCTCGGCCAGGCGTTTCGCCTTCGAGCGCACCCCCTCGACCTTCGCCGCCACTGCCGTGTCGATGCCCATCACGGCCGCGATGTCCTTGGCCCGCAAGGGTTCCAGGTCCGGCCGGTCCTGCAGCACATTCAAGATCCGCTGATTGTCCGGCGAGAGCACCGCCACCTCAAGCCCCTCCCGCCAGGGCGGCACGATCGCTCCCGGAACCGACGCGGCCGCAGGCGCGGGAACGGGAATGGGCGCCGTTTCTCCCTCACCCTGGGCTTCCGTCACGGCAGTGGTCTCGGCGGCGGATGCGGCCAGGGCGTCCACGAGCTCCTCGCGAGCGATCACCCGCCGGTCCAGCTCGATCTCGCCGGCCTCCAAGGCCGCAGCCGTACGAGCCGCCTCCTCCCGCAGCACCTCCACCCGCTCGCGGGCAGACATTTCCCGCGCCTCCAGCAACCCCAGCATCGACGCCATCGCGCACCCCTCGACGAACCAGCGCAAGCAGAACACCAGATGCCTCCCTCACCCCGACCGAGACCATGCCTGACCAGCAGGAATCAAGCGATCATGTTCGGTTGAGATACGGCTTCTGAGCCCAGACATTCCGCCACGGTCCCCGCTGGGACCTCTGCCCCACCGAGCCAACTGGAGAGCCGCCGGCGCCGTCGCCTCACTCGCGCTGGTCCTGGCAGCGGGGGTGGTCAGCCCGGTCGCGGCTCAGAGCATTGGCGAACACGTGAGCGCCACGAGCGACCCGAGCGGCGGGGACGACACGTGCAAGGACTGGCCACTTCGAGGCGGCGAGGACGACTGCAGCGAGGGCCCGGCGGGTCCGGCGGGCCCCACGGGTCCGACCGGCCCGACGGGTGCACAGGGCGACCCAGGCCCCACGGCCCAACGGGGCCGATGGGTCCACAGGGTGACCCAGGCCCTACCGGGCCAACGGGTGATACGGGCCCCGCCGGCCCCACCGGTTCGGCGGGCACCCGCGAAGTCGTCACCGAGGGCCCAATCAACATGCCCCCCCGGATCGGCCGATCGTCAAACCCCGGAATGCCCCGAAGGCTAGAGCCCGTGTCCGGGGGCATCCAGTCCAACACGGCAGCCACTACGATCTCCCAGTCCTATCCCGACGCTACGCTCAACGGCTGGTCGACCGGTGTACGGAACGATTCACCCGATCAGAACCCTGCCGTCACCTGGTACTCCATCTGCGAAACGGTCGCCTAGTTGTGCTGTCTCTGGAGGTTGGTACCGCGTCTGCGATTGACGGCGTCGGGGAGGCGTCCTTGAGGGTTGAACGTCTGGGGCTACGTGTCGCTGTGGTGGGTCACTTGGATGTGTCCAGCCTCGATAATTTCCCGGATGTGGGTGGCGATCTGGCGCAGGCGGATTTCGGGTAGGCGAGTGGTGGGTCCGGCGACGGCGATGGCAGCGCGTGCCCGGTTGCCGTCCCACACGGGTACGGCCGTGCAGGAGATGTCAGGGTGGAAGCGGGCCAGGTCGAGGGCATAGCCGTCGGTGCGGGCCTGCTCCACGCTGGCGGCGGCCTTGTTCCAGGCCGCGGGCTGGTCCGCCGCGAGGCGGTGATGCAGGTCGGGCCGTCCTGACAAGAGAGCGTGGCCGATGGCGGTGCCGAGCAGGGGTTCGCGGCCACCAACGGGGATGGTCAGCCGCAGCGGGGCTTGGGCTTCCACAGCGTCGAGGCAGAGGTACTGGGCCCCGGCAGGGACAGCCAAGTAGCTCGTTTCCCCGGTGTGTTGGGTGATCTTCTCCAGGGTGGGGTGTAGACGTTCGCGCAGCAGGTCGTCGGCGACTGAGGCGCCGCGGGCGAGGTCGGTGAGGCGGTCGGTGAGAGTGTAGACGCCGCCGCGGGAGGGCTGGGTGACGTATCCGAGCTCCTGGAGTGTGGCCAGCAGATTGTGTGTGGTGCTGCGGTTCAGCTGCGCAGCGTCCGCGATGTCGCTGAGCCGGGCCCCGCCGGGGGCGGCTGCGATGGCCTCCAGTAGCTGGAACGCGCGCTGCACTGACTGGATCATCGGAACTCCAATTCATCATAGTGGAATCTAGTCAATGATTCTAGAGCCGAGATTTGACATTGAGGAATCTCTTCGTACGGTGGAATCATTCAGCATCGCAAGATTAGGGCCGGGCGGAAACCGGCTCAGTTCATCATGGAGGAATTGATGGTGGAGTCCGTGCAGCAGGTCGTGCAGGCAGTTACGTCAGCCGCTCACCAGCGAGGGTTCGCGGTCAGCGTCGCGGTCGTCGACCAGGCCGGTCACCTGGTGACCTTCCATCGGATGGACGGCGCGCTGGCCGGGCCGATCGACGTGAGCATCAAGAAGGCCCGTACCGCGGCTCTGTTCGGCACCGACAGCATCGCCCTGGGCCAGGACGCGCAGCCCGGCGGCGCGATCTACACCCTGGAGCACACCAACGGCGGCTTGATCAGCTTCGGCGGCGGCGTGCAGCTGCGCCAAGCAGGCCAGACCCTTGGCGCGGTCGGCGTCGCCGGAGCCACGGTGGAGGCCGATGAGGAACTCGCTCGCCTCGGTGCCGCCGCGCTGCGCTGACCACCCCGGCCGACGGGCTCGGCCCGTCGGCCGCACTTCCCTCGGAAGGTTCCCCGGATGATCCGCCTGCTCTCCCTCACCCTTGCCGCTTTCGCCATCGGCATCAGCGAGTTCGTCCTCGTCGGCCTGCTCCCGGTCATCGCCGCCGACGTCCATACCGACCTCGGCACCGCTGGCCTGCTGGTGACCGTCTACGCATTGGCCATCACCGTACTCTCCCCGCTCCTGACCAGCTGGCTGAGCCGCCACAACTCCCGCACCATGCTCGCCGGCCTCATGGTCCTGTTCGCCCTCGGCAACCTTGCCGTCGCCGTTTCCCCGAACCTGACCGGCCTGATGATCGGCCGGGCCGTAGCCGGCGCCGCCCACGGCACCGTCTTCGCCCTCGGCGCTCCCGTCGCCGCCGCACTGGTCCCCAAAGACAAGGCCGGCCGGGCGATCGCCCTGATGTTCCTCGGCCTGACGGTCGCCATGGTCGTCGGCGTTCCCGCCGGCACCGCCATCGGCACAGCAGTCGGCTGGCGTGCCACCTTCACCCTCGTTGCCGCGCTCGGCCTGGCCGCCGCCGTGACCCTCTGGGCACTGATCCCCTCCGCCTCCGGCGGGCAGGGAGTGCGCGTACGCGAACAACTCGCCTTGCTCGCCCACCGCCCCCTCGCGCTGACCTACACCGTCACCGCCCTGGGCTTCGGCGCCACCTTCGCCGTCTTCACCTACCTCGAACCCCTCCTCACCCGGCACGCCAACTACACCACCACAGCGGTCACCTGGATCCTGATGCTCTTCGGCGCCGCCACCGTGGCCGGGAACCTCCTCGGCGGACGCCTGACCGACCGCCGCGGTCCCGTCCTCGTGATCCGCACATCCCTGACCGGCCTGGTCATCTCCCTGGCCGCGCTCCTGATCACCCAGAACCACGCGGTCGCCGTCGCGGTCAACATCGCCGTCTGGGGCATCTTCGCCTTCTTGATCTCCCCCGCGGTGCAGACCCACGCTGTCGCTCTCGCCTCCACCCACGGTCCGGGAGCGGAGAAGGCCGCCAGCGGCCTGAACATCGCCGCCTTCAACGCCGGCATCGCCACCGCGTCCTTCACCGGCGGCCTCGTCCTGGACCACGGCGATCCCGCCCGCACTCCGTGGGTGGCCATCGCCCTCGCCCTGGTCGCCCTCGCGGCCACCACGGGCATCACCGCACGACGCACCACGCGGATGGACAGGCAACCGCAGCAGCACCAGGGCGACGCCCCCACTACACAACCGCAGTCCTTCTCGCACCACGCCCATCAGCAAGATTACTAATTTCCAGAAGCGCAGGGCGCCGATCCCGGCGTTGTGCTCGGGGACGACTCAGGCCACGGAGGGGCGGGCATCGTCAGCGCCGCGTGCACGCTGAAATAGAGAGGGCACTCACCTTTGACACCGGGACGGGCTGATATGGCGGGGCATCCCAATGCCCCGCTGACGCCGGAAGGGCGACGCCGACTATGCGAGCGCGTGGATGCCGGGCGCCCCATCGCGCACGTCGCTGCGGAAGCCGGGATCTCCCGCCGTTGTCTGGCGAAGTGGTACGCGCGCTGGCAGGCGCACGGTGGGGCTGGTCTGCTTGACCACTCCTCCCGCCCGGTCACCAGCCCGTCCCGCACCGCGGAGGACGTCGCGGATTTGGTGGAGGCACTGCGGCGGCAGACCAAGTACGGGCCCGCGCGGCTCGCAGCCGACCTAAAACGGCTGCACGGCATCACGGTCGCGCCGGCCACCGTGCACCGCATCCTGGTCCGCCGCGGGCTGAACCGACTGCGGGACCTGGACCCACCGACCGGTGAACAGTTGCGCGAAGTCATCCGCTACGAGCACGACCGGCCCGGCGACCTGATCCACGTCGACATCAAGAAGCTCGGACGCATCCCTACCGGCGGCGGCTGGCGGATGCACGGCGTCGGCACCGAGTCCTCCCGCGCCTCCAAACGAGACGGTCCAGGCACCGGCAGGGTCGGTTACACCTACCTGCACTCCGCGCTCGACGACCATTCCCGGCTCGCTTACACCGAGGCCCTGGACAATGAGAAAGCCGTGACCGCGGCCGTCTTCTGGCACCGGGCCCTTGCCTTCTTTGCCGCCCACAGCATCACTCCGATCCACCGAGTCCTCACCGACAACGGGGCGTGCTACCGCTCCCAGACCTGGTCCGACGCGCTCGCGAAGACGGGCACGAAACACAAGCGGACCAGGCCCTACACGCCTCGGACGAATGGCAAGGTCGAACGTTATAACGGCACCCTTGTCCGTGAATGGGCCTACGTGCGCGGTTACACGTCCGAGTACGAACGCCGTGTCGCGCTAGCTGACTTCCTGAACTACTACAACCACGAGCGGCCGCACGCCGCCTTGGGCGGGAAGCCGCCGATCACCCGGACCGGCGGCAGCGACTACCGCGTGACCTTCGACCAGTCGCCGGAACCACTCAACACGTTCCCGCAGCAGTTGGCGTTCGAGGACTTCGTGGAACCAACCTCATGAGACACCACACCTAGTCCTGACACTCAAGGCCGTTCCCGACAGGTCGGTAAGCCCCGATCAACCGCGAGTGCCAGGGTGAGCCCATGGCTTCACCCTGGCACCCGTTACGGCTGGCGCCCGTGCATCGTGCGGACCGGGCGGGGGTGCACTTCACTGTCGGGAAGGGCACGCGGGGCCGGTCCCGCTGGACGGTGCTCTTGGACGTCACCGGCGGTGAGCCCTTCTGCCGCTCTCTCGGAGGCGATGTCCTTCTGCGACGTAGGAGCGGACCGCCTACGACGGGAAGATTCCGATCGTGGCCACTGGGTTGAACTGCTGGGCGAGCAAGGACCCGAGGGCGAGGTGTTCCACCGTTTCGGGCGCCCGGGCTTTCAGCCCTTGGGGGGTGATCGGCAATCTGTGCCGGGATACCGCCGACGCGCCGGAGACGAAAGGGAAGGCAACCGAGTACACGGCGGAGCAGCAGAGCCTGCCGAAGAGGAGGAGCGCGGACGCAAGCCCGGCCTGGACAGTTGCGGCGGATTGTTCAGCGACGAGACGAGCGGTGGCCCGAAGTCCGATGGGAGGGAGGGGACGCGCATCCGCAGCTGTGCGGTGTGTGTGCGCCGCAGGCCGCACGTGAGGAGAGAGAGCAGGCTGCGGATGCCGAGGGCCAGGCGGAGGAAGAGGTGATGACCGTGCGGCAACGCACCGGTATCCTCGCCCGCCTCCGTGTCCCGCACCAAAAACCAGTGAGCACCTGGCACTGGTGAGTAGCCGCCGTGAGGCGGGCCCTGGCCGGTCTCGCCGTCCTGCCAGGGCCCCGGCATGCCTCCACGGGTACGGATGGTGCACGCGTCGCCCAGCTCAACGCGTAGCGCGCCGCCCGGTTACGCACACTGCCGGGCCGGCTCGGGTTACCTCGTTTGGCGCGCTGGCCTCCGCCGGCCTGCGCGAAGACTACTCCGTGTGGAACGAGTGGCGCATGTGGTCACTCGAGAAGCAGCCGTTGTCGTCCCGGGTCCCGGCTCGGAGCCCGTCCGCGGCAGCAAGCGCATCAATCGCGACAGCTGCACGGCTGGCTCCACCACCCCGCGTAGCAGGTGGTTGCGGCTGCATGCATGGCATGTATTCAAAGGTTAGCTGGCTACGACGCAGCTCGCGTAGACATTGAAGATCACGTTGCCGCCGCTGTTGTTGCGGATGGCGATGACCCATCGTTCGGGGGGGTTGGTGGGGCCGGGGCGGTTGTCTGTGACGAGGACGCCGGCGGGTGCTTCGGGCTGGACGAAGTTGTAGCCGCCGGCGATGGCGACCTTGCCGTCAGGACATACCGCGCTGAAGAACTGGTTCACGCCGGGGTTGTTGGGGGCCTGGAACTGTTCCGACACCACCTCGAACCCGCTGACTCCCGCGGCGCCGGTGGGACCGGTCGGCCCGGTCGCGCCTACGGCACCCGGTTCCCCTGGCTCGCCCTGGGGTCCGGTGGCTCCCGTCGGCCCGGTGTCGCCCATGGGACCGGTCGGCCCGGTGGCTCCGGGCCGCCCCTGGCACTCGTCGTAGCCTTCCGGCCCGACGGTGATGGCAGGGAGCGAGAGCGACTTGGGTCGCCTGCAGTCGTCGGGGTCCGGTTCCGCTTGGCTCACCCCGGCTGTCGGCCGGTATTGAGTCGTCGCCAGTGCAGGGCTGTTGAAGCCCAGCATCACGAGGGCCAGTGTTGCCATCGCGCCGCCCGTGATCCAAGCGCCCCGTTTGGGTACCGGCCCCAAGCAGGAGCGTGGTGCGCCATCAGATGCCATGGATGTCTCCTGATTCTTCCGAGATGAATCAGCCGCCGTAGAAAGGGCGGCGACTACTCAGGATCATCGCTTTCGGAAACTGGTCGCGCACTTTGAGTAACGCCGCTTGGCGCACCTGTGCATATGCGCTCACCGAAGCCGCTCCCACCCGCGCCATGGGCACTCAGCCACAACAAGAAGGCCGGCGATGTCGATGTCTTGAACAGCGCTCGCCCACGTGGCCAGACGGGCCGCGCTCCACACCTGTCCTGTGTCGTCGAAACTTTGACGGAAGCGAGTCCGCGTCCTGGGTTCACCACCCGGGGCTTTGGCCCCGGCGCCGCCGCCGCTCCGCCCCCTCGATTCACATCGCGTGGAAACAATTGTTTCCACGGGGCGCTCGCCGTACGCGGCGTCCTGCTGCGCGCAGGATCAGCCGGAACTCGGAGCGTCGCCCACGGCCTGGAGCACGGGGCCCGAGCTGGAGGCGGCAACCTCCAGCACGGCCCATGCTCCGCAACCGCAGGCGGAGTCCGGCAGAGCTCCGCCGCGACACGGCAGCCTGGCCCGCCCTGGCGAGCTCCGGCGGGACCATGCGGTGCGATGGCTGATGGGGGTCGACCATGGCCGAGTTCCACACCCCGGCGTCCCACGACGCCTACGAGGTGCTGCCGGCCGGTAATCAGCGCTTCGTCCGCCGGTGCCCTTGAGCACCCCAACCAGGACGCCGCTTCGTCCGCCGGTGCCCTTGAGCACCCCAACCAGGACGCCACCCGACGGGCGGAGATCGCACCGTCCCAGCGACTCCTCGACCGTGAACAGCTCCTCGGTGCCCTTGGCCACCGAACTGCCCACCGGCCTCATCGGCTCGATCTCCACAGCCTTGTCGCCGAGCGCGAACTGGGCCCTCGCGACCTGCGCGACCAGTTCCCGCGCCTCGGCCACCAGCTGTTCGTAACGCGTCCGTGAGACATTCCCGACCCGCTCCGACATGCCGCCTCCACCCTCTCCGTCCTGGGCAGGGCCAACCACCGGACAGTGACCGATCGGCACCACATCAGCCCAGGTCACGATCAGAATGAAGCGGCAGCTTCCCAGGGCGGGAGGCGCAAAGAAGGGGCGCGCGAGGCGTCCAGCAGAGGCCGTTCAACCCTCTGCGGAACGAGCGGTCCTGCCGGGACGGAAGCGGCGTTCGGCTATGGCGTCACCGTGACGGAATCCCGTGACGCCTTCTCCCGCCAGGCCCGTGTGCGGCACCGAGCAGAACAGAACACCGCCGACCGCCGACGTTCAACCCCCACCGTCCATCCCCGGCCACAGACCGGACACGCCGCCTCGTCCCCACGCTGCATCGCCGCCACCCATCGGCGGGCCTGTTCCAGCCTTCGCCACCGCCGTGACCTGCACCTACCCGAACAGAACACCGCTGCCGCCGACTTCGTCGGCAGCAGCGGCACCCCACACTCCTGGCAATACCTTCGAGCCACCCCACCAGACGCCATAGCGCCCAGCATCCCGGTCGCGGGAACGTACGGACAGGGATGCCAGACAGACACTTACTCCCGTGGGCAGCTCGCTCGGATTTTGATCAACGTAAATAGGTTCCTGGGCGCGGCCCTTTCGTGAGAGGCCCGACCGTGGAACTGGTGTGGTACCAGCGTGGAACTTGGGCCACTTCGGCCTGTTGAATGACCACCTAGTCTTCTGAGTCGGGAATTCTGTTCAGATGTATAGGCTTGCTCCATGGCACGGACGGGGCGGCCGAAGGCCGA
>NZ_JBQHCZ010000029.1:0-36291 GCF_052068155.1 Streptomyces sp. OZ13 | reverse complement strand
TCAACCACCCCCACCAACACACCCCCACCCCACCCCCCACCCACTAACACCAACCACAACACAGACAAACACAGCCCGACAACGACGGAGCCGGCAAACGCCACCAGCACGCCACGGCAACAGAACCAGCCGAGTGCCCCAACAACCCACAGACGAACGACGACCACCCCGTCGCCCGCACCAGCCGAACCCAACACACCAGCAGCCCCAGCACACCAACCGGACCCGACCCGCCAACCCGACCCGACCCGACCCGACCCGCCACAGACCAGCACGGCCGACCCCCACCAGAAGCCGGGCCGCACCGAAAGACGACGGCAGTGCGTTCCACACCGACCACGACCCCCCACAGCGCCTTGACTAGGCTGCCGCAGTGACGATTCAGCAGACCCCGGACGCCGACGACAGCGCCTGGGCCGCGTTCTTCGAAGGATTCAGCCTCTCCCCGGATGTCGCCGAGGCATGGCTGTGCGGTCTGGGCCTCAACCGAGCCGCCCCGGCAGAGGTGTTGATCAGCCTCTTCGACACCGGACGGGTGTATTTCCTGTACCGCAGGGACCTTCCACCCGGTGTCCTCGATGCGGCAGTCGTCCATCCCGTGAAACGCGTCTGGGGAACCGCCGCCGAATCGAGGAACCTCTCGCCCGCGCAGTGGGACATGCTCCTCGCCGCCACCGCGGACCGGCCGATCCACGGACTTCTGGCGGAGATGGCGGCGGAGGAGGGCCCACACCAGCGACCGTACGCCGGCGTCGGGATCGGACGTCCGCCGCACCCCGAGTCGCAACCACCCACAACACCCACCGAGATTGCCGCGATGGCCGACACGGTTCCGGCGATCCCCCTGGATGACCGTACGTACGCCTTGTGGTGGGTCGCCGCCCTTCACGACGACCCGGACGCCATGCGGCAACTGGCCTCGTACCCCAACCTCTGGATCCGCCGCAGCGTTGCCCGCGCCCCGCGTCTTCCCCAGGACGTCGTGCAGCTCCTCGCCCACGACGACGACGAAGTCGTGCGCCTCTTCCTCACCGAGTCGTGCGACGACGCCCCGCCAGACCTGCTTCTGGACGTGTGGAGCTGGTGGCCCGGCAGCCTCTCGTTCCCTGGCCGCCCCCGCAACCATCCCAACTTTCCCCGCAGGGGCCTGCTTCGCTACGCCGACGCCCCACAGCCCCGCATGCGTCTCCTCGCGCTCGACGACCCCGCGTCGACCGACGCCCTCGTCGAGCGGTTCAGCCACGACCCCGACGTCTCCGTGCGCACACGGGCGGCCGAGGACCCGCGTCTGTCACCCGAATCCGCTGTCAGGCTGACCGACGACGCCGACCACTCTGTCCGCCGCCTCGCCCGGAAACACCCGGCCCTGCCGCCGGCGAACTTGGTCCCCTTGCTCCACGACGAATACAGCGCCGCAGACGCCGCCGAGAATCCGACAATCCCCTCAGCCGTCATGCGCCGCATGGTCGCACTGGCCACAACACACCGCTGACCCCCACACTGCATTGTGCGGCGTGCTGATCACAGGATGCAGCAGCGGCAGCGACGGAGGAGCCGGTGACCCGAGAGCCAAGCAGAAGGCCGAGCCGAAGCCCCTCGTAGAGGGCGCCCTGCGCCCCCTGCTGCTCTCGTAGGCGGACCTCGGCCCCGGGTAAGTCCAAGTCCAGGAGTCTACCGACAGAAGCACGTTCGACGATGTGTCGATCCAGGCCTGCCCCGAACTGGAGAAGCTGGGGCAGAGCGGCGACGGGGCCATGTTCGCCTCGAAGGCGGAGACCAACTTCACCTACGACTCGGACGCCACGCTCGGTGAGGAACTGCACAGGGACCGGCCTTCGGTAGCACTCACCTTCATCAAGTTTGTCAGAAAATAGACAACGAAGCGCCCTTCGATTACTTCCTGCAAACTGTGAATTCGTCCCGATCAACGCCATGCCTGCAGGATCTATCTACGCTGTTCGTGATTGATCGGGTCGTCGCGTGAGTCGAGTTCCGCTGCGAGGTCGCGGCGCGTGGTGCTTGGCCACCACGGCGGTGTAGGTCACCGCGCGTAGAAAGATAGCGTCAACTTATTTGTCAGACAGGGCCTCTGACGCAGAAGCACACCTAATCCACGACGCCGAGTTCAACGCGTCGACCAGGCGGTTCACTGGACACCCTGTCCTCCGCACACACGAGCCGATGGACCTCCGCACTCGTCCGCTACGTGAACCCAGCAGCCACGAGCAAACGGAAGGTAGGGTGCGATTTGATCAAGAGATGCCAGCCAGCTTGAAGCCTGCACGAGGTGCCATCCCTCGTCGACGTTCAATGCCAACCATCACTGACAAAGCTAATGGAACTGCAGGCCAGGATCCCCAATCGGTGCCATGCGGGACTGAAATTCTCAACTGCCTGAGCTTGTTGTTCAACGTTCGGCCGCTTCGGCATCGACGGCCATCGATGTCTGCAGGACGCGTAGCCATCGTTGGCAGACTTCAAGGGTGACCGGTTCGAACAACTCGGGGGTCGATATTTCAACGAGGAACTGAGTCAGCAGGTCCTGGTGTGCTTCCTCGATGTGCACATGGTCCGCGAAGTGCACGGCTTGTGCCCAGTCGACGAGCTGACCGGGGCTGGCGAGTCCCGTGGTGACCATCTCTGCGGCAGCCACCACGTGGCCGCGACGGAAGGTGGGCGTCGATGTTGAGTCGCCGTGCCGGGCATCTCTGATGAGTCTGCAGAGCTCACCGTCCCAGTGCACGAGGTCTTCAAGGGGCCGGCTTCCGTTCGCGTCCATGTGGCCCATCTTGCTTGACTGCATGGTCATGGCGCAGTGGTGGTCTGCCGTCAGCTCGGAACTGGCGTGACACACGTCGGGGTTTGGTGCCGACCTTATGGCGGGCGGGACGCTTGTATGCCTCACCGGTCGCAAGGATCCGGCCCACGTCATGACGGGGCGCCGGGTGGCGGTTCTTTGAGCCCGGTGGTCGGCCGGGACCGGGCTGGGACGGTTTCGGTGCACCGGCTGGTGAGCCAGTCTTCGCGCGCAGGTTTCTGAACCCCCGCCGGAGCCTGGCGGGCGTCAGTTTGTTCGGCGGGGCTGGCTTCTCCCAGGGGCGCCGGAGGTCAACGGCGAGTGCGCGGGCGAGTCGAAGCTGGGCATAGGCAGCGATCACCAGCCATGCCCATCGGTCGGCCGCTTCCGGGCTGCGAAGCCGGGGCTTGGTCCGGCCGAGCATCTGGTTGAACAGGCGGAACGTGTGCTCCAGACGAAGCGGCGGAGGAAGGACTGTCAGCAGCGGTCCACGTCCTGGCTCGTGGCAGCGGTGCCCGAACACCACAGCCAGACCGGCTTGTTCACCCCGCCACTGGGCAACTTCTCCACGACCAGGCGGATGACGGTTCCTTCGATGATGGGAAGCGGCCCCTCGTGGGCGATCCCAGGCCGCTCGCCGGGTCAGCCGCGGGTGCAGCCGGTGCCAGGGTCTGCACGAGCAGATCGTTCAGCAGGTGGGCAATGCGGGGTGCGTCGTAGCCGGCGTCCAGTACGACCAGGGACCCCGGGTCGCCGGCTTCCACTGGCCGGCGGCGACGTCGCCGCCGCCGTACAGATGTTGCTCGTCGACAACGACCGCGTCGAACCCGGCACACGGATCGTCGGCTTGTAGATCCGCGCCTGGATGCCCAGGGAAGACTGACCTGCTGAACGAAGCGCTGCCCCTCGAGGACGCCTTTCCTCGAGGAGGGGTAAACGCTGGCGCTGGACTTCGAGGGCACTGATCACAGTTCGTGGCTGAAATTGTGATAATTGCCGTCACCGTCTTGCGGGCCGGCCTCCTCCTGATCAGCAGTCAAGTTCGTCTTCAAAGTAGCAGGATGGGAGTGCTCTGATCCGAGCTTTGCTCAAAGCGTTGAGTATTGACTGAACGGCGGAAACGACGCTTTGTGGAGTGGCTGCACGGTTGGCAGTGCATTCGACAACGATCGGCCAGCCCAGGAAGCCCTCACCGCCGCTCTCATAGTCGTTATGCGCGATTGAGATCTCGATGCTGCCGATACTGTCCTGCGTTTCCGCGTCCAACCCATCCACGGCAAGCAATCGACGCACGAGGTCGTAATCGTCGGAGTCGACGTATACCTCGCAGTCCGCGTAATCAACATTCATTTCTACCTGCCTCTGCACGCTCATACATGCCGACCTGCCCGATTGGCTCACGGCCTGGATGGGCGGATTCCGCCGTCCGAAGGGCGACGAGGGCTCGTGCGCGCCAGTCGGTCTCAGGAGTCCCCCATAACAACATCCCATCGAAAATCAAACCAAAAACTCTCGCCGTCTACGTATGCCTCAGGATCGACCCCCCTGGCAATCTTCTCTACACGCAGGCCAGCCGCCTTCCAGTCTTCAAATTCTGAACCCTCCTCATAGAAAGGATAGATTTCAAGAAGGCGCTTCACACACTCGGAAAACTTGCCCAGGCTGCTGTTCACGAAAACGAGATTGTCATCGTAATAGCGGGCGTAAACCTTCCCCGTGTTGGCATCAAGGAGCGCACTCCCAGCGAATCCGAAAGATCCAAATTTGAGGTACTCGATGCCGTCGACTATCACCTTCTTGACGTTGTCAGCGGCCGAGTATTGGATGAATTCCTTCGGGGCCTGCAATGTGGCGTCACTGTCAGGTGACGCGGGGCCAATCTCTACCATTTCAAACTTCACGGAACCTCCGGTTGCGTCTATGTGAGTGGCTGGCAGGACTCATAGGAGATGAGGTGCTGCCGCGATGTCTGGTGTGCCGTTGCCACACGCCGAAGTCTGTCAAGCGCCCCCTCCCGCCGCTAAGGATTTCCACGCTGACCCTTCGTCGACCTCAGCACCGATGGCCTCTCCGCCACTGCGCTCACCGACGACGTGAAGGCCGTCATCACCACCTACGGGGAGCCCTCGCAGCCGACCAACGTCGCATCACCGTCCGGGGAGCCGACGACGCCGAACTGATCCCCATCAGCGACAGTGCCGAAGTAGCGCCCGACGACACGACGCACTGAAGCCCGAGCCCATGCCACCGATCCGGCGTGGGTCCCGGCTGCCAGCCTCGAGCGCTCGCTCGATGGTGGACTGGGCCTTGCGTTCGTTGGGGTCGATCCCGGCGAGTGGGTTCACCTTCGCCGGGCGAACGGCGAGACCGTCAAGGGGCGTACGGCGAGACCGTCGAGCAGATCAAGGCCGGCAGGCGTATCCCCCGACGCCGCACTGAGGCTGTCGTCTCTCGGTGGTGCGCGTGGCGATCTGACGCGTGTCTGCCCGGCCGCGTCAGGGGTACCGAGAAGGCATGCAAGCACTGTCACAGGATGTGATCGAGTTGGTCCGTGAGGATATTGACCAGGTGAAGGCGGAGTTGGTGGCTGCCGTGTCCGAGGGGCGCCGGGGATCGGCGGCTCTGGGGGCGGGCGGGGTGCTCGGTGTGCTGGCCCTGCTGGCGGCTCAGGAGTCGGCGGTGCGGGCGCTGGAGCGGGTGTGGCCGGCGCCGCGGGTGACGGGGGCGTTGGCGGCTGCGTACGGCATCGGGGCTGTGGCGTTCGCCGGGTACGGGTACGGGAGATTGCGCCGGGCCCGAGCCGCGTCACGGGAGGCGCTGGCAGGTTCGCTGGACGCGGTGAAGGAGGTGGCCGACGAGTTGGCGCACTGACTGATGGGTCATCACGGGCGGACGCGCCGCCGTCCCCGCCGCCTCCGGGACGGGGGCGTGGACGGGCCCGTATCCGCTCACGGGCTCCCTTCCGCTCAGCCGGAGGAGGGCTCCGAAATCGTGGCTCATCCAGCGGAGTTGACGCGCGGAGAGAGCGCAGGCTCCCGCCCTCCACGTGCGAGCCCTGCCAGGCGCAGGTGATGCCGGGTGCGTGCCGCGGCGTCCGGGAGTTCCCCACGGTTTTCCAGATTTCACACGGATGTCCCGGGGCTCAGGGGGCACGCGTAGTTCCGAGCTCGCAGACGGGCAGGCGCGCCGCCGGGGGCGGTACGGCGTCGACCGCCGTTCAGCGGTCATACGGCCAGGCATCGGACGCCGGCGCTCCCTGCCCGGCACGGACGTACGTGGGCGGGCGGACGGCGGAAGGCGACAACGGAACGCAGGGAGCGCAGATGAAGGTCCGCCCGTGGCCGGCCCCAGCGGATCTCCGGCTCACGGCCCACGTGGTCGCCGGCCGCTATCGGCTCGACGACCTGTTGGGGCGCGGTGGTGCGGCTGACGTGTACGAGGCGCGGGACCTGCGGCTGCACCGGCCGGTGGCGGTGAAGGTCTTCCGGCCGGGCGGCGGGTCCCAGGCGGAGGAGCGCTTCGACGGCGAGGGCCGCTTGCTGGCCCAAATGCAACACCCGGGCCTGGTGACCGTGTACGACTCCGGTCACGAGGACGGACGGCCTTACCTGGTGATGCAGCTCATCGAGGGGACGACGCTGCGCAGGCGCATCGCCGCGGGCCCCCTGACTCCCGCCGCGGCCTCCCGTATCGGAGCCGCGCTGGCCTCGGCGCTGGCTCATGTGCACGCGGCCGGTGTCGTCCACCGCGACGTCAAGCCGTCGAACATCCTTCTCGACGGCACGGGCACCCCGTACCTGACCGACTTCGGCGTTTCCCGGCTGCTCGACGCCACCGCCCACACCGCCACCGGAACTCTCGTGGGAACCGCGGCGTATATGGCGCCGGAGCAGGTGCTGGGGAAAGGAGCGGCGCCGGCCGCGGACGTCTACAGCCTCGGGCTCGTGCTCCTCGAGGCCCTGAAGGGTGAGCTGGAGTACGCGGGTGCCCCGTTGGAGGCAGCGATCGCGAGGCTGCACCGGCCCCCGGCCATTCCTCCGGACCTGTCGGCGGATCTCGTCGAGCTGTTGGAGGCCATGACGGATCCGGAGGAGACCGGTCGGCCCGACGCACACGCCTGCCATCGGGCACTGGCCGCCATCCAGGGCGGGGACTCGGCGTCGTCCTGCCACGGCGTCGGCCCATCGGTAGACGTCCGGAACGCGGGTGAGGACCGGAACGCGGCAGACGACACACTGCGGTCGGAGTGCGCGGGTGCGCGAACAGGGGGCGCGGGGCCGGTGCTCGCGGCGACACCGAGCGAGGGGCCCCCGCCCCCGGACTCCCTTTTCACGGTCCCCGCTTCCCGTCGCTCCGGCCGCGCCCTCCTTGCTACGGGGGCGGCACTGGCCGTGCTCGGAGTCACGCTGACCGGCTCGATCGGTGGTCTGCCCTCCGAGGATGAGGATGCGGCCTCCCGGCCGCGCCGGGCCACGACGGAATCCACGTCGGGCCGGGCGGATGGGACGACCGAACCCTCGTCGGAGCGGGCAGGACATCCGGGCCCGTCCTCCTCACCGGCGGCAACACCCGCCGTCCCCCGTTCGCGGACGATGCCTTCCCTCACGGCCAAGGAGTCCGGCACGAAGCCGAGTTCGGCGGCCGACGAGCGTGGGGATCCCACTGCCGCCGGCCTGCAGGAGCCCGACAGCCCGCAGGGCGAGGCCGTCCGGGGTGTCGTCCGCGTCGATCCCGAGCCGCGACCGGGAAGGCCAAGCCGCCGAGGAAGAACCACACCGACTGACGACGGGCCGGCCGACAGGGGCGGGGCAGGCCGACCGGCCCGGGACGAGTACGGCGGGTCGGCGGTATGAACCGACCGTACCGGGCAACAAGGAAGGACGGACCAGGCCCCGTGTCCCGGTCGTCCCCGCAGGAAGGAAGTAGGCATGCTCACCGACATCTGGTCCTTCTCCGAGACCGCGATCCACGCGGCCGACATGGATCTGACCGGATACAAGGTCGAAGCGACGGACGGTGGTATCGGAAAGGTTGACCAGCACTCCGCCGAGGTCGGCTGCTGTCACCTGGTCGTGGACACCGGACCGTGGATCCTCGGCAAGCATGTCGTGATCCCGGCCGGCATCGTCACCACCGTGGACAGGGCGACGGAGACCGTCTTCGTCAGCCGCACCAAGGAGCAGATCAAGAACGCCCCGGAGTTCGTGCCGGAAAAGGCGAACACGGACGAACACCACCGCATGAAGTTCGCGGACTACTACCTGGCGTTCTTCCGGTAGACGCCGCGCAGGCGACGTACCAATGCAGGAGGTTCCATGTCCGCACTGTTGACCCGCATCAAGCGATTCAGCCGCAGCCCACAGGGCCGGCGGGCCATCGCGTCGGTGCGGCGCGCCGCCGCCGACCCCAGGAAGCGTGCCCAGGCGCGCCGTCTCCTCGGCAGGCTGCGAGGACGCCACTGACGGCGAACTCCACCGACACCCATAATCCTCCGGGTCCGGGTCCGGGTCCGGGTTCGGGTTCGGCCGGGTGGTCGTCGAGGAGCCGTCTCAGCCTGGTAGCACTTTCTGGACGGCGCGGCCCGGTGTGCGCGCCGGATCTGCTCACCCGGAGTTGTACCCCCATCGGGCTGCGCCGTCCTTGCCCACGGAGCACGGCCGTCTAGCGCAGCAACCCGGTCGGGGGCGGGGGCGCCGGCTACCGGTTGCGTCGGGTGGCGACGGCGCGCGGACGGCCCCGCGCCCGGGAGCTGTGGTGTTCCGGGGCGGGGAGCGGGTGATGGGTGCCTGGGTCGCGGCCGCCGCGCACGGCGTAGTCCAGGTGCCAGGGAGTCGCCCTCACTCGGCGTCTTGCGCATCCTCGTGGTGGCCGTGTTGGGCGGCCAGTTCGGCCGTTGCCTTGATGTCGATTTCGCCGCCCCCGTGGTAGACGATCGAGACGCCATCCTCGTCGGTCTTGGTGTACGGCGGCAGTGCGTCGTCGTCCGGGTCGCCGGTTTCCGTAGGTGCGTCGGGGGCAGGACGTCGCTGGCTTGCGGGTACCCCCGCCTGGCGGAATTCTTCGATGTCCTGCCCACCAACGCCACCGGCAAGATCCTCAAGCGCGAGCTCCGGGAGGCCGGTGCGGCCGCCCGCACCGCCGTCCTCAGGTAACGGCCGGCGGAACCGCTTGGTGGACCGGATCAGCGGGTGGGGTTCATCCGGCCGGCCGAACGCGGCCGGCCGCTCCGGTAGCGGGGCCCGGAAGGAGCGCTTTAGGTGGACTGGCGGCGGGTCTCCGCCGCTCACGAACCACCCCCGGAGTGCTCTCTCAGGAGATCCGTATGGAACCCCAGCCGAGCCGGCCGGATCGATCACACGGCATCCCCTCTCCGGCGGGGGAACGGACTGGAGTGACGGACCTCGAGCGCCGTATCAGGGAGTTGGGGAGCGGCGGGAGGCCGTGCCGTCACCGGGGGTGCTCAGCGCGCCTGCAGGACGGCGAGAGAGAGCCACGCCCCTCATGAACACGCGGCAGGAACGTGACCGGGGCGGGTGGCTGCGCTCAGGCCGCCTGCGTCTGCTCCTGTCACTCCTGCGTGTTTCAGTCGTGGTGGCCGCGACCACCACGGCGTACTACCTGCTCCCCCTCGACCGTGATCTCGACCGGAACACCGCCACGGTTCTCGCCCTGGGACTGCTGGGAATCGGAGCGTTGCTCGCCCTGCAAGCCGTCAGCATCGCCGCCTCGTCGCACCCCCGGTTGCGTGCCGTCGAGGCGCTGACCACAGCCGTCCCCGATACGGATACCCGCGCCTACTCGACCTCCCTGGCCCAGACCACCCTCGACGCTGAGAGAACGTCTCCATCGGCTTGATCATTAGGCTGGCTGCCCTGACGACGATGGTGGAGAGTCTGGCCCGGACGGGGTGTGGGACGTTTTCCGGCGGAGCCGGAGCGGTGCCGTCCGAACGGTCCTGTAATGCGCATGCGCGCGAAGACGAGATTGCTGTGGGAGTCGGTCGAGCGGGAGTTCACGGATCCGGCCCGCCGGGCCGTCGCGCAGCAGGCGGACCTCCAAGGCATCGGCGGACAGCACTCCTCCTGACTCCGTCACGGCCCGCACGATGCAGCCCGAGCATGCGGGCGGCGACATCGTGCGGGCTGTGCTGGGTCGTCGAGGAGCTCGTCCCGATCAGAGCTCGAGGATGCGGCGCTTCTGTGCCGCGAACTCGGCCTCGGAGAGCACCCCTTGCTCCTTGAGCTGAGCGAGCTCCTTCAGCTGCGAGATCTTCGTGTCCATCGACACAGCAGGTGCGGGTGCCGGAGTGCTGTAGACCTGCTGCGGCGCCGCGGCGGTCTGCCCGTAGTCCTGTTGTGCCCATCGGCCGGCCTGGCGGCGCGAGACGCGGTTGGAGACGGCGGTGGCGGTACCGGAGACGACCGCGGTGCGGGCGACCCCGCGAAGTAGACCAGGCATGACAGGTTCCTTGTCGTCGGCGGTCGTCGGCCGTCAGGAGGCGGATCCCGCCTCGACAGCCTCCAGAGCCGCCATGAGGTCCTCGGGCGGGATCCTTCCGTTGGCCACCATCCGTGCTCCGCTGCGACGCAGAGCCGCCGCCGGCGGCGCGGCCCACACGGATGACGTCGGTCTGCTCCGCCGCATCGCCTCGAGGGCGGGCAACCCTCAGCAGGGGGGCTGACTCTGGCGCGGTACGTCGATGTCCACATCTCGGAGACCCGGCGCGCTTCCGCCGCAGGTAATCGCCAGAGCTCGGCCCAACCACAGTGACAAGACCGCTCCCTGACTGACGGCTGGTCAGGGGAGATCCACGAAACCGCTCCGAGGGCGCCCGCGATTCAGCGATGTGTGCCGTGTCACGCATTTCCGTTCGTGTCTACGTTGTCTGCATCACAGCGCAAATGTCCATTTAGCTCCATGCTTGGGGACGGACACGGCCTCCCGAAGTGGGACCCATCTGCGTCCTCTTGGGCTCGGAGTGCCAACTTGGCGCATGCGCACAGCATTTGTGTCCTTCTCCGTTCCCCTCCTCTCCCTCCCCGTCACCCCCCTGTTTCCCGTTTCCCGTTGGAAGGTGCTCCATCATGGCCGCTTACCTCTGCCCTCCTGCCGTGATACACGGCGAGCACGCCGTGAAGACCAGCCAGATTGTGGCGGAGGTCAGCGACCGGCATCCGCACGCAGCGTGGGCGCCGCGGATCGACGGCATCGCGGCCAGTACGGGCATCGAGACCCGCGGGTGGATGCTGCCGCTGGAGACCACCGTCGCGCCCGGCAACGGCAGCGGCCTGCGGACCATCGGCATCGAGCCGACCCAAGAGGCGCTTGTACGCGACGGGTTCACGCAGCAGGACGTGGACCGCGTGGTCGCCGCCCTCGAGGCCATTCCCGCGCCGCAGACCGTCCAGGAGCGGACGGCGCCGGCCTGGGAGGCCGTGCAGTCCTACGGGGAGCGTGCGGCGCGCGGAGCCCTGCAGGCAGCCGGGCTGGACGCCTCGGACATCGACTGCCTGATCACCAGTCATTCCACCACCCCGGCGCTGCCCGGACTGGACATAGCCCTGGCCAACCAGCTTCCGCTCCGCAGCGATGTGATGTTGCTGCCGGCCACGCAGTGGGCCTGTATCGCGGGGACCCGCTCCCTGGCGCTCGCGGCGGATCTCGTGGCCGCGGACCCCGATCGGGTGGTCCTGATCGTCATCGCGGAGGCGCTGAGCACGACCTACCAGCCCGCGGACGACACCCTTGAGTCTCTGATCGTCCGGTTGCTGTTCGCGGACACGGCGGTCGCCGCGGTGGTCACGGGCCGCCCGAGGACGGAGTCGGTGCTGCGGCTGGACGCCGCCTGGCACCACACCCTGCCCGGCACCCAGGACCTGCACCGCCTGGAGACACGGGCGGACGGCGCCCACTTCGTGATGGACCGGCGCGGACCGCGTGCCGTACAGGAGACGGTCGCGGCAATGTGGGACTGGCTGCACTCCCGTTACCAGGACGACCCCCACTCCTGGCACCCCGACGTGCTGCTCGCCCACCCCGGGGGGACCCGGGTGCTGGAGTACATGGAGCAGACGATGCCCGACGCGTGGCCGTCGGGGCTGCTGGACTACAGCCGGGACAGCTACACCAGCGGCAACCGCGGAGGCGCAGCCGTGTTCGACATCCTGCGGCGGGCACATGATGCCGGGCAGCAAAAGCCCGGCAATCGCGCCGTACTGTACGCGGCGGCACCCGGTCTCACCGCCACCGCACTGGAAGGGCAGTGGCTGTAGTACGGTGTCGCGCTACCCGCACCAGGACAAGCTTCGCCGCGTCACCTCGCGACTTCCGCCCACACAACCTTCCCGGTGTCCGTCCACCGCACCCCCCACCGGGTGGTGAGCCTGTGCACGACACCCAGGCCGCGACCGCCGTCGTCGAGCAGGTCGCCCCGCCTCAGGCATGGCCTGCCGTTGCCGGTGTCGCCCACCTCGCACAGCAGGCCGCTTCCGGTCCTGATCAGCCGTACCGTGATGGGGCCGGCAGCGAAGCGGACCGCGTTCGTGACCAGCTCGCTGACCAGCAACACGGTCTTGTCCCGGGTGTCGTCCCTGGTGCGCCATTGGCCCAGCAGCGCGAAGACCTGCGCTCGGGCGCGAGCGGGAGTGTCGTACCGGGCGGGCAGCCGCAGGGTCGCCGTGTCCCCCTTGCGGTAGCCGATCATCCGCGCGAGCAGCAGGGTCACATCATCGCGCTGGCGCGCGGGAGCCAGTACGGAGACAACGTGCCGTGCGGCCTGCTGCAGGGCATCCCAGGGGTGCACCGCGGACACGGCGTCCGCCAGCCTGTCGATGCCTTCGTCGATCGGCAGGGCGGGATCCTCGACCAGGCCGTCGGTGTAGAGAGCGAGCAGGGAGCCCGGGGGGACGACGAAGGTGTGCACGTCGAACGGTTCCCGCAGCGCGAACTCGGCGCCCAGGCCGGGGTGAGGGCGCAGCGCGAGCGGGTCCGCGTGCCCGTCCGGAGTGACCAGGACCGGGGGCAGGTGGCCGGCGCTGGACAGCACCACGTGGTGGCTGACCGGGTCGTAGAGGGCGATGCAGCAGGTGGAGCCGAGCGCGCTGTAGCCGGCCGCCAGCCCGGACTCCGCGTCGTCCAGCAGCGTTACGGTCTCGTCCAGGTGCTCCAGTACCTCGTCGGGCGCGAGCCCTGCGGACAGCAGCGCGCGGGCTTCCATACTCAGCTGGCCCATGGTTGCCGCAGCTCCCAGGCCATGCCCGACGACGTCACCGACCACCAGCGCTGTACGGCCGTCCGGCAGCGGAAAGCTGTTCACCCAGTCGCCGCCGACGCCCGCGCTGTCGGGGGTGGCGGGCCGGTAGACGCTGGCGATCTCGATGGTGTCGCCGCCGGTCCGTGGCAGGAGTCGGCGCTGCAGTGCCAGCACCTGCGTGTGCTCCCGCTGGTGCTGACGAGCCAGGTCGACGTGATGGGCGGTCCTGGCCACCAGTTCTTGCAGGTCGACCAGCTCGCTGTCGCGGAAGGGGCAGTCCGACCGTCGCCAGACCTCCGCCACGCCCAGGACGACGGGCGGCATGCCGTCCAGAACCAGTGGAATGCACGCCACACCCGCCGACCGGTCGACGGGCACGAGAGCCCGCACAACTCGAGGGCTGTCGAGTACCCGCTCGACCGCCTCCCGGTCGGGTATGACGATGGTCTGCGGAGCATCGTTCCGCAGTACCGCCTGCGCCAGGAGACGACTCGCGTCGCTCGGGAGGTCATCGCCCGGTGTTACGTAGCCCTCGGGCCATGCCCGGTCCGGCACCAGGGCTGCCCGCCGCAGTCGGATGCGCCTCTGCCCCTGCCCGGTGACTCCCTCACCCGTCCACACGGCGAAGTCGAGGTCGACGGCGGCCACGTCTCCCCAGGCCAACAGGGACTCCGCCAGCGACTGCGCGGTCTCGCCGATGTCCAGCGAGGTACCGATCGCGGTCTCGGCAGCGTACAGGTGCAGCCTCCTGGCCATGGCGATCACGGAGACGGTCAGGCCCTCCTCAGGCGCCGCAGCGGGCAGGATGCTCAGCGAGACCACCAGCTCCGACCCGTCGCTGCGGCGCAGGCGCTGTATTCGGGCGACGTGCGCCTCGCCGGTCTCCACGACCTGTCGCAGCCGCCGTGTGACGGTCGGTACGTCCCAGGGAGGCAGGAGATCGACGAACGGCTTCCCAGCCGCGGCGCCCAGACCCGCGAACACGGGGGCGTCCAGATTGCAGCGGGTGATCATCAAATCCTGGTTCAGGTTGACCGCGCCGAGAATCTGCTCTTGCTGGCCGACTGCCGGGTTGTCGGGTACGGGGTGACGCGTGGTGCGGTGGCCTCGCGCGTCGGCGGGACCGGCGGCCGCTCCGCCGCGCGGGATGTAGCGCCCCAGGGCTCGGCTGACCAGGTCGAACGCCGACGAGGACGAGGGGAAGGGCGTGGAGTCCATGCGACTCTCTCAGCAATCTCCGGCGCAGCACCAGGGCGGTACGCAGACCCGTGCGGTGGGCCCCGAAATACCTGACCGCACACCTCATTGAACAACACCGGGGACCGCTTCGCCCACACCAGCGAAGCGCGCGGTCAACGCGGACAGCGAGGTAACGACCCGGCTGGCGGGTCTGGGCTCACCTTGCCGGGGCCCTTCGCCCACCAGGGTGCGGCGACCGCCGCGAGGCACTGGGTGCCGGGAGCAGGTGTGGGCGGAGGCCGCTGGAAGTGCTCGCCGCTGAGGATCCGCTCCCGGCTGGACAGGTGAACCGCCGAGCGGACGGCCGAAGACCACCCACGGGACGTCACCTTGGGAGCCGGAGGTGGCGTACGGCTGGTGCTGCCAGCTGTTGCGTGATTCGTACAGATTGGGGAAGGCGGGGAACAGTCCGGCGTTGACGAGGGCGTTCCGGGCGTCCGTCAGGTTCTGCCACAGCGCATCGGTGCCGGTGCCTGGCCGCAGCACGAAGCTGATGTCCGTGAGGTGGGCACGGCCCGCTCATCCCCGAGACTCAGACCGTAAATCCACAGATCACAACGAACGACCGCAAGTGACCGCAACTGAACGAAGTTGGGCTCAGGATGCGTTCGCGATGCGGTCACTGTGCCCGTTCGCCGAACGTTTCCTGCCGCCGCCTCCAGGCTCTCACCACACACCGCCGCGAGCAGTACACGGCGTTCGACCTCCGGTCGACGCCAGCCACCCACCAGGCTGGGCCGACTCGCCGGTTGCGATCCGGCCCGTCCCGATGCACTGCCCGGCCTGCTGCACCGCTGCCTGACCCACGCCGCATGAGGGGCCGAACCCGCTGTCGTATGCCCTGGCCCGGGCGGCCTGCTCGGTCCTGGCCGGGCGAGGTCATGACCGCCAATCGCCGAGTGGGCCGCCGACGCCTCTGACCAGCTCCTTCTCCACTGCGGGGGCCACGCTTCGCGATCCGGACCGGCCCTACCGGGCGCCCAGGGAGGCGACCGTACGCCGAGTACTGCAGCGCATCGACGGCGACGCGCTCGACGCGGCGATCGGCGGCCGGCTCACCGCCCGCGCAGACGCCGGACCCCAGCGATCGTGGCGGTGTCGCGAGCAGGGCGACGACAGGCGCCGTCCAGGGCGACACATCGTGTCGTACCGCAGCCGCTCCCGGTCTCCTCCGGACCGTGCTGTGATCTGGGCTCCGAGTGGTACCGCTGGTACCATTGACACCATGCCGGAGCCCAAAGCCATGAACCTACGCTTCCCCGACCCCGAGCAGCGGGCCGCGATCGCGGCCGCCGCAGCCCAGGAAGGGGTGAGCCTGCAGGAATACATCCTCTCCGCCGCCTACGCCCGGGCCACCGCCGTCGAGCAGCACTTCCTGGACGGCTTCAAGGAGTCGATGGCCCGCAGTGCCGCCGCCTTCACCGCCGAGCCCAGCAGCACCGACCCCACGGCGGAGCAGCGGGCCGCCGAGCAGCACGCCCTCGCCGAGTTCGCGCAGCAGGAGCGGGGCCGGGCCGCGTGAGTGAGCCCACCCCGCACCACCCGCTCGACGTCACCTTCCTGCTGCACGCCGCCGAGCTCCTCCCCGGTGACCCCCAGGTCGACGATCTCGGCCCGCTGTTCGCGGCCACCGCGCGGGTCAACGCCCGGTCCATGGAGCGCGACATCTACAGCTCCGTGCACTTCAAGGCCTCCGCCCTCCTGCAGACCCTGACGAAACTCCCCTGCCTCGAGCACTCGAACGACGCCTTCGCCTGGCACTCCACCGAGGCCTACCTCGCCCTCAACGGCCGCCGGCTCGACTACCCGCCCAAAGCGGCCGTCGCCCTCGTGCGCGACATCGCCGCCGGCACACTCGGCGTCCCCCGCATCGCCCGCCAGCTCCGCGACTGGACCCTCGGTTGATCTGACCGATCTCGACCGCAGCACCCGGAGACCGACCGGTGCCCGGAGGCGACCGGTTGGCAGCGGGCATCGTCCGCAGAGGCAGGCTCCGATCGCCGTGCACGGCACGCAGCGCCTGGCGCATCAACGGCCAGGAACACCAGGTCAAACTCGGCGTCTGGATCTGCAACATCAAGAGCCGCCGCGACAAACTGAGCGACAATCAGCGGGCGGCGCTCGTCGCGCTGGGAGTGGAGTGGGCGTAGCGCTGGTTGGCGATTGGTCGGACTGCTGTCGGTCACGCCGCAGCGAGCCCGTGTGGTCATCTCGCCCCGCGGGTCGCGGCCGCTTGGTCCTAGGGCCGGTCGTCGACGATTCTTCCGCAGTCACGGCATTGGTACATGTGTCTTCTTGAGTCCATGCCGCGCATCCTCTTCACCCGCTTGTGCGGGCAGCGCGTGTCGTCACGCCTCGGATGGGGGTTGCTGCCTGGCTGACCGAAGCCAAGGAACTTGTCGATCCGGTCGAGTAACCGATCAAACCATCCCTCCATCCCATCAACGTACTGCGTCCGTTGCCGCTACGTCAGCACCGCCCGACCAGTCGGCGGGGTGACCGCTGGACCGGCAAGTGGGACAGTTGCTTTTCCACTGCGGCGCCTGGCGCCTTGGAGCCACCCCAAGTGGAAGGCTGCGCTGAAGGCCCTGGACGGGCAGTCGCGAGCTCTTTGAGGCAATCGGCGTGGCGCTACTGCCACCCGAGCAGGAGACGTCTGCCAAGGCCGTCCTCTGGCGCCAGCGGGGCATCGACGCCCTGGCGCATTGCAAGGGCCGCGCAGCTCTGGGCTGGAGTATTCCTGTCCAACACCATGACCAGGCGCGGGAGGCTGAGCGCCAACAGGCTCCAGGCGCTGGCCGACCTCGGACTCGATTGGGCGCAGGCGTGACTTCGCCGGTGCGGGGCTGCTCGCAGGGCGCCGCCGATTTTGGCAGTACCAGGTAGGAATGCTGGTGTGGCAGGACGGCGGAAACGGCTGTGCCGAGCCTGTCGAGCACCGTATCGGGGTGAGTCCCGCGCCGACACACAGCGCCCGCCGAGGACGTGTCCTGGGCGGGCGCAGTGGTGGCTAGGCGGGAGTGATGTTCTCCGCCTGTGGGCCCTTCTGGCCCTGGGTGACGTCGAACTTGACCTTCTGGCCTTCCTGGAGCTCACGGAATCCCGAGCTCGCGATGTTCGAGTAGTGGGCGAAGACGTCCGGGCCGCCGCCGTCCTGCTCGATGAAGCCGAAGCCCTTTTCAGCGTTGAACCACTTCACGGTTCCGGTAGCCATGTTGCCCTCCAAGGGGGACTCGAATCGGTTCCGCACTGTGCGGGAACCGGAGGTGATCGCCCTGGTCCTCAGAGACTGTGAACAGCAGAATCGCCCGTGAACGCGTACTCACGGGCGACCGGTACTTCGGAACCATGACAGCTGGCCCTGACGCTACACGGACAGCTCCCCGCTCTCCACGAGAACGCCCACGTATGGAGCACTGTGAGGATCACGATGCCGTGCTCGCCGGTGGGCGCATCGTCAGCTCCTTCGCGTTGAAGCCGCGAGGCGCGGCCACAGCCGCTTGCGGTCGCGGGTGACCCGCTCGGCCAGGACCGTGGGGTCGTTCGCGGTCCATTGGTGTGCTGTGCCGAGCACGCTCGTGGCCTTGGCCCTGGACGTGCTTGTGCCGGGGAAGGAGCCGGACTTCACACAGGCGTTGAACGTCACCGGGGCCTTGAGCAGCAGCATCGCACTGGAGTGCGTGTAGGCGCTGGGAAGTTGGGCCACTCTCCCTGTGGGCTACGTGGCACCGGGAGGGCTCTGTGAGACGGTCCAGCCGGGTGTAGAGCGCCCGTACGAGGCGGGCGCGGTTCTGGACGCAGCGGGCGGTGCCCTGTATCGGTGCGGCCAGGCGTCCAGCGGCTCGCGGAGGATGGGCGGTCAGTGCGTCGCGCAGGATGCCGTCGGGGAGCCGCCGCGCCAAGCCGAGGGCCGACAACCTCCAGGAGCTGGCCAATCTCGGACTGGACTGGGCGCAGGGGTGACGTTGCTGTGCGGGGGCGGCCCCGGCCGTACTGCGCCCCGTCACGGGGACCGGGGCCTATCCCGCGCACTCCATACCGGCACGGGCCGGAATCGAGCCTAGCCCGTCCAGGGGAACGAAGGGCCCTACTACGGCACATGCGCCCGTCCCGGGACGTTGAGGGCAACTCCCGTGCCGCTCCAGACCGCCCGCCCTCATCTCCCAGGCGGCCGCAGAGGGGAAGTCGGCTCCCAGCCAGCCCACAAATCCAGGGGTGACCAGCCAGGACGCGCCAGAGCCCTTGTGGAGGTCGGCCCCCCACTCGGCCCCCTGGTCGGCCCCACAATTGGCTCCCCACACGGCCCTCCAGAGCCGGTCGCTTGGATCAGGCCGGGGGACGGTGGCGGGCGCGGAGCCAGTGGACACCCTTCAGGGCGTAGACGGCGGCCAGGAGCGCAAAGCCCACGAAGGCGAGCCAGAACCAGGATTCCGACACCATGAGGCTCAGCAGCAGGCCGCCGAAGAGCAGCAGAGAGCCGACACCGTCCAGCAGGTCAAGGCGCGCCTTGAAACGCACCGCAGAGTCGGATCCGCGCAGTCGGCGAATGACGGGAATGAGACCGAGGGCCTGCAAGACGGCCAGACCGAGAGCGATCCAGACGAACCAGCCGGGTATGTCCATGGCGCGCACCGTATCGCCCCTCCAGGACCCTCGGAACGAAGATCCGATCTCGGTGCCAGACCTGACCCACGATCCAGGATTGCCTGACCCGCCGGCCTACCCGCGCGTTGTCCTGAGCAACGTGTCCACCATCCGTCCCCGACGGAAAGGCACGCCGGGCCCTGGCCGGGGTGGGTGAGGCCGGCCAGGCCCGGCCCCCTGCTCCGTGCGTCAGGCAGCGGTCCACTGATGCGGTCGCCCGCGCCACTCCACGAACCTCGGAGCGTCGAGCACCATGTCAGGGTCGGTGATGCCGGCGGCCTCGAGGAACACGACCAGGTCATGATCCGAGAAGGCGGTGCCGAGGATCTGGTGTCGGCCATGGGGGTGCGCAGTCACCCGCCAGCCGCCCGATGCGGAGGGCCGGTGCACGGTGATCGGCGCTTCGCTCATGCCCCCAGGCTCACCCGCCGCACCGTGTCGCCCAGTCGGGGAGCCGGGTTACTCCTTGACGTGTGCGGGATCGGGGAGGTCCGGCGGGAAGTGCCACTCCAGGATCTCCGCCCAACGTGGCAGCGTGACGAAGCCTGTGGTGTCGGCCCGCGCCTGGACCAACTCGGTCAGGGCATCGACGAACGGCTGGGCGGAAGTATCGGCGGGGAGCGTCGCGGCGGCCTGCTTGAGCCGCTCATGCGCGGCAGAGAAGACACCCTTGGCCAACGTGTCCTGCTCCTTGACCCGCTTACTGCTCTCCTCGAAGTGATCTGCATGATCCTGAGGGCGGGGCAGTCGGGACGGTGCCAGGTCCCGCTGAGACCGCCGCCAGTCTTCACGAACGAGACGCGGGTGTTGTCGCGGCCTGGCCCGGCCAAGCAGTCGGCGCAGTCCATTCGTTCCGTCGAGGGATTAGGTTCTGTCCGGGCGATCTTGGGCTGTGGGAGGATGCCGTCCATGACTTGCATCCGAAGGGGCCGTGCCTCGTAGAACACCAGCTTCACTTCGGCTGCGAGAACGCGGCTGGAGTAGGCCCTGGGTGCGGTATCGCGATGTCCCAGGTCTGTCGGGAGCGGCGAATGCCGCTGTCCGTGTACTCGAACGGGAGCGATTGTCTCCGGGCATCGTGGCAGTGGCGCTGAGTGTGTGGTCCGTGCGCGTCCACGGCACGAGGCGCCGGTGGAGGCATTGGGAGGCGGAGTTCACCTCGGTGCGGACGATGTTGCCGCAGGCGGGAACGCATTGGTCGAGGCTGGGGGTGTCCTTGACGCCGTCGCGGTGGCAGAGGACTTGGTCGCGCTTGTAGTGGCAGAGCAGGAGTGCCTGGGGATTGTCGTAGATCATGGCGTCCTCGTTTGCGAGTAGGCGCCGGGCGGTGGTCGCGGTGATCGTGGTGCCGGCGAAGCGGGGGGCGTGGGTGGCGGCCTTGATGGCTCGGCGGGCGGCCGGGCCGGAGACCCCGGCTCCGGCGTCCAGGTCTTCTTGGAGTTCGGTGACGGTGTCGGCGACCGCGCGGACGGTTTCGATGTCCAGGAGTTCGTGGATGCCGCCCCGGCTGCGGGAGGCGTATCCGGCAGACACGAGGGAGGTGCGGAGGTGCCCGTACTGGACGGCCAGGGCAACGAGGCCTCCCGGCCTGCGGGCGATGTGCCAGGCCAGGGTTCGCCGGAAGCGGGCGGTGCCGATTCTGCCGTGGAGGTCGGGCGGGATGGTGACGCCGGTGAGGTGGTGGTTCGCGGCCTCGGTGTTCGCCCAGGCGATGAACCCCTCGATCCGGGCGGAGATCACGTGCTTCTTGAGGGAGCCGGTATCGGACCTGCGGCCGTGCACGCCGGGGGAGTCGTGATCGAACAGGAGGTGGCCGTCGGGGACGATACGTTCAAGGACGCGGATGGCGTTGGCTACTGGGGCGATCGCGACCCAAGGGACGCTTTGCGTCCGCGGCCGCTCACGCAGCACCGCGATCGGCCAGCTGGAGACGGTCATCGATGTCCTATCCTCGGACTCCCGCGCGATCCGGGCGAAGACCGAGTCCAGCTCGGGCAGCGGAGCGTCGACCGGGCTCTCGGAGCCGGCCAGCATCGACCGCAGCTGCAGGTCGGCGACCGGAGCCAGGTAGATCTCGACCGTCGTCTCCCTGGACGCGTGGCCCAGCAGGTTCTGCACCATGACCACGGGTCCCCGTAGAGCAGGCGAAAGTCCCGCCGATCCTCCGGCGTCAGTCCGTACCTCTGATCCATCAGATGGTTGAGGACTACGAGCATGTAGAGGGCGAAACTGTGCCGCGCGGAATGCACCGTCGCGTACGTTCAAAGTCAACCGGCCAGCCACGCCGTCCTGGTCGCGCCAGTGCACCACCGGGTCCCGGCCGCCTGTCACCTCAGTGACGATCCTCATCTCGGGCAAGACGTCGTACCTTCCGGCCTTCTGAGCCTTGCGCACCGCCCACGCCCGCGAAGAATCGACGTACGTCTCCACGTCGGCGACTGCGTCCGAGGCCACGTAGAACGTGCGCGGTTTCTTCGACCGCGTCACCTCCGCTGCGATCTTCCCCCGGTAATACCGGCCCCCGTCCAGATACCGCTTCGGCACCTCGAACGTCAGCAACGAGCCACCCTCACTCCGCCGCAGCCCCGACGACGTCATCAGCCTCACGAACGCGACGTTGCGATCCTCAACCCGCCCCACCCAGCCCGGCTGAGGAACCCCCTCACGCGTGTGCCCCCGCAGGCCGACATCGATCCACCGGCGCCAGGTCCGCGGCGTCAGCCACTGCACGTTGCTCGGCCGGGCGTCCTTCGCCCTCGCGTGCGCGACCGACAGCACGCCACCGTTGCGACCCTTGACCTGCCTCATCGCCACCGGGTTCCCCGCAACGATCCGCTCAGCGACCGCCCAGGTGAACAGGCTCATGAACGCAGCCAGCTCCCGGTTCCACTTCGCCCCACCGATCCGCTCAGGGTTCGACTCCGCAAACCGGCGCCAGTGCTCGTAGTCCTCCAGGTCGCGGCCGGTCGCCTCCGCCCACACGCGGCCGCGGCTCCACAAGAACGTCAGCAGCAGGGCGATGTCCGTCGCATAGTTCCGCCGCGTCTCAGGTGTGTACGTACGGAAAATCCTCGACTGCCCGTACCGGTCCAGCAGCCCATCCACCCAGTAGTCAGGCGCCACAAAGATCGGGTCACCCGCACGAACCCCTACAACCCGTTCACGCTCCGGCAGGTTCTCCCAGCCATCCAGCAGCGTCAGTGACAACCCGCCCCGCCCCGCGTCCCGCGGCAACCAAAAGACCCGCCAACCATCGCGTGCAAGAGGAACTGCTCCAGATCGGAGGCCCCAGTATGCGGCCGAGCTGGCACACGATCCGGGTGAGCGCACGCCCGCGCCGGCTGGCTCCTCGCCACGGCCGCCCTCCCCCCGGACCTCCACCCGGCCCTCAGCCTCCCGGAACGCTTCGCGGACCCGGCCGTGCCCATGCCGGGCCCGGAAGTAGAACGGCCCGGTCGGACCTGACCTTCCCACCCCCCACGCGCCACGCCCCTGCTTCTGCATGCGCCTTGAGTACACTAATGGTGCAGTCCACACCTTTTGTCTCAATGCCTTCGCGGGAAGTCCGGTGCGGCGCCGTGCGGGCCGCGGCGTGCACGATCCCCTGATTCGGAGTTCGACGATGGACGGAGAGCGCGCGGGCACACCCCCGGCATTCACCGTGCCGTGGCAGGAGTGGCTGGGCGAGAGCCTGCTCAGCGGGGTCGCGTACGATGAGATCATCACCGTCATGCGGCAGCGGGGCTTCCCCCCTGCGGTTGCCCGGCAGTTGATCGCCACGCAGGAAGAAGCCACTCTCTTCCGCGTGGCGCACCGACTCCTGGGTGAACACCGCAAGCTGCGTTCACTGGCGGATGCGCTGAGCGACCAGTGGAGCCAGTCGCCGCGGGCGACTGCGGTTCCCGTGATGGATCCGCCGGACCCGGAGACGTTCTTCGAGCACTTCTACTTCGCCAATCGCCCAGTGGTCGTCCGCGGCCTCGTGGACCGGTGGCCTGCGCTTCACAAGTGGTCCCTGGACTACTTCGTCCAGGAGTTCGGAGACACGGTGATCGAGATATCGGCGGACCGGCAGGGCGACCCCCGGTTCGAGGAGAACTTCCTCGCTCATCGCCGCGAGATCACCATGCGCGAGTTCGTGGCCCACGTCATGGCGGACGAGGGCAACGACCGTTACGTGGTGGCCCGGAACCAGTTGCTCCAACGCCCCGCCCTCCACCGGCTGCTGGACGACATTCGCCACCTCCCCGGGTTCCTCGCTCCCGTCGCGCTCGGCCACGCGAAGCTGTGGTTCGGCCCGGCGGGCACGGTCACGCCGCTGCACCATGACGACTCCAACATCCTGTTCGTGCAGATCCGGGGTTCGAAGCTCGTGCGCTTGGTGGAGCCGCACAACCTGCCACGCCTCTACGGGGACCCGGGCGGCCGCAGCCCCGTGGACCTCGGCGGTGTGGATCTGACCAGGTTCCCGGCGATGAGGAACGTGCCCGTGACCGAGGCGACGGTGCGCGGGGGCGAAGCCCTCCTCCTTCCACTCGGCTGGTGGCACTGGGTCGCTTCACTGGAGACGAGCATCTCCCTGTCGTTCGTCGGCGCGTTCGACCTGTCCGGCCACTCCACGAGCTGGCGATACGCCTGAACCCGCACAGGCCGCCCGTCCCGGTTGCGGCCCGTACCCGACCGGCCGACACTGGGAAGTACCTGTTCGGGCTGGCCCGGCACCGTCCGGCCGTGAGGAGCCGAACATGAACGAGCAACCGAGCAGCGCCACCGGGCGGAACCGTGAGCAGGCGCAGTTCCACGCGCGGCCGGACGGCA
Organism: Streptomyces sp. OZ13; assembly: GCF_052068155.1. Classification (NCBI taxonomy): domain Bacteria; kingdom Bacillati; phylum Actinomycetota; class Actinomycetes; order Kitasatosporales; family Streptomycetaceae; genus Streptomyces; species Streptomyces sp. OZ13. Next base: position 12,541 of record NZ_JBQHCZ010000029.1, on the reverse strand, counting down.
CCGCGTCCCTCATCGCCTACTCCTTAGCGGATCGCCCGCTGACCATCGAGCCCGCGGCAGCAGGCCGAGCCTGGATGTCCGCGACGCTCCAGCACTTCGCCAATCGCTGCCTCCCCCTGCTGATAGCCAATCAGAGCGGTTGGATCCTCCTCAACGACACGCGCTTCAGGGCGCGCTGGTCGGGGAGGGAGGAGCCGGGCTCGTTGAACATCAGCCACGCCGACAGACCAGACCGGCCCCCGCCCCTGGCGCACAGTCAGTTCGGGTACGGAATCATCACGTGGAGCGTCCCCTACCTCTTCCGGACTCCTCCCGGCTTCAACCTCCACGTCCGCGGGCCGACGAACTATCCGAAGGACGGCGTGTTCGCCCTGGACGGTATCGTGGAAACGGACTGGACGGCAGCGACCTTCACCATGAACTGGAAGGTGACGCGACCGTTCACGGACATCGTCTTCGACGAAGGGGAACCCTTCTGCATGGTCGCTCCGCAGCGGCGGGGAGAGCTGGAGTCGTTCCACCCGGAAATCCGGGACATAGAGTCAATACCGGTGGACAACGCCCGCTTCCAGCTCTTCAAGAGCTCCCGGGAGGACTTCACGGCCAGGCTGAGACGGGGCGATCTGCCGGTCGGCAGTTGGCAGCGCGACTACTTCCGCGGCCGCGACGCCGGAGCCGACGGCATCGAGCCGGCACACCAGACCCGGCTCCATCTCGAACGGTTCCGGGAGCGGCAGTGAACCGGCCGGCCCATGACATCCACCGCGACCATCCGGCCACCGGACCCACCAGATGGGTGACCGATGACGAGCGGGCAGCGTACGAACGGGATGGTGCGGCCCTCCTGAAGGGAATCGTCCCGGACGAGTGGGTGGCCTACATGAGCGCCGCGATCGACCGGCTGACGCAGCATCCCGATCCGTCGTCCCAGAACTACGCGGAGGCGGGGCAGCCGCGCTTCTTCGGACAGTCGTTCCCGTGGCTGCTCGACGAAGCCTTCAAGGCGTGGGCGCTGTCCGGGCCGATGCCCGTCATCGCGCGCCAGGTGCTGACCGGCGCCGACAGCCTGAACCTCTTCTACGACCAGGTCTTCGTCAAGGAATCGGGCACGCCCAAACCCACGCTCTGGCACCAGGACTATCCCTATTTCCCCCTTGCCGGCGAACAGATCCTGCGCATCTGGGTGCCCTTCGACATCGTGACGGATCGGAGCGGCGCACTCCACTACCTCAAGGGGTCACACCGCTGGGGTGTGGTGTACGAGGCGCCCGGCTCCGGACGGATATCGGACTGGCAGCCCGATTTCGACGCGGAATACCTGGAGCACGACTGGCTGATAGGGGAGTCGGAACCCGGAGACGCGCTGCTGCACCACCCCAAGACCGTCCACGGGGCCCGCGCGAACAGCTCCCGGACGCCTCGCCGGGCGGTGGCCGTCGTCTACACCGGGGACGACGTGACCTGGGATCCGCATCCGGCGGACATGTTCCACAACAAGGGCCAGACCGGCCACGTGACCCCGCCGGCCCTCGGACGGGGAGACCCCCTCGACTGCGACCTCTTCCCCAGGGTGTGAGCCGCTCGTGACGGCTCCGGTTCACGACGCGGAGAGCTGATGGCGTGCCGCGTTCAGGACGTGCAGGGCCGAGGCCGTGGATCCCACGTGGTGCTCCCCGTCGTCACAGCAACGGATAAGCCCGTCCTCGTCCTGCCAGCTCGCGAGCAGCAGGACGCCGTCGCACACCTCCCGCCGTCCGGCCTCGCCGCGGAGGACACGCTCCTCCAACGCCGCGATCCAGCCGTGCCGGTCCGCTCCGGGCACGTCCCACAGCGCCCTCGGCCCCGCCGCCGTTCTCCCAGGGGCCCGGCCGCAGAGCTGTCCGGCCGCCGGCGAGGCGGCCGGCGCAGCGCGGGAGAGGGCCGCGTCGACCTCGCGCCTCACCCGGCCGCGGTGCGCCCGCCCGTCTGCGCGACCGAACTGCCCCACCGGGTACGGCCCCGGTTCCAGAGCCCGGCGGACCATCGTCAGAGCCAGCGCCACCACCAGGGTCGCATGGTGTGAACGGGGCCAGTTCTCGGGGCCGGACCGCTCCTCCGCGTAGCGGGGCCAGCTCCCGTCCTCGCGCCGGGAACTCTCCAGGAGGTCCAGGAAGGGTGCGAGGTCCACCGCGACGCGGCCGTCGCAGACGGAGACGGCGCCGCACACCAATTCCGCGGCGAGATCGACGCGGCCCGTGGCCACGGCACGCCGCAGCAACACGTCCAGCAGGTCACGGACGTCCGACAAATCGATGTCCGGCCACACGGCACGGCGCTGACCGAACTCGGTCGCGTACATCGCGGTGTGCGCCATCGCATAGCTCTCCTGCTCGGTGACCAGCAGGACGTTCGGGTCGGACACGAGGGAGGAGAGGGACAGGGCCTCGTCCGGGCCGCTGCCGACGCTGATTCCCAGCACACAGAGGAAGAAGAGCACGTCCAGACGGCGGTGCGGGGGGCGTTCGGTCCACAGGGGCACGCCGCTGCGTATGACCCCTCGTACCAGGCGACCCGCGGAACCGTCCTCGCCCATGGTCACCAGGGCCGCGTACGGCAGGCCGTAGAAATTGACGAAGTCACCGTTCCGGACGAGGAGATCGCGGTAACCGGGCCTCTCCACCTCCTGCCGGAGGTGCCGGAAGAACTTCTCCTGCACACCATCGGCGGGGTGGAGTCGTGCCCGTACCAACGCGAAGAGGGAGATGTCGACGAGCGGCTTCACACCACCCGAGGCGGAGCCGGCCGCACCGACCGTACACTTCGGGAGCTCACGGCAGAGCCACGTGGTAGCGGCGTCCTCCAGAGCGGAGGCTGCCGCCACCAGTGGCCGTGACGTGTCCGTCGTGGGGTCGGTGTTCACGACGGCGGATCGATGGCCCCCCGCGTCTGTTCGAAAGTCGACGGCGGGTCGATGGCCGGCGGGATCATGTCTCCCGGCTTCTTGCCGGTCGACAGCCCGGACAGCCACTTCGCCTGGCCCTTACCGCTCAGTCGCCACTGGTTCGCCTCCTTGGCGAGCCATTCGAAGTTGTCGGCGAAGCAGGCCGTGTCACAGACCTGGCCCCTGTCACGTTCGGCCTGGACCAGCGGGCCCAGGTAGCGCCAGTACCACTCGACGGGCCATCGCTCGAAGACAAGGCCGCCGTAGAGGGTGCCGTTGCGAACCAGCACGCCCGCGGTTTCGAAGAAGGACGCCACGGACGTCCAGGCGTCGTAGCCGTCGGAGATGCGGGGGTTACGGGCCCGGATTGCGTCGTAGTCGACCGTGGACGGATCCATGCCCTCTCTGAAGTGGTCGAGGTACCAAAGGAAACCCCGCCGGACCGGCCCGTCCCTCGTCATGTCGTACAACTTGATCAGAAGCTGCGCGTCCTCGTGAGTGGGGCCTTCGGGGGCGTTCGATGTGGTCATGCACCCTCCAGACGTAGAGTCCCCTCCGTCAGAGTCTCAGGCGGCTCCCGTCGGCATCGCAACCCGGTACCGTCCGTTCGGGCAACGACCGCATGGCGCGAGAAGCAGGAAGACCTCAGTTGGACGGGAAGCTTCCGCTGGGGTCCGAGGGGGGACTTGAACTCTCCCCTCGGGCACCAGCTTCTTGCTTCGCTGACCTGCATAAACAGCCCCGCGGAAGCGTCCAGGGCCAGCCACGGTTGGTCACCCCGGTGATACCGGGCCGCGCACCTCCACCTCGACGTTAGCGAGGCCGTCTCACTCGGCCGGGGAGCCAGTTCACTGGAGAACCGATCATGCACCAGGCCTGATCGGCCGCACCGCCCCTGACGCAGACAGACCAGGCCCCACTCAGTTCCAGCGGAGGTCGTACCGTCACCCTCCGGGCATATCACGCCTCCCGCCCGTCTACGGCCTATCCGCTCCAGGGGCCGGTCGGATGAACGGTGGGCGTCGAATGGGTGGGCGGTCACATCCGCGCGGATGGCCAGCATGTAGTCGATTCCGCGCTCTGCCAGGCCGGCCCGCAGGTGGGCGTTGGTGCCGTGGGCGGCGTCGGCCACGACGGCAGGCGGCCTCATGTCCCAGTCGGCCAGCGTGTCGAGCATGTCCAGAGCCAGCCGCCACTCCTCGCAGTGTGTCACCTCGGGCGGGATACGGGTGACGGTCCTGCGGTCGGCGTCCGCCGCCCACTCCTTGGGCAGGAACAGCCGCCACTGCAGCGGGCAGGAGGCCGTGTCACTGGCGGCGTGGACGCTGACCGCGACCTGGCAGTTGGCGCGTTTGCCCAGGGCCCCGCAGTCCTGCGGGGCCACGGCGACCGACATTCTTCCGTCCTTGAGCAGCGACACATCGTCGATCACCCAGGCCGTCGGGGTGATCAGCGGCAGTGCATACGTTCGCAGATCCGCCGCTGTACCGGCACCGGGTCCCAGGTGGACTGGTTCACGAACTGCTGCAGGTTCTGTTCGTTGCCGTCCGGCAGCCGCGAGGCCATGGCCTGGACCGACTTGCGGCGGCCGTCCAGCATCAGTCCCCGAGGTAGCAGTCGCCCTTGGCCCGCTGGTCCTTGCGCGGCACCGCGGCGAACACATCAGCGGCTTGCCGAGACTGCCGTTTCGGCAGACGGGCGCGTTTGAGGCGGCCCTGGCGGACGCCGACTCATGGACGGCACCGCGCCGATGCTCCGGCCCGTGGTGAGGTCACCCCGTCACGGCGCGGCGGCCAGGCCGCTGGTCACCGCGGCGTGGCCGAAACAGATCCGGGGCATCATGGTGTGCGGGTCGATGGGGCGCAGTACGGGCTCCATCGCCGCGTCGGGACCGCTCGGCGGGCCCAGCACGAACCCTTTGTCCAGCGAGAGGGCGAACAGTCGTCCTGGTGCGTCGCCGACCGACACCGCCCACAGGTCGCCGCTCCGGCGGGTGACGACTTTCGCGCCCTTGATCAACTTGTTCCAGGAACCCTTGCGGGGCGCTCGCGGATCCCAGGCGCCGGTGAAGGTGCTCTTGTAGATCCGGAGTCGTCGATCGTCGGCCTGCAGCACCCAGGTGGCCGCCGCGTCGACGTACGTCTGGAAACCGGCTTCGATCCCGTCGATGGCCCACTGCTCCTTCCAGACTTTGTTGAAGTCGGTCGCGTCGTCGAGACCTCGTTCTTCGAGCGGGCCCGAGGAGGTGGCCCACCACAAAGGCGATGGATAGCGGGAGTCCGGCAGGGCGGCCTTCATCAGCGGTTGGAGGCGGGGCACGCTGCTACTGAAGCTGCAGACGGCGACCCGGCGGACGGCCGGTGCCGGAGGGTGCACCGCCGCCTCGACCCCGGGCGGGAAGTCCTGCGGCAGGAACAGGCAGAGCTCTCTGAGCAACCGCATGAGCATCGCCGGGGACTCGAACGGCACGAAGTGGTTGCCCGGGGCCACGGGAATCACGATGACCGCGTCCCGTCGCGCGGCGGCGAGCTGGTAGGCGATGTAATGGTTTTTGAACAGGTGGTAGACCGGGAGATCGAGGAAGGGCTGGGTCGCGACGGCCCGCCCCTTGTCGCCCATGGCGGCCGCGATGCCGTAGGGGTACGGCGGCGGGAACGGGGCCTCGACTCTGGGGTAAAGGATGCTCTTCTCGTTCGGGTGCAGCCAGATCACGAAGTCGAGGGCCCGGACCGCCGGGTCGCGGAGTCGGTGAGGCACCCAGACGCCGACGAGGAAGCGCGGACCGGCGCTATGGTTGGCGCCGACCTCGCCGTACTCCACGAAGTGGAGTCGTCCCTCCAGGCTTGGGTCGATGGGGCGCGTCGTGTGCCGGAAGCGGCGCCACCCCGGGGTGTCGGGCGTGTCGGAGAGCAGGTCCGGCGTCGCCGTGTGGAAGTCGCCGATCGGCGCCTGCACCGCGGGGTCGCTCTGCAGGCGGTAGAGGGTCGCTCCGGGTGGCTGCACAGGCACGACGAGCACATTGCGGTGGTCGAAGTCGAGGGGAGCGAACATGGGCTGCGTCGCGGGTTTCCCCTTGTCCACCGCGGCCCGGTTCGCCTGAAGCGCCCTCTCCAGCGCCGGCTGCAGGGGCGCGGCGCGCCGGAGGAGGTCAGCCTCGGGGATCTGGCCCTCCGGCGCGGGCCGGACGCGGCCCAAGGTGGCGATGACCGCGACGTCGCGCCCGCTGGTGCCGACATGGCGGGTCGGCTTGTCCCAGCGCCAGATCGTTTCGCCTCGGCTTCGCACGAGCAGCATCTGCAGGGCCGCGTAGCGGTCGTGCCGCAGCTCGCACACGATGCGCTCGGTATCATCCGGCACGTCGAAGGCCAGCGTCGCGCCTGGGAGCGACACCTCATTCAGTTGCTGGGTCACGCCGCTCCCCGCCTGGTGACTCACCTTCACACGCGCGCCCACGACCGGGACACCGCTGGCGTTCTCCACGGCGACGAGGACCCGCCAGTCGTTCGTGGCCATGGCACTACCCCGTCGCCGTCACAGCTGCTGGCCCGTCTTGGGGTCGTACTTGACGTTGACCGCGACGACCTGGTCCGTCGGGAGCACCTCGACCCATTGGTCGAAGATCTGATAGGGCTCGGGGGGACGGAAGCCGCCGGCCAGGGGGTCGAATCCGTGCTCGAAGACCTTCTCCGCCGCGAGTGTCGTCTCGAACTCCTCCTGGGCCAGGGACTGCAGGTGAGTGGCGAGAAGGTCCAGAACCTGACCGACGGTCTTCTCCTCGTACTCGTCCGGGTCGTCGTCCTGCGGCGCGTACGGCATGCCCAGGCCCGCCTGGCCTTCGACCGTCTTCAGCCAGGCGAGTGCGGCTCGTTCCTGCCCTGGCCTGATGGGCATGACCACTTTGGCCCAAGCCGCGTTGAGGAACTCGTTGCGGCGCTCGTCGGCGTCGATTTGGATCAGCCATCCCAGCGAGCTCCCCAGGGGCGCGGGTACGGTCTGCTCCGAGATCAGGTAGTTGACCCGCCACTCATCGGTCGGGGGCGACGGGCTGCTGACCGTCTTGTAGACGTCTGCGCGGGAGTACCAGCCGGCCACGGTCTGGCCGTCCAACGTCGGGAGCGGGGCACCGGCTGTGGGCTTCGGCAAAGCAGGCACCGGATACCTGCCGGTGCTCTGCGCGGAGGGTGCAGGTGCGTTCAGCACACCGGGCCGCCAGAAGTCCGGGGCGACGAAGTACAGCATTTCGTCGACGTCGAAGAACTTTTGGATCTGTTCCGCCTCCAGGTACGGCGTGTGCCCGACGGTGGTCGTCGGGTAATGACCGGGTGGCAGCTGCTTGATCAGCTTCCGGAACACCCACCTTCGCTCCTCGCTGCGCAGATCCTCGGAGGAGCGAGGGCGCATGGAGCTGATCAGGCGCAGCCGCTCGCGGACGGCCTCACCGTACGCCTCGTGCTGGAGCCGGTCGACTTCCTTCTGGTATTCGGCCTGTGCCGCTTCGTTGAGTTTCTTGACCTTGTCCTTGGCCTCTTGCTTCGGCTCGTAGACGAGCGTGATGTCGAAGGGCAGGGATTTGCGACCCTGGAAGTTGGCGTACGTCATTTTCACGTTGAGCGTGTTGGTCGCCGTGTTCACTGTGAACGGTGCGAACTCGATCTGGGCGCCGTGTTTTTCCAGGGAATGCACCTTGCTGAAGACGTAGTCCTCCGGAACCGGTGGCAGCGGTTTGGGGAAGCAGAACTGGATGATGTCGTCCTTCCCAGGGAGGTAGTCGGGAGTATCGTTCAGTCCTCGGCAATCGTTGCCCGGACTGGGCAGATAGGTCTCCTCGGCCTCGTCGTCCGGCCCCTGGTCGTGCTGGAAAGTGATGTCGAAGTGGTAGGGCACGTCAAGGTTTTCCGGCTCCGGAATCAGCTCCGGCTTCGGGATCGAGCTGAGGTCGGGGGCAGGGACGACGTGGACCATGTCCCCCAGTCCGAGCTCCTGGCCCGGATCGGGGAGGTGGATCTGCCAGCACAGACGGGTTCCGATGTGCTGCAGCTGGATTCCGACCTTGCGCATCTTGCGCCGCAGCTCGAAGTTGACCAACTCAGTGGTCGTGTTGTGCAGGACGTAGCGGCGGCTCGACGTGTCCGTGGACTCGGTCACCGTCCGGAACGTCGTCTTGAAGTTCCGTTTGATCTCGCTGGTGACCTTCGAGGTCTGCGTACGAGACCGCTTGTGGGTCGTCTCGGCACCCCGCTTGACGGTGTTCTGGGTACTGAAACTGAGGCTCGCGTCGGCATGATAGATCTTGGCGTTCACCCCACCCGTGGCGCTGACGCCGAGTTTCGTGTCGTTGGAGTTCTCCTCCTTGACGGCGTCCGCGACATCCGTCTGCTCCGTGAGGCTCTCCTCGCTCTTGCGGGAGACCTCCTCCGACTGCTCCACCACCTTCTCGACCAGCGTGCGCCGGGTGCTGCTCTCCACCACTTCGACGGTGCCTCCCGGGCTGACCCAGATGTGTCCCGAGGGCGTGCCGAGGAAGTTGTCGAACTCGAAGAAGTACTCGCGGAAGAGGTTGACCAGCCCCACCGGCGACAGGGCGCCCCCCGCGCCGGCGCTGTAGTGATCGGACAGTGCCTTCAGACCGAGGTTGGTGAGTGTGAGGGCCTCGTCCCCGTGGAATTGTGCGCGCGTCAGTGCTCCGATCGAGCCGCCGTGGATCGGGACCGCGGACAGACCGGATGTCGCCCCGATCCACCCGGAGAGTGGCTGATAGACGCCGAAGAGCTCGCTGTCGTACGGCAGGGCTCCCGTGAAGTCGTACAACGGCCGCCCGGTGAAGGCTGGCGCCCCGGCAGCGGGCATGACCAGGAGCTGGGAATGACTGGCCTCCGCGCCGTCGGGCCCGACGGAGAACGGCACGGAAACGAGATCGTTGCCGGGCGTGGACTTGTAGAGCTGGACCTGGCCGCTGGAGGTGTGCGCCGCGGCGACGAACGCGATGGTGACGCTGCCGGGCGCGCCGGCCCTGCCTGCCACGTACTGCTGATTGCCGTCCGCGCTCCGCCAGACGAGGGTTCCGTTCAGTGCGTCAACCCCCGGAAAGGCGCTGGGATCCAGCACCGTGACGATGCCGGGCAGGGCCATGGTCATCCGACGCCCGGCGGGGATCTCGGTGTTGGTTCCCTCGACCTTGTACGACCAGATCCGATACGCGCTACCGCTGGACGTCACGGGAAGGGATGACGTGCCAAGGAATGTGACCATGTACGCCATCGGGATGCTCCTCACCTCGTCCTGGTTCCCTCGTCATATTCGCGCGGCATCCGGAATATGTCGCCGGCAGACACGGTCGACCACTCGAACGGCTATCTGATCGGGTGACAAGGCGCCGATCGTCAGGCTGGCGCGTGTCACGTGGGACGCAGGGAATGGGACCATGCCGCCATCGGACACAGGAGGTGCACGCGCGTGAACGTCTACATCGTCGAGTACACGACGCCCAAGACCCCGCCCGTAAGGGAACGCAAGGTGGAGGCAGACGACTTCGCGGTGAGGGACGACTTCGTGGAATTCACTGCCTCGGACGGCAAGAAGGTCTTCAGCGTCCGAGCCGACACCGTCGTGACCATCGCCAAGGAACCTCCTTCGGCGTAAGCGCGCCGACCTCGCCCCGGCGACGGCGACGGCGACGGACCTTGGGCGGGAGGTACCCAAAAGCCGCGACACGGATTCCGTGGCAAGAGTGCCGGGTGAGAGGCTCGTTGTGCAGAGGCATGCAGTTACTGAGATTGAACTCGTGGAGTCGTAGGGGCTGACGGCTCGTCGCCCGTGCGGTATCACCGGGGCATGCGGTATCCACAAGGCGGCGGGCTGACCGCCGAACGGCAGCAGTTCCGCGAGGAGTTACGGCTCAAGGCCGCCGAACGATTCGCCCAGGGCGAGGCGAGCTCGGTGATCGCCAGAGACCTGCGGGTCAGCGTCCGCTCGGTGCAGCGGTGGCGGCGGATGTGGGACGAGGGAGGTCCGCGGGCCCTGCGGTCACAAGGGCCGGCGTCGCTGCCGAGGCTGAGTGAGAAGCAGTTCGCCCAGCTTGAGGCGGAGCTGGCCAAGGGGCCGGCCGCGCACGGCTGGGAGGACCAACGCTGGACCCTGAGCCGTGTGAAGACGCTGATCGGACGGCGGTTCCACCTGACGTACACGATTCAGGGCGTGCGCAAGCTGCTCGTGCGTAACGGCTGGTCCTGCCAGGTGCCGGCCCGACGGGCGATGGAGCGGGACGACGAGGCGGTGGCCGGGTGGGTCAAGGAGGTGTGGCCCTGCGCGGAACACTCGCGGCGGTGAGTGGAGCCTGGCTGGTCTTCGAGGACGAGGCCGGCTTCTCCATGACGCCGCCGCAGGCCAGGACCTGGTCACAGCGCGGCCGGACCCCGGTGGTGCGGGTGCGGGGCCGTTCCCGCAGACGGGTGTCCATCGCGGCGCTGACCTGCTACAAGCCCGGCCAGCGGTCCCGACTGATCTACCGGCCGCGCCGGGACGACGGCCGGCGCGACGGACGGAAGAGCTTCTCCGTAAGTTGTTGGGCGGCCCGGGAGGGCCGGGTGTGGCTCAAGAGCTTCTGCCTTCAGTGGCTCGCCAGGAGTGGCCGCCCGGCTCTTCGGGGCGCCATTACGGAGATGACAGCTGGGTGTTCCTCGGGCCGACGGCATGCTGTTGGAACTGAGGAGGGGCGAGTGATGATGATCAACCGACTGCGCGACGTGCTGACCGGTGTCTTCCCTGCACTGGAGCGGGCCTTCGACTTCTCGGCCCACAAGGGTGCCCTGGTGTTGCTGACCGGCTACCAGACGCCGGCAGCGATCCGCCGGCGCGGCCGGGCCAGGCTCACGGCGTGGTTGGCCAACCGCAGTGTACGCAGCGCCGACAACGTCGCCGCTGCCGCGCTGGAAGCTGCCCAGGCCCAGCACACCGCATTGCCCGGCGAGGACGTCGCCGCCCAGATCGTGGCTGACCTGGCGGCACAGATCCTGGCGCTGGATGACCGACTCAGGGTGATCGACAAGCAGATCCGCGAGACTTTCCGCAGTCATCCGCAGGCCGAGATCATCGAGTCCCTGCCCGGCATGGGCCCGATACTCGGCGCCGAGTTCGTCGTCGCCGCGGGCGACCTGACCGCCTACGCGGACGCCGGCCATCTCGCCTCAGCGGCCGGACTGGTGCCAGTCCCGCGTGACTCCGGACGCCGCACCGGCAACCTGCACCGCCCCAAGCGCTACAGCCGCCGCCTTCGACGAGTGTTCTACATGTCCGCGCAAACCAGCATCATCCGTGAGGGACCGAACCGGGACTTCTACCTCAAGAAGCGCGGCGAGGGCTGCAAACACGTCCAGGCCGTCATCGCACTGGCCCGCCGACGAGCGAGCGTTCTGTGGGCTCTGTTGCGCGACGACCGTGAATTCAGCTCCGCCCCGCCGGCCGCGCAAGCGGCTTGACTCCGTCATTGAGACTCCTGGCGCAACTACCGCGACCTGCTGATCGCCGCCCACCAGCAGCTCGGCGGCCCGATCGTCCTCGTCTGGGACAACCTGAACGTCCACAAAGCCGCCGACCTGCGGCAGTGGGCAGCAGCCCGCGAGTGGCTGACCATCTACTACCTGCCGCCCTATGCACCCGACCTCAACCCCGTCGAAGGGATCTGGTCCCTGCTACGTCGCGGATGGCTGTCCAACGTCGCCTTCAGCACCCCGGAACACCTCGTCCAGCGCATCCGACGCGGCCTACGGCACATCCAGTACCGCAGCGACCTCATAGACGGCTGCCTCGCCGAGACCGGCCTGACCATCCGACCCACCTGAGTAACCCAGCGACATCACGAGTTCAACCTCAGTGGTCAAGGAAAAGCACCTCCATGTCCACCTGCCCCGTGAGCTCAGGCCGGCCTGCACGTGATCACTTCCTTAGCCCGGAAGACGCCGCGATCATCAAGCCGATACGGGGTCACCAGCAGAGCCGTCACCATACGAGCTGCCCGCAGTGAGGCCCTCGACGAACGAGCGGAAGTCACCAGCCAGGACGAGCTCCGTGTCGAGGTCGGTCTCGAACCATGTGACCGATGGCTCGCCGTCCCGCCCGCAAATGCGGTAGTCGAGACCGATCCAGCAGTGCCCATCGCCGGAAAGCAGCACAAGTGGTGCTGGCAGACCCCACTCCTCGACCAAGTACGGGGTGTCGAGCAACGAAGTCATCCCGTCGTTTCGCCCGATGCCCATCAGGTCGTCGAAGGGAACGTGGTCTTCGCTCCACGAGGTCGGCTGATTTGTGGGGAACGCATCGTGATCGGCAGCCACGATGCCGCCGTTCTGAACCCGCAGAAGGTCAAGCAGGGCCGAGGGCAGAGTCACACCGAGCACACGCTCGGCTTCTCGCACCATCTCGTCCGTCAGAGGCTGCTGGACACCGTAATCACCGTCACCCCAGAACGTCGCCATGACCTCATCGAATCGCGCCATGACACGAAGCCTACGGCTCAGTCGCACTGGCTTCCGCTGCAAGATCATTTCTTACTGATCGTTTCAGAATGAGGTTCGGAGTCGTCTCAAGCAGATGATGCTGCAGGCGAGTTGGAGCAGGCTGAGGTGG
>NZ_JBQHCZ010000028.1:0-40731 GCF_052068155.1 Streptomyces sp. OZ13 | reverse complement strand
CCACCTCAGCCTGCTCCAACTCGCCTGCAGCATCATCTGCTTGAGACGACTCCGAACCTCATTCTGAAACGATCAGTTAGCCCCGGTCGGATGAGTTGTCGTACCACTCGATGGTCGTGCCGATGAGACTGGCGGCGACGATGCGCTTCAGCGAGCTCGGCGCTGGTGGAGCGGTTTCTGGGGCGGCCATGTACACCACTTCCGGACAGTTGGCGGGGACGTTGCGTGTCGCCACACCGTAGAAACACGCAGGTCAGGCGCACATGTGGCGGGGCAACATAGTTCGAGGGTTGGCTATACGTGTGGCCACCATGCCGGCTGGCGGAAGGCGGTCCCGGGCCTCGACGTTGAACGAAACGAGTGCCGTCCGGAACGCGTAATTCAGGGCGGTTTGACGATGCGTTGCTGGTGAGCCGCCGTGGGCAGGGGCAAGGCCCTGCGCCTGGCGCGGTGCGCGTTCGTTCCAGCAGACTGATAGGACGGTCCCCCCTGCGCAGGTCATGCTGAGCTCTTTCCAACTCCGCCGGGGCTTGCCGACGCAGATCCCTCGGCTGGGGCGGACGGAGGTGCAGGAGGCAGGATGGCTCCCGTGCCCACCATGGTTGTTGAGATCCACGTCCCGCTGCTGCCGACGCCGAACCTGGCGGACGGCGCCTACCCGTTCCGGTGGATCGAGGAGGTCGACGACTTCCTGGCCGGTCTCGAAGACGAAGGCGATGCAGAAGTCTTCGACGACGGAGAGGAGGACGGGGACGCTTACGTCTTCTTCGTCACCGGAGCCGGCGAAGACCATCTCCTGACGGTAGCTTCCCGCGTGGCCACGCTGCCCGGAGTCCCTGCGGGTACCTTCGCGGTCGTCAGCGACGACCAGGCCGAGGAGATCGGCGTGGGTCGGCGGGTGACGATTCCGCTGCCTGCGGCCTGAGGCTCGGCGCGTACCAGGGGGTGAGTGCCCGGCATTCGGGCACTCACCCCCTGTGCGTCACCGACTACTCAGGTGCCGCTCGAAGTGGACGACTGCAGCACCGTGCAGTCGGAGTTCCACGACGGCAGCTCGTGCCGGACCCGATCGAGGTCGCTGCCGAGGTAGTTCGGCGGCCCTTCAGGGATCCCGTGGACATCCAGAAGGTAGAAGTCCGCACGGTCTCCACTGACTGAATTCTTGCCGTCAGGAAAGAATTCCAGATCCAGTTGCCATCCGCCGCCGGTGATCCCGCAAGGGCGACTGGACGTCACGGTGAATGCCATCAGCTTGTGCTCCTGCGGCGCCCCGTTCCAGTGGAACGAGCGCAGTCCGCGGACCACAAGCAGGGCAGCATTTCCCGTTGGATAGTGCAACGCCGAACGCATCTCGAAGAGCAGCGCTGCACGATTCGCCGTCGGACACACTCGGCAATCCAGGAGTTGGACGTCGTCCAGGGCGTCTTGTTCCTTCAGCGGGTCCCAGCCGATGGGCTCCGGAGCCTGCTGATAATCCTGGGACGTGAAGAGATTCTCGATGATGGTCATGGGATCCGAATATGCCAGTAGGGGTCGGACTTCGCCATGTTCGCCGCCCCCGTGAACGGATGGATGATCTGACCAGCCTCGTTGAGGTAACTGATATAGCCGTTGGGGTACGGATGCGGCCCGCTGGTCACCGGATCCATGACGCGCACGTACCTGACGGACTTGTGGAATCCGTTCGCCACGGCTTCGGCTTCCTTGATGTCGTAGAACCACCCCTTCAGGTTGTTGGCCGTCGCAACGGCCTTACGGCCCTTGGGGAGCCAGAGCTTTTCACCCTGGGGCCCGACGATGTCGGCGATGAGACACCGGCTGTTGTGGACCAGCACCGGGGTGTTGCCCGCCAGCACATAGTACGTGTGCAGGTCGGCGACGGTGAGGTTGTAGGTCCGTGCGATCTTTCCGAAGGACCGGTTGCCCTCGACGGTGACGGTGCTTCCGTCGACGGACCTGAGGGTCATTCCGACGCTCAGTTGTGAAGCTTCCACCCATGCCTTCTGGGAAGGTGACCAGAAGGGGTGCTCGTGTGTGGCGGTCAGCTTCGCAGTGCCCTGCGCGGTGGCGACGGTGAGTTCGTTGAAGATCCTGTCGTCGTCGGTGACGATGAGATCTGTGACGGTGCGTGCTTCCGTCTTCCCGCTCACGGGATCAGTGGCGATGACGGAGTCGCCGACCTCGACGGACTCGATGTTCTTCACCGAGTTGTCGGCCATCAGCACCTTGGTGCCCGCCAGGAAGCACTGCGTGCACTTCTGGGCCATCTTCACGGCCCGGCTGCTGTCTATCGCACCCTCTACCCCTTCAAGCCCCTTCTTGAGGAGCTTGAGCTTGCCGACGGGAAGGAACGACAGGGCCGCGACGGCGCACTTTCCGAGCGCGGGATTCTTGACGCATTCCTTGGCGTCATTGAGACCCATGACCTCCCAGACGACCTCCTTCATGACGGGGTCGATCCCGGGGAACACGAGTTCGGCCTTGCCGTTCATGGCGGCGTAGGCGCACGGCGGGAGGCTGTCCCGGTTCATGGGGATGTAGCACTTCGGCTTCTTGTTCTCCGCCTCCCGCTGCTTCTGCCGCTGCTCCGCCGCAAGGCGGCGTGCTTCGGCCAGCTCGGCCTCGCGCTTCTTGACGACCTCCTTCCAGGCCGACTTGGCGAGCCCTTCGGCCTCTGCCGCGCTCTTTCCGGCCGCCAGCGCGTCCGCCCGCGCGGCATCAGCCGATTCCTGCGCGTGATACGCCGAGGTGCGTGCGTACGCCGCGGAGAACTCCGCGTCCGCGGCTGCTTCTTCGGCGTTGTCGGCGTCCTGCTGGGCGCGGTTGGAGGCGCTGCGTGCGGTGACGGCGGACGCCTTGGCCTGTGCGGCGCTCGTCTCTGCGCTGTCGGCGGCCCTGTCGGCGTCGGCCGCGTAACCCTGGGCCTGCTCGGCGCTCTTCTGGGCTTCGGCGGAGGCCACGGCGGCGTCGTAGGCCGCGTCGCCGGCGTCGGCGGCGGCCTTGGCGGCGTTGGCGGCGTTGAACCGGGCGGTGGCCGCGATCTTCCGGCCCTCGGCGAGAAGACGTTCGACCTGGGCGATGTGGGTGTAGGCCAGCTGGTCCTTGCGGTCGGCCATGAACCGGCCCGCCTGGACGAAGCCACGCACCTCGTCGGCGGGGGCGTTCAGGGCGATCTTGGCGGCGGCCTTCACCTCGGGTCCGCCGTCGTTGAACAGCTGTGTCGCGATCACCCGGTCGTCGCTCTGCTGGGCCTCGTACTGACCGCTGTTGAGGAACGCGAGCAGGGCCGCGGCGCTGCCGTCCTGAAGGGCCTTCGAGGCCGCTTCCTTGACGCCCGGGCCGCCCTCGTTGGAGATCTTGGTGACCGCGACGCGGTAGTCGGCGTTGGCCGCCTGGTGCTGACCGGTGAGGTAGAAGTCACGGATCTGCTCGTCCGTACCCGCCAGGGCCTCGGTGGCGGCGGTGCGCACCGCCTCATAGGGGCTGGCCGTCGCGATGTCGGCCACCTGCTGGCGCATCTCGTCCTTCGCGGCCTGGTCCCAGCCGGTCTTCAGGTACTCGATGACGTCGGCGTCGGTGCCGGACAGGGCCGCGACGGCGGCGTCCTTGCGCCAGGAGCCGAAGTACTTCATCGCCCGCAGGACGACCGGGCGTGCCTTCGCCGCGATCGCGGCCTCGTCGGCACCGGCCTGGCCGGCCTCGGCGGCCAGGGCCAAGGTGTCGTCCACGATCGCCTGGCCGTCGATCACCGTTTCGGAGAGGTCGACGGTGAAACTGTCCGACGCCGTCTTCTGGGACTTGGCCGCCTCGACAGCCGCATTGGTGCGGGTCGCCAGCTCCTCGGCCTCGGTCTCGCGGGCCAGGTCGAAGGTCTTCTGGGCGGTGGCCGACGCCTTCGTGGCGGCGTCGGCGGCGCCCTTGGCTATGGCGGCCTGCTTGCTGGCGATGGCCGCCTGGCTGGCCGCTTCACCGGCCAGGTCGGCCGCTTCCTCCGCGGCCTTGGCGGCGTTCCTGGCATGCGTGGCAGCCGAATTGGCCGCGTCCCGTGCCTCGTTGGCGGCGGTCGCCGCCCTACGGGCCAGCGACTCGGCCGCGGTGGCGGCGCGGTCGGCCTCGTTCGCGTGGCGGCGGGTCTCCGCAGCGGCGGCTCGGGCCTCGGCCGCGGATCCGCCGGCGGCCTCCGCGTATGCGGCGGCCTGGTCGGCGGCATCGGCCGCCCTGTCGGCATTGCCCTTCGCACTGCGGGAGGCGAGGGCCGCGTCGGCGGCGGCCAGCGAGGCCTTCCCGGCCTGCTCGGCGGCCTTGGCGGACTTCTCGGCGAGCGCCGCCGCCGCGAGGGCGTCCGCCGCCCGGTCGCGGGCGCCCTGGGCCTTGTTCTTGTCCTTGCTCGCGGCGATCGCCGCGTCAGAGGCGCGGGTGGCGGCCTCGGCTGCCGCCGCGGCCGCGTTCGCGGTCTGCGCCGCGGCCAGCGATGCACGACGCGCCGAGCGGCTGGCAGCGTTGGCGGCACCGATCGCGGTCTGCGCCGCCTGGGCCGCCGCACGGGCCGCGGAAGCGGCCTGCTTCGACTTCACCGACGCGAGCTGGGCGTCGTCCTTGGCGGCCTCGGTCTCCCTGGCCGCCTTCTCCGCCGCCTCCTCGGCCAGAGCCGAGGCGGCGATCGCCTTGGCAGAGGCCTCCTCCGCGGCATCGGTGGCGACCTCGGCCTGCTTGCCGGCCCGCTCCGCCTGCGCGGTCAGCTGCGCGATGGTGGCGTGCTCCTGGTCACGGTTGCGCGCGACGAACTGGCCGACCTCGAGGAACTCGGTGACATCGGCCGGCGTGCCCTGGAGCGCGAGCTGGGCGGCCGCCTTCACGTTGGGGCCACCGCTGTTGTAGAGCTTGGTGGCCTCGACCCGCTCGTCGGTCTCCTGCTCCTTGTACTGGCCGACCTCGAGGAACTGCTTGACATCCGCCGGGGTGCCTTGAAGCGCGGCATTGCCCGCGTCCTGCACGCCGGGGCCGCCGAAGTTGACGACCCGGGTCGCGTCCACCCGCTGGTCCTGCTCGTGCGGGGCCTTCCAGCCACCGTCCAGGAAGGCCTCGACGTCTTCCGGGGTGCCCAGAAGAGCCTGCTTCGCTGCCTCCCGCACGCCCGGGCCGCCGAAGTTCAGTACACGGGAGACATCGACCCGGTCGTCGATCTGCTGGAGCGCGGGCCGTTCGGCGAGAAACCTCCGTACGTCCTCGTCGGTTCCCAAAAGCGCCTGCTCGGCTGCCTCCTGGACGCCTCTGCCACCACTCAGCCAGAAGCTGACGACCATCCCGCGGTCAGGTGGTACGACCTCTTCGGCAACGGCCGGCGAGACTCCCAGCAGCCCGGCCGTGAGTGCGGCGGACACCACAGTCGCACAAGCGGCGCGGAGGGCAAGCCTTCCCGCCGGGCCGCTTCGTCGAAGTCTGTGCGTTCGCCCCGATCGTACGGGGCGTGATGAATGTTTCACCTGACGGTCCTTGTTCGGTCATAGCTGAATTCCACAGACGGCAGCCCATAGGAATGGACATGCAGATGCATGTCCGTTTTATTGCGAATTGCAGGGGAGTGATCGCGAGCGCGTAGTCTCCGAACCCCCCGGCCCTGGGGGGTTGTTGCCCCATACGCGTGGATCTTACATGTGCTTTACTTTCGCCAATCGGAGTGACCAGCTCCTGAATTGTTCTTCACATGACTTCCCCTTGAGAGGAATCCGTGGTGATAACCCCTGCCCGGAAGACGTTGCTGGCGGGCCTGACGGCCGCGCTCGTGGTGGGCCTCGGAGCCACCGCGCTGGCCGTCCCGCAGGCCGCTCCCGCCGCTACGAGCGCCGCGGACGACATGCCGGTCGCGGTCGAGAACTTCAACTACCCGGGCGCCGCCGAGATCTTCGCCAGCCGCGGGGTCAAGCTCAAGCGCGGCGACGGGCACCTCGTCCTCACCGAGGGCACCACCCTCGCCGAGTGCGACGATCCGTCGAACATCGCGATCGACTCCCGCAAGGGCATCTTCTGCTTCAAGGCCAACGCCAAGTCCGGCTTCCTGACTCTTGAGCTGCCCGACACCTTCGGCATCTGGACGCAGGACCACCCGGTGCAGGCGACGCTGACCGCCAACGGCCAGGACACCGTCGTCACGGCGCCCGCCAACGACAACATCGCCGTCGGCGAGTCCGGCGACACCGGCGTGCGCTCGGTCCTCGTCGAGCTCCGCGTCACCGGCTGACGTACCTCAAGAACAAGGAACCCCAACGTGTTCAACCCACGCTCGCGCAGAGCGCTCACCACCACCGCCCTCGCGGCCGCCGTCGTCACCGGTGCGCTCACCGCTCCCTCCGCACAGGCCGTCGTCGGCACGCCCGGCAGCAGCGGGGACTTCGCTTACACGGCCCGCCTGGCCATCGGTGACTACGACCGAAGCTGCGCAGGCACGCTCGTCGACGCCGAGTGGCTGCTCACTGCCGCCAGTTGCTTCGCCGACGACCCGGCGGCGGGCACCGCCGTGCCGGCCGGTGCGCCGAAACTGAAGACCACCGCCGTGATCGGCCGTGCCGACCTGACCGGCACCACGGGCGCCGAGCGCCGCGTGGTGGAGCTGGTCCCGCGCGCCGACCGTGATCTGGTCCTGGCCCGCCTGAACCGCCCGGTCACGGGCGTCACCCCGATCGCCCTCGCGACCGGCGCTCCCGCCGCGGGCGAGGCGCTGACATTCGCCGGGTACGGGCGCACCAAGACCGAGTGGGCACCGATGAAGCTGCACTCCGGCGCCTACACGGTGGACTCCACGGACGCCACCACGGCCGCTGTCACCGGCACGGGCGGCACGGCCGCGTGCGCGGGTGACGCCGGTGGTCCGGTGGTCCGTGGCACGGGCACCACGGCTGCCCTCGCCGCCATCAACCTCCGGTCCTACGGCGCCGGTTGCTTCGGCACCGACGCTGCCGAGACCCGCACCGCCGGTGTCACCGTCCGCGTCGACGACCTGCGTGACTGGGTCGGCGCGAAGGTCGGCGCCACCCCCGTCACCGACTTCAACGGTGACGGAATCGAGGACGTCGCAGTCGCCGACCCGGGCGCGACCGTGGGCACTCACAGCGGTGCCGGTGTGGTCCGGGTCGTGTACGGCGGCGGCAAGGGCACCGCCGAGATCAACCAGGACCTCGACTGGGTACCCGGCGGCGCCGAGGCGGGCGACTGGTTCGGCGAGAGCCTCGCGACCGTCGACTACAACGAGGACGGCTACACCGACCTGGTCGTCGGCACCCCCGCAGAAGACCTGGGCTCCGCGACCGCCGCGGGCTTCGTCGACGTGTTCTACGGCGCGGCCGGCGGTCTCGGCACCGGCACCACGAAGAACACGCACCTCGAGCAGGGCCAGGGCACGGGTTCCATCGGCGCGTCGGCCCCCGAGGCAGGCGACCGCATGGGCCACTCCGTCGCCGCCGGCACCACCGCCCAGGGCAAGCCGTGGATCCTGATCGGCCTGCCCGGTGAGGCAGTCGGCTCCCTCGCCAAGGCGGGCATGGCCTTCTACGTGCACGGCAACACCAGCGCCACGCTCCACCAGGACAAGCCGAACGTCCTGGGCGACGCGGAGGCGAACGACGGCTTCGGCAGCAGCGTCACGGGCGACGCCAACTACGTGGCCATCGGCGCCCCCGGCGAAGCCATCGGCTCCCTCGCCAAGTCCGGCAACCTGGCCGTCTTCAGCCACAAGCTGGACGCCGAGGGCCGGCCCACCGTGATCACGGGCATCGACCAGGACAACGCCGCCATCTCCGGAGCCGCCGAGGCCGGCGACGAGTTCGGCGCCGCGTTGGCCATGGTCGCCTTCCGCACCGCGGGCGCCACGAGTGCCAACGAATCGTTCCTCGCGATCGGTTCCCCCGGCGAAGCCGTGAGCGTGAACGAGGTCAACAAGGCCAACTCGGGCCGCGTCGTCCTCATCCGCATCGACGCCGCGGGCGCCTGGACCTACGTCCGCGAGTACAAGTCCGGCACCGCCGATGACACCGTGAGCGGCACCTCCGAGGCTGACGACCGCTTCGGCGAGGCCGTGACCGTCGTGAACACCGCCCCGCGCGCGACGGGCTCCACGGCGACGCTGCGCCTCGCGGTCGGCGCACCCGGCGAGGCCGTCGGCACCGCCGCCCAGGCGGGCGCGATCTCGACGTTCTCGCTCTTCGGCGCGGCCGGAGACAACGACCGCTGGATCGAGACCGGCGACGGTGACGGCATCCCCGGCACCCCGGCGGCCAAGCAGTTCCTGGGCAAGAGCATCCACTTCACCGGCACCGCGCTGTACGTCGGCATGGCGTACGGCCCGTCCACCTACGGCGCCCTCCACGCGCTGCCGCTGTCCAACGTGACGGCGGGCGGCACCGTCGCGCCCACGACCACGTACCAGCCCGGCACGGGCGGCCTCCCGGCCGCCGGGGCCCGCTTCGGATACGCGGCGCGGTAGCCACACCGGAGGCGGCAGCAGCCGCCGCCGTACAGGAGTCCCCGACGGTCGGACGAGACCGTCGGGGACTCCCCTTTTCCGGGGCAGCGGCGAGGTTCCGGGCCGGCGGCGAGTGGTCGGGTTCCGGCTGGGAGACTGCCGAGATTATGGTGCTCTGGCCCCGGCTCGGTGGAGTCGGGGTCGGCGACGTTTCCTTCCAACTTTTCTGCGCACGGCGGTTCTCGTCCTGCCGGTCCTACGGGCGGCAGGCTTCGCCGCCCGTTCCTGCGGCTGGCCGTGGACGACGGTGACCGCTTCCTCGTTGAGCAGAGCGTCTGCTACCTCCTTCGCGGAGGTGGCGAGACCGTCGTGCAGACCCCAGTTGCCCCGCAGGAACAGGTGGGGCCCACGACCTGTCTGCCGTCCGCTACAGCCACATCATCGGATCTGCGCACGACAGGTCGCCCAACCGCGCCTGCCAGGCGCTGGTCTCGGTCGCCACCGGCCTCAAGCGCCCGCCCGCCGGCTAACCCGGGACGGTCAACCGTGTCCTCGCACCAGGCCCGTGCGCCCGTCGAGCGAGGCATGGCCGGGCTGCGAAGTCCAAGGATCTTCCGCAGGTCACGCATCAGCCCGAGCCGGACGACGTCCATCCTGAGAGCCGTCCCTCAAATGGAGCGGTAACGCTGGAAGCGCTCATTGGAACGGGAGCACGAAACCCTCAACCTGGACCGTCACCGAAAGAAATCCTCGTCAAGGCGGGCCTTTTCAGGCCATAGATTTAAAAGGGAACTGATACCTCAAGATAGCCTATTCAGGGTGTCCTGGATGTCGAGGCTGATAGGGGCATCAGCCCCCAGTACACGGACGCAGTCCGGCAAAACCTGCTGCAGCAAAGCCCGCGCTTGAGTGGTGTTTTCCGTTGCTTCAAGGAGCCCTGCAGCGGAATATCGGGCCACGAGGGCTGCAGGCGAATCGGTACCGAAGGTACTCGCAACGTCTATGAGAACGCTATTCAGCTGCTCGAAATTCTCGTCCGGTCCCTCAATGTGTCGGATTGTCGCGGCGAGAAGCAGGCGAACGGGATACGTCCAAGCGCCGTCCATTCCGAAGACTCGCTGGCAGTCCGTCAATAGCAACCCGAGTTGATCGCGATTGGAGGCCAAGCTGATGGTGTTGTCTGCCAGCGCATGTACAGCCTGCGCGATACGGCAGACGATTGTGTCGGGTGCATCCGGGCCGAGATAGGAAATGCAATCAGAGAGGACGGCGGCATAAAGGTCACGCGCTGAGTCGGTTTCTCCCATGTCGCTGGACGTCCAGGCGTGGAGAATTCGCGCACGCAGCGTAATGACATGCCGAGCCCCGAGCGCGAGGTCGCAGTCACCCGCAAGCTCGGCAGCGAGACGTTGCGCCTCAGCGTGATCGTCACAACTGTGCGTGGCGTCAGCGTGATGCAGGCGCGCTTCGAGCGTGTCGACCGATTGGGGACCTAGATGGCGCACGCAGTCATCGACTACAGCGCTGAGCAACGCCCGGGCCTTGTCGGGCCTGCCGAATTCCTTGACTGTTCTGCCATGGAGGCTTCGTGCGCGCAGCGTTAAGCTGTCTTCGGCCCCGAGCATGCGGTCGCAGTCGTTCGCGAGCTTGTCAGCCAGATCCCGCCCCTGGGACAGCCATCCAGCTTCTGTCGTGCAGTGTGCCAGGTGAAGACGAGCCGTGAGTGTGCTGCGAGACCCAGCGCCGAGAGCGTGGGCGCAGTCAGATACTGCACCGCGCAGGAGGTTTCGGGCGCGACTCGCCTGCCCTCGATTCCCAATCTCCACGGCGTGCTCTACGCGGCGGGCCAAGTCCCTTTCTTGAGCCGTTGTTTCCCTCTCGCGAGGGGGGTCCTCCGAGTGGTCGATTTCCCTAATAAGCTCACCGATTCGGGCCCGCACGACGGCTGCGCCCTCCGGTCGGTCTTCGGGGTCCTTCGCGAGGAGATCCAGAACGAGTCGGTCGATACCGTCGGGCAATCCTGGGCGCCGGCTACTGGGTGCTGACGGTGGAGTATGGATGTGGCAGTGAACCACGGCGACCGGTGGCGAGTCGGGAGCGTAGAAAGGAGGGTGTCCGGTCAGCAGCTCATACAGTACGCATCCCAGCGAGTAGAGATCCGAGCGTGCATCGACGGCGCGCATGGCAGCTCGCTCGGGAGCCATGTACATAACCGAGCCGATAACCTCACCCGTGACGGTCAGATTCAGGGGTAGCGCTGCGCTTTTTGCGATGCCGAAGTCGACGACCTTCAGGCGGTTTCCATCTTCGGCAACGATGATGTTCTGCGGCTTGATGTCCCGATGGATGACTCCAGCATCGTGCGCGGCCTGCAATGATGCGCAGATTTGTCCTGCCCAATCTAGAGCCTGACGAACTGGAGGCGGTCCGGCGGCGATCATCTGTGACAGCGGCCGCCCGGTGAGCAACTCCATGACCAAAAAGTCCCGGGAGCTGCCATTGTGGTCCGTCCGATCGAAATCGTGCACTGTGACGATGTGATCATTGGACAATCCGCCAGCCGTAATGGCCTCCTGCCAGAAGCGGGCTGCAGCCTTTTCTGAGTCGAGTCCGACTCCAGAATGCGTGAGAACTTTGATTGCAACGTGGCGCTGCATGCGTTCATCAAACGCTTTCCATACCGAGCCAAAGCCGCCGCTACCGATTACTTTGATCAATCGATATCGTCCAGCCAATGCCTCATGCGGCTTCATGCGCCCCCCTCTGTCGCCCCACATCACCTGCGGTGATCATGTGAAGGCGTCGTGCAATGTTGTGCCTGCCATACTGCACGCCGAAGCACGAGCGCATGGTTCCCTTCGCTTGATCCAGCTGAGGCCGCTGGGGTGCCGCACCGGACCCCGCGCGGACCGCGTCACGTTGGCCACGTTGGCGGGCAATGGATTCGACCTCACCCTGATGACGCCGAACCACTACGGACGACATCCTGCCCGCCCGACACCCACCGAGGCCCTCGCCGCCGCGATCTCGACCACCTCGACTTCTACGCCGCGAACCTGGACTCCCCGCGCGAGGACCACCGTCGCCGTCCAGTACAGGGCGACGTGCGCTGTTTCCTGGTCTTGACCTCGATCCGGACGCCGGCGCCGACGACTAACCCCTCGGCTGCAAGCTCTTCAAGTCTCAACGGTGATCCCCGCGCTGTTCATGAGTCACTTATGCGCCACTGTCCGGGACGCGTCCCCGGGCTTCGCGGTGACCAGGTCCTCGGTACTGCCTTGGCATGGCGACGTTCGAGGAGTTCCTCCCGGGGCCGCCCTCCTAAGGCGGCACCGTGACCTGCGGAAACCATGCGCTGTCTCATGCCGTGTCGTAGTCGGTCTGTCTCACGGTCGTGTCCGAATCCTCGAACTGTCTACGGGGCACAAGCAGTTGGTCTGCGGATGGCCACCGAAGGGCCTCCGGGTGCGGCCGCGTGACTGAACCTGTTACCCGAACTGGGAGCTGACCTCCCGCAGGGCGGGGCTATCAGTTGGGTGGCGGGTGAGACAGACTGGGCCGGCCTGGGCACGCGACTACCACTTGGAGCACGTCGGATGAGCAGCAACGTACTGACCATGTAC
Source organism: Streptomyces sp. OZ13 (assembly GCF_052068155.1). Taxonomy (NCBI): domain Bacteria; kingdom Bacillati; phylum Actinomycetota; class Actinomycetes; order Kitasatosporales; family Streptomycetaceae; genus Streptomyces; species Streptomyces sp. OZ13. The sequence goes on along the minus strand of NZ_JBQHCZ010000028.1, from coordinate 28,653 downwards.
GGCGGGCCGAGACGAGTCGACGGCCAGGGTCAGGCGAAGGTGGCGGACATGGTCAGCTTCTCCGACGGGTCCGGGCCGGCGCCGTCGGCCGTGTACGTGGAGCGCGAACTGCCGCCGGGAGGCACGTCCGCGTACCTGGCGGCCCGGGGCGGCGGCGTCCGTTCCTTCGCCCTGTGGGCCGACGATCAACGCCGGGAGCGGGTGGCCACCGTGGTGACCCTCTCGGCCGGCGGCGGCGTCGCGAGGTTTCAGGTGCTCGGCGCGCACGGCGAGGTCATCGGCACGCTCATGCGCGAGAAGGCGCTCCGCGGCAGGGGCCTGCGCACCCGCTGGACCGTGCACCAGCCCGGCGGCTCCGAAGCGGTGGGCTTCAAGGGGAGGATCGTATGGTGGTGGATGTGGTGGCTCTTGCTGCCCCTGATGACGGTGGTCCTCGTGATCAGTGTCTTCGACAGCGTCCCTGGCAACGAGGGCGGCTTCGCACGCGCACCCAGGCGCATCCGGTGGCGCGCGAACGGGCAGGTCCCGCTCGAGTTCAGGTCCAAGGGCGACAAACTCCACGTACACGCACCTGGTGTGGACTGGCGGCTCGGGGCCGCGCTGATCGCCCTCCTGCGCAGCTTCAACGCGGGCGCGTGGGATTCGGTGAAGTAGTGCCCCGGGGAACGACGCTCCGGTGCGGTGCGGTGCGTGCTGTGGCGGCGGAAGTGGGTGTTCCGGGGCCGCGCACCGTAGAACTGGGGCCTCATGTCTGATCAGTGGCCAGCCCAACACCCGGCGCCAAGGCCCTTGCCCGGTCCGCCCGGCGGGTACGGGCCGCCGCGATTCCAGGAGGTCAGCGTCGGCTACCGGCGTTGGGCCGGCGTCCTGCTCTGGCTCGCGATCGCCGTCGCGGTTCTCATGATGGTCGCTTTCGTGGCCGGCATCGTCTTCCTGGTGAAGGCGGACGCGGACGTGGACAACGCCGCCTACGGCTATATCGCGCTCCTCCTCTGGTTCGGGATCGCCGCCGCGATCCCCGTGCTGCTGGCGCTCGGGATCCCCGCATTCGTCATGAAGCGGCGTGTACGGCAGCAGGAGCGGCTGGGCCACGATGCTGTGTACCAAGGGCACAAGGTCGGCGAACAGTAGTTGAGCGGGCCACGGGGCACCGGCGGCCACGCCTTCTGGCGCCGCATCCGCCTCATCCCGTTCGAACGCGTCGTGCCCACCGAGCGGGTGGCAAGGGCGGGAACGGCTCCAACGGAGCCTGCAAAACGAATACGGACACTCAAAGCTCAGCCTCGCGTCGCGCGATTACGAGATGGCCGATCCTCAGCCACCGACCGGAAACGAGTTCCGGGATGGCATGACCCCGCCGAGGAGGGCACCGTCTATCTCCGCACATGTGGCAAGACCAACTTCGCGTGCGGCGGTCCCGGCCGGCCCGTAGCGGTCGCCCCGGCGTCTCGGGGCCCTTCTCGGTCCACATGTAGACCGGCATGCCGACAACGCCCTTACCGCCCGGCTTTGTGGAGGTCCCAATCTCCGGCCCACACAGCAGCATCTTGTGGAGAGCCTGCTGGGCCAGAACACACTCCCGTGGCCCACGTACGGTGGACCATGATCGTTCCCTTCCTGTGAAAGGCGCAGCACATGTCAGAGAGCAGCGTCCCGGTTGAGGTGATCTCAAATCCGGTCGGCCGGGTGGTCGGCGGGCGGGCCGAGGTCCGCGACGACGAATGGGGGGAGGTGTCCGCGGTGATCAGGCTGGACGAGCGATTCGGACCTGACGCACTCGCCGGCCTGGACTCCTTCTCCCATGTGGAGGTCGTCTACCACTTCGACCGAGTCCCGGTGGAGAAAGTGGAAACAGGAGCCCGGCACCCACGCGGCAACACCGACTGGCCCCTCGTGGGCATCTTCGCCCAGCGGGGCAAGAACCGCCCCAACCGTCTTGGGGTCTCGCGCTGTCGCCTGTTGCGCGTCGATGGACTCGACGTCCACGTGCAGGGCCTGGACGCGGTCGACGGTACGCCCGTACTCGACATCAAGCCCTACATGGTCGAATTCGACCCCGTCGGCACCACCACCCAGCCCGCCTGGGCCACCGAGATCATGCGCCAGTACTACTGACACAGCCCCGGCTGTCATCCTCCTGCCCTCTACCAGGCGCGCGCTCGACATCACTCGTACTCGCGGAGCAGCTCCTCGATGTGCCGATTCGCCCCTTCCCGAGGGACGTCGAGATCCTGGGCATACCGACGCAGCAGCCTCTTCACGCTGTTGCGAGCTCCCTCGGCGACTGCGGTAGGCGGCATTGCCTGCGTTCAGTCACGTTGACGGCGCCGAGTGGCGGAGCCCTCTTTTACGTGCTTGGTCCTGTGGTGGGAGGCGACGCGCACGTTCCATTGAGGACAGCGTGCTCCGGAAGATTCCCGCGTCGACGGCCGGGAGCGGGGGAGGGCCGAAAGCCGATGAGGGCTTCGAGAGGGGCGGCGATGCGCAGCCAGGCGTCGGTGGGGGCGATGCCGCCGAGGCCGAGAGTGCACGGTCCTGAAAAGAAGGCGAAGCGTCGTCGCTCCGCTCACGCGGCGTTCAGGAGAAGTCCGCGGCGGTGATGCCGTCGGGGTGTCCGGGCGGCCACTCCACCCATTCGATCCGGTAGCCATCCGGGTGGGTGAGCCACGAGGTCTTCGGTCCGCGAGGGCCGCCGGGGTACTGGACAGGTCCCGGCTCCAGGCCGGCGTCGGTCAGTCGCTCCAGGGTGGCGGCCAGTGTGTCCGTCTGGATCGCAAGGTGGTCGAAACCGCTGCCCACGTCGATCGGTCCGTCGCCGGGACGGTGGACCAGCTCGAGCGAGGCCGCCGGTTCGCCGGGGAACTTGAGGATCACGAGGTGACTTCCGTCGCCGCCGTCGACCCTGCCCAGTTCGGCGTAGCCCAAGGCGGTGTAGAAACTGAGCGAGCGGTCCAGGTCGGTGACGCGGTAGGCGACGAAGAGTGTCTTCATACGGTCTCCTCGGGTCGACGTACCCGGTAGCGGAGGTGCGTGACGTCTCGGTCCTCGAGCCGGCGGACGAGGTCGAGTTCGATGTGATCACCACCGAGGTGGTCGAACAGCCGTCTGCCGTCCCCGAGGAGGACCTGAACCAGGTGGATCTCCATCTCGTCCATCTGCCCGGCTCGGAGGAGCGCTTGGGCCGCGCCCGCCCCATGGACCATGACAGGCCGGTCCCCGGCGGCCGCACGAGCCTGACGGGCGCATTCCTCGACATCCGTGACGAAACGCGCGTGGCCGGGTGGCACGTCCCCGTCATCCACCTGGTGCGTGAGGACGAAGATCGGCACGCCGTCGTGGTGGTCGCCCTGCCAGCGCCCGGCGAGTTCGAAAGTCCGACGGCCGGAGATTACCGCGCCGGTCGCCAAGGCCTCGCGGAAGACCTGGCCGCTCGGACCGTCGGACTTCCGGTCGTCGAGCCAGTTGAAGAGCCGTCCACCGGCACGTCCGAGCTCCTGCCCTGGCCGATCGTCCGGGCCGGCGATATAGCCGTCGAGCGACATCGACATGTACAGCCGAATCGGATTGTTCATCCTGGCCTCCATCTCTCCTCCATGACACCGGGATCCGGCGTTTCGTGATCTGCCGCCGGGGGCGGGAACGTCATAAAGAAGACTTCAGGCAACCGGCAAACTCATCGGCCCGACCCGCCGGTCCTGCCGGCAACCGCCGAAGACTGGCGCAGCGATTTGAGGGTCGGGGACGGAGGGACCCTCGCCCTGGCCTCGAACCGGACCCATCGCCCCGTGGGGCGTCCGCACCCGCACCAGGATCGCCTTCAGTCCCGGCAACAGCCGTCTGGCGATGGCCTACGATCACCGTCTCGTGCCCTGGAAGCCGGCCTGACGCCTTGACACAGCCGCACAGGGAGAAGTTGAAGAGACCGAGCCGGTAGACACTGCGGAAGAGGAACAGGAGGTCCCGAGGCACGGTCGTGGGACCTCGCACGATCCGGCTCAACGGCCGGAAGACGGCCCTGTCACGCCCACTCCTGCCTGGCTTGCGCTGACCGTTCGATGAACTGCTCGGCGAAGCGCAGAGGAAGCCGGAGCCGGCCAGATGGAGCCCGGTCTGGTGCAGCGCCTCACGGGGGAGTTGCTCCGGCGTCCAGTGCCACGCCTGCCGTCTGCCGAAGAGTGACGGCCGTGGCGCCCTCGCCGAAGTCGTCCTGCGCGAAGGCCGCCGGGCGGAGTAGCCGTTCTCCGAGGCGAAGATTGCCACTTGGGAGGAGGAAGCACGCCGGCCGCGAGGCTGCCAGCTTCTTCAGCGCCCCCAGATGTTCCTGCATGCCGGACTGAACGATCGCGTCGTGCCACAGCCGGCCGGCCACGCCGGGAGGGGCTCAATGATCTCCGGGCCGGGCCGGGCCGTCAGTCCATCGAACGCAACCGGTCCACTTCGCTGCCGATCGCATTCCGCAGCACGTCATGCTGCGGACCGAGCCTGAACCGCTCGTCACTCCACCGCTCACGTGGATACAGCCACACCGGCTTGCCCACCAGCTCGGTCGGCTCCCATTCGAAGCGCGGCCAGACATGGGCATGTAAGAACGGATCAGTGTTCCCCAGGATCTCCAGGTTGACCCGGCGGAAATCAGGGTCCAGCTGTCGGCAGGCCCGCTCGACCGCTTCTCCGAGTCGTTCCATGTCGGACAGAAACGACAGCCGCTTGGCCCTCGGCAGGTCAGACAGCCGTTGCACACCCGGCTCGTCCACGAGGAGGACCGAGTAGCCCGGCAGGAATTGAACGTCGCCGATCACCGCGAAGCCAGCCTCAAGCCGCCGCAGCACGGTCGGGTTCTGCCCCCGCAGAGAAGCCCCGATCCGATCCGTCCGCCAGTCACCGGTCATGGCCAGAACCTACCCGCAGGGGATAAAAACGCTGCTCTTCTTCCCCACCCCCCACTCACTTCAAGGCCCAACGACGCGCCCCGAACGTCCCGCACGCTTGACCGAGATCACGGGCGAGAGCTCAGGCAGGCGGCGACCGTCCGCCGTGTGGGTACGCAACAGCCGTACGGGAGGGCCGAGTGGGGGGCACCCCACAACGGTATGGATCTTCGAGTCAGTGTGACCGTGATCGGCTGCTGTCCGCCTGCCGCTGCTGATCAGCCTCTTCGGTTTCGCCGCGCTCTCGGCCGTCATCTCGAACAAGGCGATGAGCCTGGTCGCTCTAGCCTGCCCGCCTGGCGGCGGTGGCCGAGGGGGCCGCGCGCTGCCTGTCGCGGTCAACCTGCTGGCCGGCAGCCTGCCGGCAGCCTGTGCCTGGCCGCAGGTTCCGTCGCCGGTGCGCTGCTGGGCGGGCCGCTCCGGAGCGTTCCCGGACCTGGTGCTCATCCCCGCGCTGGCCCTGGCCCTGCTCGTTTCCGCGATCAGGCTCGCTCGCCACGACTGACTGGGCCGAGGCAACCGTCGGCGGGTGTCTCCCACGACTCGTGAGTAAGGGCCATCACGCGTCTGGACTCTCCGGCGACGATGGCGCTGGTCGGGGGCAGATGAGGAGCAGGGCGATGTCGTCGCCTGGGGTGGGTGCGTGCCCGTACGTGCAACACGAAGAAGGGTTCGCCGCAAGCCCCGGGCCAGGGCGGTCGGGTACGAGAGCACCGGAAACACTGCCGCACCCTTCCGCGCACGACGGTCCACCAACGTCCTCTTCGGCACCGCACGGCGGCCGGCTGCTCTGATCTACGTGCCGGGATCTACGTGCCGGTTTCGCCGTCGAGTCGGTCGATGAGGATCATCGCCACATCGTCCGCGAGGTGGCCTTCGGTGTGGCGGAGCAGTTGTTGGTGCAGCTCTTCCATGAACTCGGGTGGGACGAGGGCGTGGGCTGCTTCCATGGCCTCACCCAGGGGGAAGAAGTCGTTGTCCCGGTTGCGGGCTTCGATCACGCCGTCGGTGTACAGCAGCAGACGGTCACCGGGTACGAACGGATAGGTCTCGGGCTTTTCGGGAGGGCCGGTGACGAGGTCCTCCAGGCCGAGAGGCGGCAGCGGCGAGGCGGGCATCAGGGCCTGGACCTTGCCCTGGTGCAGCAGCAGCGGAGGCGGATGCCCCCGGTTGACCAGGTGCACCACGGGTTCGTCGGAAACCTGGGCGATCAGCGCAGTGGTGAATCCCTCCATCCGTACTTCCTCATCGTAGGCACCCGGCACGGCGGCCTCCCGGCGCAGCGCCGCCGCGCAGAGGTCCATGACCTCCACCAGGTCGTCCTCGTAGTGCGCGAACTGCCGGAAGGCGCCCAGCGCCACTGCTACGGCGCGGAGGGCGTTCAGTCCCTTGCCGCGGACGTCGCCCACGATCATCCGGACGCCGTACGGGGTCTGCACGGCTTCATAGAGGTCTCCGCCGACCTGTGCGCCGGTACCGGCCGCGAGGCACATGCTGGCCGCCCGCAGCGGGCCCAGCCGGGCGGGGACAGGCCGCAGTATGACGTCCTGTGCTGCCACGGCGATGCGGCGAACCTGGTCCAGCTCGCTCTGCTTACGAGACTGTGCCGCGCTGCTCAGGATGAAACCGGCCGCGGTGACCAGGGCAAGAGCCAGGAAATTGGTATAGACCTGCAAGGTGCCCCAGGCCTGGTTATAAGTGGCCGTGGTCGTGCTGATCGCCAGTGCGAGAGCCGCCGCCGACAGCGTGCCCCTGGGGCCCACCGTCACCGCTGCCAGTGCCGGTATCGCAGTGAGCAGCGGACCGGTATAGATGAAATGCGCCGGCGTGAGCTCGATGACCAGCACCGCCAGCCCGAGCGCGAACGGTACGCACCGCGCCAGCGTGAACCGGACCGGGCCAGGGGCGCCCGCCCTTGGCCGAGTGGGCGAGTGGAAGAGCCACTGCATGGGTCCAGCCTGCCTCGCGGAGACTCTTGTGGCCTCTCGGGAGCTGGTGACCGCGATCGGGAACCCCGTGGCGCTGCTGTGCCCGCCGTGTCGAGGGCGCCCTCACCTGGGACGCCGACCGCGTGTCCGGTGGGCGGGCGACAGGGCTTGATCAGCGACTCATTCGCCTGTGATCCGCTTGCCCTTGTCCAGCGCTGCGTCCCTTTCATCCTGTGACGCTTCGCGACCAGGCCTTCCGGTCGGGGGCCGACTTCGACGCCCTGGTACGCGACTCCGCCCGCCCCGCCCGGACTCGGCGGCCGGTGTCAGCCGGACCCTGCCCCTGTCGTGCCTGTCATGCCTGCCGTGTCGAGGAGCGTGGTGGCCATCGAGATGGCGAGGCCGTCCGTACCGGTGCCCTGGACGACGCCCCATGAGTTGGCCCCGTCGAAGACGACCGTGAGGTGTTGTGCAAGTGTCGCGGGGTCGTGCGCCCCGCCGGCCTCGGCCTCGTTGCGGAAGTAGCCGACCAGCGCGTTCTTGTGGCGGCGCGCGGCTCTGCTCCCCGGATGGTCGGGGTGCTTGAGCTCAACGGCAGCGGCCACGAACGGGCAGCCGTGGAAGTCGGCGTCCGCGGACAGCTCCTCCAGGCGTCGGAAGACGTGGAGGATCCGTTCCCGGGGAGGCCGGCTGTCGTCGGCTGCGGGGAACAGGGCTGTGCGATAGGCGGCCGCCGTGCGTTCCAGGCTCGCGGCGATCACTTCGTCCTTGCTGTCGAACAGCTGGTACATCGAGCGCTTGGACACGCCCGCGGCGCGGCACAGCGCCTCGACGCCGATGTGCATGCCCTCCCGGTAGAAGAGGTCCGCCGCGGCGTCGAGGAGACGGTCGCGGGTCGAGGGCGCTGCGGGAGCTGTGACGGGGGCGGAGGTCGCTTCGGTCATGCGGCCAGCTTACGTCCCCGCTTGCCTTGTGGAAACCGATCGGTTTACCGTTGCGGAAACCGATCGGTTTCCATTGCTCTTTTCTGGAAGGCCTCTCAATGACTCACATCAAGAACTCCGTCGCGCTCGTCACCGGCGGCAGCCGCGGTATCGGCAAGGAGCTGGTGGAGCAGCTGTTCGAGCGCGGTGCGAGCAAGGTCTACGCAACGGCCCGCGACCCGCGCACCGTGACCCACCCCGACGCCGTGCCGCTGGCCCTGGAGGTCACGGATCCGGCGTCCGTAGCGGCCATGGCCGAGCGGGCACAGGACATAACGCTCCTGATCAACAACGCCGGCGCCTCCGTCGGCGGCTCCCTCCTTCACGCCCCCGTCGAAGGCATACGCCAGGACTTCGAGATCAACTTCTACGGTCCGCTGCTCGTCACCAGGGCCCTGGCCCCGGCCATCGAACGCAACGGCGGGGGGCACGTCCTCAACGTCCACTCCGTGCTCTCGTGGCTGGGCGTCGCAGGCTCCTACAGCGCCTCCAAGGCCGCCCTGTGGCAGCAGAGCAACGCCCTGCGGCTGGAACTGGCCCCGCTTGGCATCACGGTCACGGGCCTGCACGTCGCCTACGTCGACACGGACTTGACGGCCGACGTGGAAGCCCCCAAGTCCAGCCCCCGCGACGTCGCCGCGCAGGCGCTCGACGGCGTGGAGCAGGACGCCTACGAAGTCCTCGCCGACGACATCACACGGCAGGTCAAGGCCGCGCTGGCCGGCGACGTGGCCGCGCTGTACCGCCAGTTCGCGGCGTGAACAATCAACGCGCAATTCAAGCTCTACGCCGGGCAGCGGCAGGTCTTCGAGGAGTACATGGCCCAGACGGTCAAGGACGGCGACGATCCCACCATCGTCGCCAAGGCGATCATCGCCGCGGCGACCGACTCCAAGCCGAAGCTGCGCTACGCCGCCGGCGCGCTGACCGGACGCGTCCGCATGCGCCGCCTCGTCCCCGCCCGGATGTTCGACCAGCAGCTGCGAAAGCTCAACAAGCTGCCCGCCTGACGCCCCGCCTCCGCCCACCAAGGCCCAGCGGCAAGAGAGCGAAGGTCGTCATGAGCTCCCCTCCGGCGGACGCGTGCAAGGACCTGTCCGTGGAAGGTCCCTCCGTGACGTTCGCCTACCGGCGCACGGCCCGCCGGGCGACATCCCGCTGGTCCTGCTGAACCGTGTCCGCGCCACCGCCGACTGTTGGGATCCGGAGTTCCTGGACCACCTGGCCGGCGGGCAGTGGCTCGACCCTCACGGACGATCCGGATGGCCGAGGCTGCCGGATGGCGATGAGTTTCTTCGTGATCCGCGGTCAGAGATCACGGTGGGTGCGCCGCTGCCGCGCATGTGGTCGAAGCGCACCGACCGGACCTGCTGAGAACCAGATACGAGATGCAGAGGAACCTTAGATGCGTACCCTGATCAGCACCGCGTTCATGTCCCTCGACGGCGTCGTGGAGGCCCCTGGCGGCGAGCCCGGTTACCGCAACTCCGGGTGGACCTTCAAGGACATCGAGTTCCTCCCCGAGGCGTTCGACATCAAGGGCCGCGAGCAGCAGGAAGCCACCGCGATGCTGTTCGGCCGGACCAGCTACGAGGCGTTCAGCCCGGTCTGGCCGGACATGGAGGAGTTCGCCGACTACAAGCCGATGCCGAAGTACGTCGTCTCCACCACCCTCGCCAAGGACGACCTGGTCCCGAACTGGGGCGAGACCACGATCCTGCGATCGCTCGACGAGGTCGCCGCACTGAAGGAGACTGAGGGCGGTCCGATCATCATGCACGGCAGCGCAAGCCTGAACCGGAGCCTCTCCGACGCCGGCCTGATCGATCGCTACCACCTGCTCGTCTTCCCGCTGCTGCTCGGCGCGGGCAAGCGCCTGTTCAGTGCCACGGACAAGGACACCCAGCAACTGAAGCTCGTCGAGCACGAGGCGTACGCCAACGGCCTGCAGAAGAACGTCTTCGACGTCGTCCGCTGACCAGGCTCCCACGCCGGCCGGGCCGTTGTGCGGTGCGGTCCTCCGGGACCGGCCGGTGGAGCCCGGCGGGTGGCGACGGCCTCGGCCTGTTCCTCCAAGTGGGCGGCAGCCACGCCCCGTTCCCGTACAGCCGCTGCGGGAGTCGATTTACGGCCACCCGGTCAGCCGGACGAGGACGGCCTGGAACGGCTGCAGCGGTCGGCGAGGTGCGAACAGGCACGGACCTCAGTTGGCCCAGACGACCGGGCTGTCGCGGTACGCGTCTCCCTCGTCGAACGAGGCGGCGGTGACGGGCGAGCCCTTCGTGGCGCTGAGCGCGCAAGTCTCGTACGACGCACCCTTGGTATTGAACTCGGCGGGCGCGCTCTCGCTGTCGCACTTGCCCGGGAGGTCGCCGATCAGTACGACGCCCGTGCCGCTGCCGCCTTCCAGCACACCGTCCAGCTTCAGCGACGCGTACGCCAGGTCGGTGCCGCCGACGTTCTCCACCTTCATTTTGATGAAGTAGGGCGTCATTCCCTTTGCCTTGGCGCCGAAGGCGGCCATGTCGGACTCGGTGCCCTTCTCGATCGCCGTGACAGTCACGGCGATGGTGCCCTTCTTCTCGCTCGTGTACTCGAACGGCAGGACAGCCCTGTCACCGACCTTGAGTTTCGTGCCCGGCGCGGTGACGTCCCCCTCGGCGGGAGCGGCACTGTCGTCGCCGCTGCCCGCAGCCGTGCTCTCGCTGCTCGGCTCGGCCGATGCCGGGGCGGGGGTCGACGCCGCCGGTGAGTCCTGCGCCGCCGACCCCTCCTCGTCGCTGTTGCAGGCCGAGAGGCCGAGACCCATGGTGACCACAGCGGCCGCGAACACGAAGCGTCCCTTTTGCACAATTACCTCGCTGGTAACGAGAGCTGTCCGATACGGCAGCTCGAACGTTCAATTGCTTCAGAAATGACAGGCGACACAGCCGGACATGCCGGATCGGCTCGCCGACGGCTTTTCGTTGCCGAGGCGCACCGTGACACATCCCGGAATACGGCGGGCACACGCCGGGAATACGTGGTGTGCGGAGGGCTCAGCGGATCTTGGATCCCACGGCAGCCGCCTCGTCGGCCAGGTTTCTCGCGGCGGCTTCGTCTCCCGCCGCAGCACGCAACCGGGCGAGCCTGTCCAACAGACCCGCAAGCAGGTACGGGTAGTCGATACGGCGGGCCACCTCGACCGCGCGTTCCCCCTGGCCGATCGCGGCTCGCAGATCATGGCGGTCGTACAGGCGGAGATCGAGCAGGTCGATGAGAACACGGGTTTCGAACATGGGGTCATGGAGGGCACGCGCGACCTCGACGCCTTCGAGGAGACGGCGGCGCGCATCGGCGTACTCACCTCTGGCAAGGTGGAGACAGCCCCAGGCATGGGACAGGTAGAACGCGCCCGAGGGCCCGACGTCCGAGGCGTACGCGGTCAGCTCCGCGAACGACTCCTCCGCCTCCGCGTGATGGCCAAGTGCGAGCTGCGCCTGGCCGAGCCAGTAGGTGTCCCGCGCGATCAGGGTCCGGATCCCCTGCTCCCGTGCCCCGGCGAGGATCTCCGTGAAGACCTCTACCGCTGTCCCTGGCCTCCCCGCCTGTAGGTGAGCGAGGCCGACCTGTGAGTACGCGTGGAGTGCGGCCGCAGCCTGGCCGCCGGCGTCGAGCCGTTCGTAGGCCTCGCTGCCCGCCCTGATCGCCTCGGTCAAACGTCCGTTGGGCACGAGGAAGAACGGCGCGTTACTCAGCGCCTCCAGGTAGCCCCGCCGGTCCCCGATCTGCTCGAACAGGACCATGGCCTCGGTGTTCGACTCTTCGGCCGGACCGTACCGACGCCGGGTGTAGCGCAGTCCGGCCATCGAGATGAGCAATCTGGCCCGGCCCCGCACGTTGCCCGCGGCCTTGGCCAGGCCCATCGCCGTGTCGTAACACTCCTGCCAGTCGTCGAAGTACCGCTCCGTCTCGAACAGCGCGTGTCCGCCCACGGCCAGCTCCCAGCAGAGCTCGTCCTTGCCCAGCTCTGCGGCTTGCCGCACACCTGTCACCAACGGGATACGCTCCGAATCCAGCAGCGCCATCGGCGGTACGGAAGGCGGCAGGCTTGCCTCGACGCGATCCGGCCGCCACCGGGAGGCGTCCTGCTGGAACATGTTCTGGCCCATGTGGTCACGGTCGGCGATGTCCGTCAGGGCCAGGAGGGCGCTGAGGACGCGGCAGACGGCATCGTCCCGGGTCTCCACCGACTCCTCCACATCCGCGCGTTCTCTTGCGTAGGCACGAATCAGGTCGTGGAATCCGTAACGCGCCTGACCGTTCGGCGTTCCGGTGACATCGAGCAGGTGGACGTCGACCAGCTCGTCGAGGAGTTCCTGGGCCGCGCGCAGTTCGGTGTCGACCGCGGCGGCCGCCGCCCAGAGCGGGAAGTCGGGGGCTTCCAGGAGCCCGAGGAGCCGGAACAGCCGCCGTGCCTCGGGTCGGAGCCCTTCGTAGCTCAGCCCGAAACTGGCCCGTACCTCGAGATCGCGATAGCGGAGCGCGTCCAGCCGATGCTGTTCGTCCGCCAACCGCGCCACGAGATCCGCCAGGCGCCAATGCGGTCGTGACACCAGGAGCGACCCGACGATCCGCAGCGCGAGCGGCAGCCGTGCACAGAGCCGGACCAGGTCGGACAGCGCTGCGGGAGGGGCCGAGGCCAACCGGTCGTCCGTGCTGTTGCGCAGCATGGCCAGACTGTCGGCCTCGGACATCGCGCGGAGCTCTGTCCGGTGTGCGCCGCCAAGACCACCGAGCCGCACACGGCCGGTGGCGATCACCCCACACGTACCGCTGGCCGGCATCAGGGGAGCCAACTGCTCCTCGTCGTACGCGTCGTCGAGCACCACCAGGATCCGGCGTTCCGCGAGCATGCCCCGGTAGAGATCCGTGCGCTCCTCCGGATCGTCCGGCACGGCGGTGGCGGGTACTCCGAGCGCACGCAGGAACCGACCGAGCACAGTGACCGGGTCGACCGGCTGGGTGCGTGCACCGGCCAGTGCCGCGAACAACTGCCCATCGGGGTAGGCGGACCTGAGACGATGCGCGGCCTGCACCGCGAGCGCGGTCTTGCCGATCCCGCCAGGGCCCGAGATGGTCACCACCGCGGCCGGCTCGTCGGCTGCCCGGTCCTTGCGGAGCACTGCCTCGATCTCCGCGAGCTCCACCCGCTGGCCGCTGAAGTCGCCGAGTCTCGGAGGCAGCATCCGGGCGGTGCCGGCGGTCCGGTGTTCCGGCCCCTCTGTCGCGATCACCGGATCCAGCGCGGGGTCCCCGCCGAGGATGGTCCGGTGCAGGTCCCGCAGCTTCCGCCCGGGCTCCAGACCGGTCTCCTCGGCCAGGACGTCACGGACCTGGGCATAGGCCAGCAGCGCGTCCGCCCGCCGGCCACAGCGATACAGCGCGAGCATGAGCTGGGCCCACATCCGCTCGCGGAACGGGTGTTCCATCGTCAGCGCGGTCAGCTCGCCGAGAAGCTCGCTGTGCCGACCGAGCCGCAGGTCGACGTCGATCCGCTCTTCGAGTACACCGAGCCGCAGTTCGTCGAGGCGAGCGGCCTCCGAGGTCAGAGCCGGGACATCGGCGATGCCGGCGAACGCGGGCCCCCGCCAGAGGCCCAGGGCCTCGTCGAAGTGCCGACGCGACTGATCCGGATCACCGGCCGCAAGCGCCGCTCGGGCCAGGCCCGCCAGATCTTCGAAACGCGCGGCGTCCAGCTCGTCGCGGTCGGCACGCAGCACGTAGCCCTGGCCCTGCCTGGCGATGCGTCCCACATCCCCCAGGTGCTGCCGGAGCCGGTGGACGTAGGTCTGGACGTTCTTGGCGGCACTCTTCGGCTGCGCCTCGCCCCAGATGGCGTCCGCCAGCGCGTCATCGGCGACCGGTCGGCCGACCCGGCACAGCAGGACCGCCAGGAGCACCCGCCCTTTCGGTGTGCCCAGTCCCAGCGGTACGCCGTCCCGCCACACCGTCAGCGGGCCCAATACCCCGAAGTCCACAGCCGTCCCCCGCCTTTCGACGGTAACTCTAACGGCCGCCGGCTCCTCACCGGCCTGGCCGCGCGTGCTGCCTATCGTCGCTTCCGCGGGTTTCCGTCACGACGGACGGAGAGATCACTCCTGGACCGATGGTTCGGGCGGGCGGGGTGGGGAAGAGAGGCTCTCCGGTACGGCGTGACGGTCTCGTGTACTGGCGAACTCGACTTCATGGAGCGATGAAAGACCACAGCCGAGAACGGAGGTACCGCGTCAAGCCTTATGCGCCACTCGGGCCAGGCGGGCCCGCCCGGCGCCCCTGGACCTCTCATGACGGCTCACGCTGCGCTCATCTTCCTGGCGGCGGCGATCGTCGGAGCGGTGGCGGGCGTCCTCACCTACTTCAGCACCGGAACGTGGCGGGAGCTGCACTCGCGGGACTGACGGCTTCGTCCATCAGCGCACCGGTGCTCCACAAGCTCATAGGGCACTGACGGCACAACCGAGGAAGCCCCTGACCGATGCTCACCGACACCCGTCGTCTTGCCGGAACCGCTGCGGGCACCGCCTCCCTGTGGCCCGACCGGTCGGGCCACAGGGAGGGAGAATCAGGCGGGTGTGACGTTCTCCGCCTGAGGTCCCTTGGGGCCTTGTGTGATGTCGAACTGGACCTTCTGGCCCTCGGAGAGCTCGCGGTATCCGGTGCTCGCGATGGCCGAGTAGTGGACGAACACGTCGGGGCCGCCGCCGTCCTGCTCGATGAAGCCGAAGCCCTTTTCCGGGTTGAACCACTTCACGGTACCGGTGGCCATGATGATCTCCTTCATTCGTGCGGGTGCGTGTCCCGCGTACTGCGGGTGCCATGAGATCGTCTTCACTTCCCGTGCTCACGGGACGCAGACACGCCCATGGGACGACATACACCACCTCGCCGCAGCGACTGACGAGCGGTGCCGACTCGGGCGCTCATCGCCGGTGGTATGGAAGAACGCGGCGCGGGGGAGGGGGGCGATGGCGAGGGTGAACGGCAGCGGGCCGTGGCCATTTGAAAGTCAGTCCAGGCCCATTATCAATAGGTGCTGCCGCACTCCGCTATTCGCTTCACGGAGGGCAGGCCGTCGGTCAAGTGGATGGTCGGGGTCCCGCTCAACCGAGGAATAGCCGGCCTTGTCTTCCAGCCGATCGGCTTCAGCCCTCCCACGTTGCGCATCCAGCGGACACCGTCACGATCGACGAAGACGATGGCGATGTTGCTGATCTCCATGCGCCGGAAATCGAACCGTTCATCGCGATCGTCTGAACGTTCTCCTGAGATTCTCATCCTGTCCGTGCTGTATATGACCTCCGTGCACGGAGCAATGCTCAGCATCTCGGCGTCGAACTCCGCTGCATCGGTGACCTGGTGTCCGTCCGGTGCGAGGTTGACTGCGCGGAAAGCCACATGTGTGCAGGTCAGCGGGTCGGGTGACCTGTTCATCACGTGCAGACGCGTCATGCCGTCCGTTGTCTTGTCTTGCCAGTACGACACCCGCGCGGCCTGGCTTCGGGACTCTCGCTCTGCGTCTTTCCGGGACTGCAGGAGTTGGTCTCTTGCCGTCTGCTGGCTCCAGTACGAGGTGACCGCTTGGGCCCATAATCCTCCGATCGCTGCGATGGCAGCGAGAGCCGTTCCGGTGACGGTGATGATGTGGGCCCAGTTGGCTGCCCGTGCGCGCCTCACAACACGTCGCAATCCGACCGACGGGCCTGGCTGCTGGGAGGAAGCGGGTTCGGGAACGTCCTCACGTATGCGCGCTCGAACGCGGCGTGGAGCCGCTCGCTGCCGTGCGAGGCGTAACCGTACGCGCCTTTGTGGCTCGTTTATCGCCGTGCCCCCCTCTGGCTCACCGCTGTCGGACCGCACCCCTGACACCCGTGATCTGGCTCAAAGGACCCCCGTTGAAGGGAAGTTGACAAGCCATCGTCATGCTCGCACACGAATATCCAGCTCGGGACATGAGCCTCCGGACCCCCGGTCCGGGCAGCAACGCGGCTCCACGCCGGACCCGCCCGGCTCGCGGATCGTTGGGCGCGTTGGAAATGGAACCCATTTTCATATAGCGTAAGGGTGTCAAGAACCGAGGAGACTCCCATGGCTGTTCCCAAGCGGAAGATGTCCCGCAGTAACACTCGTCACCGCCGCGCCCAGTGGAAGGCGAGCACGACTCAGCTCGTGCCGATCACGGTGGACGGCTCCAGCTATCTGGTGCCTCAGCGGCTGGTCAAGGCATACGAGCGCGGCCTGCTGCACCCCGAAGGCTGAGCGCACGTGAGTCACCACCCCCTGCCCGTCACTGTGCTGTCCGGGTTCCTCGGCGCGGGCAAGACGACCGTGCTGAACCATGTCCTGGGCAACCGCGACGGGCTTCGTGTCGCCGTGATCGTCAACGACATGAGCGAGATCAATATCGACGCGGCCCTCGTCCGCGGCGGCGAGGCGGCACTCTCGCGCACCGAGGAACGACTCGTCGAGATGACCAACGGCTGCATCTGCTGCACTCTGCGCGACGATCTGCTGGAAGAGGTCGACCGCCTGGCGCGCGAGGGCCGCTTCGACTACCTGCTCATCGAGTCAAGCGGCATCTCAGAACCGATGCCGGTGGCAGCCACCTTCTCCTTCCCGCGAGACGATGGCGTCACCCTCGGCGAACTCGCCCGGCTCGACACCATGGTCACCGTCGTCGACGCGGCCAACTTCCTGCCGGAGCTGACCGGCGGGGACGGACTGGCCGAGCGCGGGCTGGACCAGTACGAGGACGACGAGCGGACGGTCAGCGATCTGCTGATGGACCAGATCGAGTTCGCCGACGTCATCGTGCTCAACAAGCTCGACCTCGTCCCCGCGGAGGACGCGGACCGGCTCAAGGCCGCACTCGCTCGGCTCAACCCCGTCGCTCGCATCATCCTCGCGACCCATGGCGCTGTGGAGCCGCGTGACGTGCTCGGTACCGGACTCTTCGATGTCGAACGCGCTCAGCAAGCGCCGGGCTGGGTCACGGAACTCAACGGTGACCACGTCCCGGAGACCGAGGAGTACGGCATCTCCTCCACCGTGTTCCGCGCCGAAAGGCCCTTTCACCCGGGCCGGTTGTGGAACCTGGTCACCGAGCGACTCGACAGCGGTCGCTTCGGTCAGGTTCTCCGTTCCAAGGGGTTCTTCTGGCTGGCCAGCCGGCCGCGGGTGACGGGGCTGTGGTCGCAGGCAGGTGCTGTGGCGCGCTTCGAGCCTTCGGGGGCTCGCGATGCCGACACCCCGCAAGGGCAGGAGCTGGTCTTCATCGGCACCGGGCTGCGGGTCCAAGAGCTGCAAGCTGCCCTGGTCGACTGCCTGCTGGCCGACGGCGAACCGGTACCCGACGACGACGCCTTCCCGGCCTGGGAGACATACGGCATCGACGACGCGTGTGAGCACGAACAACCCGGACCGGTGTCCGTGGGGGTCGCGCGCACCTGAAACTCCGGGCCGAGCGGTGGTCGCAGCCACGGCACCGCCCGGCCCGGCCCGGCACAGCACCGGCCGCCCCGGCATCCGCATCCGCGGCGGCCGGGGCTTCGGCCGTTGAGTGCCGCGCCCCCGGCGCCCCCGAGCAATGCTCCGGACGTCGCTCACAGGAAGGTTCCTCGGCATGACTGGTACGGCATCAAGCGGGAGCTCAAGAAGTGCTACTCGCCCAGGAACACTGAGTGGGAGCTGCGACATTGCCGAGCTCCACTTCCTCGCCATCGACGGGCACGGTGACCCGAACACCACCGCCGCGCACCGCCACGCGGTCGAGGCGCCCAATGCGGTCGCCTATACCGCCAAGTTCGCTTGCAGATGCGACCTCGGCAAGGACTTCGTCGTGGGCCCATTCGAGGGGCCGTGGTGCGCGGACGGCATGGGCGACTTTCGGGCCAGGTCAGGGACAACTGGCGCTGGAGACTGCTCATCAACGTCCCGGACTGGATCACTGGCGGCATGACAGAAGACGCCAAGCGCACCGCCGGCCGCGCGGCTCCTCGACTCGCTCGCCGTCTCCATGGCGATGGGGTGGATCTGACTGCGGTTCGGCCGTTCACGGTGGCTGCAAATGCCGGTTCGGCACACTGGCCATCGGCAGAGGCACAGCCGCTGGGAGGAGCTCCGGCTCGGGTTCCGGCGCGACTTCCTGCACGCGGGAGGGTTTCTTGTCGTCGGGGCGATGACGGCGGCCACCTTCAAAGTCGCCGTGCCGCGCTCGGTACTCGAGACGTTCTCCGACTCACCGGGGTTGTCCGTCCTCTTCCTTGCCGCGCTGGCGGTGGTACTGGCTGTCTGCTCCGAAGCGGACGCCTTCGTCGCCGCCTCCCTCACGGGCTTCTCGCCCACTGCTCGGCTGGCGTTCATGGTGGTGGGGCTGATGGCGGACATGAAGCTGATCGCTCTGCAGGCGGGTACGTTCGGCCGTGGTTTCGCCCTGCGGTTCTCCGCGGCCACGGCTGTCGTCGCCATCGCGTGCAGCGCTTTCGTCGGGTGGTGTTTGCTGTGAGGCATACGGTGCAGAATGGGCTGCTGATGGTCCACGGGGTCGGAGTTCTGCGGGTGTCCTAGTTCAGCGACATCAGCCTGCGGTACGTGAAGGAAGGGCGATGCCCGGCGTGGCGTATCCGTGGGTGGCGAGGTCCTCTTGCAAGCGAATGAACGAAGGGGCCGCTGTCGCCTTTTCTGAGCAGTGGATTGGGCATTATCCGCCTCCTGGTCATGTCGCGTGACACTGAAGGAGAGACACCCGTCAATGACGCTCGCCATCGAGTGCTCTGAGCCCCAAAACCATGGTCTCTCAGCCTTGAACCCGGTGCCACCGAGTCCGGACGTCCCCGTAGAACTGCGAAGGTCATCTGTTGAAATGCCAAGTGGCGGTGGAGGTTGGCCGCGGACAGACTGGAGGGAGGGGGTGGGTACATGATGCTTTCGCACGCTCCGAGGACCCGACCAACCCCGAGGTTCTGGCCGAGAGGAGACCCTCATGTTCGGGCATGTAAGAGCGATTGACGACAAGAAGCCGATATTCATGATCAAGGTCAGCGTCTATCGCGGTGATCTGTCTCTGATCGACCGCGCCTATACCGACGAGGAAGGCCGATACGAGGTGGAGATTCCCGAAGGTGAAACGGTCACCGTGGGTTTCGACACGCATTCCTCGCTGACCAACGCGAATGACTGGCAGCCGTCCGTCGTCGCGAACGTGATCGCCAGCGACGAAGCGGCCCTGGACCGCTGTCTGATGCGAAGGGGGCAGGCTGTCGACGAGGCATCGGCCATGGATGCCCTCAACGGCTACCTCCTCACCGCGGCAACGACCAATGTGAGGGCAGACGCTGCCTACGCCGCCACTGCGGAGAACCGCCTGTCGATGCTCAAACAGGACAGTCCTATACTTCAGGCGCTCCAGCAGAAGCTTATGGAGCACTTCGAAAATCAGACGTGACGCGCAGGGTCCGACTGAGGTGGTGATCCCGATGCCACGGAAAAGCCATCGGTTGGGCCCAGGACCATCCGCCCGCAGTCCTCGCCCCCGTGCTCGGCCGCCATCCCAACAGGCCCGGACCGGGCAGGGCTTCAGAAGGGGGCATCTTCCGACCATGGAGGTGTCGTCGGCATAGCGGGCGTCTGGGGGCGGGGCTGCTGAAGGACGGCCAAGGCTTCGTCGATACGGCCGAGGTCGATGAGGTAGCCGGCCAGGTCGTGGCTGTTCCTGCGGTCATGTTGCTGAAGGACGGTGACGGCTTCATCGGTGCGCCCGGCGTCGGCGAGAAGCCGAGCGATGTGTTCCGCCGCGTACCAAGTGGTGCCCTCGGGGTGGGCTCGGGCCAGTTCAACCGCCTCGTCGACCCCGCTGCAGGCCGCGATCAGCGGCAGCCGCATCCAGAACAGCTCCCACTCATCCTCGCCCCCGAACTGGGCGGCGAGGGCGTCGAGGTGGGCCAGGCCGTCGGAGGGTCGGCCCTGGTCGAGACACAACTCGGACAGGGTGTGGAGAATCCAGTCGTCGCCGTGGTGGGCGTCGGCCTGGGCGCGCATCACGGCGATCGCCTCGTCGCCCCGGCCATGCCGGGCCAGGAGCTGCGCGAGCTCGTAAGCCGACTTCGGGTTCCAGGCGGCGGGTCCGTCGGTCTGCCCGTATGCAGCGATCGCGCCTTCAACGTCGCCACACTCCTCCAGCAGCTCCGCCAGCCGCTGTACGGCCTCCCCATGTCCTTCGGTCGCCGCGTAGGCACGCAATTCCTCGATCCGGCCGTGCCGGGCCAACAGGTCGGCGAGCTGGTCGCGGCTGTTGACCGAGGTGATCTGCCGGTGCCTGAGCAGGGCAATGGCCTCGTCGATGTGGCCCTGGCGCTCGCGGATCGTCGCGAGTAGGCCGATCGCCGTGTCGGGGTCGAGGCCGCGGCAGCACCACGGGCCGTCGCAGCGGTGGTCGGCCCGGATCCGCGCGGCGAGCAGCGCGGCGGCCTCCTCGTCACGGCCGGCGACGGCGGCCACGTCGACCAGGGCGGTGGCGAGTGCCCAGTCGTCGGCGTGCGGCAGCAGCATGGTGAACGCCTCCTCGGCGCGGCCGTGCCGGGCAAGCAGCCGCGTGTAGGCCTCCAACGCCATCGGGTGCCCGACGGCCATCCGGGCCCGGACGGTCTCGATCGCTTGCTCGGTCCGGCCCCAGCCCTCCAGCAGCTCGGCGGTCGCTACGACGGCCGTCCACCAGCCCGTAGCGGTGTATGGGGCGAGCACCTCCAGTGCGTCGGCCTGTCGGCCCCGCTCGCCCAGCAGCCGCGCCCACACAAGCGCGCAGAACCACTCCCCACGTCCGGCCCACTCCTCCACCACGGTTGCATGGCCCTGGTGGAGCAGCCGGGAGACCAGTTCCGGCGGGATGCAGCCGGACCGCGTCCGGGCCCGATGGTCAAGATCAGCAGGGTCCACGGCCACGCACCATAGCGCCGACCCCTGAGCGCCGGTACCACTGGCCGTTTCGAATACAGCACGGTTGGAATGACGCTCCCCGCCAGTCCGGGGCCTCCGCCAGGACCGCGGCCAAGCGCGACGCGTATGCCAACGACCAGGGCGCCGCAACCTTGTTGTTCGCGGTCCCGGCCCGCACCGACCGGTCCAAGGCGGACCAGGACCCGGCCGAGTGGCTCCCGCCGGCCACCGACCAGTACTGCCGCTACATCGGCGAGTGGATCGGCACCAAGCTCCACTGGGGGTCTGGCCGTCGACAAGGGCGAGCTCGATGCGCTCGAGACGTTCGCCGACGGCCCCGGCGAGGAAGCGATCGTGGTCGTCACGCCCGCCGGCTGACAGCCGTGTCGTCGCCGTACGGACCGAGGGCGGGCCCGGCACAAGGTGCCGGGCCCGCCTGTCGGTGGATTCGTCAGGCCAGGAGTGCTGCTGTCCGGGGCTCGGGAGTGGTGTCGGCGAGGGCGGCGAGGTAGCGCTCGGCGTCGAGGGCTGCTGCGGCGCCGGTACCGGCTGCGGTGATGGCCTGGCGGTAGGTGTGGTCGACGACGTCGCCGGCGGCGAAGACGCCGGGGATGTTCGTCCGGGTGGAGGGCGAGGTGACTTGGATGTAGCCCTCGTCGTCCAGGTCGAGTTGTCCGGTGAACAGCTCGGTGCGCGGGTCGTGGCCGATGGCGATGAACAGTCCGGTGACGTCGAGGTCGCGGGTGGCGCCGGTCAGGACGTCGCGCACGACGACGCCGGAGAGCATCCCGTTGGATTCCTTGATCTCGGCGATCTCGCTGTCGAAGGCGAAGGAGATCTTGTCGTCGGCGAAGGCCCTGTTCTGCATGACCTTGGAGGCCCGCAGGGTGGAGCGGCGGTGGACGACGGTGACCGAGCGGGCGAAGCGGGTGAGGAAGGTGGCTTCTTCCATGGCGGTGTCGCCGCCGCCGACCACGACGATGTCGCGGTCACGGAAGAAGAAGCCGTCGCACGTCGCGCACCAGGAGACACCGCGGCCGGACAGTTCTTCCTCGCGGGGCAGGCCGAGCTTGCGGTAGCCGGAGCCGGTTGCGACGATCACCGTCCTGGCGCGGTGCACGGTGCCGGCCGAGTCGGTCAGCAGCTTGACGGGCCCGGTGAGGTCGACGGCGGTGATGTCGTCGTCGATCATTTCGGCGCCGAACTTCTCCGCCTGGGCCCGCATGTTGTCCATGAGGTCGGGGCCGTCGATGCCCGTGGGGAAGCCGGGGAAGTTCTCGACCTCTGTCGTGGTGGTGAGCGAGCCGCCGACGAAGATGGAGCTGCCGAACAGCAGCGGCCTGAGCTGGGCGCGGGCGGCGTAGAGGGCTGCGGTGTATCCGGCGGGGCCGGAGCCTATGACGATGACGTCGCGCACGCCGTCGGTGTGCGTCACGGTGGTCATGCCTCCTGCTGCGCTTCGATCTCGGCGATGAGGGCCTCGATGCGGGTCTTGATCTCGTCGCGGATCGGGCGGACGGAGTCCACACCCTTGCCTGCCGGGTCTTCGAGGGCCCAGTCGAGGTACTTCTTGCCGGGGAAGACGGGGCAGGCGTCGCCGCAGCCCATGGTGATGACGTAGTCGGATGCCTGGACGGCCTCGGTGGTGAGCACCTTGGGCTTCTGGTCGGCGATGTCGATGCCGAGCTCCTGCATCGCTTCGACGGCCGCCGGGTTGACCTGGTCGGCGGGGATGGATCCGGCCGAGCGGACCTCGATGCGGTCGCCGGCGAGGTGGTGGAGGAATCCGGCGGCCATCTGGGAGCGGCCCGCGTTGTGGACGCAGACGAACAGCACGGAGGCGAGCGGGGCGGAGGACATGGGTTCTTCCTTCACGAAGTGGTTCAACCGCTGGTGCGGGTCGGGTCAGTGGGGAGGGAGGCCAGCAGCTCGGTGATGCGCGTGTCGATGTCGTCGCGGATGTTGCGGACGACGGCCACCGGGGCGCCGTCGGGATCCGGGACGGGCCAGTCGAGGTAGCGGCGGCCGGGCACCACGGGGCAGGCATCCCCACAGCCCATGGTGATGACGATGTCGGCGGCCTGGACGACCTCGTCGGTCAACGGTTTCGGGTACGGGTCCACCGGATCGGCGCCCGCCTCGGTGAGGACCTGGGCGATGCAGGGCTCCACTGCACCGGCCGGATGCGTGCCCGCGTTGGACACCGTGACCCGGCCGGCTCCCCGCAGTTCGAGGAGCGCGGCCGCGAGTTGGGAGCGCCCGGCGTTGTGGCTGCACACGAACAGCACCCGCGGCAGACCCGAGCCCGGCGCCCCCTGGACGTGCGCGAGGGCGTCGAGGCGCTCGGCCGGCACCACCAGGTGGGTGGTGACGCGCGCGGTCTCGGCGAGGCGCCGGTAGGAGTCGGCGAGCAGACCTTGCACTGTCTCGACCGCGAACCGGCCGGCGTGCCGGGTGGCCAGGCGGGCCGTGCCGGCGGCCAGGCGGTCATCGGGCAGGACAGGGGGCGGGGAGGCGGACATGAGCAGACCCTTTCGACGGGCCGTAGGTCAGCCCCGGCTGGTATCAGCATCGGGTGATGTGAGAGTATCAGCCCATGATGACGTCAGTCGACACTGACCTGATCCGGGTGCTGGCCGACCCGCTCAGGCTGCGGATCGTGACCCTGCTCGCCCGAGAGACCCTGTGCACCACGCACCTGGTCGAGGAGACCGGCGCCCGCCAGACGAACCTGTCCAACCACCTCAAGGTGCTGCGGGAAGCGGGGGTGGTGGAGACCGAGCCGTGCGGCCGCTTCACCTACTACAAGCTCCGTCCCGACGTCATCGCCCAGCTCGCCGGTCAGTTCGCCGAGCTCGCAGAGACCGCCCGTACCGCCGCAGAGAACAAGAGGGCCTGTCCGTGACCCGCACCGAAGCACCCGCGACGACCGAGGAAGCCTCGGTCGTCGCGAAGCTTTCGACGCTCGACCGCTTCCTCGCCGTCTGGATCCTTCTCGCCATGGGCCTCGGCCTCGGGCTGGGCCGGCTGATCCCCGGGTTGAACGACGCCTTGGCGAAGGTCGAGATCGGCGGCATCTCCCTGCCGATCGCGGTCGGGCTGCTGATCATGATGTATCCGGTCCTGGCGAAGGTCCGCTACGACAAGCTCGACGCCGTCACCGGCGACCGCAAACTGATGATCTCCAGCCTGGTCATCAACTGGATCCTCGGCCCCGCGGTCATGTTCGCGCTCGCGTGGATCTTCCTGCCGGACCTGCCCGAGTACCGCACCGGCCTGATCATCGTCGGTCTCGCCCGCTGCATCGCCATGGTCATCATCTGGAACGACCTGGCCTGCGGTGACCGGGAAGCGGCCGCGGTCCTGGTTGCGCTGAACTCCGTCTTCCAGGTCATCGCCTTCGGTGTGCTCGGCTGGTTCTACCTGGACCTGCTGCCCGGCCGGCTCGGCCTCGGCAACGGCGAGTCCCTGGACATCTCCATGTGGGAGATCGCGTTCAACGTCGTCATCTTCCTGGGCGTGCCGCTGCTCGCCGGTTTCCTGACCCGCCGGATCGGCGAGAAGAAGCTGGGCCGCGAGTCCTACGAGCAGAAGTTCCTGCCGAAGATCGGCCCGTGGGCGCTGTACGGACTGCTGTTCACGATCGTCATCCTCTTCGCCCTGCAGGGCAAGACCATCACCTCGCAACCGCTGGACGTCGCCCGCATCGCCCTGCCGCTGCTGGTGTACTTCGCCGTCATGTGGTTCGGCGCCTTCCTGCTCGGCAAGGTGATCGGCCTCAACTACGAACGCACGACCACGCTGGCCTTCACCGCGGCCGGCAACAACTTCGAGCTCGCCATCGCGGTCGCCATCGCCACCTTCGGCGTCACGAGCGGCCAGGCGCTCTCGGGTGTGGTGGGCCCGCTCATCGAGGTCCCGGTCCTTGTGGCACTGGTCTACGTGTCGCTGGCGTGGCGCAAGAAGTTCACGGCCGCGCAGCTGGGTTCATGACGCAGATCAGTGATGTGCTGGTGGTCGGCGGCGGCCAAGCAGGGCTCGCCGCCGGCTACCACCTGCGCCGCCTCGGCGTGGAGTTCACCGTCCTGGACGCCGACACGGCGCCGGGCGGGGCCTGGCAGCACACGTGGGACTCGCTGCGCCTGTTCTCCCCGGCGGCCTACTCGTCCCTGCCCGGACGGATCATGCCCGGCCGGCCCGGCGAGACGTACCCGGACGCCGGACACGTGGTCGACTACCTCGCCGACTACGAGAAGCGCTACGAACTGCCCGTCCAGCACGGCGTCCGAGCCCAGGCCGTGCACCGCGACGGCGGCCGGCTCCGCGTGGAGACCGATGCGGGGGACTGGTCGGCGCGGGCGGTCGTCAGCGCCACCGGCACCTGGTCGCGGCCCTTCCTGCCCGCTGTCCCCGGCCGGGACATTTTCACCGGACGCCAGCTGCACACGGTGGCCTACCGCCGCCCGGCAGACTTCGCCGGTCGGCGGGTGGTCGTGGTCGGCGGCGGCAACTCCGGCGCCCAGATCGCGGCCGACCTCGCTCTGGCCGGCATCGACCTGACGTGGGCCACCCAGCGACCGCCCCGCTACCTCGCCGACGACATCGACGGCCGGATTCTGTTCGACGTCGCCACCGCCCGCCGACGCGCGCTCGATGAAGGCCGCGCCGACAGCGGCGGTGTCGCCTCGCTCGGCGACATCGTCGCCGTTCCTCCCGTCCGCGCCGCCCGCGCCGCCGGACTCCTCGCGGCCCGGCCGATGTTCACCCGGCTCACCGCCACCGGCGCCACATGGGCCGACGGCAGCCACGTCGAAGCGGACACGGTCATCTGGTGCACCGGCTTCCGCCCCGCCCTCGCCCACCTCGCCCCGCTGGGGCTGCGCGGCACACGCGGCCACATTCCTACCGAGGGAACTCAGGCCGCCGGTGAACCGCGGCTCCACCTCCTGGGGTACGGCGACTGGACCGGCCCGGCGTCCGCCACCCTGATCGGCGTCGGACGAGCTGCCCGCGACGCCGCACGGCAGATCGCGCGGCTGCTGAGCACCTGATTACCCGACCGGCCGTCAGGGACGGGCGAGAATGGTGCAGATGTCCGGTCGACGGCCGGCCGATCACGGTCACTGTCACCGACGGCACCGCTCGGTGGGAGCCGCCGGCGCGGTCGTCTTCGTCGGTCAGCGATACCGGCCGGGCCCCGCGGCCAACGTGTGCTGCGGCGTGCTGGACTTCTTCGCCGACGCCTCCACTGCCGAGCGTGGGCCCGGCGACACCCGGAGGTCCACGGCCGGATCACCAGCCAGGCCGAAGCCCAGCGCATCGCCGGGCAGACCTTCGGCCCGCTCCTCGCCCAAGACGGACGGCAGTGCCGGTTCCGTACCCGCCCAAGCAGGGAACCACCCACCCCAAACACAACGTCGCGTGAGTGGAGCAGCGCACCATGGGCCAGCACCCTGCGATGGACCGGCAGGCCGTACACGACGACTACGCGCGGGCACGGCAGACCTTCCACATGCTCCTGGACACCGCCTCGCCGGCCGACCTCGCCCGCCCCAGCGACGGCACCCGGTGGACCAACCGCCAGCTGCTGTGGCACATGCTCTTCGGCTACATCGTCGTCCGCGTCCTGCTGGTCCTCGCGAGCGCGTTCAGTCGGCTTCCCCGCCCGTTGAGCAAAGCCTCCGCCCGGCTGCTGGACGCCGCGACCAGGCCGTTCGACCTGATGAACTACCTCGGCCCGTGCGGCGCGGCCAAGGTGATGAGCCCGCGGCGGATGGGCGCCGTGTTCGACTGGGTCACCGCCTCCTTGGAGCGACGCCTCGCCGACGAGGCAGAAGCCGACCTTGGCCGCGGAATGCACTACCCGGTCAGGTGGGACCCCTTCTTCAAAGACTTCATGACCCTCGCGGACATCTACCGCTATCCCACCCAGCACTTCGACTTCCACCATGGCCAGCTGACCGTCGACAGGCCCAGCTGAACGGGATCGGACCAGGATCACCGCGTACCGCAGCGCGGAGCCGAAGTGACCGCTGAGCACAGGAGTTGGGTCAGTGGTTGCGTACATGATCACGGCCATCCCGGCGAGGCACACCAGGGCTCCGACCACGTTGTAGCGGTCGGGCCGGTAGCCGTCGGCGACCATGCCCCAAGCGATCGACCGGGCCACGAAGATCCCGCCGTACGCGGCGAGGCTGCGTCCGAAGTCGTCGGCGGTCCGGCCCCGCGCCCCGGGCCATCCTAGGGTGCCGCGCCGACACTGTTCCCCGGCACTGGTATCGCTTCGCCGTGCGGTGGTCTCCCGGAAGGCCGAGCGGTAGCGCCGACGATCTCGTCACCGCAGGCGGGCCAGGACATGGGCGGCGTCGCGGCCGACGCCTCGCAGGGTCTTGGAGGAGAAGCTGCGTTGGAACTCCATGCCGACGAAACCGAGTGCGGGCACGTTGGTGGCGATGCCGCCGTGGTGCCGGGGTCGGCCGTCGGCCTCCAGGGCACCGCTGCCTTCCAGGTAGGGGAAGGTGTGACGGTAGCCGGTGGCCCAGACGATGGTGTCGGCGCTCTCCTTGGTGCCGTCCTGCCACATGGCACCGTCCGGGGTGAGACGGGTGAACATCTCCCGCCGGTCGACGCCGTGTTCCTCGAGCGCCCTTCGGTAGTGGCCGTCGTCCAGGACGGAGACCGGCACCTTGACCAGCAGCCTGCGCAGGGGCGCGGTGTCGAAGCGCGTGTGCTTGAACCACCAGTGCACGTCCCGGCCCAGCGGGCGCTGGTTCATCCAGCCGATGAGGCGCCGGGTGACCAGGCTGGTGTCGGCGACCTCGCCGAGCTCGGCGGCGATCTGGATGGCCGAGTTCCCGCCGCCGACGACCAGGACCCGCTGACCGGCGAAGAGTTCGGGGCTGCGGTAATCGGCGGCATGCAACGCCCGTCCGGCGAACTCTGCACGTCCGGAGACGTCCGGCACGTGGGGGCCGGTGTAGTCGCCGGTCGCGGCGACGACAGCCCGGGCCGAGTACTGCCGGCCGTCGACCGTGCTCACCAGCCAGCCGCCGTCATGGCGCGTCACTGAGGTGACTTCGGCGGAGATGTGTATCTCGGCATCGACATGTCGGGCGTAGGCGCGCAGGTAGGCGACGACTTCGTCCCGGGCCGGGTAGCGGTCGGGGTCGCCCGGGAAGCGCATGCCGGGCAGGGAGGAGTACCGGGCGGGGGAGAAGAGGGTGAGGCTGTCGTAGTAGCGCGGCCATGCCCCGCCCGGCGCCTCAGCGGACTCGAGCACCAGGGTGCGGGGGAAGCCGTGACGTGGGGCGAGGGCGGCGGTGGCCAGACCGGACTGGCCTGCGCCGATGACGATGAGATCAGCGTGCTCCATGCGATCCTGGCACCCTTCATATAGATCGTTGATTCGGGAACTGACGAAATGAGAGGCATGGAAACGGCAACTGAAAGCGATGCGGCGGCGGTCGACCAGGCGACGGCCGACTTCCTCAAGGCGCTCGCGAGCGAGACCCGCCAGCGGGTCATGCAGCAGTTCGCCGGCGGACGCGAGCTGACGGTGGGGGAGATCGCCGAGCGGTGCGGACTGAAGCCGTCGACCACGTCCGAACATCTGACTCTGCTGCGCCGCGGCGGCCTGGTGCTCTCCCGCAAAGAGGGCAAACAGGTCTTCTACCGAGCCGACGGCCCCACCATGGCCCACCGCCTGGACGCACTCGAGGAGTACCTGCTGCACTGCTGCCCGCCGGACTGCACCGGCTGACCGCAGCGTGTGCGGGACGGGTCAGGCGCGCAGGTCGAGCAGGGCGGACATGGCTGCCACCACGGAGGGGGCGACCTGGTAGTAGA
>NZ_JBQHCZ010000027.1:0-45974 GCF_052068155.1 Streptomyces sp. OZ13 | reverse complement strand
GGAGAGTAGGACGCCGCCGAACAATCATTGTGGGAAAGCCCCGCACCTCTGGTGCGGGGCTTTCCTGCGTTCAAGGGGGGCACTGCACAGGCCGGCTCCCGCTGCAGGTAAGGTCAGGGAGCATCGTCGGCACGTTCCACACAGGAGGCCCCCGGGTGGAGGTCCAGGAGACCCGCGTTCAAACGGACCGGGTACTCACCATCCCCAACATCCTGAGCATGGCTCGCCTCGTCGGCGTGCCGCTGTTCCTGTGGCTGATTCTCCGCCCCGAGTTCGGCGGGCCCAAGAGTGACGGCTGGGCGTTGCTGGTGCTCATGCTCAGTGGCGTCAGCGACTATCTCGACGGCAAGCTGGCCCGACGCTGGAACCAGATCAGCAGCCTGGGGCGCATCCTCGACCCGGCCGCCGATCGCCTCTACATCCTGTCGACCCTTGTCGGTCTCACCTGGCGGGAGATTCTGCCGCTCTGGCTGACGGCCGCGCTATTGGCACGTGAAGTGATGCTGCTGGTGATGGTGGGAATCCTCCGTCGCCACGGCTATCCGCCGCCCCAGGTGAACTTCCTGGGCAAGGCCGCCACCTTCAACCTCATGTACGCCTTCCCCTTGCTGCTCCTGAGTGACGGAACGGGGTGGCTTGCGTCACTCGCGGCGATTTTCGGATGGGCGTTCGCGGGATGGGGTACAACTCTGTATTGGTGGGCAGGGATCCTCTATGTGATTCAGGTCCGCCGTCTCGTCAAAGCGGACACTATGGCCGATTGACCTCGTCGGTGTGGGAGCGCGCTGTGTCGCCGGCCGCGTGTGTCACCACACGTCACCAGCGGTCACCTTTGGACGGGTGAAGTCGGCCAGACAGTCGTCTCTTCAAGGAGGACGCTTCCGACATGAAGGCCGTCGTGATGGCCGGCGGCGAAGGTACCCGACTTCGCCCCATGACCTCGAGCATGCCCAAGCCGCTCCTGCCGGTGGCCAACCGGCCCATCATGGAGCACGTGCTCAGGCTGCTCAAGCGGCACGGGCTCACCGAGACCGTTGTGACCGTGCAATTTCTCGCCTCACTCGTGAAGAATTACTTCGGTGACGGCGAAGAGCTCGGAATGGAGCTCACTTATGCCAATGAGGAGAAGCCACTCGGCACTGCCGGCAGTGTGAAGAACGCAGAGGAAGCGCTGAAGGACGACGCCTTCCTCGTTATTTCCGGTGACGCCCTCACCGACTTCGACCTGACCGACCTCATCTCCTTCCACAAGGAGAAGGGCGCATTGGTCACCGTGTGTCTGACGCGCGTGCCCAATCCGCTGGAATTCGGCATCACCATCGTCGACGAAGAGGGAAAGGTCGAGCGCTTCCTCGAGAAGCCGACGTGGGGGCAGGTCTTCTCCGACACGGTCAACACGGGCATCTACGTGATGGAGCCCGAGGTCTTCGACTATGTCCAGCCCGACGTTCCCGTCGACTGGTCCGGGGATGTGTTCCCGCAGCTCATGAAGGAAGGCAAGCCGATCTACGGCTATGTCGCCGAGGGCTATTGGGAGGACGTCGGCACTCACGAAAGCTATGTGAAGGCCCAGGCCGACGTCCTGGAGCGCAAGGTGGACGTCGAGCTCGACGGCTTCGAGATCTCTCCCGGTGTGTGGGTCGCGGAGGGCGCGGAGGTGCATCCCGACGCGACGCTGCGAGGCCCGCTCTACATCGGCGACTATGCCAAGGTCGAAGCGGGCGTCGAGATCCGCGAGCACACAGTCGTGGGCTCCAACGTCGTCGTGAAGACCGGGGCGTTCCTGCACAAGGCCGTGGTCCACGACAACGTCTACATCGGTCCGCAGAGCAATCTCCGCGGCTGCGTCATCGGCAAGAACACCGACATCATGCGCGCCGCCCGCATCGAGGACGGCGCCGTCATCGGTGACGAGTGCCTCGTCGGCGAAGAATCGATCGTCCAGGGCAACGTCCGGGTCTATCCGTTCAAGACCGTCGAGGCCGGCGCGTTCGTCAATACGTCCGTCATCTGGGAGTCCCGGGGACAGGCGCACCTCTTCGGTGCCAGAGGCGTGTCCGGCATCCTCAACGTGGAGATCACGCCGGAGGTCGTGGTGCGCCTGGCCGGTGCGTACGCCACCACGCTGAAGAAGGGCGCCACCGTCACCACCGCACGTGACCACTCGCGTGGCGCCCGTGCCCTGAAGCGCGCCGTGATTTCAGCGCTGCAGGCCAGCGCCATCGACGTACGCGACCTTGAGAACGTGCCGCTGCCCGTGGCGCGCCAGCAGACGGCCCGCGGAAGTGCGGGCGGCATCATGATCCGTACGTCGCCGGGTGTGCCCGACTCCGTCGACATCATGTTCTTCGACGAACGCGGTGCCGACCTGTCGCAGGGCGGTCAGCGCAAGCTGGACCGGGTGTACGCGCGGCAGGAGTACCGACGTGCGTTCCCGGGCGAGATCGGCGATCTGCACTTCCCGTCGAGCGTGTTCGACTCGTACACCGGCTCCCTGCTGCGGAACGTGGACACCACCGGGATCGCAGAGTCCGGTCTCAAGGTCGTCATCGACGCGTCCAACGGCAGCGCCGGTCTTGTGCTGCCGAGCCTGCTGGGACGCCTCGGGGTCGACGCGCTGACGATCAATCCCGGCCTCGACGAGTCCCGACCCACGGAGTCCGCGGACACCCGGAGGTCCGGTCTGGTCCGGCTCGGGGAGATCGTCGCCTCCGCGCGTGCGGCGTTCGGCGTCCGGTTCGACCCCGTCGGCGAACGGATCTCGCTGGTCGACGAGCGGGGCCGGATCGTCGAGGACGACCGTGCGCTGCTGGTGCTGCTCGACCTGGTCGCGGCGGAGCGGCGCAGCGGCGGCGTGGCGCTGCCGGTGACGACGACGAGGATCGCCGAGCAGGTCGCGGCGTACCACGGCACGCAGGTCGAATGGACGACGACGTCCCCTGACGACCTGACGAGGGTGTGCCGGGAGGAGACCACGATCTTCGGCGGCGACGGTCGCGGCGGCTTCATCGTGCCGGAGTTCAGCAGCGTCTTCGACGGTACGGCCGCGTTCGTTCGGCTGGTCGGCCTGGTCGCCCGTACGCAGCTCACGCTGAGCCAGATCGACGCCCGTATCCCGCGGGCCCATGTGCTCAGGCGGGACCTCGCGACGCCGTGGGCGGTCAAGGGGCTCGTGATGCGGCGTGTGGTCGAGGCCGCCGGCGATCGGCACGTGGACACCACCGATGGTGTGCGCGTGGTCGAGGCCGACGGCCGGTGGGTGATGGTGCTCCCCGACCCGTCGGAGGCCGTCACCCATCTGTGGGCGGAGGGGCCCGACGACGCGTCGGCCCAAGCGCTCCTGGACGAATGGTCGTCGGTGGTGGACAGCGCAGGTCACTGACGCATTGCCGGTGTGCCGACGGACTCCTGTGGGGCGTCCGTCGGCACACCGGTGGGGCCATTCGGCGGTAGCGGTTGCGACGTGCGACGATGTGCGGCATGTCGCAGCAGCCCCCCGTTCGGAGCACAGGTTCTCCGCCCGCGCGCCCTGATGCGTCCATGTCGCTGCTGACCAATGTCATGGAGCACAGCCTCGACGACGGTTACGCCGAGGCGGCGGCGCGCCGGGCGGAGGGCGGCGGCATGCCCCGCACGCTGCGCGCCAAGCTGGGCCTGGCCGCCGGTCTCGTGCTCGCGGCCGCCGTCGTCACGCTCGGAGCCGCCGAGGCGCAGATCTCGGCACCGGTCCTGGCCAAGGAGCGCGAGGAGCTCATCGACCGCGTCGAGGCGCAGACCGAGAAGGCCGACGCCGTGGAGCGGGACGTCGAGGCTCTGCGGTCCGACGTCGAGGAGCGGCAGCGCAAGGCCCTGAACGCGCAGGGCGAGGAGCAGGGCGCGACGGTTCCTCTGCTGGCGGGCGCCACAGAGGTGCACGGCCCGGGCGTCAAACTCGTCGTGGACGATGCCAAGGGGACCGACCAGGGCGGCGACGGGCCGCGGGAGAGCAGCGGTTTCTCCGACACCGGCCGGGTACGGGACCGGGACATGCAGCGGGTCGTCAACGGCCTCTGGGAGTCCGGTGCCGAGGCGATCGCGATCAACGGGCAGCGGCTGACCGCCCTGTCGGCGATCCGCGCGGCCGGCGACGCCATACTGGTCGACAACAGGCCGCTGGTGCCGCCGTACACGGTGCTCGCGGTGGGGGACGGCAGCAAGCTGCGTACCGCCTTCCAAAGCAGTGCCGACGGGCAGTATCTCCAGGTCCTCAAAGAGGACTTCGGAATCCGCACCAGCATCTCCGACGAGGAGTCGGTGCGACTGCCCGCGGCCCCGAGCTTGATCGTACGAACAGCTGAGCCGACGACCGCCGACGCCCCGCAGGGCAGTGGGCCGGGAGCGGCCGAATCAGAGAAGGGCACATCGTGATCGCGGTACTGGGCCTCGTCGTGGGAGTCGTGGTCGGGCTTTTGGTCCGGCCCGAAGTGCCGGCGGTGGTCGAGCCCTATCTGCCGATCGCGGTCGTCGCCGCGCTCGACGCTGTGTTCGGCGGTCTGCGGGCCATGCTCGACGGAATCTTCGTCGACAAGGTCTTCGTCGTGTCCTTCCTCTCGAACGTCGTGGTGGCCGCGCTGATCGTGTTCCTCGGCGACAAGCTGGGCGTCGGCGCGCAGTTGTCCACGGGTGTGGTCGTCGTGCTCGGCATCCGGATCTTCTCCAACGCCGCGGCCATCCGCCGGCACGTCTTCCGGGCGTGACGATGAGCAGCGAAGAGACCCCCAGGAACGAGGCGCCGCAGTCGCGGCCGCCGCGCGCCCAGCCGCTCCCGCAGGCGCAGCCGCCCGCGCCCCCCGTCGCGCAGGAACCCGATCCGTCGAAGGCCGATGTCCGGACCGGGCGGCAGCGGCTCGGTGCGGCGGTGTGGCCGCCGCGGGTGACCCGTGCCCAACTCATCGTCGCGGTGCTGCTGTTCGTCCTCGGTCTGGGCCTGGCCATCCAGGTCCGTTCCAACAGCGACGAGAGCGCGCTGCGCGGTGCCCGGCAGGAGGACCTGGTCCGCATCCTCGACGAACTGGACAACCGCACCCAGCGGCTCGAGGACGAGAAGCAGCGCCTCGAGGACCAGCGCACCGAACTCGAGAACAGCTCGGACCAGGCCGAAGAGGCCCGGAAGCAGACGCAGCAGAAGGAACAGCAGCTCGGCATCCTGGCCGGCACGGTCGCCGCGGAGGGGCCGGGCATCACTCTCACGATCCAGGACCCCTCCGGCACCGTGGAGTCGGACATGCTGCTCGACACGATCCAGGAGCTGCGGGCGGCCGGTGCGGAGGCGATCCAGGTGAACGGCACCCGGGTCGTCGCGGACACCTTCTTCTCGGGGGCCGCCGGGGACATAGAGGTCGACGGCAAGCGGATCACGGCTCCGTACACCTTCAAGGTCATCGGCAAGCCGCAGGACCTGGAGCCCGCCCTGAACATCCCCGGCGGTGTCGTGCAGACCCTGGAGAAGGAGCAGGCCACGGCTACCGTGGAGCCATCAGAGAAGATCATTGTCGACGCCTTGCGACCGGCGGAGCGGCCTGACTACGCTCGGTCGTCACCGCAGTGAAGCGGGGGGACATGGGGAGTGCCGGACCCGGGCAGAGGATTGCAGGGGGGCGACGCATCACATATGTGGTGCGTGGTGGAAACTGTCCGGAGGGTACGGACGTTGTGAGGGTGTCCGGTTCGGCAGGTGTGTTGGTTGAGGGTTCGTCCTGCCCCACGGGCGGGTCTATTTCGGTCAAGGGGAAACGCCCGTGAAGTTGTTTGCGAAGTTGTTCGGCAAGAGTTCACGCGAGGACGGCAACGCCCGCCATCGCGCGCCGCGTCATGGTCAGAGCGAGGAGCAGGGCGGCGAGCGCCCGCTGTTCCGGGACGAGGTGGCCGGTGGTGACAATTCGGGCGGACAGGGCGCGTCGTCTGTTGACCCTGCCGGTGCCCGCGGCATAGGTTTCGGGGATCCATCAACCTCAAGTGCGGGTGGAGGGTTTGCCTCCGACCCGTATGCGACCAATCCCCACGCGGGGCAGCCGCGGCAGGAGGATCCGTCCATGGCGGGTTTGCCGGTTTGTTCGAGGTGCGGCCACCGGAACACCGAGGCCGGTCGGTTCTGCTCCAACTGCGGTGCGCCGCTGAGGGGTGGCGCGCCGGCCGAGCGTGCGTCGGAGACGACGTCGACGATCTCCATCTCCGGCATCGAGGCCTACGACTCGGAGGTGACCGGCCAGACCGCCGTCCCCTCGCTCTCGCCGGAGGCCCAGGCCGCCGTCGAGGCTCTGCCGCTCGGCTCTGCCCTCCTGGTCGTCCGCCGCGGACCCAACTCGGGCAGCCGCTTCCTGCTGGACGGTGAGCTGACCACGGCGGGGCGCCATCCGCAGAGCGACATCTTCCTCGACGACGTCACGGTGTCGAGGCGGCACGTGGAGTTCAGGCGCGGGCCGGACGGCGGTTTCACCGTCTCCGACGTCGGCAGCCTCAACGGTACGTACGTGAACCGTGAGCGGATCGACTCCGTGGTCCTGGCCAACGGCGACGAGGTTCAGATCGGCAAGTACCGGCTGGTCTTCTACGCGAGCCAGCGGGGCGTGTAACCCTCCCCAGACTCCGTCCGGGGTGACCCCCAGGGAAGGCACATGCTGCGAACACCGACGGGCGGTGCCGGTCACGGCACCGCCGCCGCGGGCGACCGCCCGATGAGCATCGGCGCGGTCCTCGGGCACCTGCGCGACGAGTTCCCGGAAGTCACGATCTCCAAGATCAGGTTCCTGGAGGCAGAGGGCCTGGTCGAGCCGAGCCGTACGCCCTCCGGGTACCGCAAATTCACGGCCCGGGACGTCGAGCGGCTCGCGCTGGTGCTGCGGATGCAGCGTGACCACTACCTTCCCCTGAAGGTCATCCGCGAGCAGCTGGACGCCCTCGAACGGGGCGAGCAGGTGCAGCTGCCCGCACAGGGCGCCCAGCGGGACCTCTTCGACGGTTCCTGGGAACCGGAGGCCGAGCGTCCCCGCGGGGGCCGTATCGGCCGGGCGGCCCTGCTGGCCGCCGCCGAGGTGTCCGAGGAGCAGCTCACCGAGTGGGAGTCGTACGGCCTGCTCACGCCGGACGGGAGCGGCGCCTACGAGCCGGAGGCGGTCACGGTCGCACGGATGGTCGCAGAGCTGGGCAGATTCGGTCTCGAGCCCAGGCACCTGCGTGCCATGAAAGCCTCCGCGGACCGCGATGCCGGCCTGGTCGAACAGGTCGTCGCACCGCTGCGCCGGCACCGTAATCCGCAGACCAGGGCCCATGCGGAGGCCACCACGAAAGAGCTCGTGACGCTGTCCGTGAAGCTCCATGCGGCACTGGTGCAGACCGCCCTCGGAGTGCGGCTCCACTGATCTTGGACCAGCCCGACTACCCAAACCGGTCGCGCACGTCCTAGGGTTGCTGTGTGAACGAGCTCGACGTTGTGGGTGTCCGGGTCGAAATGCCCTCGAACCAACCGATCGTGCTCCTGCGTGAAGTGGGAGGCGATCGGTACCTCCCCATCTGGATCGGTCCCGGGGAGGCGACCGCCATTGCCTTCGCCCAGCAGGGCATGGCACCGGCCAGGCCGCTGACTCACGACCTCTTCAAGGACGTGCTGGAGGCGGTGGGCCAGGAGCTCACCCAGGTCCGCATCACCGACCTGCGCGAAGGCGTCTTCTACGCGGAGCTGGTCTTCGCCAGCGGGGTCGAGGTGAGTGCCAGGCCGTCCGACGCGATAGCGCTCGCCCTGCGCACCGGTACGCCGATCTACGGCAGTGACGGGGTGCTGGACGACGCGGGTATCGCCATCCCGGACGAGCAGGAGGACGAGGTGGAGAAGTTCCGCGAGTTCCTCGACCAGATCTCCCCCGAGGACTTCGGGTCCAGCAACCAGTGACGGTTCCGCCGACGCGTGGGCGGATCGCTCCCGTGTCGGCGCATTCGAGCAGCCTTTCCCCGGATGGGGGCACGGGAAACCACTCTCAGGGTGATTATCACTCGGCGTGCCGAGTGTGGCGATCGTTGACGCACCCCTGGTGACTCCCTACCTTCGAGGTGGCAGGTCAAGGACGGAGGTCGGCGTGAGAAGCAGCGGCGACAGTACGGTTGGGGGCGGCCCCGGACGCGGTCCGGTGGAAAGCGGGCCGTACCCGCTGCACGACAGCGCAGCCGCGCCCTCCACCGACACCATCGGCTACCGCGGGCCCACGGCCTGCGCGGCCGCCGGGATCACCTACAGGCAGCTCGACTACTGGGCGCGCACGGGTCTCGTGGAGCCGAGCGTCAGGCCCGCGTACGGCTCCGGCACCCAGCGGCTCTACAGCTTTCGCGACGTGGTCGTCCTCAAGATCGTCAAGCGCTTCCTGGACACCGGAGTGGCGCTGCAGAACATCCGGGCGGCCGTCCAGCACCTGCGGGCCCGGGGGTTCCGGGACCTCGAGCGCATGACGCTGATGAGCGACGGCGCGACGGTGTACGAGTGCTCCTCGCCCGACGAGGTGGTCGGCCTTCTCCAGGGCGGTCAGGGCGTCTTCGGGATCGCCGTGGGCGTCGTGTGGCGGGACGTCGAGACGGCGCTGTCGCAGCTGCACGGCGAGCGGATCGACACGGGGGAGACCCTGGTGGGGCACAACCCCGCGGACGAGCTGGCCAGACGCAGACGCGACCGGGCCGTCTGACGGCGCTCGCCGCTCCCCGTTGTCAGTGCTCTCCCCGTTGTCAGTGCTGTGGGGGAGCATCGGACATGTGAGAACCGCGCCGACGATCCTGCATCTCGACATGGATGCCTTCTTCGCCGCCGCCGAGCAGGCGGCGAAGCCGTCGCTGCGCGGAAAGCCGGTGATCGTCGGTGGACTCGGTCCGCGGGGTGTGGTGGCCACGGCCTCCTACGAGGCCCGGCGTTTCGGCGTGCATTCGGCGATGCCGATGGCGCAGGCCAGACGGCTCGCACCCAACGCGGCCTGTCTCGTACCACGCTTCTCGCTGTACCGCTCGGTGAGCGAGCAGGTCATGGAGCTGCTGGGGCGGCTGTCGCCGCTCGTGGAACCGCTGAGTCTCGACGAGGCCTTCGTGGACCTGGAGGCCGGTGGCGCGGCCCATGACGCCCCGTCCGCCCGTGCGACGGGCGAGCGGCTGCGCGCCGACATCCGGGCCGTCACGGGACTCACCGGGTCGGTCGGGCTGGCCGGCTCCAAGATGATCGCCAAGATCGCTTCCGAGCAGGCCAAGCCCGACGGCCTGGTGCTGATCGATCCCGGCACCGAGCGTGACCTGCTCGGGCCGATGTCCGTCCGGACCCTGCCCGGCGTGGGGCCGGCGACCGGGGAGCACCTGCGGCGGGCCGGCATGACTACCGTCGCGGACCTCGCCGAGGCGGGCGAGGACGAGCTCGTACGGCTGCTCGGCAGGGCGCACGGGGCATCGCTGTTCCGGATGGCGCTGGGGCACGACGACCGGCCCGTAGTGGCCGAGAGGGACGCGAAGTCGGTGTCCGTCGAGGACACCTTCGACGTCGATCTGCACGACCGGGTGCGGGTCCGGCTCGAGGTGGACCGGCTTGCCGAGCGGTGCGTGCAGCGGCTCCGCGGCAGCGGTCACTCCGGCCGGACCATCGTGCTCAAGGTCCGCCGGTACGACTTCTCGACGCTGACGCGGTCGGAAACGCTGCGTGGGCCGACAGACGACCCGACGGTGGTGCGGGAGGCGGCCGGCAGGCTGCTGGAGTCGGTGGATACCACCGGCGGCGTACGGCTGCTCGGTGTGGGCGTGACGGGGCTCGCGGACTACACCCAGGAGGACCTGTTCGCGCAGGCCGCGGCGGAGGCGGAGGCCGAGGCGGCCGAACCGGAGGAGGGTGAGCCCACCGCCGCCGAGGGCGCACCCGCAGGGGCGGGCGAACCGCACCGTACCGAGCCCGGCCGGCCCGACCCGGCGGAGCGGCGCTGGGCGGCCGGACAGGACGTGCGCCATGCGAGGTACGGGCCGGGCTGGGTCCAGGGCAGCGGCGTCGGCAGGGTCACCGTGCGGTTCGAGGAGCCGTGGTCGGCGCCGGGCAGGGTCCGGACCTTCCGGGTGGACGACGAGGACCTCGAGGCCGCGGACCCACTGCCGCTGGTGCGGCCCACCGGGCGGGCGGAGCCCCCGTCGGCCGCGGCCGACGGCGGGAGCGGCGAGACGGATCAGGCTGCGGCACCGGGCGAGGATGCGGGGAGAACGCCGACGTCTTCCCGGCCCGCCACCGGCTCCGGGACGTCCATGGAATCGGCGCCGTCGGGGGCCTCAGCGGCTTCCACGGAAGCGGCGCCGCCACAGCCCTCCGCGGCAGGCGGCGCCGAGCCGCCGGTCATGCCTCGGGAGCCTGTCCCGGACCGGCGTGCGGGCTGACCCGGGCGCGGCGGGGGAGAGGCGACGAAACGGCGGTGAGCAGGGGGCCCGTCCGTGCGGCCCGAGCCCCGATGACGCCGGCGTGCGGGCGGTCAGTCCTCCTGCCCCGCGACCCGGCCGAAGGACCGGTCGCCGGAGGCGGGTGCCGGCGCGGGAGGCGGACCGGAGAGGTCGAGCCCGTAGTGGTGGTAGAGCTGGAGTTCCTGCTCGGGCGACAGATGGCGGCCCACTCCGAAGTCGGGCGCGTCCTTGATCAGCGCGCGTTCGTAGGGGACGTGCAGCGCGTTGTCGACGAGCTCGCTCGGCTCGAGAGGGACGAAGGCGTCGCGGCTGAAGAGGCCTGTGCGCACGGCCGCCCACTCGGGCACGCCCGTGGCGTCGTCCAGGTACACCTCGTCAACGGTTCCGATCTTGTTGCCGTTGCGGTCGAACGCCTTGCGGCCGATCAGGCTGCGCGGATCGATGTCGGTCTGCACGGTCCCTCCAAATGGTCGCAACTGCTCTCCAACGACTACAGAAGTCCACATTCCGGGTGTCGGCCACTCGAGCGATCGTGTGGATGCACGCTGGTACCCTGGCAAACGGCCGCTGACCCTGTGCGGGAGAGTCCTCCGGAGAGCAGTCCGGAGGCGCCGAAGGAGCAAATCCTCCCCGGAATCTCTCAGGCACCTGTACCGCACGGACGAGGTCACTCTGGAAAGCAGAGCGGGCGTCGGACGGCATCCGCTCTCACCGACGGTGAAAGCCGGGATGTCGCTCCGTGACGCCCGGTGAAGCTCTCAGGTCGAGATGACAGAGGGGGAGGCCGTCCGGGCATCCCTGCCGTGATGCCCCTCGCAGGTCGCGAAGACCAGGAGGCCTCCCACCATGACCGCCAACCGCATTCCGCTCTCCCAGCTGGAGCGAGGGATCCCGTTCGAGCAGCGGCACATCGGGCCCGACGCCGGTGCCCAGGCCAAGATGCTCGCCCATGTGGGCTACGGCTCCCTCGACGAGCTCACCGCCGCCGCCGTACCGGACGTCATCAAGAGCGCCGAGGCCCTGGACCTCCCTGACGCCCGCACCGAGGCGGACGTCCTCGCGGAGCTGCGCACCCTTGCGGACCGCAACCAGGTGCTCGCCCCCATGATCGGACTCGGCTACTACGGGACGTTCACGCCGCCGGTCATCCTGCGCAACGTCATGGAGAACCCGGCCTGGTACACGGCGTACACGCCGTACCAGCCGGAGATCTCGCAGGGGCGGCTCGAGGCGCTGCTCAACTTCCAGACCGTGGTCGCCGACCTGACCGGGCTGCCCACCTCCGGCGCCTCGCTCCTCGACGAGGGCACGGCC
The DNA here is from genome assembly GCF_052068155.1 of Streptomyces sp. OZ13. NCBI lineage: Bacteria > Bacillati > Actinomycetota > Actinomycetes > Kitasatosporales > Streptomycetaceae > Streptomyces > Streptomyces sp. OZ13. Next base: position 34,229 of record NZ_JBQHCZ010000027.1, on the reverse strand, counting down.
GCCGCGGAGGCCATGTCGCTGGCCCGCCGGGTGGGCAAGGTCAAGAACGGCGTCTTCCTGGTCGACGCGGACGCCCTGCCCCAGACCCTGGCCGTGATAGAGACGCGTGCCGAGCCCACCGGCGTCGAGGTCGTCACCGCCGACCTCAGCGAGGGCATCCCCGCCGAGATCGCCGAGCGCGGCGTGTTCGGTGTGCTGCTGCAGTACCCGGGCGCCTCCGGTGCCGTGCGTGACCTCAGGCCCGTGATCGAGCAGGCGCACGAGCTCGGCGCGATCGTCACGGTCGCCGCGGACCTGCTGGCCCTGACGCTGCTCACCTCGCCCGGCGAGCTCGGCGCGGACATCGCGGTCGGCACCACCCAGCGCTTCGGTGTCCCCATGGGCTTCGGCGGACCGCACGCCGGCTACATGGCCGTCCGGGAGAAGTTCGCCCGCAGCCTGCCCGGCCGCCTCGTGGGCGTCTCCGTCGACGCCGACGGCAACAAGGCCTACCGGCTGGCCCTGCAGACCCGCGAGCAGCACATCCGCCGCGAGAAGGCGACCAGCAACATCTGCACCGCGCAGGTGCTGCTCGCCGTGATGGCGGGCATGTACGCCGTCTACCACGGCCCGGACGGGCTGCGTGCGATCGCCCGGCGCACCCACCGTTACGCCGCGATCCTCGCCGCAGGGCTGCGCGCAGGCGGCGTCGAGCTCCTGCACGGCTCGTACTTCGACACCCTGACCGCCCGGGTGCCCGGCAGGGCCGCCGACGTGGTCGCCGCCGCCCGCGAGCGCGGCGTCAACCTGTACCTGGTGGACGCCGATCACGTCTCCCTCGCCTGCGACGAGACCACCGGCCGCGAGCAGCTGACCGCCGTCTGGGCCGCCTTCGGCGTGGACGGCGACGTCGACGCCCTGGACGCGGCCGGTGCGGACGCGCTGCCGGCCGCGCTGCTGCGCGACGACGAGTACCTGACCCACCCCGTCTTCCACCAGCACCGGTCCGAGACCTCGATGCTGCGCTACCTGCGCCGGCTCGCCGACCGCGACTACGCGCTGGACCGCGGCATGATCCCGCTCGGCTCCTGCACCATGAAGCTGAACGCGACCACCGAGATGGAGCCGGTGACCTGGCCCGAGTTCGGCCAGATCCACCCCTTCGCACCGGTGGAGCAGGCTCAGGGCTATCTGACCCTGATCCACGAGCTGGAGGACCGCCTCGCCGAGGTGACCGGCTACGACAAGGTCTCCATTCAGCCCAACGCCGGGTCGCAGGGCGAGCTGGCCGGTCTGCTGGCCGTCCGCGCCTACCACCGCGCCAACGGGGACGCGGGCCGCACGGTCTGTCTGATTCCCTCCTCCGCGCACGGCACCAACGCCGCCAGCGCCGTGATGGCCGGCATGAAGGTCGTCGTGGTGAAGACCGCCGACGACGGCGAGATCGACGTCGAGGACCTGCGCGCCAAGATCGAGCAGTACCGCGACCAGCTGTCCGTGCTGATGATCACCTACCCGTCGACGCACGGTGTGTTCGAGGAGCACGTCGCCGACATCTGCGCCCAGGTGCACGACGCGGGCGGCCAGGTGTACGTCGACGGCGCCAACCTCAATGCCCTGGTGGGCCTGGCGAAGCCGGGCCGGTTCGGCGGCGACGTCTCGCACCTGAACCTGCACAAGACCTTCTGCATCCCGCACGGCGGCGGCGGTCCGGGCGTCGGCCCGGTCGGTGTGCGCTCCCACCTCGCGCCCTACCTGCCGAACCACCCGCTCCAGCCCGCGGCCGGCCCCCGGACGGGCGTGGGGCCGATCTCCGCGGCTCCCTGGGGCTCCGCGGGCATCCTGCCCATCTCGTGGGCGTACGTGCGCCTGATGGGCGGAGAGGGCCTCAAGCGGGCGACGCAGGTCGCCGTGCTCGCGGCGAACTACATCGCCAAGCGTCTCGAGCCGCACTACCCGGTGCTCTACACCGGTCCGGCCGGCCTGGTCGCCCACGAGTGCATCGTCGACCTGCGGCCGCTGTCCAAGGCGACCGGCGTCAGCGTCGACGACATCGCCAAGCGCCTGATCGACTACGGATTCCACGCGCCGACGATGTCCTTCCCGGTGGCCGGCACGCTGATGATCGAGCCGACCGAGAGCGAGGACCTGACCGAGCTCGACCGCTTCTGCGACACCATGATCGCGATCCGCGGCGAGATCGAGAAGGTCGCGTCGGGGGAGTGGTCCGCCGACGACAACCCGCTGCGCAACGCCCCGCACACGGCGTCCGCGCTCGGCGGCGAGTGGGACCACCCCTACAGCCGCGAGGAGGCCGTCTTCCCGGCGGGCGTGAACGCGGCCGACAAGTACTGGCCGCCGGTGCGCCGCATCGACGGAGCGTTCGGCGACCGTAACCTCGTGTGCTCCTGCCCGCCGCTGGAGGAGTACGACAACTGACGCGAGCCGCGCGGCACATGCGTCGGGGCCGGTCCGGAAGTTCTCCGGGCCGGCCCTTCTGTTTCCCGTGTTACCGAAGAGGCCTAGGCGGCGGTCACCAGCGGGCCGGCGGCCGCTGTACGGCGCGGGGCGATGATCCGGCCGTCGGGCAGCAGCTCGCCGGTGTCCTCGAAGAGGAGCACGCCGTTGCACAGCAGGCTCCAGCCCTGTTCCGGATGGTGCGCCACGAGGCGGGCCGCCTCACGGTCGGCGGAGTCGGATGTGGGACAGGCTGGCTGATGCTGGCACATGGATGGGTTCTTTCGCTGTGATGTGGTGTGTGTCGTGCGGCTCGATGAGGTGTTCATGGCCGCTCCCCCGTATCTGTCGGTCGGTCCCCAGTGTTCACCCACGGAGGTCGCTCCGCAGGCATTTCACAGCAGCTCTTCCTACTGATTGATGACGCACCACCCGCTCGGGCGGTTCAGTTCAACGGGCCTGTCCTTTCGGGTGGTTCGCGGTGGCCCGGCCGGGCTAGTCACAACGGGCCAGTTCTCGGACACCGATACGCCCCGCGACCGGGAGGTGGCGGGGCGTATCGAGTGTCTCCTGTGGGTGCGATGTCCGGGATGTTCTCCCGTCAAGCGGCCGGCGAGTCGAGCAGCGGGGCCGGCGTCACCCGCAGGGTCATGAGAGGCAGCAGGTCCGCGACCCGGTGTGGCCGGTGGGCGGCTATGCCCGGTGGCGCGGGGGCGAGGGGGACGAGGACGTCGGAAGGCTGCGGGGTGCCGGACGCGGCGTCGGCCTCGACGTCGCCGTGCAGCCAGAGGGTGAGCATGTAGAGCTCGGGAACGGACAGCAGTCTGGGCTGGAACGGGGTTCCCGTCGATTCGGCCTGACGCAGGGCGCGTTCGGTCGAGTCGAGGTAGGGGCCCTCGAAGAAGTGGGAGAAGGTCCAGCCGTCCGGCGTGAGCATGGTGTCCGCGGCGGCCACGGTGCGGTCGCCGCTGCGGATCAGGAAACGCCAGCCGGTGAGCCTGGTGTGCGGTGTGCGGCCGCTCGGCACGATCCGGTCCAGTACATGGACCGGCAGCGGCAGTTCGGCGCTCAGGGGCCCCTGGACGGACCTCAGAGCGGGGGTTCGGGCCTCGCGGACGGCTGTGGGGGAACCGAGTGCCGCGAGGACGCTTCGCAGGGCAGGCGCGGGGGCCGGGGGGACAAGCAGCGGCATGGTGGGTCGCCTCTCACTCAGGAGACACGGTGGAGCGTGAAGGTGCGGACGTCACTGTCTGCGTGCGGGGCGGCCAGCCGCCGGAAGACACCGGATACGAACTCACCGCCCTCGCGGAGTTTATACGACGCGTGTTCACGCAATGTTTCCGCTACCCGTCGCGGGTATTTCGGGCAAGGCGTGAACCGGCCCGTTTCATGCGGCATTTCTGGCGTTTTCCCGTGCTGTCGAGGCTGCGGCCTGCGGTTTCGGCTCCGGCGCGGTAGGCCGAATCAAGCCTGTGGTTTTCACCGCCGTCCGTGCCTGCAATTGCTGTTGGCCTCATGCCAGGGGAATGTGCCTGTCGAGCGTCTGTCTCCAGACTACCGGCCGCCGAGTCCGCGTGGGGCGTTATGGATCAATGAGGCTGGGCATTATCGTCCGTGACGTGAGCGGACCTCGCCACGTGGGACCCACACGAGGAGGGACCCTTCGATGGGGGAGAAGGTCGAGGCAGGCGGGTTCGACCTGTCCGATCGGCAACGGTACCGAGGCAAGCTGCAACGGTGCCTGGCCGGCCTGGGGCGGCTTCTGGCGGAGAAGAGGTTCGACCGGCCCAAGAATCTGATGGGGCTCGAGATAGAGCTGAATCTCGCGGGTGCGGACGGGATGCCTCGGATGATGAATGCCGAAGTTCTCTCCCGTATCGCCAGTCCCGATTTCCAGACCGAGCTCGGCATGTTCAATCTGGAAGTAAACATCGTCCCGCACCGATTGGGCGGCCGTGTACTCGACCAGCTGGCGGAGGAGTTGCACACCGGGCTGGGATATGCCGATCGCAAGGCGCAGGAGCTCGGTGCCGGGATCGTGATGATCGGCATTCTGCCGACGCTGGCGCAGCAGGATCTGGTATCCGCGAACCTCTCCGACGTGGACCGTTACATGCTGCTCAACGATCAGATCGTGGCGGCACGCGGGGAAGACTTCACCCTCGACATCGAGGGGGTGGAACGGCTCACGTGCACATCGGCGTCGATCGCGCCGGAAGCCGCCTGCACGTCGGTGCAGCTGCATCTGCAGGTCACCCCGGGCCGGTTCGCCGACGTGTGGAACGCGGCGCAGGCGGTGGCCGCCGTGCAGGTCGCCGTCGGCGCCAACGCGCCGTTCCTGTTCGGCAAGGAGCTGTGGCGCGAATCGCGGCCGCCGCTCTTCCAGCAGGCCACGGACACCCGCCCGCCGGAGCTCCAGGCACAGGGGGTGCGCCCGCGGACCTGGTTCGGTGAGCGCTGGGTGGACTCGGCCTACGACCTCTTCGAGGAGAACATCCGGTACTTCCCCTCGCTGCTGCCCTTCTGTGACGACGAGGACCCGCTGAGGGTGCTGGAGGACGGCGGAGTGCCGCGGCTCCAGGAGCTGGTCCTGCACAACGGCACGATCTACCGCTGGAACCGTCCGGTGTACGCGGTCGTCGACGGCGTCCCCCACCTGCGGGTGGAGAACCGCGTGCTGCCCGCCGGGCCGACGGTGACCGACGTGATCGCCAACGCCGCGTTCTACTACGGTCTGGTGCGAGCGCTCGCGGAGGACGCTCGTCCGGTGTGGACGCGGCTGCCCTTCGCGGCCGCCGACGAGAACTTCGCGACCGCGTGCCGGCACGGTATCGACGCCGAGCTTCAGTGGCCCCGTCCCGGTCGTGGCGGCGTCACACAGGTGCCGGTCGTCAAGCTGGTCCGGGACGAGCTGCTGCCGCTGGCCGCGGCGGGTCTCGACGCGTGGAACGTGGCGCCCGCCGATCGAGACCTCTATCTCGGCGTGATCGAGGAGCGGTGCCGGCGCCGGATGAACGGAGCCTCCTGGCAGGCGGACACCTATCACCGCGCCCGTGAGGCGGGGCTGGAGCGTGAGGTGGCGCTGGCGGCGATGACCCGTCGCTACTGCGAGCTGATGCGTGAGGGACAGCCGGTGCACACATGGCCGGTGGGATTCCCGGGGGCGCGCTCCTGACCGACCCGCGCGTGCGGCCGCGGGGCGGCCAGGCGCGTGCGCGGGGCCTGGCTGCGACCGCCGTAGGTTCGTCGGGCAAGCTGTGACGTCCCATGCGGTGGAGCAACTGGAGGCTGTAGTGCAGGCGCAGGCGGGAGACGCGGCCGGGTCCTTTCCGCGGGAGGCGGTGTCGCGCAGGACCCTCCGGTCGGAGATGCTGCTCGTGCTCGCCCTGTCGCTCGGCGCCAGTGGTGTGTCCGCGCTGATCAGCTTCATCGGATCGCTGACGAAACCCGGCGGGCTGAAGGACCAGGCCGCGACGCTCAACGGGTCCTTCGCGCCGGGGCGGCCGTGGCTCGATCTGGCCTGGCAGCTCTTCGGGATCGCGACGGCGCTGGTGCCCGTCGTGCTCGTCGCGCATCTGCTGGTCCGCGAGCGTGCCGGGCTCTCCTCGATCGGTTTCGACCGGAGCAGGCCCTGGTCCGACATCGGCCGTGGCGCGCTCGTCGCCGCCGGTATCGGCAGCGCCGGACTGGCCTTCTACCTGGTGGCGAGGGCCTCCGGTTTCAACCTCACCGTCGTGCCGGAGGCGCTGCCCGAGGTCTGGTGGAAGTACCCGGTGCTGATCCTCTCCGCGATCCAGAACTCCGTGGTCGAGGAGGTGATCGTCGTCGGGTATCTGCTGCGCCGGCTCGATCAGCTCGGCTGGACACCGATGGCCGCGCTGGTCGCGAGCTCGGTGCTGCGCGGCTCGTACCACCTGTACCAGGGCATCGGCGGGTTCGTCGGCAACATGGTGATGGGCGTGGTCTTCGTGCTGCTGTACCGGAGATGGGGCCGGGTGGGGCCGCTGGTGGCGGCGCACGCGCTGCTCGACATCGTCGCCTTCGTCGGATACGGGCTGCTGTCCGGGAAGGTGGACTGGCTTCCCACGCCGTGAGCGGCGGCCCGGCAGCGCGACCGAGGGGGTGCACGGCGTCCGCCGTGCACCCCCTCGGTCGTGGTGCGTTCAGGGAGTGGTGAGCAGTTCGCCGTCGACCACGGTCACCGCGCGCCCGGTCAGCAGGGTGCGGTCGCCGCGCAGCGAGGTGCGGACCAGGCCGGAGCGGGCGGACGCCTGGAGGCCGGTCAGCTCGTCGCGGCCGAGGCGCGCGGACCAGAAGGGCGCGAGTGCCGTGTGGGCGCTCCCGGTGACCGGGTCCTCGTCGATGCCGACCTGGGGGAAGAAGCCGCGGGAGACGAAGTCGTAGCCGGCGGAGGCGTCCGCCGCGGTGGCGGTGGCGATGATGCCGCGCTCGGAATACGCGACCAGTGCGGCGAAATCGGGCTCCAGAGCACGCACGGCCTGCTCGTCGGCCAGTTCGACCAGCAGGTCCCCGATGTGGGGTCCGGTGTCATGGGCGGAGAGCACCTTCGCGCCGAGCGCCTCGGCGACGCCGTCGGGGACCGTCACCTCCCGCAGTGGGGCGGTGGGGAAGTCGAGGGTGATCGTGCCGTCCTCGTGCGCGGTCGTCCGGAGGTTGCCGCAACGCGCGGTGAAGCGCACCGTGCCCTTCGCCGCCCCCGTGGTGTGCAGCACGTGTGCGGTGGCCAGGGTGGCGTGGCCGCACATGTCGACCTCGGTGGCCGGGGTGAACCAGCGCAGTGCCCAGTCCGCGTCGCTCCCGGCGGGCAGGGGGTGGGCGAAGGCGGTCTCCGAGAGGTTCAGCTCCGCCGCGACGTGCTGGAGCCAGGTGTCGGGAGGGAATCCGGTGGAATCCAGCAGCAGCACTCCGGCGGGATTGCCGGCGAAGGGACGGTCGGTGAAGGCGTCGACGATTCGAATCCGCATGGGCCCGACCGTAGAGCTCCGGCGAACGGGCAGGCCAAGGCCAATTCAAGGTCGGCGGCACGGTGATGCCTTGTCGTTCGCTTTTTTCCGATATATCGTTGACGCATCGCGACTGATCAACGATGGAAGGAGCGTAGCGATGCGTTCACGTGGAAACGGGCCGGAAGGCGGCCGCGGACACTGCGGGCCCGGCCATCACGGTTGGGGTGAGTACGAGGGCCGTCGCGCGGCGTTCGGGCCCTGGGGACCGCCGTTCGGCGGGCCTTTCGGCGGCGGACGCGGGCGTGGCGGCGGCCGGGGCAGGGCGCGGCGCGGCGATGTGCGCGCCTCGATCCTGGCCCTGCTGAAGCACCGCCCGATGCACGGTTACGAGATGATCCAGGAGATCGACGAGCGCAGCGGCGGGGCATGGAAGCCCAGCCCCGGGTCCGTCTATCCGACCCTCCAGATGCTGGAGGACGAGGGTCTGATCGTCAGCGAGAGCGACGGCGGCAAGAAGCTGTTCACGCTGACCGACACCGGGCGCGTCGAGGCCGAATCGGGGCCGGAGGCTCCCTGGGAGGAGGCCGGCCGCGGTGTCGACTGGGACACGGTCAACGAGATCCGGCAGGCCGGCTTCGGTCTGATGGAGGCGTTCGGCCAGGTCTGGAAGTCGGGCAACGCCGAGCAGCGGCAGAAGGCCGTCGCCGTGATCAACGAGGCCCGCAAGAAGCTCTACCTGATCCTGGCCGACGAACACTGAGCCGGGAGTGAAGGGCCCCGCGTCGGCGCGGGGCCCTTCTCTGCTGTGCCCGCGGCCGGCTCCTTCCGTGGAGGGCTGCCCGGCCGGCCCGCGCGGCCGCCGGGTCAGGCCACCAGTCCGCCCAGCTTCCGGAGCGACTCGTTGAGCGCCGCGGTCGCCGAGTCCTTCAGCTTGCCGGCCATGAGCGAGACGGCCGCGCCGGTGAACTCGCCGTCGATGCGCACATCGGTCGCGCCGCCGGCCGGCGTGAGCGAGTAGCGGGTACCCACGACGACGGACATCGGTCCCTTGCCCCTGATGGCGAGCACCCGCTCGGCCTCCAGTTCCTCCACGGTCCAGGTCACTTCGGCCGGGAAACCCATCAGCTTCATGTTCTCCGCGAAGGTGGCGCCCGTCTCCAGCGGTTCGGGGCCGCCCGCGGGGAAGCTCGTGTGAGTGGCGTTCCAGCGGCCGTACGAGGAGAAGTCGGTGAGCTGGGCCCAGACCTTCGCGGCCGGTGCCTCGATGCGCGCCTCAGCGGTGACTTCGGCCATGCGACCACCCCTTCGTGTCGGGTTCCGGTGCGCGGACCGTAGCCGTGGGTGCGGGAACATTCAATACTGACGACATGTCAGATATGCGGTCCGGTCGGTCGGAACCGGCACGGCCGCAGGGGGAGACTCAGGGTCGGTCGGCGCCTTGTCATCCGCAAGGAGGAGGAAACGCCCGGGTGTACCCAACTCCGGTGGGATGCGCAAATGCTTCCCCGCGTGGACGCCGGGGCCGCGGATGCCTGATGAGGTGGAAGGCGTGCGAAGTCCTGCCCCGTGGCTGCCCCGGCAGCACGCTGCCCTCCCCGTCCGTGCCGATCTCGAAGCCGCGCTCACCGTGGAGCTGGCATCGGTGGTCGCCGGTGCCCGCAGGAGGGCGCTGCGGGACGGCGACAGGCAGATCGACACCGCCCATCTCCTCCACTCCCTGTTGGAACAGGGCCCCGAGGTCCGGGCCGTGTTCGGGTCACCCGCCCAAGTGGCGCGTGTGCTCGGCTACCTCGTCCAGCGCAGCATCGGTTACGGGCTCGCCTGGCAGGGCTCCGTCGAGGACTCGGGCGCACTGCCGGTGGTGCGGGAGGGCGGTGCGCCACGGCTGCCGTCACCGGGCGCTGTGCGGCCCGATACGGCACAGGCGGCCGGTGCCGCGCTGCCCCACCTGCCGGGCTGGTCACCGTCGGCCGTGACCGCCTTGGCGGGTGCGCTGGCCAGGGCGAGGCTCCGCGGGAACACCCGCGCCGAGGGGATCGACGTACTGGCCCGCATCGCGGCCGACCTGGACTGCCGGGCCGCCGAAGTGCTGCGCAGGGCCGGTGTCGACGTGCCGCTGCTGGCGGCGCGGATCGCGGAACGGGTGTCCGCGGGGCCCGCCGCCCGGTCGGCCCCCGGGTTGCCGGCCCGGAAGCGTCTCGACATGTGTCACAGGGGTGACGGTGCTGACGGCTGCTGACATGATGTGCCGATGCAGGCGTCTCAGGGAAGGAGCGCCGGCCTGGGACTCGCCCTGGGCTCGGCGTTCGCGTTCGGTGGATCGGGTGTCGCGGCCAAGCCGCTGATCGAGGCGGGACTCGACCCCCTCCATGTCGTGTGGCTACGGGTCGCGGGCGCCGCGCTCGTGATGCTCCCGCTGGCCTGGCGTCACCGAGGACTGCTGAGGCGCAGGCCCGCGCTGCTGGCCGGTTTCGGTCTGCTGGCCGTGGCGGGCGTGCAGGCGTGCTACTTCGCCGCGATCTCCCGCATCCCTGTCGGCGTCGCACTGCTCATCGAGTACCTGGCCCCCGCGCTCGTGCTCGGCTGGGTCCGCTTCGTCCAGCGCAGGCCGGTGACCAGGGCCGCCGCCGCGGGTGTCGTGCTGGCGGTCGCGGGCCTCGCGTGTGTCGTCGAGGTATGGGCGGGGCTGCGGTTCGACGTGCTCGGCCTGCTGCTCGCCCTCGGCGCCGCCTGCTGTCAGGTGGGCTACTTCGTCCTGTCCGACCAGGGCGGCGACAGCGACGACGCCCCCGACCCGCTGGGTGTGATCGCGTACGGCCTCCTCATCGGCGCCCTGGTGCTGACGGTCGTGTCCCGGCCGTGGGGCATGGACTGGTCACTGCTCGCCGGTAGCGCCGACATGGGGGGAACCGAGATCCCGGCCGCGATGCTGCTGGCGTGGATCGTGCTGATCGCCACCGTGCTCGCGTACGTCACCGGTGTCGTGTCGGTGCGCAGGCTCTCGCCTCAGGTGGCCGGTGTCGTCGCGTGCCTCGAGGCGGTCATCGCGACCGTGCTGGCATGGGTGCTGCTGCGTGAGCACCTTTCTGCGCCGCAGATCTTCGGCGGCGCGGTCGTCCTGTTCGGGGCGTTCATCGCGCAGTCCCAGGCGCCCCGGCCGCCGTCCGGGCCGGTGGCGGCCGGTGGGCCGGAGGCTCTGCCCGTGGCGGCCGACGACGGGTCCGCCGCCGGCGAGTTGTCCGCGGGCCACCGCGCCCCGTAGGGTGGCGATCATGCATTCGACCGTACTTCCGCCGCCCGCCGCCTAGCGCGGGCGGACGTTCTCAAGGAGATCCGGCTCGGGGTGTCTTCCCCGAGCGGTCGGTGCTGCCCGCGTGACTGAGCCGAGCGATCAGCCGTCCCGTTCTTCATACGGAGAAGTCACGTGTCGAATTCCTCTTCAACTCCTGCTGTAGGCGTGCCCGCCATCATGTCCGTGGGCCGTGGTTTGACCTGTCTCGTCTTCGCCGGGTTCGCCTGGGGGACCGCCGGAGCCGCCGCCTCGCTCGTCTTCCAGGTGAGCGATCTGGGGCCGCTCGCCCTGTCGTTCTGGCGGTGCGTCGGCGGGCTCCTGCTGCTGCTGCCCGTCCTCGCGATGCGCGCCCGGCGTCGCCGGGGGACCGTCGCTTCCGCCGAACCGCGCCGGCGGAGGGTGCTGCGCATCCTCGCCACGGGAGTCGGTCTCACCGTCTTCCAGAGCGCCTACTTCGCGGCCGTCGAGGCGACCGGCCTCGCCGTGGGAACCGTCGTGACGCTGGGCGCCGGTCCTGTGCTCATCGCCGTGGGGGCACGGCTCACCATGGGCGAGCGGCTGGGCCGCGGCGGGATCCTGGCCGTCGCGGGGGCGCTGGCCGGGCTCGGCGTCCTTGTCCTCGGCGGCGAGGGGGCGGAGGTCCGGCCGACGGGCGTCGCGCTCGCCGTGCTGTCGGCCGCCGGATACGCGGCGATCACCCTGCTGACGCGCCGGCTCGGCCGGGACGGAGGCGGCGGTGACTCGCTGTCCACCACCGCGTGGGCGTTCGCGATCGGGTCCGTGGGGCTGCTGCCGATGGCGATCGGCGAGGGGCTCCTGCCGCACACGGCGGAGGCGGCCAGGGTCATCGGGCTGCTGGTCTACGTCGCCGCTGTACCGACGGCTCTCGCCTACGCCCTCTACTTCGCGGGCGCGGCCGTGGTCAGGGCGGCGACCGTCTCCGTGATCATGCTGCTGGAGCCGGTGAGCGCGGCGGTCATCGCGGTGACCCTGCTGGGCGAGCGCCTGACGCCGGCCACGGTGGCGGGGACGCTGCTGCTGCTCACGGCGGTCGCCGGTCTCGCGGCGGCGGAGGCGCGGGGCGCCGCGGTCCGGAGGCGGGTGCCGACCACGGCGTGAGGCGGCCTCTCGGGCCGCGGGAAGCGTCCCTGCCGACCCCCGTTCGGCAGGGACGCGCCTCATGCACCGGCGCGGCGCGTCAGAGGTAGGCGGGGAGCGGCGTCGACGGGGAGAGGTCCGGCGCCGGGTCCGGCAGGCCGCGGGTGGTGGTGACGGGGACGACCCCCGCCCAGTAGGGAAGGTCCAGATCGGCCGGGTCGTCGTTAGGGCCGCCCGTGCGGGTCTTCGCCGACACCTCCGCCAGATCCAGGCGGAGTACCGCCGTCGCCGCCAGTTCCTTGGCGTTCGCCGGGCGGGAGTCGGTGGAACGGCCGGGAACGACATGTTCCACGAGAGCGTCGAGGGCGGTGCGCTTCTCCGACGGGTCGGTGACCTGCCGGGCGGTGCCGTGGACCACCACCGAGCGGTAGTTGAGCGAGTGGTGGAAGGCGGAGCGCGCAAGGACGAGACCGTCGACATGCGTCACCGTCAGGCACACGGGCAGCCCCGGGTCCGCCCCGCCCGCCATGCGCAGGGGACGCGACCCGGTCGACCCGTGGACGTACAGCCGCTCGCCGACGCGGGCGTACAGCGTCGGCAGGACGACCGGGGCTCCGTCGCGGACGAACCCGAGGTGGCAGACGTACGCCGTGTCGAGTATCGAGTGCACCGATTCGCGGTCGTACGTTGCCCGCTCCCGGGAGCGGGTGGGAATCGTCCGGTCGGTCGGCTCGTACGGGGCTTCCGCGGTCTCCGGCATTGCGGTCTCCATTGCACTAGTGCATAATGTCTTTTGTGCTAGGAGAGTATCGGATCGTTGGGCGGCGTGCATCCGAGATCGCCGCGAGCATCGAGCGGGCAGTGGGTTCCGGAGAGCTCGAACCGGGCCGACTGCTGCCCCCGATGAGGGAGTTGGCCACAGAGCTGGGGGTGAACCCGAACACCGTCGCGGCCGCCTACCGGACCCTGCGCGAGCGCGGAGTGATCGAGACCTCCGGCCGCCGGGGCAGCCGGGTGCGCCCCCGCCCGGCCAGTACCGCGCGCGGATCGATCCGGGTCGACGCACCCCCCGGCGTGCGCGACCTCGGCGAGGGCAATCCGGACCTGGCGCTCCTGCCGCCGTTGCACGAGGCGCTCGCCGCCGCCGCGGGACGGCACGCCGAGGAACCCGGACTGTACGGAAGGGCGCCGCTGGACCCCGAGTTCGCGCGCCTCGCACGCGCGTCGATGGACGCCGACGGGGTCCCTGCCGGGCCGCTCGCCGCCACCTCCGGATCGCTGGACGCCATAGAGCGGGTGCTCGCCGCGCATCTGCGGCCCGGCGACGCGGTCGCCGTGGAGGACCCGGGCTGGGGAAGTCTGCTCGATCTCGTCTCCGCGCTCGGCCTCAAGCCGCTGCCCGTCGCACTCGACGACGACGGGCCGCTGCCCGGGGAGGTGGAGCGGGCGCTCGGGGCGGGAGCCCGCGCGATCGTCGTCACCGACCGGGCGCAGAACCCGACCGGCGCGGTCCTGAGCCGCGAGCGGGCGGACGAACTGCGTGCCGTGCTCGCACGGTTCCCGAGCACCCTGCTCATCGAGGACGACCACGGGCACGCCATCGTCGACCAGCCGCTGCACGCCCTCGCGGGGCCGACCGACAGCTGGGTGTTCGTGCGCTCCGCGGCCAAGGCCTACGGGCCCGATCTGCGGGTCGCCGTCCTCGCCGGGGACACCGTCACCATCGACCGCGTACAGGGGCGGCTCGGCCTCGGGCCCGGCTGGGTCAGCCGGCTGCTGCAGCACACCGTCGCGCATCTGTGGGCGTCCGGCGTCGTCGACCCCGCCGCCGTCGCCCGCTCCTACGGTGTACGGCGCGACGCTCTGATCGGCGCGCTGGCGCGGCGGGGTGTCGAGGCGCGAGGCCGCAGCGGGATGAACGTATGGGTGCCCGTCCGGGACGAGACGGGAGCGGTGGCGCGGCTGCTGCACGCCGGGTGGGCGGTGGCTCCCGGGGCGCGCTTCCGGATGTCGTCGCCGCCCGGAGTCCGTCTGACCGTCTCCGACCTCACGGCCGCCGACATCGAGCCGCTCGCCGACGCGGTGGCCTCGGCGGTCGGCCCGGTGCCCGCCCGCAGCTACGGCTGATCCGGTGCTGATCCGGACGGTGGGCGGTGCCGGCGGTCGGTGACGGTACGCCGAGGGTCCCGTCGCCGGGGCGGGCCGCCCGGGAACGGGCCGCCCGCCGCCGAGGTCCGGGGCCTCGCGTTCGCTTCGGGGGCGCCGGCGCCCCGGGGGCTTCGGGTCGGCTCCGGGGCACCGGCTCCCCGGGAGGCTCCGGGGCGGCGACGGGACTCACGTGGGCCCGGTGACCCCGTGCGGGCTCAGGCCCGCTTCGGCCGGCTCTGCGTCAGCGCCGCGCCCACCAGGACGATCAAGGCGCCCACCGGGGTGTTCCAGGCCAGGTGCTCGTCGAGCAGCGCCACGCCCGCCGCCGTCGCGATGACCGGGATGAAGTACGTGACCATCTGCGCCGTCGTCGGCCCGACCTCCGCCACCAGCCCGTACTGGATGAGCAGCGCCAGCCCCGTGCCGAGGACGCCGAGCGCGATCACCGCGAGCAGGGGCACGAGCGGGAACGAGTCCGGCACCGTGGTGAACAGCGGTGTGACGACGGCGAGTTGGACGGTCGCCAGCCCCAGCTGGGCACCCGTCAGCGAGAGGTTGGAGTGGCTGGAGCCCGCCAGGGTGCGACGTACGTAGATCCAGCCGATCGGATAGCTGAGCGAGGCGAGCAGTGCCATGGCCGTGCCGGAGAAGTCGAGTCCCGAGAAGCCCTGCCAGGCACCGAGAACGGTGAGGACACCGAGGAACCCGATACCGAGACCCGCGACGCGGCGCCGGGTCGGCCGGTCCTCGGACAGTGCGACGAGGGAGAGCGCCATGCCCCACAGCGGCGAGGTGGCGTTGCAGATGCCGGCGAGCGTCGAGGGGATCGTGAGCTCGGAATAGGCGAAGAGCGAGAACGGCAGCGCGTTGAGCAGGAAGGCCGCGACCGTCAGGTGACCCCAGGTGCGCAGGCCGCTCGGCAGCCGGTCACGGCGGACCGCCATCGCGACGGCGAGCACCGCCGTACCGAAGAAGAGGCGGCCGAAGGTGACCTGGAACGGCGCGTAGGCCCCCGTGCCCACCTTGATGAGAAGGAAGCTGAAGCCCCACACGGCGGAGAGCACCGCGAAGCGGATGCGCCAGTCGACGGCCCGGCGGGGCGGGCGGACGTCGGGGGCGGACCCGGCCGGGGCGGTCCCGGGCGGAGCCGGGGGAAGGGTGTGGGCGCGGGCCTCGTCGGCCTCGGTCGTTGCGCTGCTCATGGCCCCACGATCGCGCCTCGCACCTCTTAGGACAAGCGAGATTTTCTCGACCTCTTCCCTTAGCATTGCTTACATGTTGAACCTGGAGCGACTGCGCACCCTGGACGCGCTGGCCCGGCACGGCTCCGTCAGCGCCGCCGCCGACGGGCTGCACGTCACCACCTCGGCCGTCTCCCAGCAGATGGCGAAGCTGGAGCGGGAGGTCGGGCAGCAGCTGCTGGCCAAGAACGGGCGCGGCGTGCGACTCACCGACGCCGGCCGGCTCCTCGCCGACCATGCCGCGCGCATCCTCTCCCAGGTCGAGCTCGCCCAGTCCGACATCGAGGCACGGCGAGGGCAGGCGGTCGGCGAGGTCAGGATCGGGGCGTTCCCCACCGCGGCCCGCGGTCTGTTCCCGGCCGCGGTGTCCACCCTGCGCCGGGACCACCCGGAACTGCGGGTACTCTCCACGGAGTTGGAACCCGAGGCCGGTGTCAGGGGGGTCATTCGCGGGGACCTCGACCTCGCCGTGGTGCTCGACTGGAGCAACAAACGGCTTCCCGTCCCCGGCGGCCTGGCGCAGGCTCAACTGCTCGACGACGTGCCCGATGTCGCGATGCCCGCGAGTCATCCGCTGGCGGACCGCGCGGAGGTCGACCTCGAGGACTTCGCCGACGACGAGTGGGTGTCCTGGCCGGAGGGCGAGTTCTGCCACGAGTGGCTGATGTTCACCCTGCGTTCCAAGGGATTCGAACCCCGGATCGGGCACAGGGCAGGCGAACACCACACCCAGCTCGCCCTGATCGCCGCCGGGCTGGGCGTCTGCGTGGCGCCCCGGCTCGGCCGGGGGCCGGTGCCCGAGGGTGTCGCGCTCGTCCCCGTACGGCAGCGGATGCGCCGCCACGTCTACGCGGTGTGGCGCACCGACGCCGACCGCAGGCCCTCCATCAGGGCGGCGGTGGAGGCGCTGCGCGCCGCCGCCGGGCCGGTCGAGGAGTCAGAGAGCTGACAGCTTGCGGAAGTCCCACGACGCGACCGCGTCCGGGGTGAGCCGCAGCCAGGCGTGCCGGCCGTCGTGGGGCATCTCGTCGAGCGCGAAGTTCTTGCGGGCGAACAGGGCTTCCGGTACGGCAAGTTCGGGGCAGGGCTCACCGGTCCGCGGGGCCTCGCCCACGAACACGGCCGTGCCGGACAGTTCGACGCCCCGCAGCTCCCCGTACTCCTCGCCGGCGTCGACGACCACGGCGAGCCGCGGATCGCGGCGCAGCTCCGCCCAGCGCCTGCTGCGGGTGAGGGAGTAGAGCCACAGCGACGTGCCGTCCCAGGCGAACCACAGCGCGCTGACGTGCGGCCGCCCGCCGGGCGACACCGTGGCCACCCGGCACGTCCGCTGCCGGGTCAGGAACGCGTCCAGCTCCGCGGGGGTCATCATGATGCGACGGCCCCGGCGCTGTATGGCGGTCATGTGCGGCCTCCCCGGCAACGGCTGACACGGCGGAATCCGTGACTGACGAGTCGTCAGAAATGTTGTCCGGCCAGCATGGAGGCTCTTCCCCTCGTGCGCAACGGCGGCTACCGTCGCGCTCCCGCGCCGAAAGGCCGGGACACCGAGGAGGAGCCGCGTGTCATCCTTCCATCAACTCGCGGAGCAGCTCGAGGCGCCCACCACCGCACTCATCACCGTCGAATGCCAGCAGGGCGTCGTCGGCGAGGACAGCGCCCTGCCGGAACTCGCCGCGGCGGCGGTCTCCTCCGGCGCCCTCCGCAACGTCGCGCGGCTGGTCGCCGCCGCCCATGACGCCGGAGTGCAGGTGCTGCACGCGGTCGCCGAGCAGCGGCCCGACGGCAGAGGGTCCAACCGGAACGCGCGGCTGTTCAGGGCCGCCGCCCGTCTGCCCGTCCAGCAGCACAGCGGCTCCGCGGCGGTGCGTATCGCCCCGCCGATCGACGTGGCGCCCGAGGACATCGTCGTACGAAGACTCCACGGACTGTCGCCGCTGGCCGGCACGGACGTCGACCCGATCCTGCGCAACCTCGGCTGCCGCACCCTCGTCGTCACCGGGGTGTCCGCGAACGTGGCGGTGCCCAATGCCGTCTTCGACGCCGTGAACCTCGGCTACACCGCCGTCGTCGCGGCGGACGCCATCGCGGGAGTGCCCGCCGAGTACACCCCCGCGATGATCCGCAACACCCTGTCCCTGGTGGCGACGATCGCCACCACCGACGAGGTGGTCTCCTGCTGGAAGGACCGGCGTCGCGTCACGCGAGCTTGATCGAGTCACCCTCCACCGTGATCGCGGCGGGCGGCAGCGGCTTCGTCGCGGGACCTGCCTTGACGCTGCCGTCCGCGGCGTCGAACCGGCTGTTGTGGCAGGGGCAGTTGATGGTGCCGTCCGAGATACCCGACACCGCGCAGCCCTGATGCGTGCACTTGGACGAGAAGGCCTTGAACTCACCCGCGACCGGCTGCGTGATCACCACGTCGCCGACGATCTTGCCGCCGCCTTCCGGGATGTCGGAGGTCTTGGCGATCACCGTGCCGCCGCCCGCGCCACCCCTGTCGGCGCCTCCCGAGGAGGCGCCCTCGCCGGCCGGCTTGTCCGACACGGACTGCGGCGGGTCGTCCGAGCCCCCGCACGCCGTCAGGGCGACGGAGAGACCGGCGCCACCCACGGCGGCGACGACGGTACGGCGCGCCACGGTCCGGGCGGTCCCCTGCGTTCCGGTCATGCTGGCTCCCTCGTCTCGTCCGGCCCCGGTACCGGCCGGTTCGTGCTGTTGTACGCGCCGAGGGGCCGCGACGTTCAAGGAATCACGAATTTCCCAGGGGGCTGGTCACGGCGCGGTTCCGCTGCGGGGCCCGGTTTCGGAGGTCGTTCACGCCGCTGCCGGGGACGGCTCGGGATCTGGGGGTCAAACTTGAGTGGAGTCTTGTCAACTTGGTTGGTACAGCGCCTCGCGCGGCGGCGGTCTGGTGCGTCCGGTGGTGCGGTTTCCTGATGCCCGGCCTGTGCGCCCGCGCCCTGCGACCCGTGCGCCGATCCGTGAGTCCTGCTCAGATCCCTGCCGGGGGAGCCGGTGCCGGGGACCGGCCCGGCAGCCAGGCGGGCCTTCTGCGGCGTGCCGGGGCGGGGTCGGCGCAACCGGATCCGGTCGGCGCGAGCAGGTGGTGGCTCACGGCCGTGCGTACGGTGGCCGCCGTCGCCTGGGGTACGCGGTCCGAGACGGCGACACGGGCGAACGGCGACGCCGCCGGACGGAGGTCGACGCGCGCCACGGGGCCCCGACGGGGGCGGATCGCGACGAAGTCCCGCACCTCCGCCTGCTCGCTCACGTTGCGCACGCCGAGATGCAACAGGTCGCCGATCCACACGCCCCGAGAGGGCTCGCCGCGCACCGCGCGCCGCCAGTCGCGTTCCACGGTCACCTTCTCCACTGCCGCGAGCGGCACCCGGACGTCCGTGTGCCGTGCGGTGATCTTCTCCCACCAGGTCAGTTCGACGATGAGCTCCTCGCCCCTGACTGCAAGGCGGGCCATGGCGCTGCACCTCCTTCGTGACGTGTTCTCGGCCAGAGCCGTACTGCTGTCTGCGCGGGCTTCGCCGGTCGGATCACCGCGGAACGCGAGGCTCGCCGCTGCTTTCCTCCGCCGGCGGCCCCAGTGGTTCCGGCTGGACGTGCGCGGACGACCCGAGGAGGCGTGCCCCGTGCCGCTCCGAGCGGTGCCCGGACGCGTCGGTGATCCTCAACCGGGGTGTCTGGGCCGCCCCCGGGGGCGTAGGGACGGGGCGCCGCGCCAGGATGCGGCCCACCCATCGGCGGCCGCAGATGGGACACGGCGGTGCGCCCGCGGGCGTGTACGGGGAGGCCACCGGGGTGCCGTCACGGGAGAAGTACTCCCACTGCCCGCCCAGGTCGTCGCGGTACTGCTGGACGTCGTAGTCGGCGCTCCACTGGTGCCAGCACCTGCCGCAGGTGAACTCCACGCGCTCGACTGCCATCTCGGTGATCACGTCGTCCACCTCCATCCCGTCGGATGCGGCCTGCAGCTTCCATATTAGGTATCTCCGCAGGAATAGCCTTGACAACACCCGACTCAAGTTTTATGTACATATTTGTCGAGGATCAGCCCGGTTCAGGGTGCTGCCGCCCCGCTGGGAAAGGAGGTGGGCGAGATGCCGGGGCCGTATCCCTCCCGTGACCATTACACGGTGCTCGGCGTCGAGCCGTCCGCGACGCCCCGCCAGATCACCACGGCGTACCGCCGGCAGGTCCGGGCCCTGCACCCGGACTCCGGCCCGGACGGAGCGACGCGGCTCGAGGAGCTCGCCGCCGTCGTGGCGGCGTACGCCATCCTCCGTGACCCGGAGCTGCGGCAGCGCTACGACGACGACCGCCACCGCGGACGGGCCTCCGGCGCCCGGCGGATCCCGGTGACGGCCGACCGGGCGCCCGGCCCTCCGACCCGTACGCGACCCGCCGGACCCCCGCCGGCAGAGCCGCCGGTGGTCCTGGGAGGCGCGCTGCGGGCGCCGGGCGTGCGCGCGGGCCCTGTCCGGGTACACGTTCTTCCGCAGGAGGCCCCGTACTCCTCGGATCCGCTGACCCTGCTGCTGCGATGGGCCATGGACGTGGACCCGTGGCAGTGGCCGTGAACCGCCGTCTCCGCACGAGCGGTGGTGCGGTGCCCACCGCGGTCGGACCTCCGGCGCGGCGCGCCCCCGGCGGGCGCGCCGACGAGCCTGTGCAGGAAGGAGAGCTGAGATGACCCGTGCAGTCGGTATCGACCTCGGTACGACGAACTCGGTGGTGGCCGTCCTCGAAGGCGGCGAGCCGACCGTCATCGCCAGTACGGAGGGTGCGCGGACCACGCCCTCGGTGGTCGCCTTCGCGAAGAGCGGCGAAGTGCTCGTCGGGGAGATCGCCAAGCGTCAGGCGGTGACCAACGTCGAACGCACAGCCCGGTCGGTCAAGCGGCACATGGGGGAGGCGCAGTGGCGCTTCCCGGACTCGGGCTCCATCGACGGCAAGCGCTACACCGCGCAGGAGATCTCCTCCCGGGTGCTGCAGAAGCTGAAGCGGGACGCGGAGGCCTATCTCGGCGAGGACGTGACCGACGCCGTGATCACCGTGCCCGCATACTTCAACGACTCGCAGCGCACCGCCACCAAAGAGGCGGGGGAGATCGCCGGTCTCAAGGTGCTGCGGATCATCAACGAGCCCACCGCCGCCGCGCTCGCGTACGGCCTGGACAAGGAGAACGACCAGACGGTCCTCGTCTTCGACCTCGGTGGCGGGACCTTCGACGTCTCGCTGCTGGACATCGGTGAGGGCCTGGTGGAGGTGAAGGCCACCAACGGCGACACCCATCTCGGCGGCGACGACTGGGACCAGCGCGTCGTCGACCATCTGGTCAAGCAGTTCAAGAACGGCTATGGCATCGACCTCTCGAAGGACAAGATGGCCCTTCAGCGGCTGCGGGAAGCCGCGGAGCGGGCGAAGGTCGAGCTGTCCTCCGCGACCGAGACGACGATCAACCTGCCCTACATCACGGCCTCCGCGGAAGGCCCGCTGCACCTGGACGAGAAGCTGACGCGTGCCCAGTTCCAGCAGCTGACGTCCGACCTGCTCGAGCGCTGCAAGGCCCCCTTCCACAACGCGATCAAGGACGCCGGCATCAGTGTCGGCGACATCGACCATGTGATCCTGGTCGGCGGTTCGACCCGTATGCCCGCCGTCACCGAGCTGGTCAGGGAACTGACCGGCAAGGAACCGCACAAGGGCGTGAACCCGGACGAGGTCGTCGCCATCGGCGCCTCGCTCCAGGCCGGTGTGCTGCGCGGTGAGGTCAAGGACGTGCTGCTGCTGGACGTGACCCCGCTGTCCCTCGGCATCGAGACCAAGGGCGGCATCATGACCAAGCTCATCGAGCGCAACACCACGATCCCGACCAAGCGGTCCGAGGTCTTCACGACGGCCGAGGACAACCAGCCGTCCGTGCAGATCCAGGTCTTCCAGGGCGAGCGTGAGATCGCGGCGTACAACAAGAAGCTCGGCATGTTCGAGCTGACCGGTCTGCCGCCGGCCCCGCGCGGCGTGCCGCAGATCGAGGTCACGTTCGACATCGACGCCAACGGCATCATGCACGTGACCGCGAAGGACCTCGGCACGGGCAAGGAACAGAAGATGACCGTCACCGGCGGCTCCGCCCTGCCCAAGCAGGACATCGACCGCATGATGCGCGAGGCCGAACAGCACGCGGAGGAGGACCGGCGCCGCAAGGAGGCGGCCGAGACCCGCAACCAGGCGGAGGGCCTGGTGTACAACACCGAGAAGCTGCTGCGCGACCAGGCGGACCAGGTCCCGCAGGACGCACGGGAGGAGGTCGAGACGGCGATCGGCGACCTCAAGGAGAAGCTCAAGGGCGACGACACGAGCGCGATCCGCGAGGCCACGGAGAAGGTCAGCGTGGCCGCCCAGAAGGTCGGCTCCGCCATCTACGCCCATGCCCGGCCCGAGGGCGGGGCCGGCGCGACGGGCGGCGCAGGGGCCGCCGGTGGCCAGGCGGCCGGCGACGGACAGGGCCCGGCGGACGACGAGGTGGTCGACGCCGAGATCGTCGACGAGGACCGGCGGCAGGGAGGCGAAGGATGAGCGTCCCGAACGACCGACGCGCTCACAGGAAGGAACAGCGTCCACCCGTGATCATCCGCGACCGGCGCCGCATCGATCCGGTCACCCTCGAGCTGCGGGGGACCACCGAGGCCCCCGGGCCCGCGACCTCGGCGGAGGACACCGGCGCCGCGGCGCCGCGGAACCCCGGTGCGGATGCGGGGGCGAGCCCGGACCAGGCACGGGGGCCGCGCCCGGAGCCGGAGCCGGAGCACGGCCATGCTGCGGGCCACGGGCAGGGGCGGGTTCAGGACCGGCCACCGGAGCGGGCGCCGGCGGCCGACGCGCATGGCGGCGACGAAGCGTCGGAGATCGCGAAGCTGCGGTCACAGCTGTCCGAGCGGACCGCCGACCTGCAACGGACGAAGGCCGAGTACGACAACTACCGCAAGCGCGTGCGACGTGACCGCAGGGCGGTGCAGGAGATCGCCGTGTCCAACGTGCTCGGCGCTCTCCTGCCGGTCCTGGACGTCGTCGTCCGGGCGCGCGAACACGGCGAGGACTCGAAGGGGTTCACGTCCGTCGCCGACCTCCTCGCGGACCGACTGGCCGCGCTCGGCCTGCAGTCCGTCGGAGAGGTGGGGGAGCCGTTCGATCCGACGGCTCATGAGGCGCTCGACTACACGGAGTCGGAACAGCAGGAGCGGCCGGTCTGCAGCAGCGTGCTGCGGCCCGGTTACCGGGTCGGAGACCATCTCCTGCGGCCCGCGCAGGTAGTCGTCACCGGTCCACCGGCCACCGGCACGGGTGGGGCGGGCACCCGCACGGATGCGGACACCGGTTCGTACGGGGACACCGGTTCGGGCGGGGGCGCTGTTGGTGGGCACGGCCCGCCGGTCGCCAGCGAACGGGACTCGCGTCGGGAACGGCCGGACGGCGGGCCGGGGGAGGGCGGCCGGCTCGGGACCAGGTCCGACGTGTGACGGGCGTCCTGCGTCCGGCCGGACACCGGCGCCCGGCCCGCCCGCGCGCCCGGAAAAGCAGGTGCGGGCGTCCACCGGCCCTGCCGAGCCGCGCCGGTGGACGTACCGAGGCGTCCTCCCAGCGGGGACGCCACGGGGCGCTCGGCATGGGTGAGCCGGGAGAAGCTTTTACGGCGCCTGCTGCTCCGGCACGGCATCCGACCCGGCGCCGAACGCGTGCTGAACCTGGGCTTCGGCAGCGGCGAATGGCTGCCGCGCGCCTTGGCCGCGCATCCCCGCGTCCACCGCGACCGCCGGGGCTCGTCCTGCGACGCACGTCGGACTGAGCCGGGCGCGAGCTACGACGGCCCCCGGCCGAGCCGTGCGACGGCCCACGTCGCCCGCGCCGGCAGATCACCCAGCGACGAGCGGAACTGCTTGGCGATCGTGGTCAGCAGGACCTTCCCGTGCCCCATCGTCTCCCGCGCGAGCTCCGCCTCGCCGGCCTCCACGGCCGCGAGCACCAGCTCCAGATGCTGCTCCGTGATCATCCGGCCGAGGCCCCGGCGGTGCCACTCGGACACCGTTTCGTCCGGCACGGCGCCGTCGAGTCCCACCGCCGCCCGCGCACGCTCCAACGCCCGTCGCGCCGCCGTCAGATCGCCCTTGCGCAGTTCCAGCCGGGCCAGGACGTAGGCTTCCGCAGCCAGGTCCCACCCCGTGTCCCGCAGCGACAGCAGGTCGAACTGCGCTCGGGCGGCCTGCGCGTGGTCGCCGAGCCGTTCCAGCGCGCGGCTCAACTCCTTGAGCCGCGCCGCGTCCGGGCCCGTGTCGTCCAGCATGCGGATCAGCGCGACCCGGGCGTGCTCCGTGCGGCCCTGCCGGCGGGCCAGCTCGACCCACGTGAACTCGCTCTGCGTCGAGGGGTCCCGGCCGTGGTGCTCCGCGTCTTCCTTCCGGGCCTCGTCCAAGACGCCGGCGGCGTCCGTCACCAGGCCGCCGGTCGCCTCCCGCAGCAGCGGCACATCCTCCGCGCGGCCGTACAGGCCCACCAGCACGGCGGCAAGGCTGCGTTCCTCGAACCATTCGGTCCGTTCGGTGTTCTCGCGTTCCAGCAGGAAGCGCAGCAACGGCAGATCCTCCGCCCGGCGGTCGTACTGCGCGGCCCGGATCACCCCGGCCCGCAGCACCGCGTCGCCGCCCGCCTCGTCCCAGGAGCCGGGCACGCCGGACCGCATCCTTTCCAGGGCCTCCCGCCCCGGCGCCAGCACGACGTCGCACAGCGAGCGGCGCGGAGAGTTTCCGGGCAGGCGGTATGCCGTCAACTCCTCGGCATTGAGCAGGACATGGTCCGGCTCTGTGCGCCCCGCGGCGGCCTCCGCCCTGGCGGCCAGCTCGACGAGGGGACGCTCGGGCAGGCCCAGCCCGCTCAGCAATGCCGCCCGCTGGGCGTCCAGTTCGGGGGCGAACTGTTCGCGCGCCTCCTCGTCCCCCTCGCGCACCGCGGCGAGCAGCTGCTCCTCGTCGAGGCCCGGGCGGACGCCCTCGCACCACCGGGGCAGCCTGATGACCGTCTCCAGTGCCTCGGTGACACTGTCGGCGATCAGTACGGCGTCGCCTTCCGAGGACGCGTACAGCACCGCGCCGTCGCCGCAGACGAAGTACGTGCCGCCGGTGTCGTCCCCGGCGACCGCTTCCAGCGGGGCGCCGGACGCCAGCCGGACGTCCTCCACGTGATCGGCACGGCCGATGTCGAAGTTGAACGGGAACGCGGCGAGTTCGGCGAGCTCCGGACGGGTGCGCAGCAGCTCCAGGGCGTGATCGTCCATGCGGCCGAACCCTACTCGGCTGCTGAAGATCCCCGCCGGGTACCTGCGTCTCTCGCAGGGCCTGTGCCCGCCCCCCACGAGGCCGACCTTCCGATCCACTGCGGTGGGCCGCACCGCCGCCAGGTTCCGTACTGCTCGTTCTACCTGCCCGGTATTCCGGCGGCTGCGGGGACCTCATGAGGTCCGCCGCCCGCGGACGTCACGTGGAGTCGCGCACGACGAGTTCCGTGGGCAGGACCACGTGCCGGCGCGGGGCGCCCGGGTCGGTGATCTCGGCCAGCAGGATGCGGGCGATGGTGCGTCCGATCTCCTCGATGGGCTGGCGCACGGTCGTCAGCGGAGGGTCGGTGTGCCGGGCGATGAAGGAGTCGTCGAAGCCGATCACCGCCACGTCCTCGGGGATGCGCCGGCCCTGCGCGCGCAGCTCGCTCATCGCGCCGGCGGCCATCACGTCCGACGCGACGAAGACGGCGTCGAGTTCCGGGATACGTTCAAGAAGCGAACGCATGGCCTGCCTGCCGCCCTCCTCGGTGAAGTCGGCGGCGGCGACGAGGTGTTCGCCGGAGTCCCGGCCCGCCGCGTCCAAGGCGTCGCGCCAGCCGCGCAGACGGCTCCGGCCGACGTCCATGTCGAGCGGGCCGGTGATCGTAGTGATGGTCCGCCGGCCCCGTTCCACCAGGTGCCGCACGGCGGCGCCGGCGCCGCCCACGTTGTCGGAGTGGGCGTGGCTCAGCGACTCGGCGGGGGAGCGGCGGCCGGCCAGCACGGTCGGCAGCCCCATGTCCTCGAGGAGCCCCGGCAGGGGGTCCTTCTCGTGCACGGAGACCAGCAGCACGCCGTCCACCCGGCGCGCGGCGACCGAGTCGGTGAGCTGGTCCTGTTCGCCCTTGTCCCGGACGAGAACCAGCTGGAGCTGGGTCCTGGTGTCGGCCAGGCCCGTGCTCACCCCCCGGATGACCGCGGAGAAGTACGGCTCCGAGCCCAGCCGGCTCTCCGACTCAGGGATCACCAGGGCGATCGCGTCGGTCCTGCTGGTGACCAGGCCCCGGGCGACGGAGTTCGGGACGTAACCCAGCTCCGCGATCGCCGCCAGGACCGCGTCCCGTGCCTCGTCGCTGACGAGCTCCGAACCGTTGATGACGCGCGAAACCGTCGTGCGGCCCACACCCGCCCGCGCGGCCACGGTCTTGATGGTCGGCCGCCGGCTGCCCCCCATGGCTCCTCCCTCGTCGATCGGCGTGACACGCCGCCAGGCAGCGCATTTTGCCAGAAGTCCGCGCTGTGCCCGGCGATCATGCCGGTTCGCCTCCGAGATGTGCCTCGGAAGACGATCTGGTTTCAAGTTCTTGACAGGCACGCAACGGGGCCGTCAGTCTTCGTGCACCTTGGTGGGCACGTTCCCATCGTAACGTGGGAACGTGCCCATCGATGAATCGGGCCGTTCAGCGGGCTTACGAGTTCGCATTCCGGTGCATCGGCACCGTCGCTGGGGAGGACATCATGATCAGGAATCAGAAGCTGTTGCGTACAAGAATTACGGGGACCGTCTCCGTGCTCGCTGCCCTCGGCCTGATCGTCGGCTGCAGCAGCGGCGGCGACTCCGGTACCGGCGGCGGCGTCAAGGACGGCAAGGTCACCATCACCATGGGCCTCTTCGGCGTCATGGGGTACAAGGAGACCGGTCTGCTGGACCGCTACATGAAGGAGAACCCGAACGTCACGATCAAGGCCGAGGTGGCCGGTGACGAGCAGACCTACTACACGGCCCTGCAGACGCACCTGGCGGCCGGCAGCGGACTGAAGGACATCCAGGGCATAGAGATCGGCCGGGCCAAGGAGCTCGTGGACACCCAGGCCGACAAGTTCGTCGACCTCTCCGGCGTACCCGGCATCGACCACTATCTGCCCTGGAAGCTCAGCCAGGTCACCACCCCGGACAAGAAGCTCATCGGACTCGGCACGGACATCGGCCCGATGGCCGTCTGCTACCGCAAGGACCTGTTCGAGCAGGCCGGACTGCCTACGGACCGGAACGAGGTCGCAAAGCTGTGGGCGGGCGACTGGTCGAAGTTCGTCCAGGCCGGCAAGGACTTCAAGGCCGGTTTCAAGGGTGACGGCGTCGCCTTCATGGACAGTGCCAGCGGCCTGTTCAACGCGATGATCTACGGCAACTCCGAGCAGTTCTACAACAAGGACGGAGAGCTGATCTACCAGGACAGCCCCACCGTCACCGCTGCCTGGGACCTCGCCTCGCAGGCCGCGACCGGCGGACTGACCGCCAAACTGCGTCAGTTCCAGCCGGGATGGGACCCCGGCCTGGCCAACAGCACCTTCGCCACCACCGTCTGCCCCGCGTGGATGCTCGGCCACATCACGGAGAAGGCCGGGCCGAAGAACAAGGGCAAGTGGGACGTCGCCAAGGCACCCAAGGGCGCCAACTGGGGTGGCTCCTTCCTCGGCGTGATGGAGAAGAGCCCGGTCAAGGAAGAGGCGAAGAAGCTGGTCGCCTGGCTCACCGCGCCCGAGCAGCAGGAGTTCGTCTTCCAGAAGCTCGGGAACTTCCCGTCCTCGCAGAAGGCGCTGACGTCGCCGGCCGTGACCGGCGCCGAGCAGGAGTACTTCGGCGGGGCGCCCATCGGCGAGATCTTCGGCGCAGCGGCCCAGGAGATCCCGGACGAGCAGGTCCTCGGACGCAAGGACGGCACGATCAAGGACATCTTCTCGCAGGGTCTGACGCTGATCGAGTCCCAGAACAAGAGCCCGGAAGAGGCCTGGAAGACCACCGACGAGCGGATCAAGAAGGCCACCGGCTGAGCCCGCCCCCGTCCGCCCGGTGACCGCGCCGCCCCGCCCGGGGGCAGGCGGTCACCGGGGTCGAGCCCTCCGTACCAGGCCTCACAGGAAGGTTGTCCCCGTGGCCGCTTCCACCCCCGTCGCGCCGGCCGGCGGACCCGTCGGCAAGTCTCCGGCGCCCGGCCCGCACGATGCCGGCGCGCCTCCGCGCCGGCGCGCCCTGCTCCACCGCCTGGACGTGCGCGGCGCGCCCTACGCCTTCGTCGCCCCGTTCTTCATCATCTTCGCGGCCTTCAGCTTCTATCCGCTCGTCTACACCTCGTGGATCTCCCTGCACCGGGTCGAGCTCGCCACCATGAACGTCATGGAGTGGGTCGCCTTCGACAACTACGTCGCGCTGTGGGAGGACGAACGCTTCTGGAACGCGGTCGGCAACACCATCACCCTCGGCGTGATCTCCACCGTGCCGCAGCTGCTGATGGCGCTCGGCCTCGCCCACCTGCTCAACTACCGAATGCGCGGCTCGACCTTCTTCCGGGTGGCCGCCCTCACCCCGTACGCCACCTCGGTCGGTGCGGCCGCGCTCGTGTTCACCATGCTCTTCGAGCGCGACTTCGGCATGATCAACTGGATGCTGGGCCTGGTCGGCTTCGACAACGTCGACTTCGAGAACAACAAGTGGGCCGCCCAGATCGCCATCTCCACGATCGTGATCTGGCGGTGGACCGGCTACAACGCACTGCTCTACCTCGCCGCCATGCAGGCCGTCCCGCGGGAGCGCTACGAAGCGGCCGCCATCGACGGCGCCTCCCGTTGGCAGCAGTTCCTCACCGTCACCGTCCCCGGAATCCGCTCCACCATCGTCTTCACCATCGTGCTCTCGACGATCGGCGCGACACAGCTGTTCGGCGAACCCCTCATCTTCGGGCAGGGGCCGAACGGCATCACCGGCGGCGCCGACAACCAGTACCAGACCCTCGGACTGCTGCTGTACGAGGAGGGCTGGAAGAACTACCAGATGGGCCGGGCCGCGACCGTGGCATGGGTGATGTTCCTCCTGCTGGTCCTCGTCTTCGTCGTCCAGCGCGTCGTCAGGCGCGCCGCGTCCCGCAGGTCCGGACCGACCAGGAGCACCGCATCATGACCACCGACAGCCTCCCGGTCCGGGCCGAGCACGGGCCCGCCGCCGTGCAGGAAACACCCGGCAGGGCCCGCCGCCGTCCGATGATGCGGATGCGGATGCGGGCCGGCCGTCAGCACCACGCCGGCCCGCTCGCCTACGTGCTCCTCGCGATCGCGGCGCTCACCTCGCTCTTCCCCCTGTACTGGACGATGGTGGCGGCCTCGACGGACAACACACGGGTGACCCAGACCCCGCCGCCGCTGCTGCCCGGGCCGAACCTGTTCGAGAACCTGGCCAGGGCCTGGGACGAGGCCGCCATGGGCAAGGCGATGATCAACAGCCTGATCGTCGCAGGCTGCATCGCGATGGCGACGGTGCTCTTCGCCACGCTCGCCGGTTTCGCCTTCGCCAAGCTGCGGTTCAAGGCGCGCAACGTGCTGCTGATGCTGGTCATCGGCACGATGATGGTGCCGCCCCAACTCAGCGTCGTACCGCTGTTCATGATGATGAGCGACCTGGGCTGGGGGCAGAAGCTGCCCGCCGTCATCTTCCCCACCCTGGTCAGCGCCGTGGGCGTGTTCTTCATGCGGCAGTACCTCGCCGAGGCCCTGCCCGACGAACTCGTCGAGGCCGGCCGGGTGGACGGCGCGCACTCGCTCCGCATCTTCTGGAGCATCGTGCTGCCGATCGCCAGGCCCGCGATGTCCGTGCTGTTCATGATCACGTTCGTGCACGCGTGGAACGACTTCTTCTGGCCGTTCATCGCCCTGGACATGAGCAACCCGACGGTGCCCGTCGCGCTCACCCAGCTCAGCGCCGGATACATCCGCGACCAGTCACTGATCATGGCCGGCGCCCTGCTGGGCACGCTGCCGCTCCTGGCGATGTTCGTCGTCTTCGGCCGCCAGATCGTCGGCGGCATCATGCAGGGCGCCGTCAAGGGCTGAGCGCCGTGGGCCGGACGCCCCCTCTTCCTTTCTCCCTTTCTCTCCCGTCACCGGAAGGACCCACGTGACCACCGCAACCCGGCACGTCGCCCCCGCCGACCAGGCGCCCGCCACCCGCACCTTCCCGCAGGACTTCCTGTGGGGCACGGCGACCGCCGCGTACCAGATCGAGGGAGCGGCCGCGCTGGACGGCCGCACCCCTTCCATCTGGGACACCTACGCCCGTACCCCGGGCAAGGTCCGCAACGGCGACACCGGCGACATCGCCACCGACCACTACCACCGCTGGCGTGAGGACGTCGCGATCATGGCCGACCTCGGCGTCGGCGCGTACCGGTTCTCGATCGCCTGGCCGCGGGTGCAGCCGACCGGCCGCGGCCCGGCGGTGCAGAAGGGACTGGACTTCTACCGCCGGCTCACCGACGAACTGCTGGACAAGGGCATCCAGCCGGTCGCCACGCTCTACCACTGGGACCTGCCGCAGGAGCTCGAGGACGCCGGCGGCTGGCCCGAGCGGGCCACCACCGACCGGTTCGCGGAGTACGCCGCACTCGCCGCCGACGCGCTCGGCGACCGGGTCCGCACCTGGACCACCCTCAACGAGCCCTGGTGCAGCGCCTTCCTCGGCTACGGCTCCGGTGTGCACGCACCCGGCCGCACCGAGCCGGTCGCAGCCCTGCGGGCCGCGCACCACCTCAACCTGGCGCACGGCAAGGCGGTTCAGGCGCTGCGCGCCGCGCTGCCCGGCAGCGCCCAGGTGTCCGTCACCCTCAACATCCACCATGTGCGCCCGCTCACCGGGCAGGCGCCCGACGTCGCCGCGGCGCGCCGCATCGACGCCCTCGCCAACCGGGTCTTCACCGGGCCGATGTTCGAAGGGGCCTACCCCGCCGACCTGCTGGAGGACACGTCCCACCTGACGGACTGGTCCTTCGTACGCGACGGCGACACCGCCGACATCAAGCAGCGGCTCGACTTCCTCGGCGTCAACTACTACACGCCGACACTGGTGTCCGCCGCGGCCGACGGGACGAGCCACGGCTCCGACGGCCACGGCAGAAGCAACCACAGCCCCTGGATCGGCGCCGACAACGTGGCCTTCCACCTCCCGCCCGGCAGCACCACCGCCATGGGCTGGGCGGTCGACCCGACCGGCATGCACGACCTCCTGCTGCGCCTGGGCGCGGACCTGCCGGGCATGCCCCTCGTGATCACCGAGAACGGCGCGGCCTTCGACGACTACGTCGACCCGAGCGGCGAGGTCCGCGACCCGGACCGGATCGCCTATCTGCACGGTCACCTCACGGCGGTGCACCGGGCGATGGAGGCGGGCGTGGACGTTCGCGGCTACTTCCTCTGGTCGCTGCTGGACAACTTCGAGTGGGGCTACGGCTACAGCAAGCGCTTCGGCACGGTCTACGTCGACTACCCGACGGGCAGGCGCATCCCCAAGGCGAGCTCGCGCTGGTACGCGCAACTGGCGCGCACGGGCGCGCTGACGCCCCTCGACTGACGTCCGTCAAGGGCCAGGTTCGGTGCGCGGCACCGGACCTGGCCCGCACGGCTTCACGAAACGGTTAGACGCCGTCCGCGCCGCGGCTGAGCTCGCCGCCGGTGAGCGCGTCCACCACCACCAGGACCAGCAGGGCCACGCCGCCGAGCGAGCAGAGGAGCAGGAACGAGCCGAGCACCGTGTTCAGGAGACGCAGGTGCGGGGCCTGCGGGACCAGCACGTCCGCAGGATCGCGCGGGTCGTAGCTGACGGTGACGTACGGGCCGTCGTCGCCGTGCACGAAGCCCCGGT
The DNA here is from genome assembly GCF_052068155.1 of Streptomyces sp. OZ13. Lineage (NCBI taxonomy): Bacteria > Bacillati > Actinomycetota > Actinomycetes > Kitasatosporales > Streptomycetaceae > Streptomyces > Streptomyces sp. OZ13. The sequence goes on along the minus strand of NZ_JBQHCZ010000027.1, from coordinate 3,037 downwards.
ACGTGCCGGTGCCGTCCATGTACACGTACGCGCCCGGCGTCGCCGCCGCCGTGGCGGTCACGGTGATGCCGTGCCGGCGCAGCCACCGCTCGCGCAGCCACCGACGCACGGTGTACACGCCGACCCCGAGGCACACCCAGGTGATACCGCCGATCGGGAGCATGAAGATGACCGACGCCGCGGTGCCTGCCAGACCGGCGACCACGGTGAAGGCGACGAGCGCCACGAAGAATCCGAGCAGGCCCCACAGAAGCCGGCGCACGAACCTCTGGTGCCAGGTGGGAGTGAGGGCGCGGACGACGGTCAGGGCGGTGCCGTCCGTCTCGTCGTCCTCCCGGTCCGGGAGCATCGCGTTCACTCCGTCGGCGAAGACGGCGGCGGCTGCCTCGCTCACGTCCTCCACCTGGTAGACGGTCGGGGCGGTCCCGCGAGGGGCCCGCAGTTCGATCGTCACCGTCCTGCCCTCGGCGCGTACCCGCGCGACGGCTGCCGGAACGAAGGTGACCTGCTCCCGCGGGCGGTCCAGGACGAGCGCGTCCCGGTCGGCGGTGAGGACGGCGCCGCCGCGGCCCTGGAGGACGGGGAGGGAGGACGGAGTGATCGACATGAGCATGATCGTAAGGCGGACGGTCCGGGCCCGTCAGCCCCTTGGCACGTCCGCGACCGGCGGGCCGGTGTCGCGGACGAAGACGTTGTCGCCGGCCGAGGCCATCGTGACCGGGTCGAGGCCGGACGGCAGCGGCGCATGGTGCCGAGGCCGAGCAGGCCGCGCAGCTCGCCACGCTCGTGATCGCGGCCGTCGAGGGCACGGTCGCCCTGTGCCGCGCCCGGCGCAGCACCCAGCCCCTCGAGCGCACCACCGAGCAGCTCCAGGGCCTCATCGCCGCCGCGACCGCGAAGTGACCCGGCGCCACGTGTGCCGGGTGCGGCGGAATCGGGGTGGGCTCCGCGGCGTCCATCCGGCACCCTCACGGCCCACAGGCCCCCTGTACAGCAAAGGTGTCAGCGCTCGTCCTTCGGAGGGCCGGGCCGGAACCGCCGGCACCCGAAGAGGTGGCAGCCCCGAACGGGGAGTCTCACAATGGCGGCATAAGTGCCTGATGTGCCATCGCGGCTGAGACTGTGCCACGAAATCCGAGGCCTGCGTGAGCGTGCTCGGGGCCTTACTGGAGGTTGTTCATGCCCCGTCCCATCTGGTCCGGCGCCATCAGCTTCGGGCTGGTCACGATCCCGATCAAGGTCGTGCCCGCCACGGAGAACCACAACATCTCCTTCCGGCAGGTCCACCTGGAGGACATGGGCCGGGTGCGCTACCGCAAGGTCTGCGAGCTGGACGGGAAGCAGCTGTCCGACAACGAGATCGTGAAGGGCTACGAGGTCTCGAAGGACCAGCTGGTCGCCGTGACGGACGAGGACCTGGCGGAGATTCCGCTGCCGACGGCGAAGGCGATCGAGATCGTGGCGTTCGTGCCGGCGGGGTCGATCGACCCGGTACGGATCGGCGACTCGTACTACCTGGAGGGCGACGGTCAGGTCGCGGCCAAGCCGTACAAGCTGCTGCGGCAGGCACTGCAGCGGTCTTCGAAGGTCGCGGTGGCCAAGTTCGCGCTCCGCGGCCGCGAGCGCCTCGGACTGTTGCGGGTCAAGGACGAGGCCCTGGTCCTGCATTCGATGCACTGGCCGGACGAGATCAGGTCTCCGGAGTCGCTGGCGCCGCCGGCCGTGGAGATCGACGATTCGGAGGTCGACGGGGCCATCGCGCTCATGGACGCGATGGGGGAGGAGGACATCTCCCACTACACCGACCACTATCGCGAGGCCCTCGAGGAGCTCATCGCCGCCAAGGCAGAAGGCAAGCAGCCCGCCCCCGCCGCGGAGGCGGCGGAGCCGGGCGGCCAGGTCGTCGACCTGATGGCCGCTCTCACCGCCTCCGTCACCCGGGCACGTGAGTCCCGTGGCGAGGGCGAGCACGCCACGGTGCACGAGATGCCCGAGCCGAAGAAGAAGGCGGCGGCCAAGAATGCGGCCAAGAAGTCGCCCGCGAAGAAGACCGCGGCCAAGAAGACCACCGCCGGGACCACGGCCAAGACCACCAAGAAGGCCACTGCGAAGAAGGCCACCGAACGGCGGAAGCCACGCGCCTCCTAGCCTGCGCCGAGGCCGGGTTCTCCGGCGGGGACGCTCATTACCCCCGGCGTAATCGACCGCTCTCCCTTCCCCGGGCAGGATCGAGCACATCGGCGGGAACCCCTGCCGGGATCCGGCCGCAGCCGCGAGGAGAGCGCCATGTCCGTCACGTCCACTGCCGCAACGGCGAGTGCCGCCACCACCGCCAGTTCCGTCGCCGACGCCACCCGGGCCGTGGTGGGGGAGTTCCTTGCCGCGCGGCTGGCCGGGGACACCGTGCGGCTCGTCTCGCTCTTCGCCGAGAAGGTCGACTGGGTGCTCGCCGAGAACCCCGCCGTCCCTTGGATCCGCCCGCGGTCCACCGCCGCAGAATGCGCCGCCCAGTTCACGGAGCTGATGGAGCACACCGTGCCCGAGGACGCGCGCGCCTCGGTCGACACCTTCCTCGTCGACGGCGCCGACGCCGTCCTGATGGGGCAGGTGTCGGGCACCGTACGTGCGACGGGAAAGTCCTTCGAGGGCCCGTTCGCGCTGCACCTCACCGTCGAGGACGGCCGGATCACCCGGCACCACCTGTACGAGAACAGCCTGTCGATCGCCGAGGCCTGCGCCCCGTGAGCGCGGGTCGGCCGGGCCCCGGCCCTCGGTCATCGCTGGGGGCCGTCAGGCCTTGAGGCGGCCGGGGGCGCGCCGCGCCAGGGCGGAGACCGGCGGCTTCACCAGGACCCGCGCGGGGCGCGGCGTCGAAGCGGGTCCCGGCCCGGTCACGCCGGGCTGCGTGAGGGATCCAAGGCGTACCTCACGGGCTGCCGGCCGCCCGGCCGTACCAGCCGGTGCGGGACGGGTCAGGCGCGCAGGTCGAGCAGGGCGGACATGGCTGCCACCACGGAGGGGGCGACCTGGTAGTAGA
>NZ_JBQHCZ010000026.1:0-62091 GCF_052068155.1 Streptomyces sp. OZ13 | reverse complement strand
CCCGCGGAGCGGGTACCACATCGCTGCGCGATGTGCAAGCGAACACCCGCGCTGCGCGCGGGTGTTGCGCTCCCGCTCCGCGGGAGCGCTGTGGGGCGCTGCGCGCCCCACTCACCCCCGCTGCTTCGCAGCGGGGGTGACGCTCCGTTCGCTGCGCTCCCGGAGCTGCGGGACTTCGTCCCACGGCCGGTCTTCCGCTTCGCTCCAGACCGGCCGTGGCGGGTCCGCTGCGCTCCCCCGCCCGGACCGGACTTTCGGCTTCGCCTTCAGTCCTGTGGCCCGCTAACGCGGGCCAAGCTGGCTATAGGGTGGGCTACTCCGGGCTTGTGGGGTTCAGGCGTTTGCGTGGCGTGGGGCGATGGCTCGTCGGGGTGCGGCGTGATGCGCCAGCTTGTGTCCTTGGGTGGCCTGGAGGCGCTGCAGCCACAGGGGGGCGGTGCCGAGCAGGCCGAGGAAAACCGCAAGGAGGAGTAGGGAGACCCACATCTGCCGGCTTCCGGGATGGGTCCATCCCGTCCAGGCCGCGGCGGCCGCCCACAGCAGGACGCCTGCTGTGTAGAAGGTGCGGACTCGGCGCAGCTGCCGTACGGCCCGCAGGGACATGAGGTGTTCCGTCTTCGGTGCCATGCCGGCCCGTGTACCCGGATTCGCGCTATTGATCGGGGGGCGGCAAGGAAGGGCTGTGACGGGCGGTCAGGGCAAGCAAGTATCGACCATCCGGAGCGGGGACGGCCTGAACGGCCGTCAAGGCCCCATCTTAGTTTGCCAGCAAGGTGAGTCTCACGGCTTTTGATCACGTGGGCGAGGTTCTGTACTTTGGTGTGCTTCATTTTTTACTTGGGATAAACTCTGGACTCAGAGTCCACCATCCCGGACCGCTCCGGAGAAGTTGCCGAGATCTGCCACACGGCTTTGCCGGTGCTCCAGCGAGGAAGGAAAACAACCGACCGAGTCGGCCCAACCGTAGATCCTGTAGCTCTTCTGCGTGCAGGTTTCTTGTTTCACGCCGCGCGAATCGACCGGACGGCACCCTAGGAGAAGGCAGACGGATATGTCGAGCACAGGTCGCGCTGATCAGCGCGAGGCCGCCCAGCGAGAAGCCATTGACGCGGTCCTGCGCGCCCTCGAATTGCCTGCAAGATCGCTTGTGCCCGAGCGAGGGCTACGGACTCAGGTGATCATGGCGACCGGGTCCGGGAAGACCCGGGTGGCGGTCCGCAGCGCGGAGGAGCTCCACGCGGGCCGTGTGCTGGTGCTCGTGCCCTCGCTGGACCTCCTGGCGCAGACCGAGACCGCGTGGCGTGAGGGGGGCCGCCGGGGGCCGATGATCGGGGTGTCCTCGCTGCGGGGCGAGGAGGTGCCCTTCCCCAACACCACAGACGTGGACGAGCTCGTGGAGTGGACCCGGGGCATGGACAAGGTCACCGTGTACGCCACGTACGCCAGCCTCGGTCTGGGCACGCTGGAGCGGGCGCACGCTGCGGGTTTGGCGGCTTGGGACCTGATCGTCGTGGACGAAGCCCACCGGGTTTCGGGCCGGATCGGGAAGCCGTGGGCGGTCGTCCACGACAACCAGAAGATCCCGTCCCTGCGCCGTCTGTACATGACGGCCACGCCCCGGCTATGGCAGCTCGGGGACGAGGACGAGGCTGGCACACCCGGCGAGCTGGTCGCGAGCATGGGAGACGACCCCGACGGCCCCTTCGGCAGCAGGGCGTTCACTTTGACGCTCTCGGAGGCCATCGACCGTGGAATCTGTGCCCCCTACCAGGTCGTATGCGTGGACGTCACCGACACCGCGCTCCAGGCCGCGCAGCTCCTGGGCGCCGAAGGCCGCTCGGCAGAGGTCCGCGGGGCCCGGCTCGCCGCCCTGCAGACCGCCCTAGTGAAGGCTTCGGCCGAGGAGAACTTGCGGCGCACGCTCGTCTTCCACCACGTCGTCAAGGAAGCCGAGGCGTTCGCGGCCGGCCTTCCGGACGTCGCCGCGCAGCTGCACGCCAGCGACCCCGAGCTGTACCCGGCCACGATCTGGGCGGACTGGCTCTGCGGGGACCACAAGCCACTCCACCGTCGGCGTCTACTGGGCGAGTTCGCCGCCGGGATCGCCACGGACGGCACCGTCGTGGAGAAGTGCGTCCTGTGCTCGGTGAAGGTCTTGGGCGAGGGGGTCGACACCAAAAAATGCGACTCCGTGTACTGGGCGGATGTGCGCGGCTCGATGCCGGACCTGGTCCAGGCGGTGGGCAGGGCGCTGCGGATGCAGCCGGGCGAGGGGAAGATGGCCAGCCTGGTCGTGCCGGTCCTGCTCGGGCCGGGCGAGACGGCGGACAACATGCTCACCTCCCGGGCGTACGGCGGCTTGGCCAAGCTCCTGGAGGCGCTGCGCGCGCACGACGCCCGCGTGGTGGAGCAGCTGGCCGAACAGCAGGCGCAGAGCCGAGTGCGGGGCGTACAGACCCGTTCTGGGAGCGAGGAAGGCGAGCGGGGCGAGGGCGGTGAACGTGGGCTGTCGGTGCCGGCCCGGGAGTTGCTGAAGTTCTCCACACCGCGCGACCCGGCCGCCCTGGCGGCGTTCATCAACCTGCGCGTCCTCAACCCCGAACACGAGCACTGGCGGCGCGGCGTGGAGGCCGCCGTCATCTACGCCCGCGAACACGGTGACCTCCGCGTGCCGTTCACGTTCCGCGTGCCTGCCGTCGATGACCAGGAGGCGGAAGGCGAGGGGTGGCCGGCCTCGCTCGCCGGCTTCCCGCTGGGGCAGTGGACCGCCGACGCCCGCCGGTTCTACGCCCGCGGCGAGATGGATGAGGACCGTGTCGAGCAGCTGGAGGAGCTCGGCATGATCTGGTCCCACTTCGACGTCGCGTGGGAGGAGGGCCTGTCCGCCGCGCGCGGGTGGGCCGCCGAACACGGGCACCTCCTGGCCCCGCTGGACGCCACGTTCCAGGGCGCGGCGGTGGGCATCTGGTTGAAGAACGCGCGGGCCGCCGCCCGTAAGGCTGCCGAGATCGAACGGCGGCGTGCCGAGGGCCTGCCGGTGGAGTCGTCGGCCGGGGCACTGTCGGGCGAGCGGCGGGAGCAGCTGGAGGAGGTCGACGCGTCCTGGTGCCCGTCGTGGCCGGTGGAGTGGCAGCGCTGCTTCCACCTGGTCCGGATGCACCTGGACGCGGGCGAGGCGCTGCCCACCACGGCGGGCGAAGTCCTGCGCCAGGGCGAGGATCTGGGGCGGTGGGTGCAGTCGGTGAGGCTCGGGTGGGACCAGCTCACAACCGTCCAGCAGTGGATGTGCGAACACGTCCTCGGGATCGAGCCCGCGACCGAGGACGAGAAGCCGCCGCCGCGCCGTACGCAGGCCGACAAGTGGGCCATGAACTATGCGGCCGCCAAGCAGTTTTACGAGCGTGAGGGGCACCTTCGCGTGCCGAGGAAGCACGTCGAGCGGATCGTCGGTGAGGACCAGGAGGAGCGGGAGCTCCGGCTCGGGGCGTGGATCGGCAACCAGCGGAGCAGGGCCGCGACGCTCACCCCGGAGCGCGTGGAGCATCTGTCCACGATCGGAATGCGCTGGACGTAGCTGTAGCGGTCCCGGTCGCAGGGATGCCGGCCATGCCCGGTCGTCCGCGCTCAGAAGGGAGGTTCGTCGCTGTACGCCTGCTGACTGCTGGTCTTCTTTTGCGGCGTTCCGGTGGCCCAAGGATCATCCAGCGGCTGCTGCGGAGGGCCCCACCCCCCTGAGGGCGCTTTGCCTCCCCAGCCCCCCGTCGGGGCGGGCGTCGGTGTCGGTGTCGGCTCCGGAACCGGAGCAAGCTGAGGGGGACCGTCATCAACTTCGACACCATCAACAGCGTCGTTCCACAGATCGCGGATGTACTCACGAAGCGTGCGGGTGTCGTTGTCCTCGTCGTAGTCGGAGGAGTCAGCGAACCTTCTCCACGTTGGGTCACGGTCTGCCATACGGCAGAGAACCTCGTGCACCACTTTCACCTTGGGCCAGGTGCTGGTGGTCTCGCCTTTGAGGAGCCTGCGGACCGTCTCACGGCTCACCACTACGCGGTCGGGCTGAGGCCCTTGAGAGGCGGCTGCCGCGATGCTGGCCGGTGAGGGGCGCCCTGCTGCGCGGAAGTAGGTGAACATCTCACTCACGAAGGTCCTCTTAGGCCCGCGCGGGAGCTCATCCTCGCTCGGCATTCGCAGAATCTGGGGCATGCCTAACTCCCGCTCGCTACGGCCTATTTGAACCTGAACAGCCTAGCTTGGACCAGGCATGACACCCATCAAAAGCAAGAAGGGACCACCATCGCCCAACAAGACCCCGTCAAAGCCTCGGGAAGACACACCTCTGCGTGGTTTGCCGCGTGAAAGCACAGAAGAACTTTCTTAAGCAAAGCACTGTTTTCGCTGGTCAGGGCGCTATTCGGGGTGCTTTCGTTGGCGTCAGCCGCCCCACGGGACGCAGTGGTGTCTCAACAGGCGGACAACGGCAGTGCCGTCACCGGAAACGGCGACGGCCCCCTGGTGGGCAGGGAGCCGTCTGCAGAGAACCGAACATCCCCGACGAAGGAGAAGCTCATGTCCAAGGACGAGCGTATGGGCAACAGCCCGGACCCGGAACCCCTCCCAAAGCCGGATGGCGGATCGTCGAGGACCCGGTGGGCCAAGAGCGCCCGGCGGCTCCGCAATGAGGCCGGCCTGCATCTGCTCCGCGGGGCCGCCACCGCGGTCGGCGGCGCCGTCGTCGCGTACGGCGGCCTCTGGATCCAGTCGCGCTGACCGCGGATAGGAGGCGACAGCCCTGGTAACCCTCCAGGAGGCACACAGCGGGACCGTGTGCGTGAGAAGATCCTCCGCCAAGATTCACTCGCCCTGAAGGATCCCCATGCATGAGCAATTTCTCGATGATGCGTCGAGTCATGAACCTGAGGAGATATCGCAGTCAGTGGATCAGCGCTTGGTGGAACATAACGGGTCCTACTACCAGGTGCGCCAAGCGGAGCTCGCAGGTGATGTGCACTTTCCACCCGTCAGGAATGGTCTGGACTACTTGGTCAGCGTGGCAGAGCACCTGGAGGGTGGAAGTGAACCGAGTGCAAGAGCCATGAAGTACGCCGTGCTGCACCTGGCTGCGGGTGCAGAAGTGCTTCTGAAGGCGCGTCTGCAAATGGTGCACTGGTCTCTGGTGTTCGCCAACCCCGGGGACGCTACGCGAGAAGCACTTGAGAACGGAACACTGAACAGTTGCTCTCCGGAAGAGACGCGTAAACGGCTGACCAACCTTGCGGGTATCAGATTCAGCCAGAGTGAAAAGGATGCCCTCTCCGACCTGGCCAAACGCCGCAACGCTCTGCAGCACTATGGCTTGTTCGGCGAGAACGCCAATGCTGGCAAGGTGGAAAGCACCACTGCCCAAGTGCTGAACTTCCTCATCGGTTTCGTCGGTGAGCACATTTTGGAGCGCATCACGGATGAAGAGGAACGACACCACGCGGAGATCGACATGGACCGGATCCGCGGAGGGGTCCGTACGATCCAGGGCTATGTAGCAGAGCGCATGAAGGACCTCGCTCCGGTGCTGGGACCCGTCAGAGCGCGTACCCTCCAATGCCCACAGTGCCAGCAGTTCGCCCTCACTCCGACCGTGATCAAAGGCGTGCCGAAGTGGTGCCAGTCGGACGCCATCCTCTTCCCCATGTACTGCCACCTCTGCGTCGAGGGTTACGCCCCTCAGGGCCTGGCTCTGGGCTACACCGTCCGCGTTCTCGACCGCGCTGCTCCTGATGCCTCGTACGACGGTGACGCCCCGAACCGCTGTCCCGTCTGCGCAATAAACAGCCTAGTGCGAGGGGCGCGGACCGCTGCCGCTCCAGAGACACCTATCGACTTCTGCTTCCGTTGTGCAGACGTGGTCGATGGGCTGCAAGAGTGCCAGCGCTGCGGCTTCATTTACACCACTGAGATAGAACATCGATGCCGACTCCGTAGCTGAATGCTCGCACGTGAGGACGTCGTCCGCCGGGAACGAGCAGCAGGGCCAGGCAGGCCACTGCCGCCAATATCGGGAGCCAGACCTTGCTCAGAGCCCCGGCTCCTTTGGGTAGCCGGGAACACCGTAGCCCTGATCGCGCAGCCACTCACGTGTTACTGCAGCTCGCTGCCGAAGGGTGAGGTATGTGTCGGCGTCTCCGCCTCCGTCGGTGCGCATTACCAGCGTGTAGCCGTCCTCCATCGCCTGCAGAAACGCGTCGGACACCTCCACCACGGTGTCTTCGTCCAGTTGCTGTTCCTCGAGCCACCGGGTCAGCCGGTCACTGGCCTGTCGCCACTCTGTCTGGCGCTGATCGGCATCCGGCGTGCTGGCCGCCAGCTCGGCGTTGCGCTTGGCCGCCGTCAGCCGGTCGCCGAGGTGGCTGGTGATCGCGAACTGGGCAAGGTAGGTGCGGCGCTGTTCGTCTGGTGTCATGGCACCATCCTGTTGCTTTCACGGGCGCTCCGCGAAATGGGAGGGCGGCGCAGTCCGTCAAGCCGTCGTCCTGGTCCACGTCGTCACCGTGCCGCGCACCAGCTGGCGCATCATGCGCACCCCGGCCACCTAGACGCGGGCGCCGGCACCCGCACGCGACCCGAACTGGGGCACCAACCGCTCCCCGGGAGGGCACGAGTAGACGGTAGGTCTCCGACTCCCTTACTGGCGTTCGACCCGCTAGAGGACTTCGACAGCGCAAGGCCCGGACCAGGTGTCCGGGCCTTCGTCATGCCCGGGATCTTTTCTCCCGGCCGTTGCTGTCCGGGTCCCAGCTTCCGGCCCTGCGGGGTGAAGGAGCCGTGCCCGCCAGGACGAGACGCAAGCACCTGAGTCCTGTCACTGTCCCGCTCGCTCAGCCGAACTCACCCCGGAGGCAGTACCGATGACCACCCGCCAGAGCACCCAGGGCAACACCCGCGCCGATCGCCGCTACGCTGAACACGCCACCCTGGGCTCGGGCAGAAGCCCCGCAGGGACGCTCTCAGGCAGAGAGCAGCAGGACCGCCGACCGCGAGGCGCGCGCCACCCCCACGCGGACGACACCACGCAGGTGTCCGCCGTCTCTGTTCCTCCGCCTCGTAGGAGACTCCCGATGGCTCGGGACCCGCACCCGCACTCCCCCGTACCCGCCCGGCCCGCCCAGCTCGGGGCTGCCGTTGGAGGCCCCGCTACTGTCGGTGCACGCCGCCGTCGTGTTCTGGCGGCCGTCATCATCGGCCTCGTCATGGGCGGACTCATGTTCCTCCACGACAAGTCCGTGCCCGCGGCCGTCGCGACGGGCCTGGTGGCCGCTGGAGGCAGCGTTCCCGTGCTGCACAAGCTGATCGGCTGACCGGCGGCGAGCGCCGGGTGCCACGTGCTGCGCCCGGCCCCACCGCCCTCTTGGACGTCAGGCGCCGTGGAACTCGTGGGCGTGGCCACCGCGCATGGGGTTCGGAAAGAGAACGACCTCTGAGGCGATGCCCCACGGCGCTGTCCAGCGGTCCCGCTCCTGGCGCAGACTTCGATCCCTGACGGTCATCGAGTTCCGCGCGCAGCTGCCGGTACGAGCGAGTTCCCAGTCCAGGTGACGGGCGGGTGCGTCATGGGCGAAAGCGGAGCCGCACCGGTGTTGTCGGGACCGTGTTTTCGGCCTGCCCAAGTGGAAGGATTCGGACGTGCTCGGCCGTTCAAAACCAGGGTCGGAGCACCGCTGGAAGACTTGCTGTGACAGTCGGGCGACGGGTTCGGGGGATGGGGAGCTGTGGCACAGCGCAAGGGGTACTACCGGGCAGGACATCACGTGAAGCCCTCGTCGGCCTCCAGCCGGTGGAAGAAGCCGTCCACGGGCGTGATCCTGGTGGTCGGCCTCGTGGCCATCGCCGGGTGGAACACCCTGGTCGGGAACGACTCCGGAAGCACGGAGAAGACTCCTCAGCCCCGCCCATCGGGAGCCTCGGCCCCGGCTGACCCTGGTCAGTGACCGCGGCCGCGCCACAAGTTGGAAAGTCGCCCTCGGGCCTTTCCGGACTCAGCGGCGTCGCCAAGGGGCGCTGCGACGCGCGCCTCTTGCGTCGTGGCGGCATCTCGGCGCAACTCCTGCCAGGCACTGTGCCATTGGCGGATCTGGTCGTCGGGGACGCCGCATGCGGACAGGTAGGCGGCTGCAGTGGCCCAGGTGGCGGGGAGCGTATCGCGGTTGACCAGTCTGCTGAGGCTTCCTGTCGAGATGCGTCCGGCTGAGCGGCGGCTGACCTCCTGCTGGGTCAGGCCGCTGGCCTCCCGCACGGCCGCGAGATTTGTGAAGAAGCCGGTGACGGTGCGGATCGAGGCGGGGTCGGGCCAGGGGCGATTGTCGGGCTCAGGGCCGGCCGCGGCGGTGACCCGGGCGGCGGGAAGGTCTGCATGGTTGCGGGCGAGCGCCACCCGGGCGCCGCTGTTGCGGTTCCTTGCCTGGGGAACGGGATGTCCCCGCGCTTCCAGGGTCAGGCGCAGGTGTCGGTAGACGGTTTCCAGGTCGAGCAGCGGCGGGCCGCCGGTGATGCCGTGGAGCAGCGTGTCGAGGAGGGCGCCGGTGAAGGCTGTGTGGGTGTCGCCGACCGGTGCCAGGGCGGTGCGGGTCTCGGCGGAGGCGGCGAGCAGGAAGGTGCCTTCCACCGCGGCCTGGTCGGCGAGTCCCTCCGAGGCGCTCATCCTGCCGAGGGCCAGGCCGCTGTAGCAGCAGTCGAGGAGGACGATGTGCCGCTCCGCGGGCGAACCCAGAAGGATCTGGCGCAGCCAGTCATAGTTCAAGCAGGTCTCGACCCGGTCGGGTTGTGTGTGCGGCAGGGCGAGCGTGAGCGCGTCGTGAGTGTCGACGAGGCCGTGGCCGGCGTAGTAGACGATCAGAGTGTCGGTGGCCTCCTCGGCCGCCTGGCGCAGCGGTTCCATCACGGTAGCCGGGTCGGGTGGGTTCTCGACAACGGTCACGTGCGGGGCGGGCATGCGCAGAGACAGCGGACCGGTCAGGAGGTCGGCAAGGGCGTTCAGGTTGTTCGAGACGGCCGGCAACTGCTCGAGGTGGTCGTAGCGGCTGGTGCCGATCAGAACTGCCCGTGAGGCACCCGGATCGGGCAGGACACTCACGAGTCCCGGCCCTCGTCCGCGGCGGCGTCCAGCGCTCTGGTCGCCCGCTCGATCTCCTCGGGCGTGCAGTCCGTGAGGACGATGGCCGTGTCACCCCGGCGGATCTCCACCCGCGGCCGCTGCGGCCGGGTCTGCCGCCACGCCACCAACGCCAGCACGAACGACGCCGCGCTCCACCCGTTGCCCGTCACCAGCTGCAGCACATCCAGTGCGGTGCCCATCTCCCCCGGCCGCGGCGTACTCCCCCGCACCACGGCCGCAGCAGACCTGCGCACATCAGGATCCGACCGCAACCAGCCCTGCAACGAGCGCAGCTCCCCCGCACCCGACTCCACGTGCACCTCTAACCGCACCCAGACCTCCCCCACTGCCCGTGCACCATTCCCGATGACGATGCGCCCTCTATCTTCCGCTACAACCTGGGGCTCCAGGCCGGAGACGCTGTAACTTGCCGTTCACCCAGCCGAAGCCGCCGTCAGGCCTCGATGGTGAAGGCCGCCTCGTAGCCCTGGGCCGTACGGACGTCCTCGTACACCACGGTGCGTCGCAGTCGGTTCCAGCGGTGGCCGAGGAGGACGGCGAGTCCCATCGGGCATGCGAGAAAGAGGTGGATTTGGGGGGTGGTTCGGGTGGCCCGGCGGAGGGTGTCGCGGATTCCGACGGCGAGGGCGTTGGCAGCCTGGCTGTCGGGGACGGAGCCGTCCTTGGGTCCTGCCGGCGGGGTGAGTATGAGGAGTTTGGATGCGGGAGTGTTCTGTTCTCGGAGGTGGTCGAGAACGTCTTTGGTGAAGTCCTGCGGTCTCACGGTCACGTTGATGCCAACGGCTAGATCCTCGCCTTGATCGACGTCGTGTTCCTCGACGGTGGGGTCGCAGTTGGTGTCGTATGTGTCGCTGGTGGACCACAGTTGTCCGCGTTGGAGAACGGCGAGGTCGGCTCCGGTGACCATGCGGAAGGCGGTGCCTGTCAGGAAAGCAGGCGCCAGGCGCAGGCTTCCTGTCACGGAGATGGCTGTGCTGCCGTGGAGGTGTGCGGGGGCAGCTTCGATGTCTTCCTGGAGCTGTGCCCAGGTGGAGGGTGTCAGCGGGCGGCGCTTGGTGAATTCGGAGGAAGTCTCGAACCGATCGACCCAGTCAATGGTGTGGTCCGCCTCGCCTGCCACGGGGTCAGGCTTGAGGGTGGCGATCGACAGGACCGCGCGGGCGGGTCCGGTCTTCAGATTGAGAGTGTCGACCGCTGCTCTGGCCATATCGAGGGTGATCGTCCGGTGGCCGTTCCGGACCTGTTGCGCGACCCAGTTGGCGCCGTCGTCGACCGCTTGGCCGTCGTACCGAAGGCCGGAAGCGGCCATGAGGAGCTGCAGTTGTTCCTGCAAGTGGGGCAGTTCTCGGGACAGGTCGAAGCGCAGGTGTGAGAGGAGGTCGTGGAGTTCGGTCTCGCTCAGCCCGGCGTCCTCGGCCCAGCGGGCTCGTGCCTTGCCGATTTTCGATCTCTCTGTGCCCTCGACTGCCTTGGGCAGGAGCAGCTGGGTGCGGGCGTCGCGCACGGCGATCAGGGGGTCGCTCGGGTCGGGCGCGCGGTTGGTGATGAGTGCGAGGTCCACGGCGATGCCGTCGGCGGTGAGCGTGCGCCATGTCCTGGCGATCTTCTTCAGGATGGACGGGCCGCCGGTGGGACTCGGTTTGGTCAGGTACTCCTCATTGACGGGTGTGGAGCTGCTGACGGTGTATTTGACCTGGGTGTAGGTGTGGGGCGGGGTGCGGCGCAGCAGGACGACATCGTCGAGGTTGCCTGCGTCGTCGGCTTCGACGCCGACCGAGATGACGGGATTGGCGGCGTGGATGGCGTTCTCGCGCAGGAGGGTAAGACAACCGGCCCAGGCGATGAGCCACTGGTAGTGGTCGCCGGTGATTCTGACGCTGGTGGGACTCGGGGCTGGCAGAGGTTCCATGGGGCGCTCTCCTGGGCGAGGGGGCGGTGTGGCGCTGTTCTGTGTGCGTCGCGCGGGTATAGGGCCGTTACTGGTGCCCTGGCTGGTTCGGCTGTCCATGTACGGCGACCTGGGTGATTGCGTTGTCGTGGCAGGTCCAGGCAGTCATGTCCCAGTGCCGTGCGCGGAGGCTGAGGATGACGGCGATGAAGCTGTGGAACGCGAGTTCGGGGTCGTTGAGGAGTTGGTGGTAGGTGGCTCCGTCGCGGGCGCTGGGGACGGGGTGGCTGGTGGGGTGGGTGTGCCATTCGCCGATCCAGACGCTGTGGTCTTGGGCGTAGGCCTGATCGGCCAAGGTCTGGGTGTGGGCCAGGTCGCGTAGGAAGTAGGTGGGGGTCTGGACCGCGTCGGGTCCGGGTGTTCCAGCGTGTCGGACGATCACCGTGTCGTGGATGTGGTGTCCCAGCAGGATGCCTCCGGTTTCCCTGGTGGGATCGGCGGTTCGGACCTCGTGGGTGATGACGTGGGCGGCTTGTGGGGTGAGGTGTACGGCGGTGACGGGGCGCGGGGTCATGGGGATTCGCAGGTGGGGCATCCGGGGCGTGGAAATGTGGCGGGGAGCCATCGCATCTCGCCGGTGCGGGTCAGGTCGAAGGGCGGTGCGCAGTCGGGCTGTCGGCGCAGGCTGATGAGTGCGTGTTCGCCGGGGACCCGCTGGTCGGGGTGCCCGCAGCGCTCGAGGAGGGTGGCGACAGCGGTCTTGGCGGCGAGGTGAGCAACGAGGTGGAGATCGGGGCCGACTGCGGTCATCGGCAGGTGTCTGGTTCCGGTGCCGTATCCGGCGTCGAGTGCGGGTTCGGGGTCGATGCCGTCCTGCTCGGCGAGTGTCTGGCGCCGGCAGGTCAGGCACCCGTGCTGGGGCCAAGGTCTCAGTCGCAGGACTTCGCCGATGGCGCCGTCTTGGAGGACGCAAGCCATGACGGCAGGTATGCCGGCGCGGCGCGTGAGGTGGCCGGTGACACGGCGGGCAGCGACGCCGTCGGCAGTGCAGACGACGAGGTCGCATGCTTCAAGCAGCGGTCTGATCCGGTCGGCATCCTCGACGACGTCGAGGACGAGGGGAACGACCGTGGTGTCGGGGCGGAGCGGGGTGAGTTCTTCGGCGAGGGCGGTGGCTTTGGGACGGCCGACGTGGCGGCGGGCAGTGGTGTGGCGTACGAGGTTGTGCCAGGAAAGCCGGTCGGGGTCGACGAGGGTGAGATGCCCAATGCCGTAGCCGGCGAGGGCGTGGGCAGTGGCGGATCCGATGCTGCCGGTGCCGATGAGCATGACGCGTGCTGCTTGAAGGTCCTGGACGGGCCAGTGGTCCTGGAGCTGGCCGATGCCGGTGACTGTCGGCTCGACGAGGGAGTTGAGGGGGTACGCACCGTCGCGTCCGATGCGCCAGGCGACGATGTCGGACACCTCGTGCTCGGGAAAGGATTCCTTCGCATCCGGTGCGTAGGTCAGGGCGAGGTACGGATTGGGGCCGGGGTTCTTGTATCCGCTGGTGAGGTGCTCTTGGAACACGGACAGGGGTATGCCCGTGCCGAGCCTCCCGCTCAGTTGGCGCCAGTAGAGATGGAGCATGGGGGCTACGCGGTACCAGCAGCCGGACAGGCTGACATCGCCGCCGGCCGCGAGCAGGGCCGGGCCCGGTGAGGCGTCGACGGGGAGGATCACGCCGTCGGAAGCGGAGATCCCTCGGATGACGGCCAGGTCCTCGTGGTTGCCGCGCAGGGTCATCAGACCCCAGGGGCCGGCCTGGCGGATGGTGGCTGCGGCGCGATGGGGAACGAGGATCAGCACGAAGGTTCGCTCCCGGCGTCGTGGTGGTCCGGTGCTGTGTCCGGTGGAGCCGCCAGGCTGTCGTCGGCGCCGGCCGTGGCGGGTGGCGGCTGAGTGAGGAAGTGATCGAAACAATCGTCTTCAACGATGCCGCAGTCGGACATCTGCGAGATCGCCCCATGCTTAATCAGCGCGTACTCCACCCGCCAGGCAGCGGCTTTGAGAAGCAGATCGACAACAGACTCGCGGCCGGTCCACAGAGCGTCGGCGCGCAGAAGACACAGGGTGCCGTCACCGTTGACGTGCCACCGTGACTGCGTCCACTCCGCCAGCTCGGGAACCGGATCAAGGGGGAAGATGTGGGGCGGCACCATCGGGTAGGCCTGTCGATAGGCCATGGCTACGCGCAGCCCTGTGGTTCCCATCCAGTCGGTGAGGTGCGAGGGCTGGGGCCTGTCGAACGGCCACAGGGGTAGCGTCCCGTGCCATATACCGGCGCCTTCGCCGTCGTAGATCAGGTCGGGGAAGGCGGCGGTGATCTCTAGCTGGTCCCGCTCGAGGCGGCGTGGCTCGCAGGCCCACCATGTGATGGGGTCAGGGGGCGTGGGCCTTCGAGGGTCGGGGCTGTTCGTCATCCCTGGGGTGCGTCTTTGATCGGCCGGGGGGTGATGAGCGCGGGCGTGCCGGTGATCAGGGCCGGGGCTCCGGTGATGGGGCGTGCGGGTTTGGCCGGGGCGGGGAAGGAGTCGCCCAGGATCTCCTGCCACAGCCGCAGGGCGTCGTCGGTGGCGCCGGCCGCGGCGGCGGCACAGGCCCGGTCGGCGAGCTCGGCGGCTTCGGCGAGCGCGGCCTGCAGGCCGTCGTAGTCAAGGTCGGGTTGGATCTCACCACACAGTTCAGCAGGGTCGCGTACACCTTCGTTGACACGGGCCGCGGCAGCGGTGAAGAAGCTGCGCAGCCCGCTGGCGCGGTTGCCGGAGGTGGGCATGCAGTCGAGAGCGAGGACTTCCATGACGAGAGACTTGATCCGGCCCGTAACTGGAACGTCATGGCGCCACTGCTTCAGGACGCGAACAAGTGGGCGGAAGTGCTCCCACTCTCCTTGGTGTGCGGCTACCAGGTTGATCAAGTGCTCAGGATGAGCAGGCACCCACATCTGCGTCAGCTTCTCGGGGATGAGGAGGGTGCCGTCTGCCTGCCGGAGGGCCGGCATCACGTCAACGGTGAAGCCGCTGTCGTCGTCAGAGTCGTCGAGGAAGCACTTGACCGCGTGGTTCCTCGGCAGCGCGCGCCAGACTTCCCTGCCGTGGCTGCCATTGGTCTTGCCCAGCAAACGGTTGACCTGGCCGCGGGTGTGGTCCAGGGCCTGCTCCGCGCTGAGGCCAGGGGTGCCCCAGCCCGGGTGCTGGACAGCGTCGTAGACGACAACAACGTCGACGTCGTGAATGGGCTTGAGCTGGGTGCTGCGACTCAGCGAGCCGGAGCCGAAGACCTCGGCGACATCGGGTTCGCTGCCCAGCGCCTTCTTGAACAGGTCGCGTCGATCCCGGGCGAGCCTGGTCTGGCCGATGTCCTCGTTAACGCTCTTCTGGAAGTCGTCGAACGCCTCGTCGATCCCCATCATGCCTCCTCGATCTTGCGTGTTCAGCCCTGGTCCCACACCGAGTTCGGCCGGCTGGTGGGGCAGGCTTCGTCCGCGTTCGGGAGGCATCAGGCCACTCCCGTTCAGCGTAGGCGGCACCACTGACAACACCCCCTGAAAGCCGCATAGTTGATCAAGGGTGTACGACAAGGCACCAGGATCCCTCCCCGTGCTGACGGCCCCTCGACGGCGGTGTGGGTCTTCAAGATGTGGGGTGGGGTCCATCAGGTTGCGGGCGGGGAACTGCGGGCGGAAGGCCTGACGGAGGTACTTGCTGGTCACGATGCTGACCGCGTTCACCGACCCGCAAGTCGCTGGCCTCCTCGCTCCGGACTGGCACGACCATCCAGCCGGGTAGGAGACGCAGCGGCGAACAGGCCAGCAGAGTCGCCGGGTGGCGAGGTCATCGTGCGGTGTTCTCGGTGCGGATCATGCGGCGCAGGCTGGTGCGGGCCGCAGCGAGGTCCTGTTCCAGGGAGGTGGAGCGGGTGTGGAGGGCGGTGTTCTCCTCGATGGCCTGCTGGAGCTGGTCGGCGAGCTGGTGGTTGTGGCGAGTGAGTTCGTCGACGCGGCCGGCCAGGTCCGGTGTGGTGAGCGTGTCGAGTTGCTGTCCGAGCTGATGCCGTATGGCGCTGCGGAGGCGGTCGCGTTCCTGGCGGAGATCTTTGATCTCTTGGCGGGCAGTTTCAAGTTCTGCGCGCAGCCCCGCGGGCGTGAGAAGGGTTCCGGAGCCTGGTGTCGGGGGCGGGGTGTGGGCCTGTCGTTGTCGGGCGGCGTCGATGTGCTCGCGGATGCCGTCGGTGTAGGTGAGCCAGGTGGAAACGTTGGCTGCGCGGGCGACGGCGGTGTGGGTGATCTTCTCGCCGTCTCGTTCGAGGGTGGCCAGGGCGGTCAGGACGCGCTGGCGCTTGTCGAGGCTGTGCTGCCGGCGGGCCTGGGCGAGGATGGCGGGATTGCCTTGTCGGTTCATGACGGTGGGGTGTGGGTTCGGGTGGTGACGGTGAGGGGGAGGAGGGGGCGGCTGCCTGCTCTGGTCTTTCGCAGGAGAGTGCTGGCGTGTTCGAGTTCTTCGCGTTCGTGGGCCGGCATGGCGGCCAGGCGGGTTCTCATCCGGTCAACGACGTTTTCGAAGGCGGTGATCTGGGCGGTGAGCGCGGTGGTGACGAAGTCGGCGGCGGCCATGGCCTGGGCTGTTTCGCGGTCGGCTCGTAGTTCGTTGATGTGCTGCTCGATGGCGGGCAGGTAGGAGGGGTCGGGGCGGTAGTAGCCGCAGCCTGCGCATTGGAAGCGGATCGGGCAAGCCTCTCCCCCGGCCTTGACGTTGCTGGGCTCGGTGCAGCCGCCGTAGGGCACGGCCACGGAGCGCAGTTCATAGGTGCCTGGGGAACTGGGTGCGGGGTGTCCGAGACGGTCGACGACGTGGGCGCTGAGGGCCGCGACGGCTGCGCTCTTTCGTTTGAGGGAGACCTGGTAGTAGCGCTGTGTCATGGCGATGGAGCGGTGGTCCATCAGCTCTCGCAGGACGTCGACGGGGGTGCCGGCGTCCGCGTGGCGCTGGGCGTAGGAGTGGCGGAAGGCGTATGGGTAGATGAGGGTCCGGTCGAAGGGCAGCGGGTTGCCGCCGGCGTCCACGCCTTCTGCGTGGAGGGCGTGCAGGGAGTCGACCCAGGTGCGCAGGGTCTCGCTGATGTAGTTGGCGCCGAGGTGGCCGGCGCTGCTGTAGGCGCTGAGGGCGGGGAAGAGGTAGGCGTCGCCGGTGCCTGGCAGTTGGAGGTGGCTGCGGCAGGCTTGCCAGCTGCGGATGGTCTGGGCCGTGGATGCGGTGATGGGAAGGCGTCTGCGGTGGCGGCGGCGTTTGTGGTTGTTCCAGATCAGCGTGGTCTGCCCGTGGGCGGTCTCCAGGCAGTCGCGGGGCAGGGAGGCGATCTCCAGCGGGCGGCGGCCGGTGTCCCGCAGGAGGATGTAGACGGTCTGGTAGAGCAGTTGGAGGTCGGCGGCGGGAATGTCGCGGCGGCCTTGGACTTCTCCGGTGCCGAGGGTGTCCAGGTGGGTGTCGAGCTGTCGGATGACCGACTCGGGGAGGGCTTTGCCGATGGCGTCCTCGTCCTCCTCTTCCAGACGGATGCGGTGCTGGACCGGGTCGCGGGTGAAGGCTCCCGCGAGAGTGTCCAGGTGTCCGGAGCGGCGGCCGTAGTCGATCAGTTGGAAGAAGCAGGCCAGGAGTGTGCGCCGCTGGGAGGAGCGGTAGGCCGTGCCGTCGCGTCGCAGTGCCGTGCGGAAGGCGTCGACGACCGCGCAGGCATCCGTGAAGCCCAGTGCTGCCGGGTCGAGGCCTTCGCCGGGCCGTTGGGCCAGGGTGCGGGAGGCGATGGCCAGGGCGCGCATCGTGTTGGAGAAGTTGTCGGTGCGCGGGGAACTGGTGGTCAGCCAGTGCCGGAGCAGATCGCGTAGCCAGGGCTGGTGGATGGTGCGCAGGTCAGCGGTGCCGGGCATGTGGCGAGGAGCGTTGCCGGCGACGGTGCGCAGGCCGGCGAAGCGCAGGTCGAGCACGTCCGGGTCGTCTAGGGGGGTGCCGGTGAACTCCTCGAAGCCGGTGCGGACAGCGGTGCGAAGGCGCGTGAACGTTCGCAGGGTGCCGGCGTCGTTGCCGCGCAACCGGTCGGGACCGATGTCGTCGGCCAGCAGCGTGGTCGCATCCGCCAGGTCGCGTACGAGGTGGCGGATGCGGTGGGGCTCCAGGCTGCGGGTCCAGCGGTCGGTGTGCTGCAGGGCGTAGAGGAGTTCGCATCGCAGCGGCTGGTCCAAGAGCTGGAGGCTGAACTGGTGAGCGGCTAGGTAAGGGCTCTGAGAGGGTGCCCACTGAGAGGCGTCGGCGGGGTGGCTGCGGTTGTCCTTGCTCCACTGGCGGGCGTGGTAGTTGCACAGGCCGCGGGAGTTGTAGGCGGGGCTCGGGCAGAGGGGTACCAGGCACGGGGCGGTCTCGGTATGGGGCTGGGCGGTCTCGCGCAGCCAGGTCTCCTCGGTTCCTCTGGCCGCGTGGTACTTCCAGGTGCCGTAGTGCGTGGCGCACATGCCCTTGCAGTGCCGGGGACGCACGCACTGCTGATCGTCGCGGGTGATGGAGCAGCGGGCGGTCACCATGCCGCGGGCGCTGCGTTCGCGTTCGGGCCGGTGGCTCGCGGCGAACTGCCCGGCAGTGAGACCGGATGCTCTGAGGTGTTCGCCGCACGGGGTGCAGAAGGTGTTGCCCGAGATGACGACCTGCCGGCAGCGGCTGGTCCGGCAGGTAGAGGAAGAGGTGCGGGGGTTGGCCAGGTCACCGGTGAACAGCCAGTGCCCGCCGTCCCACTCCCCCGGCCGCCAATCCTCGGTGAGGCGGTCTTCCAGCCAGGCCTGCCACGCGAGGGTGTCCCAGCCGGAACGGTCCGGCGATCCGGCGGCCGCAGGCAGCTTCAGGACACGGCTCATGGGCGGTCTCGCAGGGCTTGGACATGCTCGACGGCCTGGCGGGTCTCGGCATCGTCCACGTGCCGGTAGCGCTCCATCGACAAAGGTGAGACGTGTCCCAGGAGCCGCTGGACGACATCGCGGTCCACCCCGCCCCGCAGCCAGGTCGTCGCGGCGGAGTGGCGCAGCATGTGCGGCCGGAACGCGTGTGTGGCGGTGCGGGCCAGGCGGTCGAACATGTCCTTGGTGTTGGGGTAGGACATCGGCCGGCCCACCGGCGGACGGAACAGGTTGACGAACACCATCCCGGTGCCGGCCGCGCCGATGATGCTGTCGCGTTCGTACTGGTAGTCGGCGTAGAGGGCGACCAGGTCGGCGGTGACCGGCACGGTGCGGGGCCGGCGGGACTTGGCCATCGCCCTGTTCGGGTTGTCGGTACGTCGGCGGATGTGGAGATGAGGGCCTGCGGTTCCGCATCCCAGTACGCGTGAGGAGGCCAGCAGGTGCAGATCCTCCTGACGCAGACCCGGCGCCTCACCGATCCGCAGACCGGTACAGGCGAGCAGGGCGATCAGGAACCGGTCCCGTGCCGTGCGTGCGGACGAGATCATGACGGCGATCTGCTCCGAACTCAGGTCCTGGTAACCGGGGTCGGTGAGCGCGAACCGGAACGATGCTTTGTCCACCGTGCGCCACTGCCCGTCCTCACCGACGTCGTAACCCGGGGGCAGGTGCCCTAGCGTCTTCGGCTCGGACAACAGAGCCACCGTTGCGGGTGCGACCCAGCCGTGCGCAGCACCGAACTGCAGGAAGCTACTGACCACGGTCATCACAGCGTTCGCCGTCCCCTGGGAACGGAAACGAGGACGGCTTGCGGTTCGCGTGCTGCGGGCCGGCAGCGGCTCACTCACCAGCCACCGCTGCAGCCCCGCAAGGCCCAGAAAAGTCGGAGCCGTCCACACAAGCCGGCGGCCTTGGCAGTAGTTCAGGTACAAGGCCACCCGGCCGGCATACGCCCGCTCGGTATTGACCGACCGGCCCTTGCTCCGTAGAGCGACCAGAAAAGCGGTTGCCTCTCGGTGCAGAGCCAAGGTCTCAGCCTCGGCAACCACCCATTGCTCTATGCCTGTTGCCGGAGAGACCGACCGCTCCGCGACGAAGTGCTCCACGTACCAAACACAACCACCACACCCAAGCCACCCGCACCGCCATCAGTCGGAGACCATCCCCGCAGGTGACAGGCAGAACAAACGTCCCTCACCTCCAACCACCTCTAGATAATGTCGACGCCTTCCGCGTAGCAGCGGCAGTTGGTCAGCACTGCCCGTCGCGGTGGTGCGCCTGCGGGCTGGGTGTGCAGGGGTGTGGTGATGAAGCCTTCGGCGGCCTGGTGGCGTTCGAAGGGGCTCTGGCGGGAGTTGACCGTGGCGACCTTGAGGGGTGCCTGGGCCTCGGGCGGCATGAGGGCTGCGGTCTCGTGCAGGGTTTCGGCGAAGGTGGTGGCGGCTGCGACGAGGGAGTGGAAGCTCAGGGTGCGCCTGAGGTCGTAGCGGTGCTGGGCGCGCAGCAGTGCCACTTGGGCGGCGGCGACGCGGAGCCCTTCCGTGGTCTGTGTACTGGTGGTGTGGCGGTTGAGGATGCGGCGCAGGTCTTCGTCGGTGATCTCTACGGCGACGATCTCGTAGTCGGCCAGCAGGCCTTGGTCGATCGCTTCGGCGAGGGAGATGCGGTAGACGACGGGGCCGTACAGGCTCAGGTCGTCCATGGAGGCGATCTCGCACTCGGGCGCCCGGCGGCGGCCGCTGTTCACCGCTTCGTGGTCGAAGACGCGGGGGGTGGCGGTCATGTAGAGGCGATGGTGGGCGGGGAGGGCGTCGTTGCCGTGGATCATCGCCCAGGCCTTGGAGGCTTTGCCGGCGGAGCGGTGGGCCTCGTCGGAGATGAGCACGTCCCACCGCGGCAGATGGAGGTAGCGGTGAGCGGTCTCGATCTTTTTCAGAGAGTCGTAGGTGCTGAACACATTCACCGGGCCGTCGGCGCTCGCGGCCTGAGCGGCGAGTTCTTCTTCGCTGTTGACCACGGTGAGGATGCCGCGCAGGGCGGGGTTCTCGGGCTCGGGGAGTGAGCAGACGCCGAGGTAGCGGCCGCGGCGGCCCTCGCGGTGCCAGACGGCTGCGGTCTGCTCGAGCAGTTTCCGCGTCGGCACGACCACCAGGGCCCTGCCGTGCGGGGCTGTTTCCTGGACGGTGTTGAGGCCGACGAGGGTCTTGCCGGTTCCGGTGGCCATGATGACCGTGACGCGGGGTGTGCCGTCGGCGAAGCTGGTCACGCAGGAGTCTTTGGCGATCTCTTGGTGTCCACGCAGCGGGGTCTTCAGACCGTTGGCGGTCAGCGTGGCCACGATCCCCTCCTGGATGGATGGTCTGTGCGGTTGCCCTTGATCACAGGGTGGAAGGGCACGTCAGGGCGGTGCGGCGGGCTCTGTGGGGGTTCACCTGAACGAGTGCTGGCGCTCTTGACTGGCCGCTTCGGGGCTGGCGAGGGTGCCGTGATGCCATCCGGTGGAGGAGGGTCGGTGCTGGACGGTCCTGGTGTGTACGGCCCGCGCTGGCCGCTGCCGCTGTCGGCGCGGCATCTTGTCGGTGAGTCGACGGGCTCGTTCGTGAACCGGCTTGCCCACCGCAACGGGCTCGAGCTCCACGAGTTCCTCGACCGGGTCGGCCAGGGGAAGGCCTCGGCGGATCCTGGGCGAGTCGACAAGTACCCGCAGTACACCGAGATGTATGTGAACGCTGCAGGCCTGCGCCATCTGGCTGTTCTGACGGACCAGCCGGAGGCGGTCTTGCGGCGGGCGCTGCCGAGTCTCGCCGAGCGGCACCTGCTGCCCGGTACGGGCGGGGCCGTGTGGAAGTGGCCGTGGGAGCCGTTCGAAGGGCATCTCGTGCGCTGCTGCGCCCTGTGTGCCCAGGCCCGCGGGGTGGACGAGCCGGTGTGGCTGATGTCGCCGGACAGTTGGCGGGTGTGCCCGCGTCACCTTCGGTGGACGGATGACTCCCGCAGCGAAGAGCCCGCCTTCATAGAGCTGGCAGAGATGCCGGAGACGGTCCGGGCGCACCGGCAACGGCAGCACTTGGGGCGGTGGTTCGGGCCCGCGGGTGAAGAGCTGTTCGCCGACGCCTTCCAGGTCGCCGTGCACTGGTGGACGAGCATGCCGGACACGACGCGCTGGGTGCAGCGGGCGTGGTCGGCAGGGCTGGGGGCCCGGGCGATGCGAGCCGCGCCCTTGGTGATCTACCCCGAAGCGGCCGAACTCGCGCAGAGCATGCTGCGGTTCGAACAGGCCGGGAAACGTGACCGTGCGGGGCGGGCAGGGTGGCTGGCGAGCCTGCAGCCTCTGATGGACGGCTGGGAGGTCGACTTCGGGCAGGGGAAGGAACCTTTGCTGCAGTGGCTGGAGTTCCACAGCCGGGCGGTGCCCGCCCCGGTCCGCTCCCCCGGCCGTCGCCGGCTGGTGCTGGCCCTGGGGCACAACCGCATCGCCGCCCGGACCGGTTCGCTGGACAAACGGTCCTGTCTGCCGTGGCAGTTGGGCATGGCCGCCGCGGAACTGTAGGTCCGGTCCTTTGCCTCCTCTGGCCAGCGGCTTGTGCCCCCGCCGGTTCGTGTTCTCACATCTTCTTGTGTCGGCGGTAGGCGGCCTGGCGGCAGCGGTCGGAGCAGTACTGCCGCGGTCTTCCCAGACAGCTCCCCTGCAGGGATCCGGTTCGCTGCGGAAGGGGAAGATCGCACTGCTGGCATCGAGCAATGCTGTTCTCGCCGGTGAGACTGCACTCGGCCAACAGCCGGCGCAGCCGTGGGGAGATGGGCGTGCCCCGTCCATCTCCCCACGCAGCCTCTCCAGCAGTCTGTGGCCTTCCCCTTCCTGCTGGCCCCAGTAAGCGGGGCGGTAGCGCCGGAAGAAGTTCTGCCGTATGCGGAAGACGTCGAACGGGGCCCCACCTGGTGACTGACTCGGCCAGTGCAGCGTTCTACCTCTTCGACGCCGACCCAGCCCCTGCGGTCACTGTCGAACAGCCGCCACTCCCCTTCCGCACACCTACGCCACCCCGACTTCGACACAGCTGGCGGAACTCCCGAACTCACTCGATCACCCCTGGGGTGGCCGTGCTCCGGCCAACGGGCTCCTCGTCTTTCACACGTGACTGCGGGACGTCCTGGAGACGAACGCCCAGCAGTTACACCAGCTATGAAGCTGGAGCGGGATCAGGCAATGGCGGCCGTCCAGACCAGCATGGAGACCTGCATGCACTACCCAGCCAGATACCGCGCTCGGACCGCTCGACGGAAACTCCGCTACAGCCCCAACCAAGGGCATCGGTGTGGCCACCCCTTCTTGCCAGACCCCCGCCACGTGCGGCGCCGTCAACGCGCTCGCCCCGGCCTGGCGGCGCTTGGCCCGCTCTACCTGGCGCAGCAGCAGGACACGGTCTGTCAAGTGGGCACTCTCTCGATCTGGTGAACCCCAGCGGTCGGCCGACGCACCTTGCAGGTGCGCCGTCACGCTGGAGGGACCCGGGTAGGAGGTGCTGGTGAGAGATGTGGTGGCGTGGTATCGCGATCCGCAGGGCGGGTTGACCCGTGTGAGGCCGGACGCGCTGGCCAGCGTGGCGTTGGAGGCGTGCGCGCCGCCGACGGATCCCGTGGCCTATCACGGCCGTCAGGGCATCATCACCGCTTGGCCGGCCTCGTCGCGGTCGAAGGTCGTGTGCGGGTCACTGCGCCGGCTGCGGGTGGCGATGGAACTGGACTTCGACCCCGAGGTCGAGAGGTTCAGCGGGGAACCGGTGGAACTGCACTGGCAATCGGGCCTGACCAAGCACCGGTGGCGCCCTGACTTCGCGGTGCGGATGCGGGACGGTTCGCGGCGTGTGGTGGTGGTGCGGCCGCCGCGCAGGATGGGACCGCAGTGGCAAGAGCGCGTCGCAGCGCTGGACGAGGTCGCGCAGGCGGCGGGCTGGGAGGCAGAGCTGCGGTCGGTGCCACGCGGCGTGCGGCTGGCCAACCTCATGTGGCTGGCGGACTACCGCTTTCCCGGACGGGTGGATCCGGCGGAGGAGCAGGCCGTGATGTCGGCCTTTCGCCGTCGGCGGGCCCTGGGTGAGGGTGTGGCGGCCTGTGGGGTGCCACGGCTGTTGGCGCTGGATCTGGTGTACCGGCTGATCTGGCAGAGGCGTCTGCTCTTCGCCTGGGACCGGCCGCTGCTGCTGACGGCACCGGTGTGGGCTGCCGGGCAGGCCTCATGACTCGGAGGAAGCTGTCTGGGCGGTTCGAAAGCGACCGGGTCAGGCTCGCAGACCGGGTGCGCTGGGACGGGGCCGAGTACCGGGTGACCGCGTTTGCCGGGCCCTACGTGACGCTGCAGCCGCTGGACGGGCCCGGCTTTGCGTTGAACACCTTGTACGCGGAGATGGCGGGTGCACCGGACTTTGCCGTCCTCAATGAGGAAGGCACCCCTACAGAGCGCAAGGGGCTGCCTCCGCTGGGGACGCTGCTGCTGGCCGCCAGCAAGGAGGACCGCAAGCAGGCGCTGGTGTGGCACCGGCACATGAAGGAGGTCGACACCGGGTTGCGCCCAGGACGCCGATTTCCGCGGCCTGGCTACGACCCGGACAGTACGACGGTGGAGCAGCGGCTGAAGGCCAAGGCGGCCGAGCTGGACGAGCTGGGCATCTGCATCAGTTGGCGCACGCTGGAGGACAAGCGGCGCAAGTGGAAGACGGCCAACGAGAACCCGCTGGTGCTCATCGTCGATGGGCGCAGGGGCAGGAAGCGCAAGCCGGGAGGGAACACCGATGCACGTTTGATCGAGGCCATGCACGAGGTGACCGACAAGCTGGCCCGGGAGTCCGGGGGGCGGATCGGGCGGGCACTCGACGACGTCGAGGACCTGATCCGCAAGCGGTACGCGAAGGAGCTGGCCGATCCTGAGGAAGAGAAGCGGCTGCTGCTGCCGCGGTCCACGTTCTACAAGCGGATGGACGAGCTGGGCCTGTCCGAGATCCTGCGCGGGACGACCCGGCAGCGCACATCGCGGGCGAGCAAGCCGCGCAAGCCGTATACGCCGTCGGCCGCGTTGAAGCCGGGTGAGCTGACGCAGATCGACACCACGCCACTGCGGATCAAGGCCCTCGGCGACGACGGGGAGGTCGTGTCGGCCGAGCTGACCACCCTGATCGACGTCGCATGTCGCAGCGTCCCCGCGCTGATGATCGTTCCCGCGGTCACCGGCGACGGGCCGCCCGGCCGGCGGATCGGCGGCCGCGCCACCCGGGCTTTCGATCTCATCCTCACGCTCGCCCAGTGCTTCGCCCCGATGCCGACCCAGCCCGGCTGGGATGCACTGACGGCGGCGTCGGCATCCGCACTGCCGTTCAGCGAACTGAGCGCGGCCGACCCCCGCTTCACCGAAGCGACCGCAGCGCGGCCGGTCATCCACCCGAGCACCATCATCGTCGACCAGGGCAGCCCCTACCTCAGCCAGCATTTCGAGGACGTGTGCGACTTTCTCGGCATCGCCCTCCGGTACGCGCGCAAAGGCCAGCCCACCGACAAGCCCATCGTCGAACGGTTCTTCCCCACCCTCGCCGACAGCTTCAGCCAGTACGTGGCGGGCTGGACCGGCCGCAGCCACGACGTGCGCGGCCGCAGCATCGAGCGACGGCCGCTGTGGACCATCAACGAGCTGCAGCACATGGCCAACGAGTGGGTGGCGCTGGAGTACCAGCAGATGCCGCACGACGCTCTGACGCATCCGGAGCTGCCCGGGGTGCGGCTGTCCCCGAACGAGATGTACGCGGCGCTGGTCTCCCGCTCCGGCTACCGGCCCCGTCCCCTGACCCCTGCGGACAACCGCCAACTCCTGGTGCCGGCCTGGGTGACGATCACCGACAAAGGCTTCGACATCGACAACCGCACCTACCAGAACCGGCAGCACAGGCTGCGGCTGATGGAGGGAATGCCCTCCGGGCTGGCCGGGCCGGGAACAGGCAACCGGTGGGAGGCCCGATACAACCCCTACCGGCCCGAGGTCGCCTGGCTGTACGACCACCGCGGCCGCGGCGAGTGGATCGAGGCCGACTTCGTCCACCGCCATCTGCTCACCAACCCCTGGACCGTGGACCACTGGGACGAGGCCACCGCACACGTCCTGGCCGGCGGCGGGCGCAAGGAGCACCAGCGCAAGATCGCGCTTGCGATGAAGGAACGGCGTCGGCGTACCCGTACCGCTCCCCCACGCTCATCCCGCACGGCGCCGGTCCTTGCCTTCCAGGGACCGGAGCTGGAGGTCGAGGAGCCGCAACGCGACCGGTATGCCGGCATCGGCGACATCGACCTCGATGCCATCACGCCCTACGCCTCGCAACCCGTACCGGCGGGCTGCGTGCCCGAGCCGGTGGGGACTGCCGTGCCGAGTCCCCGTGAGAGCGGCCTTGCCGGCCTGTTCAGCGACACGGCGGATTCCGACCGGGCCATCGAGGAGGAACAGATCGGCGCCGTCGCCATCCAACTGCCCAGCGACGTCGATGCGGATGAAGGAGAGATGTGAAAGCGACAGTTGCCCTCAGGAGCAAGCGTGAGGAGCGGGCACTGCAGCGGGCGCAGATGGCGCCGATGCGCCCGGAGTGGATCTACAGCCGGAAAGGATGGAACCAGTACGTGCGGGAAGACGTTCTGCCGCCCGATCTCAGCGCCTGCCCCGTGCGCAAGTCGGCGGACCGCAGGAACGACTCCCGCCTCGGCTACCACGGTCATCTGCAGTTGGTGCAGACCGAAGCCGTCGACGTCGGCGTGCTGGATGCCTTCGGCGCCGTTGTCGTGAACGGTCACCGGCGTGGCGGTCTCCTCGACCGGATCCTCGACGGACCGGGAGGGACGGGGAAGTCACTGCTGCTGCGGGCCATCGGCCGGGCTGTGCAGCGCGACATCGAGGACCGGGCCGCAGACATGTCCACCCAGATCCCCGTGGTGCACATCCTCGCGCCGGCGGACACCGACAGCAAGATCAACTGGATCTGGGAGATCGCCTGCTTCCTCGGACTCAACCCAGAGCCGCTCAACGAGAACGAGCTCTTGGCGCTGAGGAAGTACCCGGACCTCTCCTTACCCGTCAACTACGTGCTGGAGACCGCGCTGACCCGCCTTCTGCTCGTCGACGACATCCAGCGCGTCGCCCCCGAACAGCTCGCCCCGGTCCTGCACTACTTCGACTACCTGCGCAACCGGCTCGGCATCACCACCGTCTTCTGCGGCACCGGCGCCGGGGACATCGTGCACGAAGCACGCTCGATCGCCGACCGGTACTCCGTGGTGGCTCAACAACGCGATGCACGCTTCGAATCACGCTGGGGCAAGGACACCGCGAAGGAGGACCCGGTGCGCAGCCTCCTGCCCGTCACCTGGCTCGACGCGATCCCCTTCCACGCGCAGGACAAGGACGCCTGGCTCCAGGTCCTGGCCGGGTACGAGAAGGACCTGCGCCTGCACAACCTGAGCGAGCACGCCCTGACCAAGCACCACCAGCATCTCCACGACCGTACGGGAGGCTACTTCCTTCACCTGTCCCAGCTGATCTGCCAAGCCGCCACCCGCGCGATCCTGACCGGCACCGAAGACATCACTCTCACCGAACTCGACGCCGTCTCCATCGGCCGCGGACACTGACCCGGCCAGGCCCGGCCGTCCCCTCACTCTTACGGCTTCCTGCACCCGCCGCGCGCTGCCCCAACCTGGCCCCACCGTGAGGTGCGGCCAAGCCGGGTGGGCTGGCACCGCCGCATTGCGGGGCGGCAGCAAGCTGCTGAAGCTCAGCTCTCCCCGGGGATTGCGGTCTTGCGCCAGCAGGCAGCATCACCCGCCCACTTCGGTGCGCGGCATGGGACGGTTTGGCGCTCTCACCGGTCAGGAGGGGCCGGCTCCAGGCGCATACAGGGCGCTGCTGCTGGCGGCGTCGCGGAGTCCGACGCCTGCCCGCATTACTGATTCACTGAGATCGTCAACTCCGGGCGCTCCGTACGGGAAGTGTGGGATTCTACGGGTGCAAGCCCTAGACGATCGCGGAGTTGCACGCACGGATGAAGCAATGGCTGGCCGAACGGGGCATTCACTACCTGTTCCTCCTCTTCTCCGCGGTCCTGGGTGTTGCCGTTGCCGTCGTCTCCGTGTGGGCAGATGGGACCCAGGGGGCCGACAAGAGACTCTGGGCTCTCATAGCCGGTGTCTCCGCCTTCGGCGTCGTCCTGATCACTCACTTCGAGAAACGGCTGGTGGAGAAGGGCAAGAAGCGGGCCGAGGATCGCGCCATCCGCGCGGAGGCTGACATGACGAAGCTGTACTCGACGACGCTTCGCCCCCTGAGCGACACAGTAAAAGCCCTGACCGCGCTCTACGCGACCGCGGCCCCGCTGCCGTCCTCCGTGCCCGCGCAGATGGTCTCCGACCTTCAGCAGAAGCGTAAGGAAGTCCTCGATCGCGTCCTGGCCGGCGCGGTCTCCCTCACCGCTCCACCGATAGGGCCGGCCTTCATCCCGCGAGCCCGGTGCAGCTTCTACCTGTATGACGCCGCCACGGGCGGTTTCACGCTGGAGGGCACCTTTCCCGGGCACCGGCCCCCCAGGACCGTCATCGACCCGGTCGGCGCAGCGCACATGAAGAACGCAATCCTCGGAGGAGGCGGCAAGACCTTCAGGATCGACGGCGACCAGGAGAAGCACTCCTATCTGATCCCCGTCGGCACTGGATACGAAGCGGTGATCGCCGTCCCCGTCATCCACGGGACCGAGGAAATAGGCATACTCTCCGTCGACGCACCCAACTTCTCGGACTTCATCGATCCGCATGTCACGCTCATGGAATCACTGGCCAACGTACTCGCGGCTTCCTACGCATTGAGATAGAGGAGGCTTTCGATGGCACGGTGGAACCGCCGGCGTCGTCCGCGCAGACGATCCGGCGAACCTCACATGCCCGAGTACATGGAGGGCGTCAGCGCCGAGGACTGGCGGCTGATGGTGGAGCACGAGTACGCGCACCGTGCCGCCCTCGACGAGGCGCGCCGCAATGTGGAGGCCGAGCTGGCACGGCCACAAGAGCGGAACCTGTCGAACCTGAGCATCACCGTCGTCGCGTCGATCGTGTTCGGCATCATCGCCGTCGCCCTGTTCACCATCGGGTTCGGTTGGTGGAGTCTCCTGCCGGTGGCTCTGCTGGTACCGGCGCTCGTCCTGGCCCTCCACTTCACACGACAAGTGCTCGGCCCGGAGCCCGAGGGCCGTGGCCCAGGGTGACGGTCGGCCGCACCCATATGCTCGCCTGTGACGATCCCCGAAACCCCTTCCGCCATGGCCTAGTTGCCACTCCCCCGTCACCCGGATCACCAGTGTCGGCCGTACATTCGGGCTCAGTGCGGGGCAGCGCGCGGCGGCTGGCTGCCTTCGGCTGAGACACTGGACGCCCTACGACGAACGGCATGAGTCACGGCGGTCGGCGTTCTCGTCGGCACCGATGCTGCAGCACGCGCAGCCTCACCGACCGGGTCAGGCCCATGCCCTGTGTTCGTCCATGAAGTACGGCCACGGCTGCCAGCCGGCTGTGCCCTTGCGCAGCAGCTGGTCCATGCCGCTAGCCCAGGTCTGCAGGTCGGTCAGCTCCAGCAGAATCCGCTCGAGCTCCGCCCTGGCCATCAGTACGCGGCGGCCGTGGCCCTGAATCGCCACGACGGGCTGAGCCGGCTTCAGGTCGGCGCCGTCCGGCAGGACCCAGTGGGCGTCCAGACCGGCCTTGCGGAGTTCTTCGATGAAGTTGTCGGACGAGAGCGTCACGCTGAAGACCAGGACGTCGGCGATGAGGCCCGCGCACTGCGCGGGCTGGAGCGGGTAGATGCCCCACGGCGGGGCGAGGGTGTTGCGCGCCGCGCTGTCTCCGCTGCTGAAGCAGATGCGCTCCCCGGTGAGCCGGGTGCGGCGCAGCAGTGCCGCGTACGCCGAGTGGAACTGACGGGTTGCTTCCTGCAGTCCCCACCTGT
The DNA here is from genome assembly GCF_052068155.1 of Streptomyces sp. OZ13. Taxonomy (NCBI): domain Bacteria; kingdom Bacillati; phylum Actinomycetota; class Actinomycetes; order Kitasatosporales; family Streptomycetaceae; genus Streptomyces; species Streptomyces sp. OZ13. The sequence goes on along the minus strand of NZ_JBQHCZ010000026.1, from coordinate 33,041 downwards.
TGCCCGCCGCTGCGATGTCCAGAGCGAGAAGACCGCGCTGCCCAGGCACGCGCATCGTCTTCAGTCCCTCGCGGTGGGCTCGGGCGAACGCGTCGCCGAGGGCGGACAGGTGGGTGGCGTACGGCACGCCCGTTTCGACGAGGCAAGCCTTGTCCGGCCCGGGCAGCGGCCCGCCCACGTACAGGGCTTCGGCCGCCATCCGGGTCCGCGTGAGCTGGGTACTCTCACGCCGCTTAGGGTTCGTCTTCAGCTCGTAGAGGTAGATGTCCTGTGCGCCGTCCGCGTGCCGGTCGTGGAACACGGTCACGTCGCCGATGCGCAGGCAGTCGGTGAGGTCGTGCAGCAACGCGAAGTGCCGGTGCTCGCTCCATTGCTCCTCCGCAAACTGGATCTCGTGGACCGTGCCTTCCTTGCTCAGTGTCATCGGTCCCGGCGATTCGTTGCGGCGCAGGGTCAGTATGTAGCGGCGGTCGTACCGGAAGGCGCGCCAGGCCAAAGCGTCCCCAACCGAGCGCAGCTGCCGGCCCACGCGCTCCAGGACGTCGTACTCCAGCCGCCAGTCGTCGATGTCGTGGGGATCACCGACGACCAGGTCGGGGGCGTCAGCGGGGAGCCTTTGTCCCTTTCGGAGCCGCTTGATCACCCGGGAACGCTCCGCCCGTGCCTGGTTCGCCGCGAGCGCGGCGAGGAGGAGGTCGCGCTGGAAGGCCACGAAGTCCTCGGAATCGTGGCACTGGCACAGGTCCTGGATGAAACCGACCAGCCGCTCACCGTTCTCCCGATGGAAGGGGTGCTTGACCAGTACATCGAGCCGGTCAGTGGTCATATCGGTCAACAATGGAGGCACGAGGACATTCTTTCGGGTAGGAAGCCTCTCCTCCAGTGAATTCAGCAGGCCTCCGATCCCGGGTGACGAGCGCGCAGCCGAGAAAGACCAGCTCCGGCCTCCGCCGCGTCCGTCACGGGAACCGGGGCCTGTTTCGTGACGTGGCGCGCCGCAACGGGTGGGGGCAGGCAGTGCCGCATCAAAGTGGGCGAAGTAGAGCGCGGAGGCCGGGCTGTGCACGGGGCGGGCCTGACGGTGTACTCGCGCTGCTCGATGACGGTGATCAGGCGGGCCCAGGGGGCGGCACCGGTCGCCGGTCAACGGGCCTGTTCGGCGGGTGGCTTGGCAGTGCCTTGGGACTCTCACGATAGACACGGGAATCTCATTGATCTACGGGATTGCAGGTCACACGGCATCAAATCTTTACCCAGAGCAACACTCAGCGAAGTAGTACCTGATGACAGCCACGTTCTCGAAGCAGGATCCTCATCTCACTCAATCTATGGGATTGCGGGACAGAGCCCCCAGCGTTCGCAGTTCAAAGCCGAGAATCCACACCGGAAGCTCACCCTGGGCGCCGAACGGTCGCAGCTCGAGTTCTACGGGACGCCACAGGCGCCGAACGCCTTTTCGATGGACTCGCTGGAGTTCTTCCTCGTCATCTCGCAGTTCTTCCGCGAGGCGCTGCCGCTGCGGATGATCCTGCTGCTGATCGCCTGCCAGCGGGCCGGCGGCCGGATCCACCTGACGCAGGAGGAGATGGCGACCGTCCTGGACGTGGCGCGGCCCAAGGTCACCGAAGCGCTCGGCGAGATCATGCACCACGGCATCGTCTTCAAGGTCAAGCGCGGGGTCTACCAGTTCAACCCGCCCTACAGCTACCGGGTCGCCGAGTACATCCCCGGCACCGAGACCACCCCGGCCGAATACACCAAGGTCGAGCAGCACAAGACCATCAACACCATCCGCAACGACCAGTCCCTGCCCGAGCTGGTGCGCTACCCCTCGCTGGAGAAAATGCGCGAGGAGATCGCTAAGCTGCGATCCGAACGGGCAGCAGAACGAGCCCAGCGTCGCCGCGCACGTGCACAGCGACAGGAGAAGGGGACCTCATGAGCCTGCAGTTCGCCGCGGTCAACGCCGAAGGCATCGTCGCCGACCTCGACCTCCTGCCGGCCGCCTACCGGGTCCTGCTCAAGCTCCGCGCCCACAGCCAGCCCGGCGGCCGGATCGACATCGACCAAGGCACCATCGCCCAGATGCTCGGCCTCAGCCGCCCCGCCGTGAACGCCGCCCTGCGCGACCTCGACCTCGCCCAGCTGGTGAAGAAGGAACGGCCCGGGGTCTACCAGATCAACCCCATGCTCGCCGCCTACCACTCCCCCGAAGACGCCGTCGCCGCCGTCAAGGCCATGCCGGCCGAGCAACGCCTCAACCACCCCGACTTCGTCGACAACTACCGCCAGGCCCTCGCCGACTACCAGGACCAGCTCGCCCAAAAACGCCGCCACAAGGACGACCTCAAGCGGCGCGAGATCCTCAAAGCCGTCTCCTGATAGGCCGGGAGCCGGCGCCGGGAGCTCTGGTGCGGCGGGACGATGCGGGCCATGGGGCTATGACATGTCGAAGCGGGGGCAAGCGTGAAGCCGAGGTCGTTACTGGCAGGTGCCGCGATAGCCGTGTGCGGCCTCCTGGCCGCCGGATGCACCGCGAGCACGGACAGCAAGGACGCCGCGTCCCCTGCGAAGAACACGCCCGCTCCCTCCCCCTCGACCATCGCGCTGCACCTGAAGCAGGTGGGCGGCGGCCCTGCCCGGCCCCGGTGACGTCCCCGCCGGCTGGCAGCCCAGCGGCAAGCCACGGCGAGAGAGCTCAGGCGACGACGGACGGATCGCCTACGCCACCGCCGGCTTCCAGGCACCAGACCTCGACGGAGCCGTCGGCTTCACCATCACCTCCTACACCACCACCGCCGACGCGATCGCCCGCTTCACCGTCCTCAAGAGCCAGTACGGCAACACCGTCAACCCCATCACCATGACCGGCACCCAGCAGGCCTTCGCCGCAAAAGGCTGCATCACGGAGAACTTCTGCAGCGGCACCATCGCCGCCCGCACCGGACAAGCAGTCGTCACCGTCAACATCAACACCCGCGACGACCACGCACCCGACCCACGCATGCTCAACACAGCCGCCCGCATGCAGATCGAACGCGTCCGACAAGCCCAGCAAGGCCACACCCCCACCGCCAAAGCCACGTGACGGCCTGACCGCCCCGGGCGGGCGGCCAGGCAATTGGCTCACTAGATCTCCTTCAAAGACGAAGATGCCGCCGCTGCAGCGCCCGGCACCTGGAACGCAGGGAACGAACGAACAGGGGGTAGGACCATGCACTTCGCGTTCATGGACGACAGCGCACGGGCGGCCAAGGACGTTCCGCGGCGGGGTCTCGGGCCACTCCATGCCTACGGCGCAGTGATCTTTCCGCAGAACGCGGTGCAGCCGTACCGCGAGCACCTCGCGCAGCTTCGGAGAGATCTGAAGATCCCCGTGGGTACGGAGTTCAAGTGGTCGCCCGACGGCGGGCCGCTGCACAAAAAGTGGAACGACGTCCATATCGCCCGTGTACGCATGCTTGAGGACGCCGCGGCCCTCGGTGTCCGTGCCTGCGTGGTCGTCTGCGCGCCAGAGCTGATGTCCGGGTGGACCGAAGAGCAGCTCAAGAGCGAGATGCTCGAGTACCTCTACGAGCGGGTCACGTACGCCTTCGGTGAGGAGCAGGGAGTCCTGATAGCCGACCAGCCGGGTGGTGGGCGCGGGGACGAGACCCGCTGGCTCTCCGATGCCCTCGCACTCGACACCGACGGCACGCAGTACGTGAAGCCTGAGAACAAGCAGATCCTGTTGCCCATCGTCACCACACGGTCCGACCACGTCGACCACCTGCAGCTGGCCGACCTCGTTGTGGCGGCTACCACGGCGCTGATCGCCGGCGCTTCGGCTGGAGACCGATACCGCGACCTCATCCGCGCAGTGCTGGTGAAGAATTCCCGGAACCATGTCGGCGGACAGGGCCTGAAGTTCATACCCAGCGTCGTACGTAATCCCCGCGCGCTGATGAACCTCGCCCACTGGGTCTTCGGCGACGACGGCTACGTGATCCCCGGGACTGGCGCCTCGCTGGAGCCCGACCTGCCCTGGGGCAACTGGCTCTACAGCAGCGGCGACGGCCTGGGTACACCCGCACCGTCCCCGGCCGGCGCCCTTCCCGCAGCAGCCGAGGTGTGAGAACCATGGCGATCGAGTGGGAACGGATCGGGCAGCCGCAGTTCGACCGCATCATCGAGGCTCTCGTCCATCGTCTGTACGAGGCCACCGCCGAGGTGGCGCACCCCGTCAACGGCCGCGGAGGCGACGGCGGCATCGACTTCAACGTCCGGCAGGGCGAGCGGCTGCGGATCTTTCAGCTCAAGTACTACCCGGACAGCCTGGAAGGGCGCGGCCGTCGGGCCAGCATCAAGAAGTCCTTCAAGCGCGCCATGGAACACGAGCCGTACGAGTGGGTCCTCGTCGTCCCCTGCACGTTGACTCCCGGAGAGCGAACCTTCGTCGAGGGCCTCGCCGGAGACCAGGAGGTCAAGATCACGGTCATGGACCGTGCGGTACTGGACGACCGGCTCGCCGCCCACAGCGACATCGAGCGCAGTCTCGCCCGGACCCGCGACGATGGCGGTCTGCTGGAGTACGCGAAGATCATGAACCGGGAACGGGACATCCTCGCGGGCGGCACTGACGACCTCCGAACCCGGGTACACGACCTCGGTCGTGTCGTCGACGACCTCGACCCTCACTGGACGCTCGACTTCGCCCGGCAGGGCGCTGCCGTGATCCAGACGCTACGCGGCAAGCATCCTCGCGCCCAGGAGGTCAGCCCCATCGCCATCCGGCTCAAGAGCCGTGCGCAAGGTATCGACGCGGACCTGGCCGCAGCCATGGAACGCGTGCTCGGCTTCGGCGCCGGTGAGGACCTCGTCCTCCCACCGGAGGCGGTCGAGAGGCTCACGGTCGAAGGGCCAGAGTGGATCGCCAGGGAGTACAGCAACGTCGGCGTCATATGGCGGCGCGGGCCCCAGCAGATCACAGCAGGCACCGAGGCAGAGTTCGCGTTCCTCGCTGAAGACGCGGTGACTGCTTCCTACCGCGGCGAGCTGACCGACTTCGGCGAGGGGACCGCCGGCCGCACGCTAGCCCTCACCATCGACGGCGTGAACCTGCAGCTGATGATGCCGCACAGCCCCGGAGCCCCGAGCACCCTGAACTATTCCCTGGAGATCGCCGGAAAAGACACCGGCACGGCCCTGCGGGCCATCAGCCTTCACCGGCGACTCCTGGAAGACGGAAGGTTCCACGTCAGCGTCGCCGGACACCTCGTCTGCATCGGCAACCTCACCGAGAACACATCCGACGAGGCCTTGCGCGACCTCGCCGACCTCCGGGAACTCGTCCTCGACCTGGAGGCGGTCCAGCGCCACTGCGAGCGGTACTTCCCCGTACCGCTCGAGATCCCGGCCCGAGAGCGGATCCTTCTGCGGCTGGCACGCCGCCTCGTCGACGGCAGCAGCGTGATCAACCCGTTCGCGAAGTCCCTCAAATGCACCTTGAACGGCACCGGCGCGCCCGTCCTACGGGGCCTGCTCGGCAGCGCCGGCTTGTTCCAGGCAACCCGGCCCAACTGCCCCGTCACCATCGGCGGCCACACCCTCGACCTGGGCCCCGTCCGGATCTTTCATCCCCGGATCACCGTAGATGATGCTGCCGAGGCGCTCGCCGCCCTCGACACCGGCGACTTCGCGGGGCTCGAGCTCACCCTGCGCCCGGCCGACGGCCAGTGCTACCGCGTCATCCTCGACAGCGCCCTGGAGACCATCCCTCCAGAACAGCCTGTACCGCCGGCTCCGTACGCACTCGACGGCTACCCGGAACCGGCCTGAGCCACCGGCGACGATTCCCGTCACACTCCGGCGACAGCCCTGGACCGACCGGTACGGGCCGCTGAGGTCGGTATATGACCGAGGGGCGAGTCGCGTGGCAAGGTGGTGTTCTCGGGGAGGGCGCCCTCCCCGAGAACACCGGCACGCTCCCGTCAGCCACGACGGGAACGACCGCCGGTCCCGCGGCCGGCAACCCCTAGGTCTTGTAGGGGTTGCCGGTCATCAACAGAGCGGCTGCTCTTTGATGAACCGCGCCGTGTAGTACAGCGCGACCGGGACCTTGACCGCGATCTCGTACGACCATCGCAGCCATCTGCGCAACCGCCCAAGCGGCTGCTGCGGCACCTTCCGGTGACGCCCCATAGCGTTACCTCCCTTCCCCGAACGGGCCCCCTCGAGGAGGAGGGACATCCCGACCGGTACCGGTGCCTGGATGTCTGACGGAGGTTCAGCGCGGCGCGCCGGACGCAGTTCATCAGACCGATCTCTCTTCGCGCAACTCCGATCACTAAGCGTGACGTTGGGCGCGGAATGGTGCCCTGACCTGCGAATCAACGCACTGAGGAGTGCGTTGGAGGACATTCTTTCGCGTTCACGAATAGGCGTAAATCGACCACCCGCGACGCGCTGGCCAGCCGGGACGCGCAGCCGTCCGCTCCTGCCCCCTCTTCATTTGGGAGATGAGCAAGACACCGCAAACCGGAGGAGGCAGAACGACCAATCAACCGCTGTGAGCAGGCACTCTTACACTGAGCGGCCGTCAGCGGAGCCCTGCTGTTGGGAGATGGCGTCCACGGCCGACTAACTGCCCAACCAGCTCCCGCTGGGGGCGTAGCGGGTCGCAACCGACGTCACGCTGAGTGAGGGACCACGAGACCGTCCCCCGACGCCCACCAGGTTGCCGTCGACGTCCGCCGGCGAGGCACAGAACGTCGGCAGCGCGGGACGTATCGTGTTGATCATGTCCACGCCCCCGCCGTTTCCTCCGCAGCAGCCGTATTCACCGGGTCCCCCGCAGTCGCCGTACGGGCCGCAGCCGGGCCCGTACATACCGGGGCCGGCGCCGTACCCGGTGATGACCGGTGTGTGGGTGCCGCCGCAGCCAGTGCCGCGAAAGAAGCGGACCGGGCTCATCGCCGGCATCGTCGCCGGATCCCTCGTAGCCCTCGCAGCCGTGGGCTACGGAGTGGTCCAGGTCGTCGGCCCCGTCAAGCTTCCGGACGGCAACTGGCCCAAGGCGACACACCAGCTCACCGCGCCGGGCACCGTGCTCGAGGGAACCTACGCCCTCGCCGAAGACGCCTCGGACACCGAGGGACAGCTGATCCGCAGGGGCGTCAACGACCACCGGGTCCGCGACAGCGGCATGACAGTTGCCTCCTACCTCACCAAGGACGGCGAGAGCGCACTGCAGCTCAACGGTCTGTACGGCAAGATCAAAGAACCCGACTCGGTACGTGCCGAGGTCCTCAGGGCAATGGAGGAACCGTCGGAAGGCGACACCTTCTACCTTCCGCCCACCGACTTCAATCCGGCCGGACACGACGTGACCGTGCGCTGCGCGGTCCGGGACATGGCCCAGAACAAGCCGGTCACCCAGGTCGCTTGTGCGTGGGCAGATCAGAACACCACCGCCGTGGCAGTGTTCACCAGCACCACGCTCGACAGGCAGAAGCCCGAGCAGGTCGCCCTGGCCCCTTACGCCGACCTCACCGCCCAGCTCCGCGACGACGTACGTCAACCCCTCAGCTGACGCACGTCCAGGCCGGGGCACAGGCTGGTTCAACGGAGCATGGCAGATCCCGGAGTACTCGTCCCGCCCGGCATGGTGGAGCCGCCGGCGGCCGAGCGGTGGGCGATCGCCTCCGAAGGTGATCTTCTCGGGCGGGCCCCGCCCAAGAAGTCATGAGCCTACGCGGTGATCTGATCGGTGAGGTTGCGGACGACGAAGTCGTCGGCGTCCATCGCTTTGGCGGTTTCGAGGTCGGCCCGCAGGTCGTTGACGTGCTGTTCGATCGCGGGCATGTAGGACGGGTCGGGGCGGTAGAAGCCGCAGCCGGCGCACTGGAATCGGATCGCGCATGCCTTGCCGCCGGCCTTGACGTTGCTGGGCTCTCGGCAGTTGCCGAACGGAACGGCGACCGACTGGGCCTCGTAGTCGGTGGTGCTGGTGAACGGCGCCGGACGGCCGGAACGGTCGATGGTGTGCCTCCGCACGGTCGTGATCGCTTCGCGTTTCCGCTTCAGAGACACTGTTGGTAAGCCCGGCTATCAGATGCTGCGGAATGACAACTGATCCCCTCAGCCTGCCTGCGTAAGTGACTTCGTCCGGATCAACAAACGGGCACCGCTGTCGCGCGGGTACTCGCTGCGAACTCGCGCCATCGAGGACCGCATCCTGTCCATCTGGGACAAGCTGAACAACGGCCCCGCTGCTGACCGAGATCTGCAAGGTGCGCGCCAAGTCAGCGGCGTAGGTGGTGCTGGTCTGGCTGGTCCAGCACCGTGTGGTCGCCATCCCCAAGTGGATTGCTACCACCATGGCCTGGCTGGAGAACCGTCGGCCTCCAACCCAAATCGCTGCATCTGTTCCGCACCCTCCGGATCGCCTGCGTTTTTACGTAGCTCCACTAACCTCGAAAAGCCGAAATCATCTTCAGCATTGACCGCATGCTGAAGGAGCCGTTCCGCGCTCTCAACATCTCCGGCCCGCTCACGCAGCTTCGCCAAGTCCGACAGAGCGGAGAAATGCCCGGCAGAGGCTGCCTGCTGAAGGAGCCGTTCAGTGGCCTGAAGGTCTCCGGCCCGCTCGCGCAGCTTCGCCAAGTGCGAGAGGCCAGAAGGGTCTCCGGCATCGGCTGCCTGTTGAAGGAGCCGTTCCGCGCTCTCAACATCTCCGGCCCGCTCACGCAGCTTCGCCAAGTCCGACAGAGCGGAGAAATGCCCGGCAGAGGCTGCCTGTTGGGCGAGCCGTTCCGCACTCTCCGCATCCCCAGCCGCAACGCGTGACTCCAACAGTTCACACATCGTGCGGCGATTTCCGGTGTTGGCGGCGCGCAGGGCGAGCTGTTCCGCGCCTTCCGTGTCTCCGAGGCTGTCGTGCCAGCGTCCTATCAGCGTCAGTGCGTAGGAATCACCGGCGTCGGCAGCCCTCTGCCATAACCTCGCTGCGGTCCTTGGGTCCCTGGTCTGGTGGCGTTGCGCTAGCAATATTAAGGCGTCCATTCCGTGGCGGACCTCGCATTCGTCAAAAGCCTTATGGAGGAGGTCTCCGGCTTCGTTGTAGAGACCGTCGGCGTCGGCGGCTCGCTGGGCGAGCTGTTCCGCGCCTTCCGTGTCGCCGTCGTGGTCGAGCTGCAACGCCAGTTCCGTCAGGGCAGTTGGGTCTCCGGCGTCGGCGGCCTGCCGACGCAGCCGATCCGCCTCCCGTGCGTTTCCGGTTCGCTCACGCCATCGCGCCAACTCCAGGAGGCTGTAGGGGTGTCCGGCGTCGGCGGCCTTCCGGAACAGCCGATCCGCCTCCTGCGGTTTCCCGGTTCGCTCCTGCCACCGTGCCAACTCCAGCAGGCCGTAGGGGAAGGCGAGCTCAGTGGCCCTTTCAGCGAGCCGCTCCGCGCCTCTGATGTCTGATTGGATGATGTATCGCGGTATGAGCTTGACCAGGGCTTTGGGGCTTCCGGCGTCGGCGGCCTTCTGCATCAGACATGCAGGATCCTCGAAGAAGCCCCAGGCCCCAAAATACGACCGTGCCAACTCGTACAGGGTGGAGGGTTCCCCGGCGTCGGCGGCTCGCTCAGCGAGGTCTACGGCGATCCGGTCGCGGCGCCTCGTGCGTGCCCCGTGTGCGAGGGCGTTGAGGTCTGCCGCGCTAGTGGCGTGATCGCGGGCGGCGGTCCAAAACGCCTCCGGCGGGAAGATGTAGCGGCGGGCGGTGCGGGCGTGGTGGTCGAGGTAGTCGCTGAGACGGAAGACGCCAGGGAGGGCGCCCATACCATCTGGGTTCGCTGCGGGTTCCAGGGCCGAGGCCACACCCCTGACCGGCTCGCGTGCGTAGGCCAGGGCATGAGTGAACCAGCCGTCGGGGGCGGCGGCACGCTGCCGCTCGGTCAGGTAGCCGGAGGCTGCGGCTTCGAGGAGCGCGATCGGCAGGTGCGGGGAGTGACCAAGACGGCGTGCGTCCATTGCGGCGGTGATGATGGCGTGACCGTAGGGGCCGTGAGGTTCGGTAGGCTGCTGATAGTGATCGACCAGTTGCGGGCCGGCCGCCAGGGTCTGGGTGATCCTTCCGCCGGTGCTGGTGGTGATGGCCGAGGCCAGGGAGGGGTCGCGGTGCACCCGCGGACCCTCGAGGAGGTTGGCGGCGAAGGAGGCCGGGACGTCCACCACCACGGCGTGCTCGAGCAGGGCCCTGGCGTGGGGGTGGACGTCAGTCCAGTCCTGGTCGGGCCGCGGGGTGGCGGTGAGTGCACGGTGGTACTCGGGCCACAGCGTGCCCAGGATCACGATCGGACCGGATTCCTCCAAGCGGCTGCGCAGCGCGGCGGATGTCTCCTCTCCGCACTCCGGATCGGCGAGATAGGTCTGAGCCTCGTTGAGCCATAGGACAGTGCGCTGGCCGGGGACTCCGGTGTCGAGCAGGGCGAGGAGTCCTTCGCAGGTCTTGGGGAAGACGAGCTGCCAGCCAGGCAGACAGTCCTGGACGGCCTCGAAGGCGGTACGGGTCTTGCCTGTGCAGGACGCTCCGCGCACGAGTACGAGCATCGGCTTCTGGCCCCGGGCCGCCGTGTACAGGTAGTGGCGCAGCCGCCGGTCGTGGTCGCGTTCGAGGTACTCGGGGAGCCTGAACACACCATCGTCGTCAGGAGCATTGGCGCCGTGGATAGCGGGGTGGACGCCGAGCTGCTCGGCTCTCCACTCATAGACGGGGCGGGGACGATCGGGGCGCGGATTGCTTCGAGTGCGGGAAAGGTGTACGTGGACGTGATCAGCTCTGCCGATGGCGACGCTGCCACCCGCGGCATGGGCGACCACACCTCCCGATTGGGACATGGCGGGAGGTACTCCTGGAGCGGTGGGCTGTGCCTCGCCCGGTCCGTTCAGCCCTGGGACGGATCCGGCATCTGAGGGATGCTGATGTGTGCTCCTCCGTGAATGACGCCAGCAGCAATCGAGCCGTCCTCAGCGCGGATGCCTAGGTCGCCGCCGACGGCCAGCCCTCCATTGCCAGCTGATGCACCTAGCTTGGAGCTGTGTTGGGCCAGCAGTGCGCGCAGCTCTGCAGTGGCCTGGACGCGCTCGGTGTCATTCAGGTCCTCCAGCAACGCTTCGATACGAGCCTGCCACGCCGCCTGCTGACGGATGCGCAGGTGATCCGCCTCGGCTGGTTCGGCCCTCTCCAGTTCCCCCGCCGTCCGGTCGAGACGCGCCAGTTCAGCGTTCTCACGTTGAGGGTTTCCTCGGCCGAACCATTGGGCCACCTGCTGGCGAAGCCCCGTCCATGCGTCCGTGCCAGCGGCTTGAACCACCGCCGTGCCTCCAGCCGCGGCAATCGCGGCCATTGCTTCCGACAGCATCCCTTGTCCTTTCCTCGCCCCGGGGTACGTGTAGCACCGGTGCCATTACCACGTCACTGCATCAGACACGTGCCGTCGGTGTCCCTGGTTCCGTGAAGAGAGGCGTCGGCCGAAGTGGGTCACCACAGGACCGAGTACTCCGTGATCATTGGTCGCGAGTGGAGTGCCTCGAACTGGTGAGCCCATGTGCCTCACACAACAAGAACCAGATCAGAACCGCAGATAACGACGGTGCGCAGCGCGGTGACCCAGTACAGGAGCCGTACGCGTTCGACTTCGTCGGCGTACTGGCGCAGCTGAGGGCCGGCGGTGTCGGCGGGGATCGGCTCGCCGATGTCGGGGTCGACGGAGATGACGACCAGGGCGCGGTCCAGGGCGTGGATCTCTGCTTCGCTGGTGATGTTTTCCAGCTGCTTCGCGGCGGAGTCGGAGAAGGCGATCCGAGCGCGGCGCGAGCCATGCTGCGGGGGCATCAGGCGACGGCCGGGCGCTGTGCGGCGAGGCGGGTGAGGTGGGCCTCGCGCAGCTCCTCCCACGGCGTGCAGTGCTCCGGGTCGGGCAGGCCGTTGGTGGCGATGTCCTCAAGGACGGCGGCGAACCGGTCGGCGTCGGCGCGGGTCTTGGCCGCATACGCGCGCACCGCGTCGGCAGCCGCGGGCTCCAGCTTCCGGACGGCGTTGTCGGCGGGGGCCGGCTGTTCGCTCATCGATGGCTCCAGGGGGCAGAACTGACGTCTCTCACCACGGTATCGCCGGGCATGGTGTCCCGGGACCACTCCGGGTGAAACTCTGTACGAGCGCAGGTCAGAGCGGCGTTGTCGGTGACAGGTGCGATTCTGAACGGATCCGGCGGCCGCGCATGCGTCGCCGGGCGCACCAGCACGACGAAGGAGTAATGCGGTATGGAGAGCGTGAAGCTCACGTGGGTGCAGGACGGGTCCGACGGGCGCAGGGAGTCTGCGGTCACGTACAGCCCGGCGGCTGCAGAGGACTACAAGCAGTACATGGAGGCGCGGGACGGCGTCTCCGACGTGCAGATCGTCCCGGCACAGCCCTGACGGCAGCGGCTCAGCACAGGGGCGACCCGGTGGTGTTCGAGGTGGTGCTTCGGTTCACGGTCGGCGGCCCGGCCGTCACCGGTGAGTGGCGCAACGACGAGACGGCCGTCCGGAAGTTCCGCTCTCTCGTCGGCCTGTACGGCGACCATGCCACCGCGACCATCACCCTGACCGCGTCGGGCCCGGAGCGGCCGCGGGTGCTGAGGACCTGGACCAGGGAGCACGGCGAGACGGTGTTCACGGCATGACCAGCGGCGCCCGACGCCTTCGGCTGGGGCGGTTGTGCATTCGGTGCAGAGTGGGCCGGTTTGTTCGAGGCATTGACGCCGTAGCTCGCTGAGGCTTGGGTGAGCGGACGATACGAGCTAGGAGGTCGCGGTGGACCACATCGAACTCTCCGATCAGCTGCCGTCCTGTTCACGGTGCGGTGGCGAGGTGTTGTCCAGCGTCGTGATGCCGCAGACCGATGCTGCGGGCCGACCGATCCACCTTCAGCTGTGTCCGGCGTGCGACGCCGACAAGCCCGCGGCCAGCGCCCTCCTTGCTTGGCTCGCAGACGGCGGCGGACACGACCCGTCCCGTACCCAGGAAGGGGCGATGCTCCTGATGGAGTGGACGAAGGAGGGCATGGCCGAACATGGCTGGCACTGGGCCGAGTCGCCTACCGGCACACCGCCGCCCGCAGGCGCGGACGGCCACACGGGTCCCGAGTCGCTGACCGGTACGCCCGCCGACCTGTCCATGGTCGAACGCCTCACGCACCAGCGGGACGCGCTACGCGCCCGGCTGACGACCGCGCCACCGGACGAGCGCGAGCAGATTCGCACGGCCATCCGCGAGCTGGGGAAAGCCGTCGCCCATGCCCTGGCCGAAGCGGACGTCACTGCCGAAGCGCTGCGCGCCACCGCTCCCCAGCCGGCCCCCGGGCCGCTGAGTCCGGAAGCCGAGCAGCGCATCCGCGACTTGTACGAGCGGCTGGCAGCCGAGGAGGAACGTCGCGACAACGGAACCTGATCGGGACCGGTGACCGCGCCGACCAGGCGGCGACGGCCCAGGCGCGCCCTGGCCAGTGACCCGCGCGGCCGGCCAGGTGCGGGCTATCCGGGCGAGGCGCCGGGCTTGTCCGGCATAGTGCCCAGGGCCGCGACGTCGCCAGCTACCTGCTGCGCATCGCCGACACCACCGCCACCGCTCGGCGCGGGCGCGGCCGCCTCCAGTGCCATGCTCCTCGCCCACCTTCAGCAGCCGGCCTCCCCCGCCCCGGAAGAAGCGCCGGTGGAGGCCCCAGCCCCGGTGCCGGCGCTGGACCCGAAGGACGTCCTGGCGGCGGCAGAGCGGTTCCCGTGGGCCCTGGCCGACGCCGGGGATGCGTCACTGGCCGGACGTTGAGTTCCTGGACGTCGCTCTGAGCGCGGTGCGCACCGAGGAACGCAAGGGGTACATCGAGCGCCTGGAGGTGTTCGTGGAACAGCACCGCGCCCGCCCGGAGGAGCTGCTGCGCGTGTACGGGCCAGGCAGCAGGCCCGCCTCGCACGGCCGGTACGCGTTGATCGGGCAGCCCGAGACCCTGGTCATCCTGGAGCGGATGGAGACCAACCCGTTCCTCCTGCGCAGCCGATGGGACGAGGCGTTGGAAGCCATCCTGCTGGACGACCTCGAGTTCGCGTGGGGCCGCGCATCCGCGTCAGCCGGTGAGCAGGCGGGAACGAGCAGCGGGGCCGGGCAGGGCGATCCTGTCCGGCCCCGCTGTCGTCTGGTCAGCCGAAGTCGAGCGTCTCCTGTGCGAAGTCGGCCGGGGCCGAGCTGGGCAGGGGCGGCGGCGCGCCGTCCTGGCGTGCGGTCTCCCAGCGCTGGATCAGCTCGTCCTTCCATCCCTTGGGCGGTGGCCACGGCACGCCCCAGGCCGCGAGCTGGTCACGCTTCCAGCCGCCAGCGGGCGTGCGGGCGGCTTCGATTTCTTCAGGCGACGGCAGTTCAGGCATGCGTGGTGAACGAGCGGCACGCAGTAGTTGTCCCCCAAATCCGGTACGGAAGCGCGAGAGGTCGGCTGCCTTTCCCAGTCGAGCCCAATCCTTGGGCAGCGGAGTACTCGCAGTTGTCGGGGCTTTCGTTCCGACAGGAGCGAAGAACACCTCGCCACTGTGTTCCCACGTGGTCGACTTCAGCGCGACCTGCTCGTCAAGAACCTCCTGCCGCAACTGCAGGACACCGTCTTCGTGCAGCGCACGAATGTAGTTCAGGAGCTCGATCGTTCCGACCATGGTCCAGGCGACGAGTGGAACTGCGCCCCGGAACCTCTCGAACAGCCCGAAAGCGTCGCCTTCCTGCCGCCGTTCTATGTCGTGATGCACCACGTCCCCATAGATCCAGGCCATAGCCAACTTGTGACGATCGAGACCTTGGTCTTCACCGGTGACCGTGTCGCTGATCATGACCCAGTATCCAGCTTCCTCTGGCGTGGATGGGTCCACTCGCAACCGCCATTCGGCACGTGTGGCCTTCACCCACTCCGTATCGAGCGGCAATGCTCGACAGAAGTAGCCCAGCGATGCCAACGCCTTCTGGTAGAAGCACGCGTCACCGTTCAGCAGAATCGGCCTGATGCGTGCAGCAGCAGACTCGACTACCTCTTCGTCCGGAAATTCCTGCCGGATCCGCGTCTCGCCATTGTCGAGCTGGACCACGCTTATTTGCATCGTGGTCAGGGCAACCAGCTCATCCCAGTCCGCCGCGAGCGAGTGCTCTTCCACTCGGCGAGCACGTAGCGCAAACGCCTCAAGACAACTCTGGTGCCTCGCCTCAACGGTTCCCCCCTCGCCACTCCCCACTGTTGCTCCCCCTCGCAGCCAGCCGCCAAATATCGGCTGAGGAACAGCATGACGCGGCACTTCTGAACCATCCACCCGATTGATTCCACGGAGTACCCGCTCCACCACGCGTCTGTGGGCGCTTGGAGAGCCCCCAACCCCGCGGGCCAGAGCCCTGGCCACTGCCCCTGCACCCGGCCACGCCTCGAAGGCATCCCTTCGAGTCATTCGAGTCAGTCGACGAGGTAGGCCTTTTCTCCCATCACAAGCGGAGCGTCCGCCGGGCCCTTGATGTAGGGGCCTCGCCAGATCACGCGGTGCTCCTGCTTGCTCGGGTACCACTGGCGCACCTTGTGCATCCGGACCGGCCAGCGCCGGTTGTAGACGCGCTCCCTACTTGTGCTCTCTGGGTCAGTGCGCTGGGCGGAGACCTGGTGTGTAAGCCGCACGACCCGAATGTCGCGGTCAGCCGTCGGTGCGGTGGTGTCCGGGCTGGAGGAAGTTCGACGGGCTGCGACCGGCCCGATGGTGGTGGTGCCGTGGGAGGCAAGGCGCCAGAAGGCGAACATGTATCGGGCGGCGAAGTCGTCGTTGACGTCTTCGATCCGGCCGCCGTCCCATTCCCCCATATCGGAGGGCGTGTTGGGGCGGGCCACCTGGTTGAGCGCTTGGTTGAGCTGGCGGTGTTCGGCGTTCAGGCTGGCGAGGTCGGCATCGGTCTTCTCGGCTGCGGCGCGGTCGCCTCTCAGTCCGTACATGCCGTCGGGCACGAACGGCGGCAGAGGCATGTGGTTGGCGCGGGCCTGGGCCACCACCATGCGCCACTCAGCGGGCTGGACCGGGCCGTCCCGATCCATGAACGTCGTGAGCTGAACGCCAGGGTAGGTAGAGGTGGGGAGTACCTGGTGCTGGGTGATGAACTGCCAGCCGAAAGCAACCGTGTCGGACACGCCGGGGCCGGCGGCGAACGCGCTGAAGCAGTGAGTGAGGCGTGTGAGGAGATCGGCTGGACCTACCAGTGCCTTTTCCCGCTCGACGACGTCGCCGGTGAGTCGACAGGATCGTTCGTCAGCCGGCTCGCGCAAAGCAACGTCAGGACGCCAGCCAACTTCTCTCGTATGTCGGCCCTGGAAAGGAGTCGGCCGACATACGAAGGTGGACAAGTATCCGCACTCCACCGAGATGTACCCGCCGTTCTGACAATCTGCCGACCGACGTGCTGCGTCGAGCACTGGCCAGCCTGGCCATCGGCATGTACAGCGGAGCCAGAAGCTGGTGTGATCTACGCAGCCAACGCAGCAGACCTTTCAGCTGCAAGATCATTCCCAGTTGCGCCGGAAATCGCAGGTTAAGCCCTGACGCGAGCGAGACTTGAGTATGCCCTCAGAGCGAGGACTCACAGTGGGTTTGGTCCTGTGATTCTGATCATCCCATCATGAGCCGCATCAGTAATGATGTTCGCGAGCCTCATCAAGTCGGGACTCGGCTCCTCACCTCGCTCCAGCGCAGCAACGTAATCCATCGACTGCTTTAGCGTCATGTCAGGGCTCTGCTGACGTAGCAGGCGTAGAGCAGCGACCTTTCCCGAAGAAACCAGGAGTCGCTCAACTCGCTCCTTAAGAGGGACGTTTGAGTGTGAGTCCATGCGGCGATTCACATACACCTCCTCCCAGTCGCCGGTTACAAACATAACGATCGGGATCATGTGGATACTGCCATCCTCGCCATCTACGAAGTATGGGCCGCCGCCAAGGACTACCTGCCCCTCTCCCTCCACCTCATAAGGATCAACGACCTTCGTAAAGATGACCCACCCGAGTTCATGCTGCTCAATTTCGTCAACAACCTGCGATGAGCGCTGGAATCCACCCTTTCCATCAACGCTCATCACTTGCTGGATTAGCTCAATGGCGCGTTCCTTCGAGATCATCGCTCCATGATGGCGCAAACCGAACCGAAAGCCAACCATGGATGCACTGGGGCCTGGGGAGGCCAATGCAGTTACCTTAACGGCCGCGCTGCTGAGGTCGGTACCTAGCTAGATACCGGGGCGCCGACTTCCGGGCACTGCGGCCAGCGATGCCGAGACGAGCCGCACCCGGTCAGGAGTGGGCACGACCACCAATCGATTGCGGTGGAGAACATTCCGACTCAGATCACCAGCCGACGGAACGACCCGTCGGGCCGACCGCCTGGGGCGATGCCGCTCAGCACGGTCGCGCTTGGCTATCGCCGCGTCCACCAGTTCAGCGGTGAACACCTTCGGCAGGATCCCGATCCGCACATGTTGTCCTGCTCCCCACCCCATCACACTCCGGGCAACGTCCTCCGCAGCTCAAAAGCAACTGTAGTGGCCGGGGGAGGCCCCGGGGCACGGAAGCTCGCGAGGGGCGGGAACTAGGACCCACGCGTCTGCCAAACCCGCATTCACGATGTCCACCAAGCCGGAACACCCCCTGTCCCATGTCCATCCAGGCCGCCACAAATTAGAGTCACATCCGCACCCGAAGATGCGAATGCAGAGCTCTAACGTAAAGTCAGTCGGTCCTCAACAGGTGATAGTGACGCCAGTTCTCCAAATGCCCAGCGGCACTTTCCCTCTGCCCATCCAGGAAAACAACCGTCCCTCGATGATTGACAACATTGAAGACGTGCCCCTCCTTGCGATTCGACCCCAAAACAATGCCTCGTGCACCGTGTCCAGCTCCCTGAATTTCACCGATGATGCCTCCGAGAGTAGCTCCACGGAAGCTTCGCCCCGGGTAATTGACCTCCACAGACCGCGCACTACCCCTTTCCATATTACCTCGCACTCCACCAGGAACCCTTGAGGGCGGCATTCCCTTTCCAGCAAGGATCGAGTCGACCGCGAGCGCACAACCCCGGCAATTCGTGCGACCTCTCTGAGGGTTTACAAGCTTCATAAGAGCAATATTATCCGGGGCCTTATACGCCTGGTTGGAGTACCTCGCAAAGCGCATTGGCGCCATGCGCAATGCGCCGCCCACGTTGAACGCCATGGGCGCAGGCGCTTCGGACATCACTGCGGCTTCGAACGCTAGCGATCCGCACGCCGCCGGCATGGCGGCACAAATGGGTGAACCGATTACCGCGGCTGCGATGATTGATATTCCCCATACGGCGGCGCAAGTCCAGCCGCTGCAGGGTGCGTTCATACTGGGATCACCCGCGGGATATCCGCCTGGTACGTTGATCGGCTGCGGCTTGTCAACAAGGATCTCGCCCGGTGAACTCGTAGGGCCTGAGCACATATTCATGCCCATGGCGTAATAGCATTCGCCGGAACCGCCTCCTCCCGTCGAGTCGGATCCCCAGTTGCCGCCCGCTACGCCTGGGTCTTCTTCGAAGGCGGGGTCGTGAGTCGGCTTCTTGCCGCTGCCTGAGGTGCTGCTTTGGTGGCAGCGGCCGCTGCCAGGGTCCTCACACAGCCCAGTGGGGTCGGATGTGGTGGTTGGGTGCTGGTTTGCATAGGAATAACCGTTGAGAGACTGGTGCTGCTCCGGCATCAGAAGGGGATCGACGCTGATGAACTGGCCGATCGCGACGTCGTACTGGCGTGCGCCGATGTGGGTGAGGCCGGTTGTCTTGTCGTCGGTCTTGCCGAGGAATCCCTTGTCGTCGGGCCACGGGTTGCCGATGGGAGTTCCTCGGTCGGCGCCGAAGGGACTCGTGTAGCGCTTGCTAAAGGTCTGCGTGCCGTCGGCGGAGACAGCCAGGCTCTGAGTGCCGTGGTGGTCGCCGGCGAGGTAGGTGAGTTTGCTGCTTCCTCCACCCTGGTTGCTGCGGAGCGCGACGGTGAGATCGCCGGCGGCGTAGTAGCGCTGTGCCCATGTGGCACCACTGCTGGTGAGGTGGAGTTCCGTGGAGCCTGCGTACAGGACGCGTTCGCCGTTTTGGGTGGTGCGGGCAAGCAGGGTGCCGTCGGCGTCGTAGAGGTAGTCGGTCGACGTGCCGTTTTCGGTCAGCTTGGTCAGTTGGCCTTCGTCCGACCAGGCCAGGTCCTGTGCGGCAGTCTTGCCGGGTCGCTTCGTGGTGTTGCCGGTCCGGTCGTAGGCGTAGTTGGGTGCGGCTGTGGCGCAGTCAGCGTCGGCCTTGGTGCTGGTGGCTGTCAGCGTGTGGGGCTGGCTGCCGTTGTAGCAGTAGGTCGTTCTGGTGTTGCCTGCGGCCTTGTGGATCGTCTCGCTGGTGCGTTGGCCGGCCTGGTTGTAGGTGTAGCTGGTCCAGTACGGCGCCGGGCCGGAGAGGCCCGTCGCGCTTTGCGGGTCGGAGCACTTCTGTGAGGCTGGGGTCCATGCCTCGGTGAGGCGTTGGTGGCCGTCATAGGTGTAGCACTGGGTCTCGGGTGAGCTGGTGCCGCCGAGGTTGGTCGGGTCGGCGATCGAGGTGACGTTGCCGGCTTGGTCGAAGGTGTAGTTGAGGTCTTGCAGCATGTACGGGTGGGTCATGTCCGTGACGTGGCTGCGGGTGAGTCGGCCGGTGCCGTCCTCGTAGGTGTTGGTGATGTAGGTGCGCTTGTGGGCGTCGGTCGAACCGGTGCCCATGGTGAGTTGCTGTGGCTGGCCGAGCGCCGAGTAGTCGACGTCGAGGAGGTAGCCGGTCGAGCCGCCGATTGACGTTACCTGTCCCAGTCCGTTGTAGCCGAGCTCGACGGATTCGGCAGGCAAGCCGCCGAGGGCAGGTTCTTGGGAGCTCTGGAGTGTGCCGTCGATGCGGTAGTGGCTGTTGAATGTCAGGGTCGACGCTGTGCCTGCTTGGGCGAACGGGTCGTCTGCGGGTAGACGCAGTTCTGTGGTGACGGCGCGGGACAGGCTGTCGAACTGGGTTGCCGCCTTGGTGTAGGCCTTGCCGCTCTTGCCACCCACATATCGGGTGGACTCCCCGGGCTGCCCCTTGAGGACGGTGTCGTAGGTGTAGGCGGTGAGCTGGTTGGCATCGATCTGGGAGCCGGACCAGGTGCCGGTCTTGCGGCCGAGCGCGTCGTAGGCGGTCAGGATCGACTTGCCGCGTGCGTCGGTGGACTTGATCGGTTGATCAAGGGTGTTGAAGACGGTGGTTGTTGTGCCCTTGTCGGGGTCGCTGGCGGCCACCTGCCGCCCGAAAAGGTCGTAGGTGTAGGTCCACCTGGCTGCGTCGGGCCCGGTGATGGAGGTTTGCTTGTCGTCCAGGGTGTAGGTGTGGCGTGTGGAGGTGTGCGCGGTGCTGCTGGCGTCACCGAATTCAGTGTCGAGGGGTTGGGTGCCTGCGTAGGCGCGGGTTTCGGTGGTGCGGCCACGGGTGTCGTTGATGGTGCGGGTGGCGGAGCCGCCTTCCACGGCGGTGGTGGCGGTGGAGTCGCCGGTGTAGCTGGTGGTGGTGGACCATTTCTTGATGCCGCCGACGAGCAGTGTGCTGGTGGTGGCGCGGCCGGCGCCGTCGAAGAGGGTTTCGGTCTGGGTGGGGGCTTCGCCGTATTCGGCGCGGGTGTAGGTGCCGTTCGGCGTGCTGGTGTTGTCGAAGATGTCCGCGTGGGTCTCGTAGGCGAGACCACGACTGTCGTAGCGGGTGTCGGTCAGCAGTCGGCCGCCCTGCGGTGTCGGGGCCTGGGTCTGGAGGGGCCGCAGCAGGGAGTCGTAGATCGCGTAGCTGGTGTTGTAGGTTTCGCCGTCGGCCTTGAGCGTCGCTGTGGACACCGAGGACGGGGTGGTCTTGCTCAGGTTGTAGGTGTACTTGGAGTTGGGTGCTTGGCTGCTGCGGATTCGGTTGGGCAGCCAGACGTCTTTGGTGCGGCCGAGGGCGTCGTAGGCGATCTCGGTCAGCTTCGAGTTGACGTCGTAGCTGCGTAGGGGCAGTCCGCGCCGTGGGTCGAGGAAGGTGGCTGCTCGGTGGCCGGCGGCGTTGGTGGTGATCGCCTTTGTGAGTGGGCCGGCGGCGGCGGGTGTGTAGGCGGTGGAGGTCGTGTTGCCGGCTGCGTCCGCGACGCTGAGTGGGCGGCCGAGGGTGTCGTAGGAGGTGGTGGAGACCTTCTGCCACGTCACTCCGGCTGTGGTGTAGGCCTGGGCGCGGCCGGTCCACGTGGGGAGGCCTGCTGTCGGCTTCATCGTCGGCGACCAGGTGAGATTGTCGTAGGCAACTGCGGTGTCAGCCAGGACATCGCCGCGGCGTGTGGCGTCGGTCGGCAGATCGAGCTGGGCATCGGTGGTGGCGCACGGTTTGGACACGAGGCGGCTGCGGGAGGGCAGGCTGATGAGGCCGGCGTCCGCGTTGCGTGCGTACCAGGTGACTGCACAGGTCTCGTCGCCGGCTTGGGCGTCTCCTTGGTCTTCGACGTGGGTGGGCATGCCGTAGTCGTCGAAGCTGGTGGCGATCGTGCGGGCCCGCCAGGTCTTGGGGGCAGTCAGGTAGGTGTAGGTGGTTGTCTGCTTCGTTCGCACGAAGCGTGCGACGTGATCGCCTGCGTCGGGTACGTCCGTTTGGCGGGCGGTCTCTTTCGACCAGGGCTCGTTGACGACCGAGCTGATCGGGGTCGTGCCGTCGTAGGTGACGCTCTGCCGGAGTTGGCCGGCGTACTGGTCCGTGTCCTGAAGCGCCGCGACACCGAGTGCTGGGCTTGTCAGGGCGGGAAGGGTGACGGTCCGTGTGGTGCCGTCCTTCTTCTTGTCGCCGTGCATGCCTTGGAGGTAGAGCGAGACGCTCTTGGACCGGGTGGTGTCCGTGGCCCCCTTGTAGACGGTCACCTGACGGTAGCCGCGCCAGTCGGACCAGGTCCGTTCTTCCTTGGGGGTGAACGGATCGTCGCTGTGGTGCCAGGCGGCGCCGGAGTATGCGTATGCGTTTTCTACCGTCTGGCCGTGGCCGGTGGGATCGGAGACGGTTACGGCGAGGACGCGGTACTTGTGGAACCAGTCGACGGACGCGTCCAGGGATCCGTTGATGTTCCAGTACTGCGGATAGCAGGAACGCGTGTTGGAGTCCTCGGCAGCGCCGATCACCTGGCTGCGCACGCACTCCGGCGAGGAGAGCGTGACGGTGGTGATGGCTCCTGTCTCCGAGGTGATGGTGGAGATGCGGGGGCGGGTCAAGGGGAGGATGTCATCGGTACCGTCCACCCGGTTGGGCCGCATGTGGTAGGTGAACGTGGTCGGATCCAGGCCGATGACGGTGCCTGCCGTCTTGCCCCACCGCCGGATGGACTTGAGCGTCAGAACGTGGTCGGACGTGTCGCCGATGTCCCCGCCGTCCAGGTACTCCTGGTCCAGCTTCCACGAGTCCACCTGGTCGTAGGCGCCCGTGGTGACGTTGTAGGAGGAGGTGTTGACGTCGGTGAGCCGCTTGCGCGTGAAGAACGAGGGGCTTCCCGAGACACAGTCGGTGTCGTCCTTGGTGCAGATCGCGTCGAACGGGACGTCCGGCCAGTTGTCTGAGGTGTCAGCGGTCAGGTCACCGCAGTCGGAGACGAGGCAGCGCTCGGCATAGCCGAAGGTGACCTTGGCATCGGCTGCGTCGGTGAACAGGGCGTCCTTGCGAAGGCCGTACTTGATTTCCGTCAGGTAGCCGCCGCGGATGTAGGCGGCGTTCGCGGTGGTGGACTTGTTCTTCTTGTAGTAGTTGGTGTCCTTGGCGTACCAGTAGGTGGCCGCGTTGCCGGATGTGCCCTCGACATAGTCAAGGTTCCAGCGCCACGCCTGCGTCAGAGAGCGGTCGGCGAAGGAGGTGCCCCCGGAGTAGCCGGGTTCGCCCGAGTCGTCACCGAAGACGGGAACGGTCCAGGTGGAGTTCGTGCGCTCGGTGCCGGCACCGGGGAGCTTGTTGAGGCCGAAGACGTACTTGGTTCCGTCGCCGGTGACGACGGTCCAGTGCTCGCCGTCGTTGTCCCCGTTCTCGGTGTCCGTACTGGTGGAGCGGGTCACTTTGGAGGCGTCATCGCCTTCCAGGCGCCAGGTCGTGGCGCTGACCTTCACCAGGCGGCTGGCACTCCCGTTCAAGACGATCCGGGCGTTGTCGTACTTCCAGCATCGGTCGAAGACGTCGTCGTGGCCGTCGTCCTCACAGCTGCCATAGCCGCGCTCGATGTACGACTCGGAAAGGCTGAATCCCTCACCGACGAGTGTTCCCTGGTTGTTCGTCGTGGCGGTGCGGCCGTCGATGCTGCCCGAGTCGTAGGACAGAGTGAGCTTGGGGGTGGGGCCCGCGGCTGCGGGCGGCATGGTGAACCCGTGGGACCAGGTGAACGATCCTGAGTTGCCGCCAGCCACCCAAGACGAGGAAGCGGACAGTTCGGTTGCCGAGTAGTCTCCGGTACCCGTCGGCGACTGACCCGAGCCGGTACCTGCGGCGGTGACGGCCAGAACAGTCGCCTGCCCGCCTGACGCGGCGGCCGTGGTCCCAAGCTGTGGTGCGGGACCCTCCTGGGCCTCGCCGAGGGCGACCGTGGCTGACAGCGCCTGACCAGCGATGTTGTTGTGCGCCTTCAGGGGAGTCTGCGTGCGGCACTTCGGATCGTCGGGGGTGGTGAGGACACAGGCCGGCAACTGCACCAGGCGCAGGCGCTGCGACCAGCCGCCGCCTACCGCGGCGGCGAAGCCGCTGTAGTCAACGCTTACCTCGGCGACACCAGCTTTGCCGGCCTCGGCTTTCAGGAGCACACCCGTGACACCGGCCCTACGGGCTGTCTTCTGGTCGAGCACCGTGATCCGTGCCTGCTCGCCGGCCGGCTCGGTGTGCTTCGCCTTCTGCGGGCTTACCGATACGGGCAGTCCGCCGGGGGAGGCTTTGGCTTCCGTACCAGCGGCAAGTGGCACCGTCGCGGTACCGGGGTGAGGCCACCGGGCGTTCTGTTCGGCTGTGGCCTTCTTGGCCTGTGCGGCGTTGGCTGCCTTGTCCTTGGCGACCTGTTGACGGGCCTTCTTGGCCCCGAGCCCGTTGACGGCTTTGACCTTGGTGACCCGATCTTCGGGAAGGTCGGGGCGCCCCAGTCCGCCCGGTTTCGCCTGGGCGGCGGGCGCTGCCAGACCAAGGGGCACCATCAGCACAAGTGCCACGGACCGCACCAGCATGCGGCCACTCCATCCGTGTACAGCACCGCGCCAGCGTCTGGACGCCCTTGTACCCGTTCTCATCTGCCCCGCCCCATTCGCTTGCCGCAAAAGTCCGTACTTCGCTGCACGACGGCCCCCGGTCGGAGACCATGTGCGGGCGGCGGCAGAGGGCAGCCGCCCGCAGAGTGGATTCAGTCGCCCACTGCAAGCCCGACTTGGGTTTCACTCGCCATCGCCCCGGCCCACATCCGCACTTCGGAGATGCGCTGCGGCATGTAGTGCTTCCAGGCGCCGGAGGTGAAGCCTCGGCCGATGGCGAAGTCTCCGGAGCCCGCCCTGGCGGCAAACTCCTTGGGCTCGCCGTCCCGCATGCCACCGAGGTACAGCCGGACGCTGCCGTCCTGGGCGTCGAAAACGCCGGTCAGCCGGACGGCACTGTCCAGCACCGCGCTTTCGGTGGAGCGGACCGACGTGAATGTGCCGTCCGTGTTCAACCGGCCGAAGTGCCAGAAGCCCACCGGAACGGTCTCCTCTTCGAAGTCGTCGTTGAGGACGGTCTCCGTGCCGGTCAGCTGGAACCAGAATCCCCACGCCGAGCCATCAGCGGTGCGTTGGCCGAGCACCTGCCCGGTGTAGCCGATTTCCTTGGTGAGCAGTTTGGCGCTGTCCAGCGTGGCCAGGCTCGTCACGGTGAAGGATCCGGTGTCATCGACGACCGGACCGGCTGCGCCGGCCGCGTCGTCGACGCCGTCGAAGACGATCTCCCCGTTCTCGATCGCTGTGCCGCCGGTCAGGGTCAGCGTCCTGCCGTATCCCGACGTCGGATCTGCGACGGAGGTACCGCCGCTTCCATCTGCAGACCAGTCGGCCACCAGCTCAACGTCCGCGAAGTGCTCGGACGTCTTCAGTTGGGCTTCATCTGCGATCTGGCTGGAGGTCAGTGGCACCTGCCATACGGCTACTTCGTCGATGGAGCCGTTCATGTAGTCCGTGAGCACATCGCCGTACATGAGACGGCCGAACTGCAACGGGCCGTCCGCGTTCCACGTGGTTCCGGCGTCGGCGGATGCCTCGAGCTTGCCGTTCACGTAGAGGTGCATCTTCTTGTTCGCCGCGTCGTGGACGCCCGCAACATGGGTCCAGACACCCTTGGGCGATGTCTGGGCAGCCATTGCCTCGCGGATGAACGTGCCGTCCGTGGAGTGAACGCGCATGCTCCACTTGCCGCCATAGGTGAGGGCGAAGGGACTGTACTTCTTGGTCCATGGACCCGCTGTCTGCGGTGTCTGGCTGATCACATTGACTGTTCTCGTGGAGCTAGGGTCCACCCTCACCCATGCCGAGACCGTGAACGACGCCCGTGCCTCAAGTACCGGGCCTACCGTGCCGGCGTAGCCCGTGGTCCCGTTAAGGGCGAGGCCTCTGTCCATAATCGCCGTGGTCAGCGGATTTCCCTGTGCATCGTGGGTGACCAGGCCACGGCGTCCGCGATCATCGCGTCCCGCTCCACCGGCCAGCGTTGCGTCGTGGGCTGTCGCTCCCGCGGAACTCTTCGCGGGGCCCTCGGCCTCGTCGAAGTGCCAGCGTCCGACCGGGCCCGCACCGGGCGCTACCAGGAAGTCCACAACGTTCTGTGCCCCCCAACGACCGACCTCGTCCTGGGCACGCACGTACAGCCGGTACGTAGCAGCACGTGCAGGTGTGAACGTGCCCTGCATCTTCACGTCCGGCGACGACAGCGGCAGCTTCAAGCAGTGCATATCCGAAATGCCTGGGGTGCAGACCTTCGTCGCTGCAGTCCAGGCAGCGGGGGAGCTGAGCTTGTACTGGTAGGCGACGTTGCCGGTGTCGCCTTCGGCCGGCTTGAAGCTGAACGTGGCCTTAACTCCCGGACCACCGTTCGATGGGCAGTCGTTGGGTGTGCAGGCGGCATACGGCGAGTGGATCCCAATGATCGGCGCCTTGGGCGCTGTTGGGTCGACCTTGAAGTAGCAGTAGCTCGAGACAGGCCCGGACAGTCGGCTGCTGCCGTTGTTGTAGTAGGACTCGACGTAAGCCTTGTAACGGTAAAGCTTCCCTTCCAGCAGAGCGGGCGACCAGGCCATCACCAGGGGAACGCCGTCCCCGACGTAGCCGGTGGAGGGTCTCCGGTCCCCGGCTGTCGGCGTGTCGGACCAGGAACCGTCGGCGTTCTTGTGATCAACGTCGAAGTAGACCCGCAGCTGAGAACCCTGCTCGCCGCCGGACTTGGTCTGGGGTGTGGCCCTGAGGTCAGGTGTCGGATCGGACACGACGGCAGGGTCCGACTCCGTGGTCTCGCAGGTTGTTCCGGACCCCGTCACGATGCCTACGGATGTGGGCTTGTCGGGCAGACCGACGAAGTCCACGGCCAGCACCGCGTCGTTCTTGAACCGCTTCCATGCCGAGGTGTCGGACTCGTCCTGTGCCCGGATCTCCAGCGTGAGCCGTGAGAACTTCCCGGCCGCGAAATCTCGGACCGTCGCGGTGAGGTTCTCGTTCGGCTCGTCGGGGAGGTTGTCGTTGAACTCGATCGGCGCATCGGGAGAGTCGGGGTCACACAGCGAACCGCGGCCGGCCGACACGTTGCGGTCGACCATCCAGTCGATCTCCGCCGGCCGCGACGACCAGGTCGTGGCGGAGGAGATGTTGTTCGTCCGTACCAGTTCCACCCAGCGCGGGTCGCACTGAAATGCCCACGGCTCGGTGACGCGGAAGGTGGCGTCGAGGACGTGCTTGCCCTTCAAACTGGCCGGGGAGAACTCGAAGTACAGCCTCTGCACATAGCCGGGTCCGCAGTAGTAGCCGTTCCACGTGCCGCACTTGCCTGCGCCCATGCCGCGGTCGTCGTCACCGTTGTCCCAGCCGTAGGACTCGTAGCCGTCGCTGCGCAGCAGGGTGCGCTCGGACTCGCTCCAGGAAACCGTGGGGTCGATGAAGATCGGAAACGCCTCGGGTGCGGTGGAGGTGAGCAGGCCCGTGTCTGGGGTCACGGACAGGCTGTCCTTGTCGACGGCAACTTCCATACGGGCGACCGCGTCGCCCTGCCCCGGCGCGGCGCCAGTCCCGGAAGGTGCCTTCTCCGACGGGTCCCCCGGTAGCGGCTGCTCCCCTTCCGTGACGGCGGCCATGCTGCCGAACTGGGTGGCTGTACCAATGGAATCGGTGGTGGCGCTGGACGGTGCGGGGGCCGCCTGCTGCTTGCCCGCCGAATTCCACATCTGCGCCGGCGGAGCTTTGAAAACCGTATTGCCGTTGCCGTCGACCGCCGCCAGATTCCCGGCCGCCCCCTCGCGTACCGTCAGCCCTTCGGTCCTCAGACCGAAGGTGAGTTCTTTCAGCTCAGGCAGTGCGGCCGCCTCGGGCGTCTTGACGACCAGTACGTGCCGGAAACTCTCGGTGGTGGCAGTGACCTTCAGGTCCACGTCCGGCAACAGGTCGGGGTACACGGCACTCGCGCCGTTAAGTACCGGCTCGGGCAACTGATCGGCCCAGCTGAGTGCCAGCGCATGGCCCTGTTCGGCGATCCGAGCGAGCGGCTCGTCCTTACCGCCGTCGGAGAAGGACATGGCCACTGCCGCCGCCTTCGGTCCTACCGAACCGTCGGCACGCCGCACCAGTGTGGCGTCCGGGCTGCGCCAGCCACCCTGCGGGTCCGTCACTCGGACCGGAACCGAAGACTCCTCAAGCGTGAAGGAGAATCCGTCAGGATTCGCGAAGACCGTGGTCTGCTCCGACCGCTCCCCCACAACCTCCACGCGCTCACCAGACTCACTGGCCTGAGCCAGCGCCTTCTGCCCCTCGGTCAGCGACGCCAGGGGCGAGTCCGTGGCCGGGGCTGCCGACGCCGCCGGGAGTGTCATCACGGACAGCGCCATTGTGAGCGCCGTGAGCGCCGCTGCCCGACGCCTGCGTCTAAGCGCACGCCTCCCCCACCGCAACTTCACAGTCCCCACCTCACGGTCAAAAGATCTTCAAAAGTTCCGCGAGTCAATCCCTAACCGCGGTGCAGGGTCAAGGTGTTGACGGGATGGGCACGCCCCAGCCCGCAGCATGGATTCGAAGCAAATGTCTACACATGTCAGAAGCTGAGGGATTCGCACATGGCGACCCGTCAGCTACTTTCTGTCACAGTCGACAGTGCGGTTCAGATAAGGGCCGGACCGCGAGCCAAGAACTCGGATGCGGGCAACTCGCTGGCAGCGCTTTATGTGGAGCCACTTCCAGGGGTGACGGCTGCACCGAAGAAGCCGGAACCCGACACTCCTATTTGGTCGCCCAACGCCACAGCGACTACTGGATGTGACAGTGACTCAGATCACAACCTCACTCGCGTCCTTCCGGCCCTCTCACGGCTCAACAACCGCATCGCGGCCAAGCAGGCCATCGATCCCTGGCCCCGTGAGCATCTCCGCACGGTCCCGGTTCAGGAGGCCTTGCTGGTCAGCTCGAGCAGTGCGTGGGCGCTGTCGGACAAGGTCCACGTCGCCGCGGCCGTTGATGAGCCTGAGGTGGCATCTGGCGCTGCGGCTTTCGACGTAGAGGCTACGGTCATCACTGGGCCTCGCCGCCAGCCTGGACTGCCTCGCGCTGGTCGAAGGCGGCCGATCGTCCGTCTACGGAAGTACCGCGTGCGGAAAATCGGGACTTCGGTGAACCGTTCGACATGAGGCTGACGAGAGGCGGGCTGCGCGGTCATGGTCGACGGTGTGGAAAGCCCTTCAATGCTGCTTCCCCGGCACCTCCAACGCCCGCCGGGGGCAGACGTTCGTCTCCGGGCGGGCGGAAGTTCGGGGGCCGGGGCCTCACGGGCGAGTGATCAGCCGATCGTGGTCTGGACGCGGAGCCGGTCCAGGCCCCGGGCGTTGCGTAGCTGGCGGGAGGCCTTCCGGCAGTGGCTGGTGCAGGGCAGGGCGAAGTTGCGGATCACTGTCGAGGTGCTGGCGGCGTCGCGGTTGGCGTGGTCGGCCCGGTCGTGCGCCTCGGCGACTTCGTCGAGGATCCGCCGGGCCAGCGGCCGGGAAGACGCGGCACGCGGCCCCTCCGACTGCCCGAGCGCCAAGGGCCAGCGGATGCCGCGGCGGTGCCAGGCGGCATCCCAGAGGGTCCGGGGCATGTGCTCTGTGCCCTTGGATTCTCGGGGACGTGAGGGGCAGGTCCAGCCTGGGCGGGCGGGCCGCTCCGCGACGGTCCACTATCCGGTGCCGCGGAGACTGGCGCCGGTCTCACTGGCCTGGGTGTAGGTGATGAGGCGTGTGTAGCCGAGGGCCTTGGCCGCGCGCCAGGCTGCGCCGTACAGGAGGCTGTTGGCGTTCCTGGTGCCGTCGGTGGCGGTGCGGGTGACTTCGAGGGGTCTGGCTGTTGTCGAGGGGCGACGTGGTGGCGGACGTGGGGTCAGACAGCGGCCGGGGCGAGTCGCAACGGCGAGCCAGAAGCCCGCCCGCCGAGGCCTCGCGTTCGCATAACACCGAACGGAAAGGGTGGATTCAATTTCCATACGTACGGAAACGGGAGCGTGGGGATAGGTGGAATGTGATGGAATTTAAAGCACAGGCCTACTACAGGCAGCAGCATGCAGATGAGCCGGCGGTTATTTGTTCACCCGAGGACGTCGACACCCTAATCGATTCCCTTGCCTTCGGAGCGGAGTTTGAGAGCATGGCCGTTCTGCAGAGTTTGCAGCGTGAAACCCTTCCTTCAGGGTTTCCTGATCATGAATTCCTGGTCGGCGTCAACAGGGAGCGGCAGGCCGGGGTCGTAAGCTTTGTCGACGACAAAAATTATGTCTCGATCAGCCCTTCGGTGGCCAGGAGTGGGGAAGTTGTTTATCACATTGCAGGAAATCCAACCGAATTTCCTGCCGCAGCAGAGATCCCCCTCCCCCTCGTACGGGAGGCAGTAAAAGAATTCCTTCTCTCCGGAGGGCAGCGGCCTACATGTGTCGAATGGCAGGAGGACTCGGAAATCTGACGGATTGTGAATTTCTTCCGAATGAGCTTGGGTGAGTGTTGTCGGCGCCGTTTGCGTATCGGCGGCCGCTCAGCTCAGGTAGTCCTGGACCGTGAAATACACAAGGCGGTGGGTTGACCGAGGCTGACAGGGCCGCGTGGCAGCCGATCCGCCTGCAGACCTCGGAATGCTTCGAGCGCGGAGAGAAGAACCGGGAGATGGCTACCGGTCGGTGGAACGGCTGTGCCGCCCTTGACGCAAGCGCGGCGAGTCTTGGATGGCCTTCGGCACGCGTATTCGTCCGGGCTGGGCTACTGCTGCTCGTCGTCGACGACGCACGCAGCGCCACGCAGGTGCGCCCCTTGCTGCCGGCCGGGCCGGGAAGCCGGGTCATGGTCACGTTCGGCAGCGCCTGACCGGTCTCGACGGCGATATACGGCTAACCGTGGAGCCCCATGACACGGCCGACGTAGTCGGCCTGCTGGAAGAGGGATCAGCCAGGGGGTGGTGTTGTTGAGGTGGGTGTAGATGTGACGGACGTGGTGCCCAGCTTGGTGGCCGCCTTGGCCACACCGTCACCGAAGGCGGCCATCTTGTCGGGTTCCAGTCGATGACGTACACGGTCGTACGCGAGCCAGCCAGCATCACCCCCGTTCCCGGACATGGCGGACCAGCTCACGGGCGCGCATCGGCGAAGCGCCGCGAACATGGGCGGAAACCGCCAGGAACTACAAGAGCCAGGCATGCAGCCGCGTATTGCCGTCAACACGGGCTGCGTGGACCTGCCTCTCACCAGTTGCTCCGCAGAACTCAGGTCTGGCCACGTGGGTCCATGACGAACAGCGCCGCTGGCGCTGAGGCTCGCCCGTGCGATGATCACGTAGCCACTCGCCGCAAGCTAGGCACAGGCTCGAGGCTCGCGCGCACACCCATGCCGCCCAGGCGAACCTTCTCGACATGCTGCCTGGCGTCCATCTGCCAGACCTGGGCGAGCTGCGTGCCCGCGGAACCCTTGGAGTGCGCCCCACCACGTCGCCGATCTCGCGACGGGGCCTGGGAACGGGCGCCGAGGACGCGGAGCCCATCCGGTAGCGGGAGCCGAGCGCGTCACACTGTGCTCGCGCCTCGATGGCAGTAGTGCCAGTGAGGGTCGTGAGGTTCGAATCCGAACGGCTCGCGTACGTACACGGCACCATTCCAGCACTGTTGGTAGGGCGGCCGGCCGTCGTCGTCGGCGTCCACTGTCGCCGCTCCGCCGTCCAGCGGGCCGCCCTCGATCCCCAGCGTGTACATCGTCACGGTTGATCAACGCCCTGGAAGGGCGCGGGTCACCGCTGCTGCACGACCTGGTGGGGCTGGAGCTCTACGGGGCCGGCTGGTGGTCGATGACGGTTCGCAGGGGCCGTCGGCGAAGGTCTTGAGCGCCTCGAGCTCGGCCTTGTCGACCGCCAGGCCCCAGCGGATCTTGGTGCCGATCCACTCGCCGATGTAGCGGCAGTGGTCGGACGCGGGCGGGAGCCACTCGGCCGGGTCCTGGTCCGCCTTCGAACGGTTCGTCCGGGCCGTGACCGCAACCAGAGAGGTCGCGGCACCCTGGTCGTTGGCGTACGCCTCGCGCTTGGCCGAACTCCAGCCGGAGGCCCCAGCTGGCAGGGAGCGTCATTCCAACCGTGCGCTGTTTTCTCGTGCCGGTTTCTCGGATCGCTGCCTCAGAGCTGGCGTGTCCGAGGTGGCTGGCACACTCGCCGGATGACGAACGAGGGTGGGAGCGCGGGTCTCGTGGACGTGCGGGCGCTGTTGCTGCGGACGGACTGGAATGCCGTGGAGCACTGCTGCCCGAATGTGGCGCCGATGACGCCGGTGATCCTGCGGCAGCTGCTTGATGACGATCCGCGGGTCCAGGGCGCGGCGGTGCGGGATCTGTTCGACGCGGTGACGCACCAGGAAACCTTCTACAGTGCCACGGCGCCGGCGGCGTTGTTCGTTGCCGCGGTCCTGGGCGATCCGCGGACACTGGCAATGGTGACCAAGCAGAGGCCCTGGGAGATCGACCAGCACGGCGAGCAGCTGTCCTCGCTGCGGGTGCTTCTGCTCGACTGGCTCGGGGGCACCGCCCAGGACACGGACTATCCGCCGGAGTGGCCGCCCGGCGCGCAGGAAGACATCGACGCCTTCCTCGCGACCCGCCCAGCCCTCTACGACGCGGTCCACCCGTTCCTCGGCGACAGTGAGCAGGAGGTCCGCGACGCCGCCCTCTTCGCGATCCTGCCGCTGCTGGCCGACCCGGTGCTGGCGCATCACATCCCCGCCCTGACCGACGCAGTCCACGAACTCGCCGCCCGCGGCACTCCCTACCGCTGGTACGCCATCGACCGACTCGCCGCCTGGGGCCAGGACACCTCCCGCTACCCCGAGCCCCCACACCCGGACCCGAACCTTTTCGCCGGTCCGGTTGCCCAGGACGCCATCCACGGCGACCACGACCCGTGGGCAGGACACCTCGAACCGTGGCCAGACTCTGCATACGACAGCCTCCAATAGAACGGCCGCCGGTGGCCGTTCCCGATCAGCCGAGGGCACCTTGCTCGACGTCTCTCTCACGTCGGCCCCGGTACGGCCGCTGGCGACCGGACCGGCGACTCGCTGCGCTGCAGCGCTTCCAGGACCCTCTTTCCGGGCGCTGCCCAGCGACCTGGGTCAGGCATGCTCCTAGTCTTCTGAGTCGGGAATTCTGTTCAGATGTATAGGCTTGCTCCATGGCACGGACGGGGCGGCCGAAGGCCGA
>NZ_JBQHCZ010000025.1:0-76734 GCF_052068155.1 Streptomyces sp. OZ13 | reverse complement strand
AGGGGGTTGTCATGAGATCGCTCCGCGCCGCGCTCCGTGCCGCCAAGGCGCGCCGCACCGCCCGCCACCTGGCCGGCATCAGCTTCTGCGACAGTCGCGCCGAGGTCAGCGACAGCGCGGGTCGAGCGGCACAACATCAGCAGCATGCACAGCTGACCGCCCTGATCTACGCACGCTGACCCCTTTCGCACCGAGGAGACCGAGCGCCATGAGCACCCCCCAGCTCCCCGTCGTCGTCGTCGGAGCAGGACCGGCCGGCCTCGCGGCCGCCGCGCACCTCCTCGAGCGCGGCCTCGAACCCCTCGTCCTGGAAACCGGCGACGCCGCCGGGGCCGCGGTGCGCGAGTGGAGCCATGTGCGGCTGCGGCCCGGCCACCGCCGTGACCGACGCACGCGAACCGGTCACCGCCGGCAGCTGTTGCTGACCTGACGATGACCAACCTTCATACCGACCAGGCCGCGACCGGAACGGGGGACGGGTCGCGGCCTCGCGCAGTCCTGCCCGCCCTCTGCGTCACGCAGATCACCAGCTGGGGCATCGTCTACTACGCCTTCCCCGTGCTGAACCCGGAGATCACCGCTGCCACGGGCTGGTCTGCCGGCGCCACGACCGCCGCGTTCTCCGCGGCTCTTCTCGTCTCGGCACTCGCCGGAATCCGCGTCGGCCGCATTCTCGATCACCGCGGCCCCCGCACGGTGATGACCGCGGGCTCCGTCCTCGGCGTGCTCAGCCTTCTCATCGTCGCCGCCGCCCCGAACCTGGTCGTCTTCACTGCCGGTTGGCTGCTCGCCGGCATCGCGATGGCCACCACGTTCTACCAGCCCGCCTTCGCCGCCCTCACCCGCTGGTGGGCCCCCGACCACATCCGCGCCCTCACCATCGTCACTCTCGCCGGCGGACTCGCCTCCACCGTCTTCGCACCCCTGACCGCCGCCCTGGCCGACGAACTGTCCTGGCGCGCTACCTACGCCGTCCTCGCCGGCATCCTCGCCCTGATCACCGTCCCGGCCCACGCGTTCGCGCTCCGGGCCCCCTGGCCCAAGGCGCCACCGCCACCCGGCCGCGCCGGCCACCACGCCGACGCCGTTGTGCGCAGCCGGCCGTTCTGGATGCTGGCTGCCGCCCTCACTCTGTCCAGCTTCGCGATGTACGCCGTCGTCGTCGCACTCGTCCCTCTCCTGCTCGACCGCGGCTGCACCACCACTGAAGCCGCCTGGGCCCTCGGACTCGGCGGCGCCGGCCAAACCCTCGGCCGCATCCTCTACTCGACCCTCGCACGGCGCACCGGAGCAACCCTGCGGACTGCGCTCCTGATCGCCCTCGGCGGCATCACCACCGCAGCCATCGCTCTTGTCCCCGGCCCGTACGCGCTGTTCGTCGCGCTGTCGATCGCAGCGGGCGCGGTCCGCGGCAATCTCACTCTGCTCCAGGCCACCGCCATCACCGACCGGTGGGGAGCCGCCCACTACGGCCGCCTGTCCGGACTGCTCGGCGCGCCCACCGCCGGGGCCGCCGCCCTGGCACCCTTCGCAGGTGCCGCCCTGGCCGCGCCCCTCGGCGGCTACCCGGCGCTCTTTCTCCTCCTCGCCGCACTCTCACTCGTGGCAGCCATAACAGCCTTCGGCAGCACACCCCTTCGGACGCGGCGGAATACCGCACGCCCGGAATGACGCTCCCTGCCGGCTGGAGCCTCCGCCTGGACCGCGGCCAAGGTCGAGGCCCTTGTTGAACGCGTCCTCGGTGCGTGCGATCCCGCTCCACTGCCGGGTGGCGATGTCGTACACCCTTTGCGCCTGGCCGCGCATTGTGTCGTCGTGCTCACCACCCAGGTGGTAGTGCTTGCCGTCGCCGACGATCGCGAGCCCGGACGAGTCGGCGGTGTCCATGATCGGCAAGATCTGCCAGGCGTCGGACGCCTGCTGGGTGTCGACCTTCCGGGCGCCCGGCGGCGCCCGTGCGGCTGGCCGCCGCAGGCGGGCACGGTCGTCTCGAACGCGTCGGTGACAGTGCGAGCGGTCCCCCGCCGCGGGGGCGGGGGACCGCTCTCCTGTGCACCGTCCGGGGCTACTTCAGGCCGAACGCCCGGATGATCTCCTGGCTGACGCTCAGGCCGTCGGGGCCCTGGGCGGACGCGCGCAGCGAGACGAACGAGGCGGGGGTGTCCGGGGTGGCGAACTTCGCCGCCCAGCGGCCGTCGGCCGTCTTCGTCAACGGCACTTCCTTCCAGGTCCGGCCGTCGTCGTACGACACGGACAGCGTGGCCGTGTCGCCCTTGAACTGCTCACCGGCGATCCAGTCCCCGGTCTCCGCCCCGAGCCCGACGGCCAGCGCCCGGCCCGCCGCCGCGTTGCCCTGCAGATCCGTGGGGACGTCGAAGAGCAGGTTGAGCAGCTTCAGGTCGTAACGGGCGTAGTCGTCCGCCGCGTTCGGGTGGTGGGTGAACCCGTATTCGGTGCGGACCTTCGTCGAGTACCGCCAGACGTCACCGGGACGGGTCGCCTGGGCGACCACGCGGTAGGGCCTGGTCTCCCGGGGCAGGTTCACGCTGAACGCCCGTCCCGCCGACTGCTTGAGCAGCTTGTCGCCGTCGTACATGGCGATCGTGCTCATCGCGTACTCGTCGCCGCTCACCATGCCCGAGTGACCCATGCCCGAGTCCGACCACATCGGAATGTTGACCTGGACCCCGCGGTTGTCGGTGATGGTGCTCTCGTACCCGTCTCCGAAGCGCGGGTGCTGCACGGGGCCGAACCACTCCGTGTTGTAGGCGCGATCGGCCCGGTAGCGGTCCGCCCCGCCCCGCTGCTCGTGGTTGATCGCGTCCGCGACGTCGGCAGTGTGGTTCTCGTACCAGAAGCTCTGACCGTGCTGCGGGCTGACCCACTCGGTACGCACACCCGGGTACTTCTCGTACTCCGCGAGGCCCACGCCCCGGCCCCGGCCGATCTCCCGAACGGGGATGTAGTAGCGGAAGCCGCCGCCCAGGCTGTCCCTGTGCCCGTGGTACTTGGCGGTGACCTTCGCCAAGTCGTGGTCCGACGGACGGTAGTCGAGCGACCGGTCCGGGATCGCGTCCCGGTACACCTGTGCCAGGTCGTACAGGTAGTCCGCGAAGCGCTTCTGCTCCACCCGCAGCATGCCGCGTCCCGACTTGGCTTCGGCGATCAGCCGTGCGCCGTCCCCGGTCCGGACGGAGGCCACAGTGATCTCCTGGCTGCCGTAGCCCTCGTACAGGCGGCCCCGGGTGTCGTTGACACTGATGAGCAGGGTGGCACCGGCCGCGGTGGCGTTCTTGCCGCGGGTCGCGGCGTCGACCTCGTCGCTGCGCTCGACGACGACGGCCTTGCCGCGGGCGTCGATCCCTGTGTAGTCGGCCTGGGCGCCCTTGCCGGCGTACACGGTGGCGAGCTTGCTGCTGCCGTCCTTGAACGCGGTGCCGTTCTGGCCGGTCAACTGCACCTCATGCCCGCTGCCGGTCTCGGCGTCGAGGAACTCCTCGCGCAGCCGCCACCGCGTCATGAAGCTGAACTCACCCTTGGTGATCTTCTCGGTCGGGCCCAGATACACGGTGTCGTAGTACGGCAGCAGGACGAACTGGCTGTCGAAGCCGACGCCGCCGGTGCCGGTGCCGTTCTCGTACATCCGGTGGAAGTCGAGGATCGTCTGCGACACCTCGGTCTCCTTCGGGGCCCGTACGTCGGCCGCGCGCGCCTTGCTCGCGTCGAGCGTCACCGTGGTCGGCCCGTCGACCACCGTCTCGGGGGCGGTCAGGAAAGCCACACCGAGCGAGTCGGGGCGCTCCCCTTCGACATCCAGATAGGTCCAGGCGGTGTACGTGCCCGGCGGCACCCGCAGCGTGGTCTTCCCCTGGACGGCGATCGGGGCCGGGGCGCTGTTGCCCTCGAAAGTGAGGGCCACGATGCCATTGGCGGGCTTGCCGTCTCGTCCCTTCAACTCCAGCGTGAAGTCATAGAGTTCGCGCTCCTTGTACAGCGCGAAGCCGGTGTGGGCGGCGACGCTGTCGCCGTTCCTGGCGACGACCTGGCCGGAGAAGGAAGTGTTGGACGGGACGTCCGTCGGGTCGAGGGTCAGCGTGACGTCGGCGGAGCCGTTCGCGGGGACGGTGACGGTCGAGGCCGAGAGGGTGTACGCCCGGGCGTCGGTGTCGAGCGACAGGTCCAGCGTGACGTCGTCGGAGCCCGTGTTGCGGTAGGTGATGGTGCGTTCGGTCTTCGCGGCGCCCTCGTAGGGCCACTTGTAGACCGCGGCGGGCACCGATCCGGTGGCCTCGATCGTGGTGTCGACGGCGTTGATGACGTCCAGTCGGCCAGTGCCCATCGAGTACGGGCTGTAGGCGTCCAGCTTCTTCGAGGTGGTCATCAGCGCGTTCTTGATGCGCTGGCCGTCCCAGTCGGGGTGGCGCTGCTTGAGGACGGCCGCGGCGCCCGCGACGTGCGGGGTGGCCATCGAGGTGCCGTTCATCGACCGGTACATGCCGCCCGTCCACCCCGGCACCGCCTGCGAGGCAGCGGCGCTGATCGCCACTCCGGGTGCGGAGATGTCCGGCTTCAGAGCGTAGGAGTTGACCAGCGGGCCCTGGCTGGAGAACGAGGCGCGCCTGTCGGACTTGTCGACCGCGGCAACGGTCAACGCCGAGGCGGCCGACGCGGGGGAGCTTACGCTGCCGGGAGCGGAGGAGTTGCCGGCCGCGATCACGAAGAGCGGGCCGCCGTTCGCCGAGAGGGCGTTGACTGCCTGCGCCTCGGGCGAGTTTCCGTCGTCGCCGCCCTGCGAGCCGAGGCTCATGGACACGACGTCGGCGCCCTGGGCCTTCGCCCACTCCATGCCCTCGATGATGCCGGACTCGGACCCGTAGCCGCTGTCCGCGAGCACCTTGCCCACCAGTAGGTCGGCGCCCGGTGCCACACCCTTCTTCGCACCGTCCGAGGCGGCGCCGGAGCCGACGACGGTGGAGGCGACGTGGGTGCCGTGGCCGTGGCCGTCAGTGACTTCCTCGCCGGGGATGAAGCTCTTCGTTCCGACGATGCGGTCCTTGACGTCCGGGTGTGCGGTGTCGATGCCGCTGTCCAGTACGGCGACCTTGGTGCCCGTGCCGTCGAAGCCCTTCGCCCAGGCCTGCGGTGCGCCGACCTGCGGCACGGACTCGCTGAGGGCGGCCTTCACCCGGCCGTCCAGCCACAGCTTCCCGATTCCGCCGTCGAGGGTCCGGGCGTTCTTCGCGGCCGGGGTGACGGCGTTCCAGAAAGCGCGCGCCTGGTCTTTGTCGGCCTTGAGGGCGGTCGCGTCGATCGACTCGAGCGCACGGACCTTGGCGGCGCCCTTCGGGGTGGCCGGCGGCTGCGCGGAGCGGGACTTGGGAGCCGCGGCGATCACCGGGATGCCGGCCGCGTGCTTGTCGTCGAGCTTCATCTCGGCGAGTTCGGTGATGTTGAACAGCCTGCGATCGACCCTGTCGGCGGCCAGCAGCGGCAGCACCTCCGCGGGCAGCACGTAGGTGTCCTCGCCGTAGCGCTGGATGTGCACCCCGCCGGTCGCGCCCTCGGGGCGATCGACGGTCACGATGTCGTTGCCGCCGACGACCTCCTGGTAGTGCACGATGTCACCGGTGAGCAGCGTGATGTCGTAGGACTGGCCGCCGTCCTGCGCCGGGGCTTGTGTCGCGCCCGTCGTGCCGGCATTTGCCGCGCTCTGGGGCAGCAGCAGCCCACCACCGAGCGCGATCGCGGTGGCGGTCGCGGCCAGCGCGGACCGCCGTCTGGGTATGAATGTCATGCCTGAGATCTTCACGGAGCGTTCATCTCCGCGAACCGGCCTGTGGGTGGCGGGTAGCCGCCGGGGCGGCTACCCGCCACCCAACCGCTCGGAGACGTATGCGACGTTGTCGGCGCCGGCCCTCCCATGCGGCCTGGCCCCGGCCGTGTCCGTCGTGCGGCACCGATGTCGAGACCGGTATGACGGGCGAGGACGGCCACCAGTCGGAGCGGGGCGGGCGGGGCCCCGCTGCGACCACGCGCGCCGCGAACTTGAACGCGGGCGCAGCACCGAGGACTCAGGGCGGGCAGGCGGCATCATGACCCGCCGGCGGGCACCCCGCCGCCGAACGGTGGACCCAGCGGTGCGTCACTGTGCCGCCGACGGCAACGACGTCACCCAGCTCATCCCGCATCTCCAAGCGGGTTCCGCCGGTGCGCGGGAAACGCGGTCGGCTCCGGCGCCGCCCGGACATCGTGCTCGGTAACCGCGGCTACGACCACGACAAGTACCGCCGCCTTGTCCGGGACCTCGGCGCCAAGCCGGCCGTCGCTCGCCGGGGCACCGAGCATGGCTCCGGACTGGGCGCTCAACGCTGGCTCGTGGAGCGCGCGTTCGCCCATCTGTACTGGTTCCGCCGCCTGCGGATCCGCTGGGAGATCCGGGACGACATCCACGAGGCCTTCCTCATCCTGGGACGCGCGCTCATTTGCTGACGACGCGTGAAGTCGCTGCGACAGGTGTTCCAGGGACTCCTGGCGCCGTCAGGAGAGCGACCTGCTGACGCACATCGCGGTCAGTGATCCGCTGCCCGCCGCAGCCAGCAGAGCCATGAAGATGCTGACCTTGGGGTATCCATCGACGTGCACTCTGGTCGGCCGGGCCGGGTCGTAGACGACACCGACCTTTTGCCGGGGGCCCCGTCGTTCGGGCGGGTGGGGTTTGCCCGTAAGGGATTCGGCTTCAATTCGGGAGCCCCCCGGCGGCGTGAAGGCAACTACCAGGAAGTATCGGGGATCCCCGTCAGTGTCCGCCTCCGCACGAACGCCGACCACCTCGGCGTTGATCCGCTTGCCGCGGACCATGAGGCGAAAGCCGACCCACGTGCTGGCGAGGCAGGCGACGGTGACGAAACCGCACATCAATGCGCCCAGCCCTGCGACGATGTCTATGGAGGTCACTCCCGCAACATAGATGACAGCAGGCGCGGCCCGTCAGTCAACGACCTGGCACACCGTTGGTTTCGTGAAGCCGCACTGACGCGCAGTCAACCCGGCACCCGGCAGTGCCTGACACCGTGCTGTGTCATCAGGGGGAGACAAGATGCCGACAAGCGCCGGCTGGTAGGCCCCGGCGGCGAGGCCACGGACGGGCGGCCTGGTTTCCCGTCGGTCATTGCCGCCACGTCGTCAGCACCGAGCGAGCTGAAGTCCACGTCCACGCGGGTGTTGTGCGGTGGCGGATGACCTTCTGCCGGTTCTGCGTGGCGAAGGAGACATCCCCCTTCGGGCCCCTGTCGTCCCGGTCGGGGATGAAGGCGCGCACTTTGGGCCTGTCTCTTTGATGTGGTGACAACCGGCAATGTATGGAAACTCTGGTTTACGTGGACGCTTTCGACAACTATGGTTGTCGTATGACGGCCTCGGAGATCACCCCAGCAGAGCAGGCGGAGCTCGACAAAGCCTTGTACGACGCCTTGAACCCCCTGGCTTCGGCCATCCGCTCCCGGGAGACCGGGTTGCCCGCCGACCGTATGTGGGACGCGAGTCCGGTCGACGTGGCGCTGTCCGTCCTGGCCGCGTGGAAGGTGGTGGATGGCGAGGTCAAGCGGCTCACGGAGCGGGCGGCAGTGACCGCCGGCTCCTACGGCGCGAGCTATGAGCAGTTGGGAGCCGTCTGGGGCATCACCCGGCAGGGTGCCCGTAAGAAATGGCCCGATGCCGTCAGCCGCCCAGCACCCGTGACAGCGGGCAAGAGCACGCTTGCGCTGTTCGGAGGGACTGCTGAGCTGGTGCAGTCGCCTTCCGGTGGTTGGGGCTGGACTGGCCGAGGCGCTGATGGGGCATCCGGCACGGCCGCCGATGGGGCGCCGTACGCGACCGCAGAGGAAGCAGCGGCCCACGCGGGCGCGTTCCTCAAAGAACACGCCCTCGGCGATCAGTCCTAGAGCTTCTCACGTGGGTCACCTGCGGGCCCAGATGAGGATGGCGGCGAGGTGGAGTGCGGCCTGGTAGGCGATGGCGAGCTTGTCCGTTCGCATGGCCAGGCCGCGCCACCGCTTGAGCCGGTTGATGCGGCGTTCGACCGCGTTGCGCTGCTTGTACGTCTCGGCGTCGAAGGCGGGTGGTCGGCCTCCGGCGCGGCCTCGCCGCTGGCGATGGCCGATCTGGTCGGAGGGCCGGGGGATGACAGAGCGGATGCCGCGTCGGCGGAGGTGACTTCGGATCGCGCGGGACGAGTACGCGCGGTCCGCCAGGACGGCATCTGGTCAGGTCCTCGGTCTTCCGGGTCGCTTCGCGGAACACGGATGGCAGCCATGACGGTCTCGAATGCTGGGGCATCGCCCGCCTGGCCTGCGGCGACGTGAAGGGCCAGGGGGCGTGCATGGCTGTCGCCGGCGAGGTGGACCTTCGTGCTCAGGCCGCCGCGGGAACGTCCGAGCGCGTGGTCGTCGGGTTCGGCCCGGCCTGGAGCCCCTTTTTCCTGGCTCCGGCGGAATGTTGGTGGGCCCGGCAGACGGTGGAGTCCACCGACGCGGTCCGGTCGATGTCATCAGCATCCCCGGCTGCTGTCAGGAGCGCCGCGAGGATGCGTTCCCAGGTGCCGTCCACGGCCCACCTGATCAGCCGTTTGTGGGCGGTCCGGAACGAGCCGAGCTCGTCCGGCAGGTCCCGCCGGGGCGGCCAGGTGCGGTACTTCCACGCGATGGCCTCCAGGGTTCGGCGGTGATCGGCCCACCGCCGACCGGATCGGCCGGCATCAGCGGCTCAATCCGGTCCCACATCGCATCAGTGATCACTAACCGAACGGACACATCCGATCAACTGACCAGCCAATCAAAGAGGACGGCCTTGGCGCGGTGGGCCTTGGCGTGCGCGAGGGCGTCCAGCAGGGAGGAGTCCTCGCTGGTGGCCTT
This sequence comes from Streptomyces sp. OZ13, assembly GCF_052068155.1. Classification (NCBI taxonomy): domain Bacteria; kingdom Bacillati; phylum Actinomycetota; class Actinomycetes; order Kitasatosporales; family Streptomycetaceae; genus Streptomyces; species Streptomyces sp. OZ13. The sequence continues at coordinate 67,825 of NZ_JBQHCZ010000025.1, read as the reverse complement.
CAGCTCGATGGCGTCGGTCTGGTCGAACAGTACCGGCCGGTCGGCCTTCAGGTGGCGGTGCAGCAGCACCTCCCAGTGGTCGCCGTGGTGTGCGGAGCCCTCTCGATCTGGAGTACCGGGCGTCGAAGCCGCCGAACTTCTCCACCGCGGTGGAGAGCGAGGCCAGGCCGCTCGACTGGACCATCAGTCCCTCCGCCGGCGCCAGCAGCACGGGCGACACCCGGCCTTCCAGCTTCTTGGCGACCTCGACCGCGCTGGACTCCTCGTCCAGGCCCTCCAGCGCGTCAAAGGCCTGCTTGGTCATCGCGGCGGCCTTCGCCCGCGCCGTCTGTGCGGGCCGCCGGCGGCGACCTGCGGTGCTGTCCGGGTGGATCAGGGGCACGCTGCCGAGCGTCCAGCGAGAGCAATACTTGGCTAGCCACATGTTTGCTGTTACGTTAATTACGTGTCTAGCCACCTAAGTGTGTGGTGGCACGAGAGGAGTCGTCATGAAAGCCATCCTGTTCGACCGTTTCGGAGGCCCGGACGTGCTGCACGCGGCCGACATCGAGGTCCCGCAGCCCGGCCCCGGCCAGGTCAGGGTCCGTGTGAAGGCGGCCGGTCTGAACGCGCTGGACGGCAAGATCCGCTCCGGGATGCTGGAGGCCGTGTTCCCCACGCTGCTCCCCTCCGTCCCCGGTCACGAGCTCGCCGGAGTGGTGGACGCTCTGGGTGAGGGCGTGCAGGACGTGAAGGTGGGCGATGAGGTGCTGGGCTGGTCGGACACCGGCTCGTACGCCCAGTACGCGCTGGCCACCACCGTGGCCCCCAAGCCCGCCGGCCTCGACTGGCAGCACGCGGTCGCGCTGCCGGTGGCGGGCGAGACGGCCGAGCGGGTCCTGAACCTGCTCGGCGTCGCCGCCGGGGAGACCGTACTGATGCACGGCGCGGCCGGAGCGGTCGGCACCCTGGCGGTCCAGCTCGCCATGGCCCGCGGAGCGCGTGTCATCGGCACCGCCGGCTCCGCCAATCAGGAATACCTCGCCTCGCTCGGCGCCACCGCGACCCTCTATGGCGAGGGCCTGGTCGAGCGGCTCCGGGCACTCGCCCCCGACGGCGTGGACGCGGTGTTCGATCTGGCCGGGAAGGGAGCCCTGGAGGACTCCATCACCCTGCGCGGCGGCACCGAGCGCATCGTCACCATCGCCGACTTCCGCGCGCACCAGCTCGGCATCACCTTCGCCAACGGTCCCCAGGAGCGCTCGGCCGCCCGCCTGGCCGCGCTGGCGCAGGACGCCGCGACCGGCAAGGTCGTCACCACCGTCACCGCCTACCCGCTCGACCAGGCCGCCACGGCCCAGCAGGTCAGCGACGCCGGGCATGTCAGGGGCAAGCTCGTCCTCACCCTCGGCTGATCACGCCCGCCAAAAATCCACCACTCCGCCGCTATCCCGATGACCACCTGGCCATCACCGCACCGAAGGACCGCGCATGCTGAATTCCCTGTGGGCACCGACCACCGTCGGTGACATCTCCCTGCCGCACCGCCTGGTCATGGCCCCCATGACCCGCGACCGCTCCACACCTGAAGGCGTACCGACCGAGCTGAACGCCGAGTACTACGCCCAACGGGCTTCGCACGCGCTCATCATCACCGAGGGAACCCAGCCCTCCACCGACGGCCAGGGCTACCTCCTCACCCCCGGCATCCACAACGACGAGCAGATCGCCGGGTGGCGAAAGGTCACCGACGCCGTGCACGCGGCCGACGGCCGGATCGTCATCCAGCTGATGCACACCGGCCGCATCTCCCACCCCGACAACACCCCCCACGGGCGCCGGCCGGTCGCCCCTTCGGCGATCCGGCCGAAGGGCTCGATGTTCACCGCTTCCGGGCCCCAGGAGATGCCGACACCCCGTGCTCTGTCGACGCAGGAGGTCGCGGCGACAGTCGAGGACTTCCGCCGCGCCGCGGCGGCTGCCGTCGCGGCAGGCGCCGACGGCGTGGAGATCCACGCCGCCAACGGCTACCTGGTGCACCAGTTCCTGTCCGACAACACCAACCAGCGCGCCGACCGCTACGGCGGTTCCCTCGACAACCGCATCCGCTTCGCCGTCGAGGTCGCCGCTGCCGTGGCCGACGAGATCGGCGCGGAGCGCACCGGCCTGCGCATCTCCCCCGGCAACCCCTACAACGACATCGCCGAGTCCGACACCGCCGAGCTGTATCCGGCGCTCGTGCGCGCCCTCAGCCCGCTCGGCCTCGCCTACCTCCACATCCTCCACGCGGGCGACGAGGAGCTGCTGGGCACCCTGCGCGCGCTGTGGCCGACCACGCTGATCCTCAACCGGGCCGGTACCGACCTGCCCACCCGCGCCAAGGACATCGACAACGGCACGGCCGACCTTGTTTCGGTCGGCGCCCTCGCGCTCGCCAACCCGGACCTGGTCGAGCGGCTACGCTCTGACGCGCCGCTGAACACCCCCGACCCGGCGACCTTCTACGGCGGCGGAGTTGTCGGCTACACCGACTACCCCACCCACACCATCTGAGGAACCGAAGCATGCCCGCCCCCACACCCCGCGTCCCCACTACAGCCGGCGAGGGGCCGATGAGCTATGCGATCTTCCAGCTCGCTCGCGCTCACCGGGCCCGCGCCGCGGCCATGCTCCGCGAGATGGACCTGCATCCCGGACAGGAACTGCTGTTGATGCACCTCCTGGACCGGGACGGCCAGACCCAGTCCGAGCTTCTCGAAAGCGTCGGCCTGGACCATTCCACCGTCTCCAAATCCCTGCGCCGCATGCAGGACGCCGGCCTGCTCGTCCGCGGGCCGGCCGAACACGACCGGCGCGTCATGGTTGTCCACCTCACCGACAAGGGCCGTGCCATGCGCGAGCCCCTGGCAGCCATGTGGCGGGCCCTGGAGGAAACCTCCGCGCGGAACTTGTCGGCGCAGGAGGCAGAGTCCTTCGTCCGTATCGCCTATGCCGTAACCGACGCGATCAACAGCCGCGCTCTTCCGCAGGCAGAGTCCGAGTAACTCCCCTCGGCTTGCACCCCGGTTCGGCGAATCGTTTCCGGCGTTCCTGCGAAGTGGACGGTGCTGCAACGCACTCGGCTCACGGAGACCCGTGCTGGACGAAGCCAGGCTCCCCGACTGTCGGAAGAAGCCCGGTGAGCCGAGTGGGGCTGGGAGGCACGTGGGTTCGTGCGCGACGACTCAGGCAAGATGGGGCTCCAATCGGTTGGGGAGGCCGCGGGGTGGGTTACGAAGTGCACGCAGTGATTGCGGCAGACGAGTTGCTGCGCGTCGCGTCGTGGGAAGTTTCTGGAGCCCGAGTGGTGGCTCCAGGGCCTGTCGCTCATGCCGATGAGTGATGAGGGCTTCGACGCGGTGACAGACGGCAGCGGCGGAGGGGACCTGGGGTTCTGGCGGCTGCCGGGGGCTTCGAGATTCTGCTCGCCCAGTGGTCCTCCGCAGGACCGATCGCCTATGTGGAAGCCGAGTATTTCGGGTCGGGGAGCAGCGCGCCGCCGTCTGGGCTGGCGGCTCGCTGGCGCTGGGACCACTCGACACGCCTGCAAAGGAGCGGTTCTCTCGGGCGGTCAGCCCGATCTCCCAGGCACTGCGGAGGCTTGGCGCACGAAAGAATCCGGGCGCGGACGAGTTCGACGCCGTGGGTCTGGATGGCCACCGAAGCAACGAGGACTGGATCTCGTCCAGCACCGGTTAGGCCTCGCTGGAACTGTGTGTATCGCCGTCCTCCGGCTGCCCGGTGAGCAACGTCAGGCGGCGGCGACTTCCTGCATCCCGCACAGCCTCGCAAGTGCCAGACGGTGAACGGGGGCACGTGCGGCGGCGGTGCAGGGTCGGGTCAGGTGCCGGGCGGGGGTGGGTGCTGGGGTGCTGTGCCCGGGGCGGGGCCCGGTGTCCGGCGGCGTGGTCAGCGGCCCGAAGTTGGTAGAGCAGTCAGCCGCAGAACAGACCGATGGCGAAGTAGATCTTGTGTCGGTTCACCTTCCACCAGCCGGGCGGGATGGGCTCGGTCAGCACGCCTATCACGGCCACGGAAAGGCTCCTCAGATCGGGGACAGGGGGATTGGGTGCGCAGGCCGGTCGGCCCGGTCGGCCATCCCTGCAGCCACACAGGGCCGCAGGCGATGGGAAGGGCCTGGCGGCGGCGGCCGAGGTCAGGAGTGGCGGAAGCCGCGGTCGGGGTCGCGGGCCTTGCCGGGGCGGAAGGGCACGAACCACTCCGCGGCGGCGAGGTTGGCAAGTCCGAGGGCCTGGTTGATCTCGTTGCCGCTGTCCTCGATCCCATCCAGAGAGGCGTCGAAGAGCATCAGGACGTCGTGGTCCTGTTTTCCAAAGCGGTGGAGTGTTCACGTCCTCTATGAGCTCGTGAGATGCGTGGCGTAGTGTCAATGACGGGGAAAGTCCAAGGCTGACGTCGACGTGGCATCAGCCGATCGGGCAAGTGGGTGCGTTGCCCCAGGCTCGCCATGGAGTCGTTAAGTCCCGTGGGAGGAGAGCCAGTCGGGGTCACACAGAAGGAGACCGTCGTCGGGGGCAATGGGCAGCGCCTCGCCGATCAGGGCGGCGTCGGCGAGGCGGGCCGGCAGGTCCGCGCAGGGCAGGTCGAAGAAGGAGCCCGGCGTGTTCAGCCGTGGACGGCGGCAAGCGGGGGAAGTGCGCAGGGCGTCGAGTGTCAGCAGTTCGGTCGCTTCCTTGAGCGCCTCGTCGGTGAGCACACTGAAGATCCGTACCGGTTCGCCGAGGTTCTCCCAGCCGACCAGATCCAGGAGTCCGGGCGCGACCTGTAGCGCGGGGGTCTCATCGGCCCGCGGACGCAGGGCGATCAGCCGCCGGGGCCCGTGTGGAAAGGCGACCAGGATCAGGGATCGCTCGCACACCGTGTCGAGCAGCCGCAAGGCTTCCTCGGAGCGGTCCTGGATCATGGAGTGAGCGCTCCTTGGCCATTCGACTGCGCCACTGGAGGCGAGAGCGTGTGCCAGGTGCGGCTCGAGGAGGCGCAGGGCCAGGTCTCGGCCGAGAGCGACGGTGCCTGGGGCGGCGGCCGCGTCGTCCTCTGCCCGGTCCGGCAGTCGGCCGATCACCAGCCGAGCCCGGGCGCTGTAGTCCACGGAGCGGCGCAGGAAGTCGTCGCGCAGACGCCCGGTGGTGATGGTCGGGCGGGACAGAAGCGAGTCCGCGAGGCTGCGCAGCGCCGTGCCGTTGTCGTCATGGAGGGGTTCGGGCTTACGGGCGTTGTCCAGGAGCGAGTCGACCTTGCCCTGGAGCACGCGGTGGGCGCCGAGCCACAGGTCCAAGAGCCCGTAGTCGATCTGGCGGTTGAATGACTCGATGCAGGAAAGCACGCCACGGTAGAGAGTGTTGAGGTCGGTGGTCCATATCCGGCCGTCCTCCGCGCGGATGTGAGGGCGCAGTGCGGGAGGCACTACGGGCAACCGTTGGAGGAGGACCGCGTCCGGAGAGGGGGTGGCCGGGTCGGTGGCAGCCGCCCGGTCCAGGAGGAAGCGCACCGCAGCGCCGCCAGTCACCGCCGTGGCCTCTCTTCGATCGAACGCGGAACGCCAATCCTCGGGATCCACCAACTGTCCCGTACGGAGCGTCATGGGCCCAGGAGCGGTGACGAGCAAGAGGTCGCAGTGGACGATCTGCCGCAGTTCCTCCTCGGTGACGCGCAGCGAGACGGCGAGCCGGGTGCCGACCTCGCCGCTGAGGTACCAGGGGTGGACCACCGGAGCGGGAAGCTCGATGTGACCAAAGCGGTGGCCGCACTCCCGGGGCCTGACCAGCGTGCGCCCGCACCGGTCGCACGCCCGGCCCGCGCCCCAGGGGCGGTGGCGTTCCCCGCAGATGCACTCGTCGTCACGGTTCGGGCCGAAGATCTCCGGGCACAGGAGCCCACCGGGCACCTGCCGCCCGGTCCGCACGTCGAGGAGGGACGTGTTCACCACTTCGCCATACGAGAGGCCGAGCACGTCGGTGTCGGTCATCGGGCGCAGGCGGACCGCGCCGGTGTCGAGGCGCGGCTCGATCCGGGCGCCCCGCAGCGTCAGGTCGAGTCGGCGGACGGCGTACGGCGGCGCGTCGGACAGGGCGCTCGCCCGGCCCTCCGGGGGACACAATGATCCGCCGCCCGACTCCAGCGCGGCCCGCAGCTTCCTGCGCCAGTCCGTGCAGTCGCTGCGCGGCCCGTACAGCTCCATCGCCAGATGGCGCGCCCCCTGCCCGACGAGCCACCGGAAGTCCTCGGGCTCGACCATCTGTGCGCCGTTTCCACCGGTGCTCTGCGATGGCTGTTCGATGACGAGGGAGTAGTCGCCGACGGAACGGGCTCCAGTGTCCGGTCCCGCCAAGCCGTGGGCTGCGAGGCGGACGCGGACGGTGCGGGCGCTCTCGCCCGCGGGCGGGGCCCAGGGGTGGTCGGGCGCCACGATCAGGTCCGGTTCGTCCGGACTGCCCGCGAAGCGTCGGACCGCGGGTCCGCCGAGGACACCGCACACGACCGCGCGGGCACCGGCCTCGTCGTCCAGAGCGTCCCCGTGCTGCAGCGGCTGGTCTACGGCTACCGTGACGGTGACGTGGGTGTCGGGGTTGCCGACGTGGGTCACGTGCCGGCCGGGTACGGCGGGGATGACATCGGTCACCAGGGCGCCGATGATGCGCTGCTGGAGGATGTGCCCGGGGAGCCGGCCGGGCATCTTCAGCGAGGTGTTGATCATTGCCTCGTCGCCGATGACTGCGGCCGCCAGGCGCTCCTCAGCCGTGCGTCGTGGCCTGTCGCCCAGGGGGGAGGTGGCCCCGACGAGGAGTTGCCCGGGCAGCACCGGTCGGCCCGGAGTGGCCAGGCCGCACGGTTCCAGACTCGACGCGCGCGCGTCGGCCACGAACGGAGGTCTCGTGGTGAGGACGGCGCCCTCGCGCAGCGTCGAGCACACCTGGTGCAGCGTCGGGACGGTGAGCGCGTCCGGACCCGACAGCCGTTCGTTGACCAGGGCGGCGGTGCCCCGCAGCCGGGGCGAGGCGACGACGGTGACCTGCGCGGACACGCCGCCGTGGCCCACGAGATCGCCGACGTCGAGATTACGGACGCCTACCCCGCGCAGCCGTAGCCAAAAGCCGCGCGTGTAGTCCCTGCCGGGCCACCAGACGCCGTTCGGCGACTCCGGTACGTTCCGGAGCAGTTCGCGGTGGAACCGAGCGTACGAGCCTCGGTTTCCCAGCAGGGTGCGGCGCAGCGCGGCTTCGAGGAGCGGGCCCAACTGGGTCCGTCCGTCGTAGCGCAGCGTGTCCTTGAGGCCGAGAAACCGGTCGCCCTCCCAGTGGGAGGACCCGTCGGCGTCCCAGAAGACGGCGGGCGCGTCGAAGACAATCTTGCCGTCCCGTTCCCGCACACCGAGAGGGAGCGGGACAGCCATCAGCCGCAGGCGTCTGTGCCGGGTTGTTCCCTGCGGGTCCTCCACCACGAGGTCCAGCGTGAGCGGCACCCTGAAGTGATGGGCCTCGGCCCCGTCGCGCCGCAGCCGCCACAGGTTCGCCAGGGTGACCCGGCTCCCGCAATCGGGACAGACGGCGTAGCCGACAGGCCCTCTGCAGGTGGGCAGCGGGCAACCCGCGGTCGTGCCGGTGATCCTGCCGTGCCCCGATACGGCCCCGCACGGGCAGACATGGTCATAGCGCCGGGCGAGACCGGTCAACCGGCCGCAGGAGCAGCTCCATTCGCCGAGCTCGTAGCCGGCCAGACGCAGGCGGATCCCGTCAGTGGCAGGGGCGCTGTCGGAGAAGAAGCGGCCCAGAACCGCGGGCAGTCCAGTGCCGGTCCGCTCGTGCGGGAGCCGGTCCAGCTGGAGGAAGTCGGCATACTCGCGGCAGTGCTCCTGGGCGAGTGCGCTCTCGGGAGTTCCGAAAGGGTGCTGCTCCAGGAGAAGCACCTGGATGTATCTCAGGAAGTCGGGCTGCCGGGTCAGGAAGTAGCTGCGCGCCATGTGCAGATCGCCGCGCAGCGCGTTGACCCCGAACATGCGCCGCCGCAGGTGCCGAAAGTGCTCGTCGAGGACCGTGTCGTGCAGGTCGTCGGGCCGCTCTTCGTCCGCTGCCAGCCGGACGGTGTTCTCGATCGTGTAAGGCGTGGGACAGTGTCGCCAGTTCCGTACGTGGGCCGCGAGAGCCGAGCGCGTCCGCCCACTGGCGACCAGCGCCTTGACGTCGTCACGCAGGGAGCGGTCGGACTGCATCGGCTATCCGATCCCGGCGCGGCCCCGGAAGTACTCCCGGAACCGTGCGTGGCAGAAGCTGTACTCCTCATTGCCGCGGTGCGGAACCAGGCCGGACGCGGCCCGGCGGTGGACAAGCAGGAAGCGGTGGATCTCCCGCAGGATACTGTCGAAGTTCAACCAGGTCAGCCCTTCGACGAGGGTGCACAGGTCCATCCCCGAGAGCGTGCCCGCCTCCAACAGAAACCCGAGGATCTCGACGTGTTCGGCTCGGTGGGCACTGCGGTTAAGTTGTTCCAACTGCTGGTCCAGATAGCCCTCCAGACCGGTGGGAACGCGCTCGACATTGTCGCGGGTGAGCACACCGGTGGCGGCGTCCTCCACCAGGAACCGCACATAGAACGGGTCGCCGGCCGAGACGCGGTGCATCTGCGCGACGAAGTCCGCGTCCCGCGCCAGGCCGGCCGCCTGGCCGCCCGCCATCCGCAGCAGTTCGACTAGCGCCTCCTCGTCCAGACCGGCCAGCCGCAGATGAAGGCCCACATCGGCCGGGGACAGCGCGATGTCCTCGAGACACGACCGGTCGCCTTGTGCCCTGCCCGAGAGCACGAGCACCAGCCCCTCCGGCAGCCGCCGCGGCAGCAGGGTCCGCAGCTGGTCCGGCGGATCCAGCTCGTCGACGGCGTCCAGCACGACCACCGTCGGCTCCTGCGGAGGACGCTTCAGGAGGGCGTGAAACTGACGCTCCAGGCTCTTGAGCCCACCGCCGCGCACATGGGCGGGGTCCAACTGCTCACACAGGCACTCCAGCACGTCCTCGGGGCTGGTGGGGTCGAAGCCGCCGCCCCTGCGTCGGTACGCCTGGCTGATGAAGTGGTAGCGGAACTCGGGGTGTTGACGGACCAGGTCCGCGAGGAGAGAGGTCTTGCCGTATCCCGACAGCGCCTCCACGAAGACGTAGCCAGTAGCTCGGTCCCGGATGAACTCCATGACCTGTGCACTCTCGTTGCGGCGCCCCGCGAACAGCCGAGTGTGCTGTTCGATGAGATCGCTGAAGAAGTCCCGCGTCAGCGGCTCGCCCGGTGCTCTCGCCTCCTGCTGCCCACTCTCCACCGCCTGCCGGTGCAGTCGCAGCAGCGGGTCCGGATCCGTGCGCAGGGCCTTCGCCAGGGCGATCACGGTGGCCCTGGTCGGGATGCCCGGTCCGTTGAGTGCCTTGCTGACCGTGGTGTGACCCAGACTCGCCGACCTCTCGATAACGCGCATCGAGATGCCGAGCTCGGCCCGCCGGTCACGTAGCAGCAGTTTGAGCTCCTCCAGGGGCCGCGCTGCCCCACCCCGCCCATCCGTCATCGCAATGAGTGACCTCGTACAGATTCGTTCGCGCGAACGCCGGTGTACGACGGTTCCGGCATGGTCGTGCTCGGACAACTTCCCTACGAGAAACGGAGCTTGACTCGTGTCCGTCGCGCTGGTCTCCCCGCCCGTGTACGCCCTTACTCTACTTGTCGCGGTCCTCGCTGCGGCCCTTCTCTCCCTTTTGATCGCCGTGGCCGCGGGGCTGCTCGCGCGCTGGGACGGTGCCTCCCTGCCCGGCGCCCTGCTCCGCGCGGGCGGGGTCTTCGGCGCCGCCATGACCCTGCTCTGCGGCCTGATCGCCTTGGGCGTGGCCGCGACGACCTGAAGCCTGTGATGCCTGCTCCTGTTCGAGGACCTGAGCTTCGAGGTCAGTTCTGCGCTTGTCGGCGAAGCGCAGGTTCGGACCGGGCGCCTTCAAGGCGTTCTTGCAAGGCGCGGTGCTCCCGGGTGAGTTGCTGTACGCGGCGCTTGAGTGCGGGATACGGTTCCGGCTGTTCGCGGGGCTCCCGACCCTGCCCAGCAGTGAGACGGAAGGCCAAGGGCCGACAGTTACCGGCAGCCGCGAGACGGATCTTCGTGGTTAGCCCGCCGCGGGATCTGCCGACGGCGTGGTCGTCCGGCTCGCCGGCCCGGGCCCCCTTTTTTTACGGGCTCCGGCCGCGTGCTGATGGGTTGGCACGATCGTGGAGTCCACGGAGACGACCCAGTTCAGGTCGTCATCAGCATCGGCCTGGGCGACCAGGGCAGTGAACACCCTGCCCCAGGCGCCGTCGACGGACCACATCCGTAGCCGGTTGTCGACACCTCGCCAGTTGCCGTACTTCTCCGGCAGGTGCACCCACTGTGATCCGGTCTGGAACTTCCATGCAGTCGCATCGATTACGTCTCGGTGGTCCCGCCACCGGCCGCCCCGCTTCGGCATCCGATCTGGGAGTAAGGGTTCGATCCGCGCCCACTGCGCGTCAGTCAACGGCACACCTTGACCAACGATCAGGCGGTCTGGAGGGAGCGGCTACGCGCTGCCGGTGCCATCGGCCTTGCCGGCAGCGGTCCACCAGGCGATCACTCGGGTAGCCATCGCTTCGGGTCGCAGGCCGAGAGGATCGAGTCCGAAATGATCCTCCAGCTCATGTCGTAGGAACTCTCCGATCTCGGTCTGGTTGGCGCCGCCACGCATCCGCTGGAGCAAGGGGGCGAGCATGCAGTCGTACTCGTCCTGCACGTCGTCCGCGACGCCGATCGGATCCCACTCATTGAGCAGATGCCGAAGGTCGTTCTCGACGGATGTGGGCCATGGCTGCATCGCCCAAGAGTGCCACCCGGAAGCGCCCGCCGGCAGTAGGTGTTTTGAACGCTGGCCGTGAGGTGCGTACGGCTGGCGTACAGGGCGCCGTTCTTCAGCGACGTCGGCTGGTTGTCGGGGCTCTTGGGCATGGTCGTTCTCCTGGATCAGCGACGCGTACTGCTGCCGCAGGCGGGTCGGAGGAAAGCATGTTCAGTACGGCGGGGAAGGCGATGCCGATCATGACGATCGCGGCCGGGAGAGCGCCGGGCGCCGGACCTCACGTACGTCCCGTCCTCGCCGATGTGCTCGACGAGGTCGAATGAACCGGCCCACCGGTGAGGCGTACAACCTTTGACGAGCTCCGGATGTCTTCTCGGTGAGTGCAATACGGGCATTACCCTCACCGCACCGTCCAACGGGGGAGGCCGCTCATGATTTCACGCCGTTCCGGCGGGCTCGGCGGCGTTGCCTGGCGCTCCCGGGCACCTGCACCGGTCCGTGCTTCGGCGTCTCGCCGGGGAACCGACCGCGCACTTCAGCCCACCCACCGCACGCACAATCCACCGCGGCTGATCAGGACTCCGTAGGCAGCCTCGGAGACCCAAGGAGGTTCTCCTGTGCGTCACATCAGAAGCGCGGCCCTCACGGCCGCGGCACTCCTCACCCTCGGTGGCGGCGCCGTGTTTGCGGCCCCCGCCGCACAGGCCGCAGTGCCCTTTCCGTCCATCGGCTGGCAGCAGCGCAATGCCGACTACGACGGCAACGGTTTCGACGACGTGCTGATCGGCGCACCGGGCGCCACGGTGAGCGGTGCCACGGGCGCCGGCTACGTCACCGTGCAGTACAGCTCGTCAAGCGGTCTCAGCACCACCAAGAAGAGCGTCCTCCACCAGAACACCTCGGGCGTCCCGGGCGGTGCCGAAGCCGGCGACGGCTTCGGTCGGGCCGTGGCCTCCGGCGACCTGGACAACGACGGCTACGACGACGTCATCGTCGGCATCCCCGGAGAGGACCTGGCCGGGCTGTCCGACGCGGGCGCCGCCACCGTCTTCTGGGGCTCGCCGACCGGGCTGCACGGTGCCGACAGCACCTGGCTGGAGAACTCCGACGAGCTGCGGGTCGGCGCGAACTTCGGCCGGGCGATCGAAGCGGCGCGGTACTTCGCCCCGGACCCGGCGGACCCGAACGCCGATCCGCGTGACTCGATCGCCGTCCTGGAGGACAACGCCCTGCTGTTCTTCACCGCCCCGCCCGGCGCGACGGCGCAGCAGCTGAAGATGTCGGACCGCAGCATGCGGGCGCGGGACTTCTCGCCGCTGGACACCGGCTTCGAGTTTCGCAACCTCAGCCACGGCAACTACAACGAGGACTCCTGGGCCGACCTGGCCATCTCCGGGGTCACCATCGGCGATCGGCCGGGCGTCGGCTCGGTGCACGTGCTGCACGGCGCGCCTGACGTCGGCGGCCTCGGCGACGGCGGCACGTTCCCGGGCGGCCCGGCCATCGTCTCCGGCGACTGGGACGGCACTGGGCAGGACGACCTCGTCATCGGTGAAACGGGCATGGGCTCGCCGCCGGGCGGCGGGATCACCCTCTACGTGGGCCGCGGCGACCTGTCCGGCCTCGAGCCGGAGCCGGTGCAGTACTGGACCCAGGACTCCGACGGCATCCCGGGTGTCGCGGAGGCGGGCGACCAGTGGGGTGCCGAGCTGTCGGCCGGCGACACCGACGGCGACGGACACCCGGACCTCGCCATCGGCGCACCCGGCGAGGACATCGGCAGCGTGTCCGACGCGGGCGCGGTGTGGGTGCTGCGCGGTGATCCGACCGGCTTCACCAACGTCGGGGCGAAGAGCTTCGATCAGCAGCTCGCCGACATCCCCGGCGTGGCGGAGTCCTCGGACCGCTGGGGTGGTCAGGTCCGGCTGATCGACGCCAACAAGGACGGCCTCTTCGGCCTGTTGGCGGCGGCACCGGGCGAGAACACCAATGACGGCTTCGTTTGGGTCGTCCCCGCGTCGTCGTCGGGGCTGGTGGCCAAGGGCACGTGGACCTACGACGGGGCATCCCTCGGGGCACCGGTGGCCAATGCGCAGTTCGGGGCGGCGATCGACGAGTAGCGGAAGCGTCGAGGAGGTCTGAGAATCCACGGGAATCAAAAGCCAGTGCTGTGACCGGCAACGTTCGCCGGGTTGTCCGATCGCCGAAGGCAGTTTGAAAGCCCGGTGCAATTACCGGTCACAGCACTACTCTGCCGACGTGACCGAAACCCAGGAGCCCCGCGCCGTCGTCGCTCTGACGGATGTTGCTGTCCACCGCCGTACTACCGGACAAGAGATCGTCCTCGACGGGATCAACTGGACCGTGCGGCCCGGCGAGCACTGGGCGCTGCTGGGCGCCAACGGAGCTGGCAAGACCACCCTGCTCCGGCTCGTCGGGGCGGTTATGTTCCCCACCGTCGGCACTGTCGAGGTCCTCGGTGATCGACTCGGCAGGGTCGACATGCGCGAGCTACGAGCGCGCGTCGGCCTGGTATCCGCCGCCCAAAAGGTCCCGCTGGACGCCACCGCCCACACCGTCGTGCTCACGGGGGCGACCGGCACGGTGCAGCCACTGTGGCGGGTGTACGACACCGCGACCCGCGAGCGCGCCCACGTCCTGCTCGCCGAGCTTGGGTGCAAGGAGCTCGCCGACCGCCGTTTCGGCGACTGCTCGGGAGGCCAGCGCGCCCGGATCCTCATCTGCCGTGCCCTGATGGCCGATCCGTCGCTGCTCCTGCTCGACGAGCCGTTCAACGCCCTCGACCTCCCGTCCCGCGAGGACCTCGTGGACGCACTGCATCGGCTGGCGGCCGACCGGGCCGGCCTCGCCACCGTCACGGTCACCCACCACTTGGAGGAACTCCCGCCCAGCACCACTCATGCCTTCCTGCTCAAGGAAGGCCGCGAGCTGGCATCCGGCCAGGTCGACGGCGTGCTCACCCCGGACAACATGACGCTCTGCTTCGGACGTCCCATTCATGTAGGCCGCCACGACGGCCGGTGGTACGCACGCTCGGGCCGCTAAGGCTGTGACCTCATAGGCTGGCCGGGCCGGTCAGGTTGCGAGGGTGAAGGGGGCGTCCGCCCCAGCGGAGGCCTTTCTCGCTGCGGATGCGGGCGCGTTCCTTGCGCTGGGCGGCGAGTACGTCCGGATGGCGGGCGTGGGCGTTGCGCCAGCGGAGTACGGCGGTAGGTCGCCGGGAGCCGGTCGGGCTTGCCCCGCTTCGCCCAGCAGGAGCCGGCGGTGGGGCGGATCCCAAGGGGCCGAACTCGTCGAAGGCGAAGACCCGGTCCGGGAAACGCTCCAGCACGTGCTCGATGCGGTCGAGCTTGGACTGCGCGGGCGCCGGAGGAGCCGGCACGCTGGAGGACTGCCGGAAAGTCCATGCGGCCTTCCCGCCAGATGACGGCCTCGCCGTCCAGGACGGTGCCGACGGGCAGCGCCTGCGCAGCCTGGGCGAGTTCGGGCCAATTGGAGGTGACGATGTTGTTGCGGCGTGTCCGCAGGACTACACCGTCGTCCAGACGGAAGAGCAGCATCCTGATTCCGTCCGGCTTCGGCTCGCAGGCGAGGCCCGGTCCGCGCGGCAGGGAGCGGACGATCGACGCGAGCGCGACGGGCAGGGGCGGCCGCAGAGGCTGGGGCGTGTTCACCGCCCGAGCATCACCAACGCTGGCCATCGGGCGGAGGGCCCGTCCCCGGCGCGTTGCTGCTAGTGGCCCGTTCTTTACGTCGTAAAGACCCCCAAGGAGAGCATGATGCAGAAGTTCGACACCCCCGCCCCGGTCTCCGCCGTCCTCGACATCCCCGCCGGGCGGATCCGGTTCATCGCCGCCGACCGCGCCGACACCGTCGTCGAGGTCCTGCCCGCCAACCCCTCCAAGGGTCGCGACGTGAAGGCGGCGGAGCAGACCACGGTCGCCTACGCCGACGGTGTCCTGCGGATCCACACCCCCGAGCCCAAGAACGAGCTCTTCGGCCCCTCCGGATCCTTGGAGGTGACCGTCCAACTGCCCGCCGGCTCCCGCGTGGAGGCCAAGACCGCCGGCGCCGAGCTCCGCGGCGTCGGCCGGCTCGGCGACGTCGCCTTCGAGGGCGCGTACCGCCGGATCAAGATCGATGAGACCGCGAGCATCCGCCTCACCGCAATCGACGGCGACGTCGAGGTCGGCCGGCTGGGCGGCCCCGCGGAGATCAGCACTGCGAGGGGCGACATCCGGATCGCGGAGGCGACGCGCGGCGTGGTCGTACTGAGCACCCAGTCCGGTGACATTTCGGTGACCGCCGCCGCCGGTGTCTCGGCCGCCCTGGACGCCGGCACCTCCTACGGCCGGATCAGCAACGCCCTCAAGAACGACGGCACCGCCGATCTCGACATCCGAGCCACCACCTCCCAGGGCGACATCGTCGCCCGCAGCCTCTGAACGCCCGCAGTCTCTGAAGGAGCACGCATCATGACCAGCTTGGCCATCGCGGCGAACGGGCTGCGCAAGTCCCACGGCGACAAGGTCGTCCTCGACGGTGTCGACCTGACCGTCCCCGAAGGAACGGTCCCGAACTGACCGGCTACGGCATCTACTGGTGCGACGACGCTGGAGAGCGCCTCGCCGACGAATCGGCCTGAACCGGACACATGTACGCAGTCAGCAGTCCGCGTCCGCCGCGGCATCGCAGGCGCTGCCATGGGCGGTGCGGACACGGGCCAGGAGTGAGTGCAGGGTGTCGCGCTCCTGGGAGGTGAGATCGGCGAAGAGCTCGTCCTCGACGTGGCCGATGGCGGCGTCGAGTTTGGTAACGGCGGCCGCGCCCGCGTCGGTGATCTCAACGATGTGACGGCGGCGATCGGCTGGATCCCGGCGCCGTCGTACCAGATCACGGTCCTCCAGCGCGTTGAGGAGAGCGACCAGGACGCTGGGGTCCACACCCAGCCGGGCGCCGAGGTCGCGCTGGCCGAGCTGGCCGCCGTCGAGGTGCATCAGCACGATGGCGTGGCGGGGGGTGACCCCGGAGGCGGTGAGCGCCTCGCGGATGCAGGCCTCGGTGGCACCACCGTGCCGCGCCAGGAGCAGAGAGAGGCGGGACTCCGGGCCGGTGGATGCGGGGGCCTCGTCGCAGCCGGGGAAGCTGGCGGAAGTGCTGGTGGCGGGCGCACTGGCGCCGGATCGTTGGGCCATGGCTCGACCATAGCAAGCCAGGAATGGTCGGTTGCCATTAATCGTTGAAGGACATAGATTATTCGCTGCTACCAATCACTTGCCGCGCTGTATTCCTGGGCCGATCGGCGGCCCCCTCCCCGTTACCGCCCTGGAGTTCTCCGTGTTCATTGCCTATGTCGTCCTCGCTGTCCTGCTGGCTCTGCTGCTGCTCGTGTCTGCCCGTGGCGACATCACCCGCGACCCGAAGATCACGGAGGGACTCAAGGCGGTCGGGGTGCCCGACAGCTGGTTCGTGCCCCTCGGCCTCGTAAAGATCGCGGGCGCGCTGGGGCTGCTCGCCGGCATCGCCTACCGCCCGCTGGGCATTGCGGCGGCGATAGGTGTCGTCCTGTACTTCCTGGGCGCCGTGATCACGCACGTCCGTGCGGGCGACAAGAAGGGCGTCGGCACGCCGGCCGTGATCATGCTCGTTTCCGCAGCACCGCTGGTGCTGGGCCTCGCGACGGTCTGAAGCGCCAAGCGGTCGTTGAACGCAACGAGGTGCACAGCGGGCCCGCCGGGTGATTGCTCCCATCCAGCGGGCCCGTCCATTGGCGCAACATTGTGGCGGATGCTCTTCGAGACCACCGCGCCGAGGAGATCCTGGGCGTCAACATCGAGGAGCTGGATCTCGCTGGGCGCCGGTGAAGGCCAAGGGTGCTCCTCCACGTACGCGTCGCCGCGGCGCCGCTCGCGAGGACTTCGTCCTGGAGACGGTCTACTGGACGCGGGCACCGCCGGCTGCTGCCCCGTCTGCTCAAGGGGCGTACGCGCGGACGGGTGTTCGTCACCCGCCGCAAGCCAGGCCCGGGCAAGGTCCTCGCATCGCGCGACGTCTGCCCGGATATCGGGCTCGCCCGCCTCTCCTACGGGCAGGCCCGGATGCTGCTGGACGCGCACACGGCCCTCGGCAGCGAGCCGGGCATCGGCTGGGATCTGCATGAGTGGCGGCACTCCGGCCTGACCCACCTCGGCGAGGGCGGGGCGAGTCTGCTCATGCTGATGGCGAAGTCTCGGCACAAGAGGGCGGAGAACGTACGGAGGTAATTCCACACCCTCTGCGGAGGCGATCGCGGAGGTCACCGGCATGCTCGCGCCGGGCGATCGGCGCCGCTGAGCACGGGTTGGTTGCCGGGTGGGTCAGCGGTGGGCGGCGCGGTTCATCTCGACGACATCGTCCAGCGTGAAGTCGGCCGGGAGGGCGGCGAAGCGCTCCGCCGGCTGTCCTCCTCACCGCGGCACAAAGCGGCCACCGTCACCTCCTCTGCCCTCGGTAGAACTGCCTCATGAGTTCGAACGAGGACCGGATCGTGCAGGTCGAGCACCACTGCGGAGTCCGGTTTCCCCAGGACTCCGGGACTTCCTGGGGGGGACTACCGGAGTCTGAGGCAGTTCGTTCCTCCCGCTGACGACTTCATGACGGGCGGCCGCCGCACGACCATCACACCGTCGGCATGCGGATGAGCGACGTGCCGAGTGGTCAGCTGTTGAGTTTGGCGGCCTGCATGGCGGTCAGCCGATGGACGTAGAGTGCTGCGGCGGCGGATGCCGGTACAACGAGGACGTGCAGGATGAGGTTGATCCAGGTTTCCGGCAGGAATTCGTACCCGTAGAGGGTGCGCAGGTTCCCGTCATCCGAGAATTCGATCCGCTCCCGGAGCAGAGCCATCCAAGGGGTCCAGAAGAGGGGCCAGGTCAGGAAGGTGGGCAGCCACAGCGCCCACCAAGCGTTCAGCGCATGGGCCGGGGCGGATCCGTAGCCGTGGCCGGGCGGGCTGGAGGCATGCCAGACGTCGTTGGCGATCTGCTTGGGGAGGAAGAGGTTCGCGATGGGGATGAACCAGCCGATCACCGCCATGGAGGGGCGGTACCGCAGGCGGCCCGGCGCGAACTTCTCGGCGGTGACCCGTACGCGGGCGAACCAGATGAGCCAGCACACCAACAGGGCTACGCCCAAAAGGAGCTGGGCGATCCACAGGAGGTGGTAGGCGGGGCTGCCCCAATTATCCACGAAGAACATTTCCTCCCAAAGCTCGCCTGCTTTCGGGAGAGGGTCGTCGTACAGGCGGCCCATGTCGGAGGCAACGACGAGCTGGTGGATGACCGTGAGTACGGAGGTCAGGGCGACGAGGGCGAGGAGCCCGTAGACAGCGGCCCGGCACCCGTCGGCCGGGGTCTCGCGGCCGCGTGCGCGGCGGCGTTCGTCGGCGAGCCGCAGCTTGGGCGCCCCCGCCTGACCGTTGCCGTTGCCGTTGCCATTGGCGTCGCGGGCCGCGGCGTCGCCGGCGGGCACGGTCAGCGGCGCGGTGGACGGTTCGGGCAGGGCGGCCGCGGCCATCGCCTCAGCATCCGCCTGTGCGCCGGGGGCCATCCGAGTGCGAGGGTCCTCCTGATCGAGGAGCTGCACCGCTTCTTGCCCCAGCCGGGCCAGGACCTCCGGCGGCAGCCACGGCACCAGCGAGCGGTACTGCGTCTCTTCCCGGTCCCGCAACTCGGCCAGGGTCGGCCGGTCGGCCGGGTTCTTGGCCAGACAGTCCTTGATCAGCCCCAGCAGCGGCTCCGGCACGCCGACGAGATCCGGCGGCTCGTGCACCACCCGGTACATCAGGGCATGCAACTGGCCCTCGGTAGCGTTGAACGGCAGCCGTCCGGAGGCGGCGAAAGCCAGCACCGTTCCCAGCGAGAAGATGTCGCTCGCCTCGGTCAGTCTCTCGCCCCGGATCTGCTCGGGTGACATGAAGCCGGGTGAGCCGACCACCACTCCGGTGGAGGTCAGGCCCCCTGTGGTGGAGTCCAGGGCGCGGGCGATACCGAAGTCGATCACCTTGAGCCCGTCGATGGTGACCATGACGTTCGACGGCTTCAGGTCGCGATGGACGAGACCTGCGGCGTGGATGTCACCGAGGGCCTGGCACAGGCCGGAAGCCAGACCGCGCACCGAGCGCTCCGGCAAAGGCCCGTGCTGCTCGGCCACCACCTGGTGCAGAGTCGGCCCGGCGACGTACGCGGTGGCGACCCAGGGGAGTTCCGCCTCGGGGTCGGCGTCCAGCACGGCTGCCGTCCACGCCCCGCCGACCTGCCGGGCGAGGTCGGTCTCCTTGGCGAACCGGAGCCGGAAGTCCGGGGTTGCCGCCAGTTCCGTGCGGATCGTCTTCACCGCCACCATCCGGCCACGCGGGGAGCGGGCCAAATAGACCACGCCCATGCCGCCTTCCCCGAGCCTGCCGATGAGCCGGTAGTCCGCGATCCGATCAGGGTCCTGTCCCTGCAGAGGCTGCACCGCTGATGACTCCCTCCCCGTGAACATCACTACGGCGCACCAAGGCTAGCCTTTACTCTTCATAGGAATTGGATGATCGGCTAGCCCGGGGGCACGACCGGCCGGGCGCAGGACGCCGCGTTCCCTGCACGGCGGCAACGCGAAGTCGGTGCAGGGCGGACGTCAGAGGCGGCTGGGCCGGTGATGGTCCCCCGGCACCAGACTGGACGCGGGATCATCACCGGATGGGGTCAGGCTGTGGTGGGACGGCAAACCGTTGCCCGGCGGGTTCCGGCTCGGAGTCAGCCCCGGCATGGTCAAACACGAAGGCACCCAGACCATCCTGTGGGCCGAGGGCGTCCGCGAAGAGCACGGACACGACCTCAACATCGCCCGCTACATCAAGGAGGCAACGTCGCCACCACCAGGGGCACGGGGGAGTAGCCAATGGGCAAGCTCGGCGACAGCCTCGACAAAGCCGTCCAAGGCGCCTTCACCCGCCCCATCCCGAAAACCGCACGCGCGCTGATGCGCTACCCGGTCAAGCAGTTCAAATGCACCAGAGCGGCAGCCGCAGCGCTGGGCATCAGCCGGCGCACGGTGGAACGCTACGTCACGGGACAGTTCAAACGCCACGCAGAGACCTCGCCCAGCGTCTTGAGCGCGAGGTAAAGAAGAGGTGGCAGCCGTCAGATCCGCGCGAAGGCCAAGCAGCAGGCCGCCACCACCGACGGCATCATCATCGACACCGGCGCCCCGATTCGGCTACACCGCCGCGCCCGGCACCACCGACGACGCCCGACTACGCCACCTCACCCAAGCCCTGCCCCCGCAATACGCGGCACGCCTCTTCGAAGCCCAGGACCAAGGCGCCAGCGAGCAGCAGCTCCGCAACATCGCCGCCGAAGGCCTCCAGGAGATCTACTTCAAGGACCACGGCCGCCGCGCCCAGGACCTCCAGGTCGAGTTCACCGACGTCGACTACATCGACTTCGAGCTTTGACGGATTTGGGCACGAGCGACTCTGTGACCCGGCTGTTGAGCTGAAGCACGGTAGGCGTCACAAAGGCAGCCGTATCGTCACCGGGCTCCTCGTGCCGTGTGGAGCGTGTGAGGCACCCTGCGAGGGCGCTTCATGCTCAGTTGACGGCTCTGGCACGGGCGTACAGGCCGGGGGTGATGCCTACGACGCGCTTGAAGTGCCGCGTGAGGTGGGACTGGTCATAGAAACCGGTAGCGGTCGCGACCTCACCCGGTGGCCGTCCGTCGAGTAGCAAACGGCGGGCCACGTCGACGCGGCGTGAGACCACGTACTGGTGCGGGGCGATACCAAAAGCGCCGCTGAAGGCACGTATGAGATGGGTGGGGTGAGCATGGACCATGCGCGCGGCCTCGTCCAGGGGGATGCCTTCAAGCAGTCGCTCGTCGAGGAGGTCACGCAAGCGGTGGGCAACGCCGCGGTCGGGTCGTGCTCTCCCCAAGAGCCTGGGGCGCAGGTGCTCGCGCAGCCGTTCGCTGATCATGGCCAGACGGCTCTCTGCCTCGAACTCGTCGCCCCGGTTCGCGAGGGCCGTATGCAGTTGTCCGATGCGCCTGCGCAGGACGGGGTCGGTGAGGTCCGGGCCGTCCACCGCCGGCCCGATGAAGCTCTCGTCCAGTTGCGTCATGTCGAGGTAGAGCACGCGCTTGCGAAAGCCCTGAGATGTAGCGGGTGAGCCGTTGTGCGGAACCTGCGGCGGGAGCAGGCTCACGGTGTCGCTCGGAGTGGCCCGCTCATGGCGGTCCAGGTCATAGCGGACCGCGCCGTCGTCGACGATCAGTAGGGTCCACACGTCGTGGACGTGCATGGGGTACGCGTGCTCAGCGAAATGGGCGTGGAAGACCTCGACGACACCCGCGACCTGCGGGCGCCAGGCGGAGATCTCCTGCCGGGGCACCATGCAAGGAATGTACAAGACGCAGAAGGCGTGTCCCCCGCAGTCTCGAAGCATGAGAACAAACGACGAGACCAACGAGGAGACCGGGGCGGGGGCCGGGAGCCGGACCGGCCTGGGTGCGGAGAGCGCGCCTGTCCGCTTCGATACGAAGATCGCCGTCGTGTTGCGCGACGACCTTGAGCTGTGGCAGCGACTGAATGTGACCGCGTTCCTGATCAGCGGGCTCGGCACGGCCTCACCCGAGGTGATCGGCGAGCCGTACGCAGATGCCGACGGCACCGCATACCTGCCGATGCTCCGCCAGCCCGTGCTGGTTTTCGAGGGGACGAAGGAAACTCTGACTGCCGCACACGGCCGTGCGCTGTCCCGTTCGCTGCCGAGGGCCGTGTTCACGTCCGATCTGTTCAGCACGGGCAACGACCGGGACAACCGGGCGGCTGTACGGGCCGTGGGCAAGGACCAGCTCGATCTGGTGGGGATCGCTGTATATGGGCCGCGCAACGCGGTGGACAAGGTCCTCAAGGGCACGCGAATGCACCCCTGAGAACACGGCCCCACCGCGGAGACCTTGCGACTGCACTGGCCGATGTCGGTCGGCCCGACGGAACCATCACCGGAGCTGACCGGACCACGAAGACGGTGGAACATTCCCCACGCGGCCACACAGGCAGCAGCGGGGGATCACCGATGGGTGCCATCGAGGGCCGGAGCTCTGCTGGCAGCCGCAGGCGGTGACGACAAGCCTGTGAATCGGGAGTAGGGGACAACAGGACCGCCTCGTTGGTGACAGCTTTCCTGCTTCGTGTGGCGCTCAGCCCGAGGTCGTCCGGCAGCGACGGCGACACCTATCGTGCTTAGGCTCAGCTACCCGACCACATCCGCGAGGAGCGTCTGCAGGATGAGCACGCCGTGGCGTGGCCTGAGCCGGCCTCGGTAATCATGAGCGTCCAGCACAACCGCTGGAGTGGACGGCATACAGGCTCCCATGTCATAGGCAGCCCGTAGCCTCTCGCCATGCTGACAACTCTGATGATCTACGACGGCACCGCACCGGCCGACTCCGACGTCCCGCGTACCGGGGGCGTGCCGCTGGCTCCTGCAGGATTCACCTGGCCCATGTGCGGCTCCTTCTGCGGAGGGCCGCTGCAGTTCTTCGCCCATCTCCCCGTCGAGGACGGCGTCCTGTCGGTATTCGTGTGCCAGAACGACTCCGGCGCATGTGAATCCTGGGACGCAACTTCCGGCGCGAACCGGGTCTACCTGTTTCCCCGGGAGGAACTGCAGCCGGTAGCCGTGCCCGAGACGGGAGTGACGCTACTGCCCGCCACCTCAGCCATCCGCACCCACGTCGTGACGCTCGACCCCGACGAGAACGACGAACTCGCGCCTGACGCATACGACCTTGCCCGCTCGGGATGGAAGCGGGAACCCGAAGAACGATTCGGGAAGCAACGCGAAGTGCTCGGGTCACTCGGAGGCAGCCCCTCCTACCTTGAGGACGACCGACTGCCCGCATGCCCCTCCTGCACCGGCACGACGGAATTCGCGGCACATCTGGAGGAAGGGATCTCCGCAAAGACCGCGATGAACCTCGGCGGCCAGCTGGGCTATGTCTTCGTCTGCCGCGCTTGCCGCGAAGGTGCCTTCCTCACAGACTGAGCACACTCCACCGCAGTCGACGCTCCGTCAGCCTGGCAGCAAGCCGACCCAGCCGGATCACCGACTCAAGAATCACAGTTCCGATGTTCCTCAACTCCCGTGAGCCCCGTGGGTTCAGGGAAACTGAAGCTTGTTCGGCGGGGACTCGCGGGTCGGTCCGTGTGCATCAGCTGGGCGGGTCCGTGGGTTCGGGAACCGTCGGGTGGACTGCGAGGCGGCGGGCTTCGGCCGTGACCTCGGCATCGACCTGTGCTGCCGTTCTGTCGCCGTATTCGAGGACGTCGTATTCGTCGTCGAGTTCGGCGAGCCGCTCAGTCAGGGGCAGCTCATGTCCGTAGCGCCGGTGGATCCGGAAGGTGAACTCCCCAGGTGTCAGCTCGCCAGCGAGCATGCGGCGTGCGAGCGCTCGGGCGGCGGCTTCTTGCCCGGCATCGCTGGCCATCGAATAGAAGGTGGGGCCGAGTTCGTCGAGTGCTGCGTGAAGCAGATCGTGGACGTGGCCCGCTTTCATGATCATCTGCTGCTGCTGTTCACCCGCCATCTGCGCACGTCAGCCCACGGTGGAATCCCGGCCGGCGCCGCCGACCTGCCCGAGCTGGTGGAGGCCGCCGTGCGGGCCGCGCCCGGGCGCGGCGTCGTGACCGAGCGGGATCCCGCCGATGTCCGGGACCGGGTGCGGTTCCCCGTGGCCGAAGACCATTCGGAGGCCCCGGCGTGCCTTCCCGTGGTTACGGATGGTGCACGCGCTGCCCGGCACAACGTGCGACGCAGCGCCGGGTCACGCTCCTGGGGGAGGCCGAAGTCCTCGAACCCGCAAACCTCCACCGCCTGGGCCTCGAGTCCGTCACCCCAGTACGAGGCGTCTCGTGAGGGAATCCAGCTTCAGCCGGCGAGCCCAGGCCGCTGGAACCTGCTCCCTGTGCATGCGGGGATGACCCCGCCCTCGCCGATCGGGCCCGGGATGGTGGTAGGCCCCTTGACCCGCAGGAGCCCCAGCCGCTCGCGGTCGCGCTGGGCGAACTTTGCGACGGCGACCTTACTGCTGCGCTCCAGGGCCTGCCGCAGGAGGGCGTACGGCTTCGTGGCGACGGTCTCGGTCGCCGCGAGGTAAGCGAACCTCGATCGGGCCGGCCTCGCCACGGACCTGGCCCACATATCCTGCTTCGGCCGTCGTCCCCCAAGATCCGCCGGACAGCAGCCCGCCCGTAGTCGTCACCAACTGCCCGCGTTCGAACCTTGACGGCCGTCAGGGGCTGATGATCAGCCCCACCGTCGCCAAGGCGCCGCCCGTGAGGGCCAGGAGCGCCATTCGCTGGGCGTTGCGTACGTAGCCCTGGCGGCGCTTGCGCTCCCTGCGGACCGCGACCTTCGTCCCCAGGTGCACCCGCCTGGTGTTCTGCGGGTCGAAGACCAGGGGGTAGCTCTGTCCGACGACGTGGGCGTGGCCCACGCTCGCACCCGTTTGGTGCCGGCCGGAGCCTTCCGGGGACTGCCACTCGTAGACAGCGCTCGCGTAACCGTTGGTGCCGAACGGCACTAGGCTCACCAGCTCCGCTCGCACCTCGACGCCGGATTCGTACAGTTCCGTCATCTTCTTGAGCTCCGCTCCTTCGCCTTTGATCAGCATCAGGCCGAAGAAGCAGAAGGCCGCGGATGCGAGGACGGCAAGGAGGAGCACGGTCATCACCAGGTTCACAGACGGACGGTACGGCACCACAGGTTCAATTCGAAAGCCCCGCAGACTCTTCACCGGCAGGGACTTCGCCACCTACGATCACGCGCATGTCGATCTCTTCGCCCGTCCCCGTCCTCCTGGCGACAGGGGCATCGAACTCCGCTCCACCGGTGAGGAGCTGCTGCTGCGGCGTCCGGACGCCGAGCTGCGCATACCGTTCGCCGCGATCGCCCGGGTCCACGCCGAACGGCGCGACATCCTCCTGGAGCTGACCGCTCCGGCGGGAGTCGATCCGACGGTGTACCGCGTCAGCGACGTCAGCGCGGCCGCCGCAGGCGTCTTCGCCGACGCGGTGAACGCCGCTCTGCCGGAACAGACCGCGGACGACGAGACAGTCGACGGCTCCACGCTTGTCGTGATCCGGAGCCTGGTCATCGGCGACGAAGGCGAAGACGAAGCGGACGAGAACCTGGTCCAAGTCGGATTGCCCTCCCACGGCATCCGGCTGATGTACACCGGCTGCGCGGCCATCGCAGCCCTGGCCGTCGTCGTCGGTGTGCTGGGCGGGGACTGGAGTCGGGCCATCGCGACGCTGCTGCTCGGGGCGACGGGCGTGGCCTGCTCCTACTTCGTTGTGATGCTGTTCGCGATGGTGTGGCGGGACTGGTACCTGCCCCGCTACGGCATCACTGTGGAGGGGCGGCAGGTGTTCCGGGAGGACGACGGCGACACCGTCCACGCGTTCTCGGCCACCGACGGCGTGACCCGCTACATCCTCGGCCACAACAAGGGGAAGACTGTCCGGATCGCCTACCACCCGAAAAACCCCGCGTACGCCGCCGTCTGCCCTGCGACGGGCGACAGGGTGCTCATGCTCGTCGTTTCAATGGTCGCCGCCGTCATCGCGGGGTTCATGAACTACGGGACGTACCAGCTCGTGCTCCCCGCCTTCACAGGCTGATTCTGGTCCTGCGCGTCGGGTCGTGCCGCAGCGGCACGGACGGTCGAGGCGTCGAGGAGGGAGGAACAACCGGGTGCTGGACATCGAGAAGCACTCCTTACACGCCACGGCCTGCAGCCGCTGGCAGCACAGCGCGGCGACCGAGGTCCGGCGGCGGGAGCGGCCGCGCACGCGGATGACGGGAGTGTCCGCGTCGGCCCCAGGTGCGGGCACGGGGCGGCGTCATTGAGAAGCCGGCTTCGTCCTCGAAGACAATCCAGGCCCCGGATGCCGCCGCGAGCCTTTTACCCGGGGCCACACCTCCTTCTTCCACAGCTCCACCGCGTGCTCGTCCCGCTCGAGGGCTCTGCGGGCAGGTGCTTGCCAGGACCGGCCGTGCCGTTTCAGCAGTCGCCACACCGTGGCCACAGACAGCTTCACCCGCAGACGCCGGCTGATCACCTTCTGAACCCGGGCCAGAGTCCAGCGTTCGTCCTCGAAGCCGTGCGCCGACGGTCCCTTGCCAAGTTCCTCCTCGAGCACGGCGAACTGGGCATCGGTGACGGTCGGGGAGTTCGCCGGGCCCGTCGAGCGCAAGGCCTCCATGCCGCCCTCGCGCCAGGCACGGCGCCAGCGTTCCACCGACCGCACGCACTCGCAGCTCTTTCGTGATCACCCCGGTCTTCCCACCCGCCGCGAACCTCTCGCCGGCCTGAAGCCGGATTCCCTCACGAAGCGCCCGACGCTCAGCGGTCAGGCCCCCACCCTCCGGATACCTCACCTCACCGGCATCCCGCAGGGATCACCAACCGTCACTATCCGACGACAACCCGAATACCTCAGTAAGAAAGCCGGTGTACGACGATCGGGGCGTCGTCATCCATGCCTCTCAGCGTGCGCCTGCCGCGCGTCCAGCGCACCCGTCGGGCGAGGTTCAGCGCGTCGGGGACGTTCGGCCAGTGGGGGTCGGCCGAAGCGCTCGGGCGACATCTTCGAGCGCGCTCGCGGAATGCCTCGCATAGGGCGGTAGTCCATCGACCGGCAAGAGGAGCTCGGCACGGCAGCCCGCCAAAGCAATGCCGCGCAGAGGCTCCCTACGTCATGCCGAAGCCCTCAACAGGCGCCGGGATGTCACGCTCTGCTGTCCTGTCGGTGACTGCGCCACTCAGTGGCCCGACCGGAAGGTTTGGATCCGCTTGCACGGCGCAGTAGATGATTACTCAGCCATACATCCCGGGAGAGGATCATCATGGGCATCATCGCCTGGATACTCATCGGCTTGCTCGCCGGAATGATCGCGAAGCTTCTGATGCCGGGCAAGGACCCCGGCGGCCTCATCATCACCATGCTCATCGGCATCGTCGGCGGCCTTCTCGGAGGCTGGCTCGGCAAGGTCATCTTCGGCGTCGACTCGATCGACGGCTTCTTCGACCTCTCCACGTGGATCGCGGCGATCGTCGGCTCCCTGATCCTGCTCGCCCTCTACCGGCTCTTCACCGGAGGCAGGCGCTCCCATCGGCACGTCTGACGAGCGCTGCCACCCCTACAGACGAAAGGTGAACCCGTACGAGGCAGGTCGCCTCGGCGCGGTCGGTTGGCCCGAAGCATTCGCCGCGCCGGGCGCCTACGCGCTCGGCAGGGAGCTGTTGAGGCCCTCTCAAGGGTCGCCCCATGTTCTGCGAGAGGTCGCCGCGAGGGTGACATCGCGGGTCGCCCTCTGGGAGGGAGGTGGCGGTTCCGCGTAACGTGCGATCGACAGCGGAACCGCCCGGCCGCGTGTCCTGTCAAAGACGGGCCTCTCGCTCGCACGCTACAACGCCGCCGCCCGGCACGCGGGGCCCGGGTCGCGGGACGATTCGGCTGAGTTGAGCCCCGGGCGACCGCCCGCGCGACGGTCATGCAGCAGGGACGAGAGGGAGCCTCCGCATGATCTCCTCGACCAGTAGCGCCGGTTCCGCGGTACGCGATCCTGGCCGGCGCCCCGGCCGGGTGGACAACGTGCCGGTGAGGTGGGGGAGGGGATGGCGTGGGGCTGTTCACACGAAGCGCAGCGCACGGCGACAACGACGAGGGCGGTGCAGGTGAGGGGCGGTGGCTGCAGCAGGCGTCGGGCGACGCCGTGTTCGACGGAGCGGAGTTCGTCGACCGGTTCGCGGTGCTGCGCCGGGAGAGTCCGCGGGGCGGGATCGCCTTGGTGCACGCGATGAACGACGGCAGCGCGGCTGTGAAGACGGCTGTGCGCGCCCTGCGCGAGCGTCACGGGGCACGGCCGGCCGGCCGGTATGCGTGCGTGGTCGCGGCGCAGACCCGGGTCCAGGTGACACAGCCGGAGGTACCTCAGCTCGTGGCCTGCGACCTCGACGGGGCCGGCGAGGTGTACGACACGACCTGGGCCCAATTGGCGGCCGCCCTCGGGCAGCCGGCACCGTACTGGTTCCACGCGCTGCGCGACCGCGACGCGATCGCCGCCCGGCGCCCGGGCGCACCGCCGGCGATGGTGCCCGCGCACGACATCGTCGTCCCGGTCACAGCGCTGACCGAGCTCGCCGCGGACGAGCCGGACGGATCTCCGGCGGCCGAGGTGTGCTGGTACCTCGCCCGCGAAGTCCGCCGCCGCGGCCACGCCGAGACCACCCGCAGCATCGACGAGCTCCGCAAGAACCAGGCGGAGGGCGGGGACGGAACCCACCTCGTCCTCGGCGCGGTGCCGGCCCCGCTGCTGCGCCCCGCCCCCGCAGAGCCGACGGAGATGGTCCGCCGGGCCGGCTGGCTGAGCATCACCGAACGCCGCGACGTCCTCGGGCATCGGGTCGCCGCGTTCGCCGAGCGGTGGGGCGCCGTCGAGGACTGGCACACCGGGGCCATGACCAGCTCGTCGGTGCGGACCAGGTCCAGCGGCTGCCTGCCGGGAAGGGCAGGGTGCCCCCTCAGTCCGGTACGGCCGTCTGAAGGAGGGGAGCGCCGTCCTTCTTCCTTCGTCTTCGATGTGTTCGATCACCGTTGCCACGAGCCGCGCCACAGTGGTGTGAAAAGGCGTCCTCGCCAGGTCATGGCGGCGGGCCGGATGACGCAGTCCCTGCGGAGCGGCTACAGGCGTCGGTGCGGGGATCGGACGGGCTCAGCACCCGCCGACCGAGCGAAGTTCCGTACCGAAGTAGTAGAGCGGGGAACAGTGCCTGACGTGACGAACCATTTGCAGCAGCCTGATGCTGAGCATCAGCGACCCAAAGGTGTGTCCGACTCGACGGTGGAAGCGTTGGGAGCGCTGTCCAAGGCGCTGGAGACGACGGAGCGGGCCCGCGGCGCATTGTACGAGTTCCATCAACTGACGGGCACCGCTGACCTGATTTTGGACGATGCGGTTCGTCTGCTGCGTGAGGCCGGTCATGCGGAGCAGGCGAAGCGGGTGGAGGAGGAGATCCTCGGCCGCAATGTCATCCCCGGCCACTGGACATTTCAGATTATCGAGGCCTACAACAGCACGTACTACCGGCCGTTTCAAACGCTCGAGGAGGACCTCCGTAACCAGCTCGTCGACGGAAAAGATCATTTGTATGAGTCGGAGATGAAGGAAGCCCGCCGCACCAGAAACCACCCCGACCACGTCGCTCGCCTGCAACCGTGATCACACAGGCACTTCCGCCGACGAAAAGCGGGCGGCATCTGAGGCGTGAAGCGCGCCGTCCACTCGATCTCCTCCAGCCGCAGCCACCGCTCCCCGCCGTCCTGATCGGGCAGGCAGAACCGCGCGTCCCCGGCCGCGTCCGCCTCGTACGGGGCGTCCCCGACCGCCCGCAGCAGCGTCCGCAACCTTGGATACGGGGCCTGCGTCGCCCGGCCGCGCACGCCTATCCGCATGAGCGGGCGAGCGCGTGTGCGCATGCCTCGTCGAGCAGGTTCCGCAGTCGTGAGGTCGTGGGTGCGATGGCGGTAGCGAGCAGTGCCGGGCCGCCTGCCAGTGGTGCGAGGACGGCGCACCCGTCCTTGGTGCCTTGCCGAGCAGCACGGGGTCTCGTCGGTGGTCGAGGCGCGGGTCCACGATGAGGAGCTGGCCGACGGCGCGGTGTCCGTTCAGTACGGCCGGGCCGTCCCAGCCGGGTTCTGGTGCCCCGTATGCCGTGTGCTGGTCGAGCAGCGGGCGTCCGGCGCGGTGGACCAGGATCCGGCTGACGAGGTGGCCGGGTTCCTCGTCGGCCCGGCCCAGCAGTTGCTCTTCTCGCAGTGTCAGCCGTGAGGTGGCGGCGAGTTCGACGTTGTACGTCTGGTGCAGGTTGCTGCCGGCGGCGCTGATCAGCGGCTGTGGAAGCCAGCGCAGGCTGGCGTGCTCCCCGACGGTGAGGCGCACAGCGTAGGTGGCCGCGTCGCTGGTGGGGCCGCGGAGGGCGAGTGTGGCGGCGGCTGTGGTGACCTCCAGCTCGGCCCGGTCCTCGGCGGTGATGTCGAGGGTGAGACGGTCGCCGCCGAGGGGTCCGCTCATCGCGCCGATGATCCCCACCGTGGCGGCGTTGCGGTGGGTGCGCAGGCGCCGCAGGTGGAAGGGGCCGTCGCTGCGCAGCTGCGGGAGGGTGGTGACGCGTCCGTTGTGTGCGGCCCGGATCCAGGCCGTGGCAGTTACGCCGTCCGGGTGTCCGGCGGGCTCCGGGGCAGCGGGTGAGGAGATGCCGGGGCCGGAGGTGGTTCGGGTGGCGGCGAGTCGGAGTGAGCGGCTCATGCGGTTGCCCCGGCGCGCCACTGGGTGAGGTGGCCGGTGATCCAGTCGGCGACGTCGCGGATGCCGTCGTCGGTGGTGAGGCTGGTGAAGATGACGGGCAGGTCGCCGCGCTGTCGTTTCGCGTCGATGGCCATGGTGTCCAGGTCGGCGCCGACGTGCGGGGCGAGGTCGGTCTTGTTGATGACGAGGAGGTCGGCAGTGGTGATGCCGGGGCCGCCCTTGCGGGGGATGTCGTCTCCGCCGGCCACGTCGATGACGAAGATCTGCACGTCGACGAGGCCCTTGGAGAAGGTGGCGGTCAGGTTGTCGCCACCGGACTCGATGAGCACGAGGTCGAGCGGGTGGAGGGTTGCCTCGAGGTGTTCGACGGCTTCCAGGTTGGCGGAGATGTCGTCGCGGATCGCGGTGTGCGGGCAGGCACCGGTTTCGACGGCGGTGATGCGCTCGGGCGGCAGGACGGCTTCGCGCCGCAGGTACTCGGCGTCCTCGCGGGTGTAGATGTCGTTGGTGACGACGGCGATGGGCCAGCGGTCGCGCAGGGTGCGGCAGAGCGCGGCGACGGTCGCGGTCTTGCCGGAGCCGACGGGGCCGCCCAGACCGACGCGCAGCGCGCGGCGGCTGCCGTCGGAGCGGAGCGGCTCGGCACTGTGGGTGTGGCGCTGCGACATGGTCCCGGGGTGGTCGAGGTGCACGAAGAACTCCAGGTGGGAAAGGAAGGGAAGGTTTCAGGAGGCGAAGAGCCGGACGGTCCAGGCGGCGTGCTGTTCGCCGGTGATGTCCAGCAGCGGCGAGGACGCCGACGGCAGGACGTCGATGCCCTCGGCCGTGACGCGGTCCGCGGCCTGGGCGGCAGCGGTGGCGACGGCGTCAGTGTCGGAGCCGAGGCGGGCCAGCAGCCCTGAGGCGTCGAGCGGATCGAGGCTCAGCAGGCGCACCGCTGCCGTAGCCGGGCCGCCGACGTTCTCGTACGCCGCGGCGTAGGCGGCGTCCAGTGGGGTGAGCCCGGCGGCCCGGGCTGCCAGGCCCAGCACGATGGGCTGGTGGGCGCCCTGGGGACGTTCGGCGGCCAGCAGTTCCAGGTCTTCTGACGGGAAGGTGGCACGGGCGGCGCGCATCATCTGCCGGCCAAGCCTGCGGGCGACGGCACGCAGTGCGGGGACGGGGGTGCGTGCGTCGGCGGCGTCGTCCAGCAGCAGCGGGTCGATTCCGGCGGCGGCCGCGGCGGCCAGCCCGGCCGTCGTCAGGCCGGTGGTGTGCAGACGTCCGCGGCAGAACGTCTCCAGGCTGTGGGTGTCGTGTACGGCTCCGTGGGCGACGGCGGCTTCGACGCCGCCGGAATGGGCGTGCCCGCCGGCGGGGAAGCGGCCGTCGGCCAGGAGGAGCAGGGCTGCGCGGCTCATGGGTGAGCGGCTGACCTTTCGCAGGGGCGG
Source organism: Streptomyces sp. OZ13 (assembly GCF_052068155.1). Taxonomy (NCBI): domain Bacteria; kingdom Bacillati; phylum Actinomycetota; class Actinomycetes; order Kitasatosporales; family Streptomycetaceae; genus Streptomyces; species Streptomyces sp. OZ13. The sequence goes on along the minus strand of NZ_JBQHCZ010000025.1, from coordinate 36,109 downwards.
ATGGTGACGCGGTGGCCCGGGCGGGCACACCCGGCCCGCCAGGACCCTCGGGGCGGCCGGGCAGGTGGCCGTTCAGAAGAGGAAGTACCGCTGTGCCAGGGGGACTTCGGTGACGTAGGAGCGCGGTACGGTCGCCCCATTGAGTTCGGTGCGGGCGTCACTCGTCGTCGCACCGCCGATGGTGACCTCGAAGCTGTTGTGGTCGACTTCGAGGCTGTCGGGAACCGTGTCGTTCAGTTTCATGTCGGCCTTCGTGACCTGCCGGGTGCTGGTGATGTCCACGAAGTCCTTGTCGAGGCCGAGACCCGGATTACTGCTGGTGCCGTCTCCGTTGAGGCTGCCGGCCACCCCGGGAGCCACGAAGTTCACCGAGTTCCTCCCTGGGGAGCGGCCGGTGGAGCCCCAGACCGGGCGCGGCAGGTAGGGCTGCGGCGTTGTGATCGACGCGTTGGCGTCGCCGACCTGCGCGTAGGCGAGCTGGCCGCTCTTGAGGAGCATGTGCGGTTTGACGCCGAAGAACTTCGGCTCCCACAGCACCAGGTCGGCGACCTTCCCGGTCTCCACGGAGCCGACGTATTTGGCGATGCCGTGGGTGATCGCCGGGTTCACCGTGTACTTGGCAACGTACCGGCGCGCGCGGAAGTTGTCGTTCGGCTGGAGTTGCTGGTCGTTGAAGGAGTGGTCCGTGTCGTCGGTGATCGTGCGGACCTTCGCGGCTTCGAGGTCCTCCTTCAACGCCCCGTACCGGCACTTCATGACGTGCGCGGTCTGCCAGGTCCGCATGATCATTTCGCCGATGCGGCCCATCGCCTGGGCATCGGAGGACATCATGGAGATGGCGCCCATGTCGTGGAGGAGGTCCTCCGCGGCCATGGTGGACGGCCGGATCCGGGAGTCGGCGAAGGCCATGTCCGCCGGAATCTCCGGGTTGAGGTGATGGCACACGATCATCATGTCGACGTGCTCCTTGACGGTGTTGACCGTCAGGGGACGCGTCGGGTTGGTCGAGGCTGGCAGGACGTTCGGGTCCTTGACCAGCTCGATCATGTCGGGTGCGTGACCGCCGCCGGCGCCCTCGACATGGAAGATGTGGATGGAGCGTGCCTCCTTCGCCGTGAACTTCCCATCTGCGTCCCGGGCGTCGCCCGTGAAGGCTGCGTGCGTGCTCTCCAGGAACCCCGATTCGTTCAGTGAGTCGGCGTGCAGCGCGAGCTGGACACCGCGCTCTTCGCAGACGTCCAGGGCCCGGTCGATCACCGCGGGCGTGGCGCCCCAGTCCTCGTGGACCTTGAAGCCGCAGGCACCGGCGTCCACCTGCGCGTTGAGTTCGTGCTTGTTCATCGTGCTGCCCTTGCCGAGCAGGCCGATGTTGACGGGGAACCCGTCCAGCGCCTCGAAGAGCCGCCTGATGTGCCACGCGCCCGGTGTCACGGTGGTGGCCGTACTGCCCTCGGCCGGCCCCGTGCCGCCGCCGATCAGGGTGGTCACGCCCGAGGCCAGAGCCTCGTGGATCTCCTCGGGGCAGATGAAGTGGACATGGGTGTCCACGCCGCCCGCGGTGAGGATCCGCCCGTTGCCGGAGATGACCTCGGTGCTCGGCCCGACCACGAAACTCTCCGGCGTCACCGGAACCGGCACCGCATTGCCGACCGTCGTACGGTTCGGCATCTCGAACCTGTTGCTCGGGATCGGATCCATCGTCTCGGGGTTGTACGCCTTGCCGATGGCCGCGATCCTGCCGTCGCGGATGCCGATGTCGGCCTTGACCACGCCCCACCAGTCGAGGATCAGCGCGCCGGTGATGACGGTGTCCACCGGCCTGTGGTCGGTGGCGTGGCCTTTGCTGTTCCGCCCGTCCCTGGCGAGGTGCGACATCCCCATCGACTCGCGGATCACCTTGCCGCCGCCGAAGATCATCTCATTGCCGCTGTACGAAGGGCCGCCGCTCCAGTCGGCCTCGATCTCCAACGTGAGGTCCGTGTCGGCGAGCCGGACCCTGTCCCGCGTGGTCGGCCCGTACAGCGCGGTCTAATCCGCCCGCGTCAGCTCATTGCTCGGCTTCGACCGGGCCTTTTCAGGCTTCGCCTGGCCGCGGCCTCGTCCCTGCGGATTGCTCATCGGACGATCCCTTCGCGCAGTCCCTGGATCTTGGTGAGATCGCTGGTGTCGCTGCCGTCCGCCGTGACTTCACCCTGGATCTGCACCAGTTCCACGCAGCACTCGTCGCCCGGTTCGAACCGCACGGACGTGCCCGCGGCGATGTTGAGCCGTCGGCCCCTTGCCGCGTCGCAGTTCCAGAGACTGCGGTTCTGGGGGACGGTCTGACCGGCGGGGACCTCGATGCTGACGACCTTCAGCCCTGGGTTGACCTCGGCGAAGTGATAGTGGGAGCCGACCTGGATGGGACGGTCCGACTCGTTCTTCACCTTGATCTTCGTCTTGCCCGGCCCCGGCAAGGTGGTGGCGTCCGTCTGCAGGCTGACGCCCTGCGGGTCCCCGTCGAGATGTACGTTGAAGCAGATCGCGTCGTACCGGGAGACTGTGTCGTCCTCCTCGTCGCAGCTTGCGGAGGAGTTACCGCTGTCGTCGCAGTCGACCGGGGAGCCTGGCTTGCGGGGTGGCTGGGGGTGCTCGACCTTGCCCGGGTAGACCTCGGGCTCCTCCGTGGCCTCCGGGATGGGGTCGTGGATGGTGACCAGCTTGGTGCCGTCCGGGAAGGTCGCCTCCACCTGGACGTTCTTGATCATCTCCGGGACGCCGTCCATCACGTCGTCACGGGTGAGCACCCGCCGGCCAGAGTCCATGATGTCGCTGACCGTCCTACCGTCGCGTGCCGCCTCGAAGACGTGCACGGTCAAAAGGGCCATCGTCTCGGGGTAGTTCAAAGGCAGCCCCCGGTCGCGGCGCTTGCCGGCCACGTCGGCCGCGACATGGATCAGCAGGCGTTCCTGCTCATGCGGAGTCAAGTGCACGGTGACTCGTCTCTGTTGTTCGGATGGTGCGTGCGGCTGGGCATGCCCAGGTCACGGACAACGCTCCCCGGATGGCGACGGGCGCTCTCCGAGCATCAGCGCAGAAGAACGGCGAGACTGCCAGATAACGGTTGATCTACACCATCTGGTGAATCTATGTGTATGCCGACATACAGCAGGGCAGAGGGCTGATGCCTCGGCAATCGGCTCACACGGCCAAGGTCACGTCAGAACTGCCGACAGGTTCCTGACGATCACGGAAGGGATGGCACAGTGATCTGCCCAACTTGCCCATCGTGCCCGGGAGTTCACCTGGTGAAGGCCACCCCCGCCGCCGATGCCCACGGAGCCGAAACAGCAGGGGAACGTATCGGCGGCTGCCTGTGTGGCCGCATCCGTTTCACCACCCGAGGTCCGGCCGTCTTCCCCCACACCTGTGTCTGCCGCACTGTCAGAAGATCGGCGGCGCACCCGTGATGTGGTGGGTGGGATTCGAGACGGTCACCTGGGCCGATGAGGGCGGCGAGCCAACCTGGTACGAGACCTTCGAAGGCGAGGCGAAACGCGGCTTTTGCCCGACCTGCGGCAGCCGCCTCGCGGCTATCGACAGCGACATCCCAGAGTTGGGATCGAGTGGAGCGCGTCAGCGAAGCCCGCTTTGACTCCCGATAACGTCATCCCGCTTCGCCCGTCGACGGGTCGGGCACGGGCGCTGGTGCTGCTGGCGCTGGGGGTGGTGAAGGTCGCCACGGCCGAGCAGTTGCGGCAGCTGGTGCTGCCGGGGACGGCGGATGTGCAGACGGTCCGCAACGCGTGCAAGGACCTGCGCCATGCCGGGCCGGCGGAGTCGGTCGGCCGGGCGGTTCGCCCGGGCCCGTCGGGCAGGCCGGTGCGGCACGATCTGTGGAACTTGACGACGGCCGGTCTGGCGGCGGCGGCGAGCGAGCTCGGGCGCGAGGTACGAGAGATGGGCGGCACGGCGCGGGATGCGGCGAAGGCCGGTGCCGCGCACGCCCTGGCGGTCACCGACACGATCGACGCGTTCCGCCAGTCGCCGCCGTTGCCGACGAAGCCGGTCGCCGCCGCACCGCCAGGCCGCCAGCGGGTGCTGCCGGTGCGGCCGCAGGGGCTTGGGCATCTGCGGGGCGGGAGACGGAGGTGTCGCTGCCGGTGGCGGGGACGTTCACCGCCCCGGCGAAGGGCTCCTTGCGTTCGGACGCGGTGCTCATCGCGCCGGAGGACGAGATGCCGGTGCTGGTCGTGGAGGTCGACAACCACACCGAGCCGGCCGAGGTCGTCGCCCAGAAGATCGTCGGCGACCGCGCGTTCTTCCGCCGGCAGGTCAAGGACCACCGCGGCCGCGACATCCCGCTGTGGACGACGCTGTGGGACGAATCCGGCCGCGGCGGCTACCCCCCGGTCGCCTTGGTGTTCACCAAGGACGTCGGTCCGGAGGCGCGGATGCGCCGCATGAAGAAGATCAAGGAAGCCTCCCGTGCCTGCTGGGAAGGCCACTGGCACACCGACACCGGCTGGCAGCCGCCCGTCGACGGCGAGCAGCAGGGCGGCTGGTGGGACTACACCGACACCGTCCCCGTCATCGCCACCCACCTTGAGCACCTGCGCGCCAAGGGCCCGCACGGGCCGATCTGGTGGCGCTTCGGCCGCTCCAACTGGCAGCCCCTGACCGACGCACTGACCAACACCCGCACCAAGGCGGAGTACGACGCCCGCGAGGCGGTCGAGTCCCGCGGCTGGCACGACGAGGTGTGGAGCGATCCGCCGGACGCCGAGTTGGCCAACGTCCCGTTCCCGGAGTTCATCAGGAACCAGACGCTTCGACAGATCAGCACCCGCACCCTGCCCCGACGGGCCACCCGCCCGCTACGACCACGGCGGCGGAGAACTCCGCGTTCGCGGTGCGGGACCAGCATCACCGCCCGGCCGGCCTCCTGCTCAGGCACAGGCCGGGCTGAGGCGCGTTCCTCGGCGATCTGCCCCGTCATTCGTTCAAGGACACGTTCGGCGACGGCGAGTTGGTCCCGCTCGGCCCGCACTTCCGTGAGCTGTTCGGCCAGCCGTTCTTCGAGTTCGTCCAGTTCCGCGCGCCGCGCAGGTGTCTCCCGGCGTCTTGGTCGCGGGCTCCTCGGCCGGCCTCGCATCGTAGGCGCACCGCGGCGGCACCACAACGGTGCCGGTGGTCTGCGGCCCAGTGCGGCGGGGTGAGGTTCCCACCTGCGCAACTGCGCGTTGTGGACTTCGGTTTCTCTTGCCGCGCGGCGTCCGGGGCCGCGAAAGTGCAGGCCCAGTACCGCTTTTACCCGCGGTCTTGTATCCCTACCGCAGCCCCGCCGGAACGACGGCCACTCGGCCGCGGTCCGCCGGGCCGTCGCCTCCGGAGGCGCCATGAGGTTTCCCCCTTCCCGAAGACCGGCCGTCGCGTCGGCCGCCGCTCTCGCCGTCGTCCTCGCCACCCTGGCGGCTCCCTCCGCCGCCCATGACACGGCGCCGCCGTCCCGGCCGGCGCCGGCAGCGGCCGATGGACGGTCCGCGCCGCCCGTCACCGTCACGCTGATCACCGGCGACAAGGTGACGGTCACCCCGGGGACCGGCGGAGCCCCGCCCGGGGTGAGCGTGCGGCGGGCGCCGGGGGCCACGGGGTCGGTACGCGTCAGCCACGAGGACGGCGGCGTCCACGTGTATCCCGACGAGGCGGTGCCCTACATCGCCGACGGGCGGCTCGACAAGGAACTGTTCGACGTCACCGGGCTGGTGGCCCAGGGGTACGACGACGCGCACACGGCCTCGTTGCCGCTGATCGTCACGCACGGGAAGGACCCGGAGCCGGCCCCGGCTCTCCCGGGGGCCGAGACCACGCTGAACCTGCCCGTGATCCATGGCAAGGCCGTGCGCGCCCGGCGGTCGAAGGCCGCCGCGTTCTGGTCGGCCCTCACGGACAAGAACAGGGAGAAGCGGGAGCCCGCGTTCGCCGCCGGCGTGGAACGGGTGTGGCTCGACGGGAGGGCGCGGGGGACACTCGCGCGGAGCACCGCGCAGATCGGCGCACCGGCGGCCTGGGCCGGTGGCGGCACCGGGGAGGGCGTGCGGGTCGCCGTCCTGGACACCGGAGTGGACGCCGCCCACCCGGACCTGAAGGACCGTATCGTCGCGGCGAAGAGCTTCGTGCCCGGCGAGGAGGTCACCGACCGCTACGGGCACGGAACGCACACCGCCTCGACCGCCGTCGGGACGGGCGCCGCATCCGGGGGTACGGAGAAGGGGGTCGCGCCCGGGGCCGACCTGCTGGTCGGCAAGGTTCTCAACGACCGCAACGTCGGCCAGGACTCCTGGATCATCAAGGGCATGGAGTGGGCCGCGCGGACCGAGCACGCCAAGGTGATCAGCATGAGCCTCGGCAACTCGGCCCACCGGGGCCAGGACAATCCGCTGAGCCAGGCACTGAACCGGCTGAGCGAGGAGACCGGCGCGCTGTTCGTGGTCGCCGCCGGGAACGACGGGGAGCAGGGCGCGTACACGCTGGGCGCGCCGGGCACCGCCGAGGCGGCGCTCACGGTCGGGTCCGTGGACGGCTCGGACGAGCTCGCCGCCACCTCCAGCCTCGGCCCGCGTCAGGACGACGACGGCCTGAAGCCGGACCTGACCGCCCCCGGGGTGGACGTCCTCGCGGCGCGCTCGCAGTTCACGGAGTACGGCGAGGGCTACTACACGACGCAGAGCGGTACGTCGATGGCGACGCCGCACGTCGCCGGCGCCGCCGTGCTGCTGGCCCAGAAGCACCCGGAGTGGACGGCGCGGCAGCTCAAGGACGCGCTGATGAGCACCACCGTGCCGACGCCCCGGTACACCCCGTACCAGGCGGGCACCGGCCGGCTGAGCGTGCCGAACGCGTACTACGGGGAGGTCTTCGCCACCGGCTCGGTGGACGCGGGGCTCGTCCGGCACGGCGCCGAACGAACGTCGTTGGAGCGGCAGATCACGTACACCAACGCGTCGGACGCCCCGGTCACGCTGGACCTGGCGGTCGAGCCCGGCGACCACTTCTCCCTGGGCGCCGGGCAGATCACCGTGCCCGCGCACGGCACTGCGCGGGTCGCGCTGGTGGCCGATCCGCGCGGGCTCGCGCCGGGGCAGTACAGCGCCCGGGTCACGGCCCGCCACAACGGCACACCGGTGTACACGGCCGCCGGTTTCTCGGTCGAGGCGGAGCGGCACACGCTCGCCGTCGGTCTGAAGGACCGGTCCGGTCGGCCGCTGGACGGTTACGTCTACATCCGGGGCGCCGCCGGGGGCTCGTGGATCCTCCAGGCCATCGACGGCAAGGTCGCGCGACGGCTGCCGCCGGGCTCGTACACCGTCTTCTGCCTCACCGAGGTGGAGGGCGTGAACGGCCCGCACTCGCTCGGGCAGGTGGCGTTCGTGGAGCCCGAGGTCGAGCTGACCGGGGACCGGACCGTGGAGTTCGACGCGTCGCGGGCGCGGCGGATCGAGGTCCGTACTCCCGGGAAGAACACGATCGCGCAGAGCCGGATCGACATCTTCCGGAACTGGACGTCCCCCGAGCCCGTGCCGGACTGGAGCGCCCTGTACGACGTGACGTTCCCGTCACCCGTGTACGACAGCCTGTGGGCGGTGCCGACCGGCGGCAAACCGGAGAAGGGCAGTTTCGCCTTCGGCACCCGGATCCGCGCCGTGCAGCCGCCACTGACCCTGGCGTACGAGGGCCGCAAGGTGGACGACGCGCTCGTCCAGCCCGGCTCTGGGACGCTGCCCGCCGGTACGTCGAAGCTGGACGCCGTGTTCGCCGGCACCGGTACGCCGGAGGAGTACGCCGGTGTATCCGCCGGCGGGAAGGCCGTGGTCGTCCGGGGCAGCGACACCGTGAGCCCCGCGGAGCGGGCCGCGGCGGCCGGTGCGGCGGGTGCGGCAATGCTGCTGGTGGTCCACGAGGGCCGCGGGCGCGCCCTGGACGTGTACGGCGAGGGCACGATCCCGGTCGTCTCGCTGACCCGGGACAACGGTGAGGCGCTGATCGGGAGGATCGCGGACAGGAACGGCGTACGGCTCACCCTCGAGGCCCACCCGTCTCCGGAGTATCTGTACGACCTGGCGGACTACCACTCCGGCGGCGTCCCCGAGGACCCCTCGCCCGGCACCGGCCCAGGCGACCTCGCCCGGCTCGACCTCGAGTTCGCCCCGCCCGCCGGGGCGCGGACCACTGAGCGGCGGCTGGACTACCCGCCGTACATATCGCCCGGAACGGCGGCCCCCTGGCCGGCGGCCGCACCGGTCGCCCCGGGCCCGCGCACCGACTGGGTCTCCGCCGGCGACGGGGTGTCGTGGAAGCAGGAGGGCGTACTGCCGGAGATCGGCACCATGAGGACCGACCAGATCGCCCACGAGCCGGGCAGCGTACGGGAGGACCGCTGGTTCGGTCCCGTGTACCGGCCCCGGCTGCTCGAGAGCAACAGGCTGCACCGCGGTACGGACTGGATGGACGCCGCCATCGATACGCTGGGCGACGGGGGAACGGCCCACGCCGGCCGGTCGGGCGGGGGGACCATCTCGCTCTACCGGGGTGACACGCTGCTGAGGCAGTTCACCGACCACCCCATCCTCATCGCCGGTGAACTGCCGCCGGAGGAGCTGCCGTACCGGCTGGTGATCGACACGCGGGGGCGGACGGACATCACCCCGTACTCGAGCGAGACCCACACGGAGTGGGCCTTCACCTCCGGCTCCCGCGCGGAGCCCGAGGCCGTGCCGCTCGTGCAGCTGGACTACGGGGTGGACCTCGACGCGGAGGGCCGGGCCGGCCGCGGGTCGCTGCTCTCCGTCGCGCCCTCCGTGGTGGGCGGTGCCGCCGAGAGTGCCGTCGGCACGATCGAGATCAGCTACGACGACGGAAGGACCTGGACGCGCGCCGCCGCGAAGGAGAAGAAGGGCGTCTGGCGGACGGGCCTGGACGCTCCCGCCGGGGCGGAGTTCGTGTCCCTGCGGGTGACCGCGGGACAACCCGGCGACGGTGGCGTCACCCAGACGGTGATCCGCGCGTTCGGCCTGAGGTGAATCCCTGGCGCCGCGCTCACGAGGCGCGGCGCCGGGACAGGGGCCGGCACCGCGCTCCTCCGCGCGGCGCCGGCCCTGCGCATCTGCGCAACTGCGCTCATTCCCCCATGTGTTGGCTTGCCCCGTCGCTTCCCCAGGAGCAAGGCTGCTTGCGGCCGCACGTGTCCTGACCAGCAGGTACGGGGACTTGCGGCGGTTATGTCGAAGAGAGAGATCCCGGACGTGAATTCCTCCAGAGAACCCCGCCGCCGTTTCGCCGCCACCGTGGCGATCACGGCCGCCGCGGTCGCGCTGACGGCCCTGCCCGTCTCCGCCGACGACACCTCCACGGGCGCCGCCGGCACGAAAGCGCTCCCGCAGGTCAAGGCGGCGCCCCGACCGGGCGCCGCGATCGTCCCGCTGTCTCCCGGCGAGCGGCGCCAGTTGCTCGACCGGGCCACCGAGAGCGGCCCGCAGACGGCCCGCGCGCTGAAGCTCGGCGCCCGGGAGAAGCTGATCGCCCGCGATGTGATCAAGGACGCCGACGGCTCGGTGCACACCCGTTACGAGCGCACGTACGCGGATCTGCCCGTCCTCGGCGGCGACCTGGTCGTGCACGAGCGCCCCGCCGGCCGCACCGTCACCTACGCCTCGACGGCCGAGCTGACCCTGCCGACGGCCGAGGCGAAGGTGCCGGCCGCCGCCGCGAAGAAGCTCGCGCTGGGCAAGGCCAAGGAGCAGGGCACCGCCAGGGGGAACGCGGACAAGGCGCCCCGTCTGGTCGTGTGGCTGGCGGACGGCGGAGCGAAGCTGGCGTGGGAGACGGTCGTCACCGGCCTCCAGAAGAACGGTTCCCCCAGCGAGCGGCACGTCGTGACCGACGCCGCCGACGAGACCGTGCTGGGCAACGGCGAGAACGTGAAGTCCGCCGACGGCCACGGCATGTACAGCGGGCAGGTCACGATCGGCTCGGTCCGCCAGGACGACGGCACGTACGCGCTGATCGACAACGAGCGCGGCGGACACCGCGTGCTCGACTCCAGCAACAGCTGGAGCGGCGTCCTCATGACGGACGACGACGACGTCTGGGGCGACGGAGACCCGCGGCACCCCCAGACCGCGGCGGTGGACGCCGCGCACGGCATGCAGACGACGTGGGACTTCTACAAGGAGCGCTTCGGCCGCAACGGCATAGCCGACGACGGCCGCGGCGGCTACTCCCGCGTCCACTACCAGGCCCAGCTCGGGGTCCCGCTGGCCAACGCCAACTGGCAGGACAGTTGCTTCTGCATGAGCTACGGCGACGGCCGCGACGGCCTGCACCCCGTGCTCGCCCTGGACATCACCGCGCACGAGATGGCGCACGGCGTCACCTCCGCCACGGCCGCGCTGGGTGACTTCGGCGAGTCGCCGGCCCTCAACGAGGCGATCAGCGACATGATCGCCGCCGCGGTGGAGTTCCACGCGGACAACCCGAAGGACGTGCCGGACTACCACCAGGCCGAGCTGGCCGACCTGCGCGGCAACGGCGGACCGATCCGGTACATGGACCACCCGTCCAAGATCGGCGAGTACTACGGCCACACGCCGATGGACTACTGGTCGCCGGACGCCAAGTGGGCCGAGTCGCACATGGCGGCCGGGATCGGCGACCACTTCTTCTATCTACTGGCCGAGGGCAGCGGCGCGAAGACCATCAACGGTGTCGCGTACGACAGCCCCACATACGACGGCCTGCCGGTGGCGGGCATCGGCCTGCACGACGCCACGGACGTGATCTACCGCGCGCTGACCGTCTACATGACCAGCCGCACCGACTACCAGGGCGCCCGCACCGCGACCCTCCAGGCCGCCGCGGACCTCTACGGCGCGCAGAGCGACGCGTACGAGGCCGTGGCCAACGCCTGGGCGGCCGTCAACGTCGGCAACCGGTACGTCAACCACATCGCCGTCGAGCCGACGCCATTCGAGGCCGTGGCCGTCGGCCAGCCGGTCGACCGCCGGATCACCGCCGTCAGCACCCGTCCCGGCGCGCTCTCCTTCACCGCCAAGGCGCTGCCCAAGGGCCTGACGATCGACGCCGCCACCGGCAGGATCACCGGCACGCCGGAGAAGGCCGGTACCTACGACACCGGGATCGACATCACGAACGCGGCCGGTGACGTCCGGACGCTGGCGTTCACCTGGACCGCGGTGGAGTCCGGCGGACACTACTTCGTCAACCCGACCCTCACCGCGATCCCGAAGAACGGCACTGCCGAGTCCGCCCTGCTCGTACGGGGCCGACCGGGCAACGCCCCGGCCGATCTGAAGGTCACCGTGAGCATCGATCATCAGTTCGGCAACGCCATGCTGCTTGACCTGATCGCCCCCGACGGCACGGTCATCCCCGTCAAGCCCTGGGGCCCGTGGGTGATCGCCCCCGGCCTCAACGAGACGTACACGGTCGACACCTCCGCCGTCGCCGCGACGGGCACCTGGAAGCTGCGGGTCACCGACGGCACGCCCGGCATCTTCACCCTGGAGCCGGGCCGGCTGAACGCGTGGAGCCTCACCTTCTGACCCCGGACCGCGTGACGGCCCGTCAAAGGCGCCGGGCCGTCACGCCCCGTGCTTCAGCCACCCCCGCTCCGCCGCCATCAGCGCGATCTGGAAGCGGGTCCGCGCGCCGAGCGCGGCGCCCACGTAACTGACGTGCTTCTGCACGGTGCGGCGGCTCACCCGCAGCACACGGGCGATCGTCTCGTCCTTCATCCCGGTCGCCATCAGATGCAGGATCTCCCGCGTCCTCAGGTCCGGCCCGGAGAGCGCCGGCTCACCCCCGGGCACCGGCCCCTCGCCCAGGCTCTCCAGCGACACCGGCTCCGCCCGCTCCCACACGTTCTCGAACAGCTCCACCAGGGCCGTCACCAGGGCGGGCGAGTGCACCACCATGGAACCCGACGACGGTTCCTCCTCCCGTACCGGCAGCAGCGCCGCCGACCGGTCGAAGACCGCCAGCTTCACCGGCAGCCGCGCCGCCAGCCGCAGCTCGCCGCCCTGCCGGGTCCCGTACACGGCCGTGGCAAGGGAGCGCACGTCGGTGAAGCCCTCCGTCTCGTACACCGACCGCATGCGCACTTCGGGCGGCAGGCCCAAGTCCTCCGGAGTCACCGTCAGACTCGTGACGTACGGGGGTTTCGAGAAGTGCAGCAGCTCGCCGGTGCTCGCCTTGAGCAGCTGGCCGTAGCGTACGGACACCTCGCCGGCGCTCTGCAGCACCTCCACCAGATGTCCGGCACGCGGCGCGGACACCACCTCGTACACCTCGTGCAGGCGGGCCACCATGCTCTCGGCCCGGTCCAGTTCGGCCCGCCGGCGGGCCAGCAGGGCGCCCAGCGACGAGCGCGGCGGGCCGGCCGCCCAGCGTGGCGGCGCGGCGTCGGTCTTCAGTACGAGGGCGGACGCGGCGAGGTGCCCGAGCACCCGGTCCGCCTCCGCCGGGGACACGCCGAGCGCCGCCGCCACTTCGGTGACGTCCGCCGACGGGACGGTCACCAGGTGCTCCAGCACCTTTCCGGCCATGGGGTCGAGGCCGGTCACCGACCACGGGTCGTCTGTGTTCGCTTGCATACGTCTGGCACTCCTGAGCTCGCGCGACGCGCTGCCCGGTGCAGCGGACGTCGTCGTTCCGCCGGGCCGGGCAGCGCATGCATCAGGTCATTCTCACCTCCCGCATGTTCGTTGCCGGTCACGTCCATATGTCAGGCTCCTGACGTGCCGGTGCAGGCACGTTCGACGCCGACTCCCGGATGCCCTCGAGGACCGTGGTCCCCGCGGTGGTTTCCCCGCTGCGGCCCCTGCCGGCTCATGATCCGGCCCGCCGCTCGACAGACCAATGTTGTCGGCCGACTTGCGCCCGGCAGAGGTCCGCCATTCCTGCTTCGGCCACGTCCTCGCCACCCTCATCGAGCCCTGCGCGGGCCTCGACCTGCCCGACCCGGTCCACCACTGCGAGCCGGTCCGTCAGCTGATCCACGGCACGGCACGACTGTGGGGGTGGACCAACGATGTGTACTCCTTCCCCATGGAGCGGCACCGGCTCAACACCCGGCCCAGACGCTGCCGCTCATCCTGGCCCAGGAGCACGGCCTGCCCCTGCCCGAAGCCTTCGCCGCGGCCTGCCGCCTGTGCGACACGGAGGCGGACACGGCCCACGGCCTTGTCAGGCCGCATCGCTCATCCCCTACCTGATTCCGGGCCCCGACGCCCACGCCTGCGGCAGCCCGGGCAGGGGGCGTTGTCTGAATCGGACGAGCGCATCGCGGCGACGACGGCCATCTACGGCGCTGGTGAGCTTCTGCTTGGGCCGGTGCTGATGATCGGCGGCGCGCTGGAAGAGATGCGCACTATGCCCTCACTGGGCAGATATTGTGCGAAGTGTGATTGAGTCTGGACGGCCGCGGCTCCGTAGGCGCCCCGGGCCGGGAAGACTTGTGAGGCTGTCGCCGGTCATCCTGACCGTCGTCATCGCCAGCCTGGCATACGCCACGCCACGGGAATTGGCCTTCAGCCGCCTCTTGCCCGCGGCGCCGGCCCTCGCCGCCGCCATGTGGCCGGTGCTCCCCACGGTCCTGCTCGGGACGGTCTGCCTCTTTCTGATGATCGGGCTCAGCCTCGTCTTCCCCGATCTGGGGACATGGTGGACGGCTGCGGGGATCATCGCGGTGACCGTGGCTGCCGCGTACGGAAGCCATGTCCGGCTCCAGCGAGAGCGCACCCTCTTCCATGTACGCCTCGTCGCCGACGCGGCGCAGCAGGTGGTGCTGAGCCCTATGCCGCGCCGCTTCGGCAGCATCGAGGTCGAGTCGCTGTATCTCGCTGCCGCCGCGGAGGCCCGCATCGGTGGGGATTTCTACGAGGTGGTCGACACGCCGTACGGCGTGAGGCTGCTCATCGGTGACGTGCGGGGCAAGGGCCTGCCGGCAGTGGGGGCGGCCGCGGCGATCGTCAACGCCTTCCGGGAGGCGGCCTACCACGAGACCGACATGGTCAACGTCGCACGCAGGCTCGACGCCAGCAGCACCCGTTACAACGCCGCCTTTCCCCCCGAGGGGCCGATGGAGCGTTTCGCCACCGCCCTTCTCGTCGAGATCCCGCACGAGGGAGGACGTATCGACGTCCTCAACTGCGGACATCCCCCGCCGCTGCTCCTGAACCGCGGGAAACTCCGTGTCCTCGAGCCGGCCACCCCCTCACCACTGCTCAGCCTCGCGGAGCTGATCGGTGATCAGTACAACGTCGACACCTTCGACTTCGCCCCCGACGACCTGCTGCTTCTCTATACCGACGGGATCACCGAGGCCCGCGCCCGCGACGGCGAGTTCTTCCCGCTGGCAGCTTGGATGCGTCGACAGCCCCCGACGCCGCCCCGCCAACTGCTCACGGCCCTTCACCGCGATCTTCTCCGCTACACCAGGGGAAGCCTTGACGACGACATCGCCGCCCTCGCCGTACGCCTGTGTGAGCCCTGAAACAACACAGGCTCGGAGGGGTCCCACGACCCGGCGGGAGGGATCTTCAGAAAACAGGGTTTCTGAAGCTCGCGTGCGGATGCCCCCCGGAGGGCGACCGGGTGGTTGTCGGGTCAGTCGGAACGCAGGCGTGCGGTCTGTGCGGTGCCGACGTCCGTGGTGCGCCGCAGGTATCGCTCGATCACGGTGAGCTCGTCGTCGGTGAAGTCCTCCAGCGTCTGGTCGAAGGCTTTGCCGGGGGCATCCCAGGCGGCTTCGATCTCGGGGGTGCGGCCACGGGTGAGGGTGACGAGCATCTTGCGCCGGTCACGGGGGTCGGGGCGGCGTTCGGCGAGGCCGGCCTTCTGGAGGCGGTCGACCAGGCGGGTGGCCGATCCGGAGGTCAGTCCTGTCAGCTCCGCGATCTCGCCCAGGGTGCAGGGCTCGGATTCCAGGGCGAGCAGGCTGACGCACTGGAGGTCGGTGGGGTGCAGGCCGAGGTGTTCGGCCATGGCCTGGTTGAACAAGGTGTAGGCGGCGTGGTGGCGCCGGGCCGCCACGGTGACCGCCTCGACCAGCTCCTCACGGGTTCGGTTTGACATGGAATCACCCTCGTGTCTATCTATATCTGCGTCACGCAGATAATGTGCGGTGCAGATAATTTGTAGCACGACCCTTGGGAGAACCCATGACCACCCACACCTCCGAGCATCTGCGTGTCCTCTACGGCCGTTGGAGCGAGATGTGGCGCGGCGACTTCAGCCACGCCAAGGAGATCCTCGACCCCGGCTTCGTCGTCCACCAGGCCCGCCCGGACGGCACCGACTCCGAGGCCACCACCGGCCCCGAGCGCCTGCTGCCCGAGATCGAGCAGACCATGGCCACCTTCGGCGACATCACCATCACCGTCGACCTCGGCCCGATCGTCGACGGCGACCTGATCTCCGCCCGCTGGACCATGCGCGCCACCTACACCGGTGGCATCCCCCAGGCCACCGCCCCCATCGGCACGAAGATCTCCTTCAGCGGCAACGACATCCTGCGCGTCCGCGACGGCCGGTTCGTCGAGTACTGGACCTGCACCGACATCCTCGACGGCCTGTCCCAGCTCGGCGCCATCTCCGGCCCCAACGGTCCTGCTCACCACTGACAGACACGACTCAACGCGCTGGCCGGGGTATCGGTCCTCCCTGTAGCCGCTTGCCTTGGTGTTGAACCAGCACGACGCGGCTGGAACTCCCAGCGGACTGCCGTGAGTTCGTGGGGTCGTACGGTGGGGGAGAGATCGATGATTACCTGTCCGTCCGTATGCCTCCCATCCCCGGCGCGTCCTGTGGAGACCTCCTCAGCAGAGCCGATCCCGCACTCTCCGACCGCTTCTCCCGTCGGGGGTGATCGCTTCCCGGCAGGCGCTCTTCGGTCCCGGAAGCCGTGCCTCCTGCTGACCGGCGGATCGCCGCCCTGCGGCAGGCCGCCCGGGACAAGCACCGGCAGGCCGTCCAACGGGCGGAGGGGGCATCCGAAGGCTGATCAAGGAGGGCGAGGAGATCAACTTCCGGGCCGTCGCCCGAAGGGCGGGTGTCAGCCTGGACTTCCTCTATGCCCACACCGACCTGCGGAGACGCATCGAGACCCTGCACGGCCAGCAACGGACCGCGGACCGGCGTGCCCCTCGGTCGACGACGGCACGGTTATCCATACTCTGACCGAAGCCCTTCGTCGTGAGCGCAACACCCACCGCGAGCGTGCCCAAGAGCCCGAACAGCGACTGGCCGCCGCACACGGCGAGATCCTGCGCTTGCCACGCGTGATGCAGTCGTATGGCCCGGGGGCTGTGAACACTCGCCAGACTGCGGAGCCTACGATCCCGAGCGCAAGCCCAGAACACTGTGCTCCACCACGCCCGCGGGAAGATCGCTCCTTCCTGGCGCCCGGGCAGTCGACTCCACGAGACCGGCCCGGAGGTCGGCGGCGGGCTCTCCAAGGATGATGGCGCTGATGATCAGTTCCATCATCAGACGGTCGTACTCGTCGCCCTTGCTCCGATAGCGCTCCACATCAGCCTCCACCACAGCAGAGGCGATCCTCCTGCCCCCACCAGTCACGGGGGCAAAGGACGCCTCATAGACGCCGTGACCGGTCCAACTCCGGTGCATGAAAAGGACATCGCCTTCGACGAAGACGTTCCACTTCTCATCCATGTCCCGGGCTCGATATCCGCGTTGGATCCGGTCCCAGTCCTCGTCGGTCCAGACACGATCCGGCAACTGAGACACCGGCCGGGGCGCGCTGATCGGATGGAGGCGCCGGAACGACTCTCGGGTGAGCGGGGCATCGGCAGTCATGGCGTGATCCTACGGTTGTACTACTCGAACACGACAGCGACTTACCTCGATCGAGCAACCGCCCTGGGCAAAGGTTGAACCTCTGCCACCTTCAGGACGCATCCGCAGCGTCCTGAACAGCTGTTTTGCACGACGCCCTCACTGGTACCCCAGATAACTCGAGGCCTTCGACTTCGACGCCAACGCCAACATCGATCCCGCCGTGGTCAACACCCTCGCCAGCTGCGAGTGGATCAAGAAGAGCCAGCTGCTCTGCCTGATCGGCGACTCCGGCACCGACAAGTCCCACCCGCTCATCGCCCTGGGTGCAGAAGCCGCGATACAGGGCTATCGCGTCCGCTACACCCTTGCCACCAAACTGGTGAACGAGCTACGGCCGCGTCGACCTGCTCTGAAACGACGCGCTCGGCTACATGGAATTCGACCGCCACGGCGCCGAACTGCTCTCTCCCCACGGACAAACCGACGAGCACACAAGCCGACAGTCACACCATCAACGGCTTCTGTTAGAACCTCAAAGGCATCCAAGCGTCAGCAATCGGGGTCATCCGCGCTACTCCGAAGCCCTTGGGGCCGACAGAGTTCCGCGTCGTCACACCGCGCCAAGTTGGTGGAACTCATGTGTAGCGCGCGGGAACAGGACGAGACGATGTTCGACTGCAGCTCTCCATCAAGAGCAGACGCGAGGAATGCGTGCAGGATGCGGAGAAGTGCTCCCATCGGTCGCCGCGCGCCTCGTTCACCATGACGCTCCACTGGTCCGGCTCAAGGCTTGGCCGAACAAGCCAGTAGAGGCACTCTCCGTTGTCCTTGGTTGCCCAGGGGATGACTCGGGACCCCTCCAGTTCCGCCGGCTTCTTCTCGAATTTCCACAGATCTTCCAGGTCTTCGGCCCGGTGCTCTGCCCGTTCGACGAGGTCGTAGTTCTCGTTGGGCAGCCAAGCTCCAGGAGGTACAGATAGTCGTCCCAGGTACTTCCCTCATAGACGTGGACGAGCTCCTTGCAGTCGGTGGGAGGCTCGACCCCAAGGCTGCGCTCGGCCCGGCCCCGATCTTTCCGGCGGGGCTCGCTCGGCGGTGGGGCGATCTCGAAAAGACGTGCAAGGGCGTTGGTCAGTGGCGGTGCAGCGCCCGGCCGCCTGCGTCAGTTACCCGGAGCCTGGTACAGGCCGCGGCCTGCACGGTGGGCACGGGATGTGGCGACCAGCCGGTCGAGAGTGCTGCGCACCGTGTTGATGGCACCCGCGGACTCGTCGCGGCCCAGGATCTGTGCGACTTCCCGGGCACGCATGGGGGCGGCCGCATGGCGGGCGAGCACGGCGGCGACCTGATCAGTCAGCCCAGCCGCCTCGACCGGAGAGTGGGCCTCACCCTTTGCCTTCTGCGCGGGCGCAGCCTTCGCAGAGGACGCGGTGCTCTTGGTCCGGCGGGTCTTCGCTGCGGTCTTGGCGGGGGCCTTCTTGGATGCAGTCTTCTTCCTCGAAGCGGGTCGCCTCCGGGGTTTGGTTTCGGCAGCGGGCGCCAGAGGCTGTTCGGCCTCTGGCGCCGATGACGGCTCCTCACGGCCAGTGTCGGTGGTCGCTACTGCTGCCACGCTTTCGCGGCCCGAAGGCTTATCGGCGTCAGCAGTCTCGAAGTCCGGTTCGGCCTCGACCTGCGGCATCGGCACGGTGGTTGCGGAAAGAGCCTGCAACGCACTGAGGGCGCTGCGGACTGACTCGAGCCGCTCGGTAACAGCAGCGAGGTCCTTCTCCAGCGACTGTTGGTGGGCTTCCAGCTGCGGCAGTTCCTCCGTCAGCAGTGCGGTGGCAGCTTCGATGGTGAGATTCGCGTTTGCGGGTGTGGGCACGATGAGCTCCAGGGCTTATGACCGGGCAAGGGTGTGCTGCAGCGTAGGCCGATGACATTACGTTCGGCAACAAAGACCAACACCAGTTCCTGGACGGAGGGCACAGAGGCGATCCTGCCGCTTCCGACACCCGGTCCGCCAAGTCCGAATGCGTTCGGCACCTGTGAACCGGTGCGGCACTTGTGAAAGGCGCCTACAGCCACACCACTTCGTCGGTACGCGGATCGCCCGACCATGACACAAGACATCACATCGTGACTCCGGCGCCGGCAGCGATTCAGCGCCCGTCAGAGGTCGCAAACACGTTCCTGAGCCCGCATGGGGGTACAACCCTGCCGGCATTGTGTCGACGCAATGCTGGGAGCCGATCTGATCGGTCCCGAGCCGGTCATGCTCCGCTCGGGCGAGGCGGGAAGCATGACATCACGGCTGGGAATGGAGTAGCGAACGAGCGGCAACATGTTCTGTTCTCGCTCCAGAAGTTTCGAGACGCTGGTACACACCCAGGAGTCACGTCACACATGCCCCCACGCCCCAGTTCGGCAACTTCGAGGGGGTGTTGTTCCGGAGGGCGGCCGACCCTCTCGAAGACGGGCTGGGCGGCGACAACGGCACCGGAGGTGAGAGGAACCCCGGCCGCCGCACGGCTTCAAGGGACTGTCCGGTTGGTCAAGTTCGCAGCCATAGACGCATTGCTGCGGACTGCCGCTCCCATCTATGAGTAGTCGCCCGGTTTCGAGGTCACCCGGCTGACCACGAAGCGGGCTTCGCGCCCGTCCGGCATCCGCAACAGTGGCGACTCGGCCGCCGTCACAGCCACGCCGCATTCTCACCATCTGGGAAACCCGGCGTGCCGTGCCAGTCGGTCCCACCGTCAACAATCGCGGTAGTAGGACCGAAGCCAGCGACTTGCTTCTTCGACCCACGACCGTAGATCTGCTGCGGCTATGAACTCAACGCCGTCAGCGATCACCGTGAGGTCCCCTCGGAAGTCGCCCACGCCTTCAGTGTGCCGCCGCCAAGGGTAAAGGGCTCAAAGCTGGAAGGTAGGCCGCTCCCGCGCTGACGGTGCCCGTCGCGGCTCTGATCACGGGTGGGAGGAGACTCGCGCTGGGACACGACCACCCTCGATGGGAAAAGACGCGTTCAGGCGGTCTCGTTCAGTGCGGCGTCGAGGCGGTCCAGGACGCGCGGCCAGCCCTTGCCCATGCCGTCGTAGGCTTGTCGGCCCATCGGGGAATCGAGGTCGAAGCCCGCGTGGGTGAGGACGAGGCGGGTGCCTTCGCCTTCCGGCTGGAGCGTCCAGGTGATGGTGGTGTCGAGGGTCCCTTCGGCGAATCGGTAGGCCAGCAGGCGCTGGTCGTCCGCCTCGGTGACCTCGCAGGGCTGGCTGCCGAAGCTGCCCATGTCGAGGGTGAAGCGGTGTCCGACGACGGGCTTGATGTCGCCGGCGGCCCACCAGCGTGCATGGAGGTCGGGGTCGGTCAGAGCCTTCCACACCGCCGCCGGGGGGTGGGGCAGGAACTTCTCGTAGGTGATCGTGTTGTTCTCGGTCATCTCTCGTTTTCCTTGTCCAGGAGATCGGCGAGCGCGTCCAGGCGCTGCTGCCAGTAGTGCTCGAACGGGTGCAGCCACTCGCTCACCTCGCTCAGCCGGGCCGGTTCGAGGTGGTAGAAGCGGTGCCGGCCGCGCGGCTCCTCGCGCACCAGCCCGGCGGTGCGGAGCACCGACAGATGCTCGGAGACCGCAGGTCTTCCCAGCTCGAACATCCCGGCCAGCTCGCCGGTGGAGCGAGGTCCTTCACGCAGGTGCTCGAGCAGTCTGCGACGCACCGGGTTGGCCAACACGCCGAACACGTCTGTAGGCATGACCGAACAATACGTCGGAGATTCCCGACGCGTCAACAATCTCCGACTGATCTCGGTGGATCGCGCCCACTGCCCCTGGGTAGTGGCCGCCTGGGAACCGTCCGGCTAGGAAAGGCCCTCATCACCGGTGGCGGGCGGTTGGTGCTGAACCTGTCCGGGACTCTGCGACTCGGCAGGGCTTAACGCACTGCTCTGGGCTCGGCCGCAGCGCGGGCGGAGCCGATACTGGCCTGTGCCGCTGCATCTGCGGCGCGTGGACTCAGGCGGCGGGCGCACAAGGACAAGTGTCTGCAGGTCGACGGCGCCGACACAGCCGTCTCAGAACGACCTCTCTCGAACGCCGAGACAGCGTGCTTCCTGCTACTGGACTGGCAGGTACGCCTTGTGGGTTCTCCGATTCTGCTGAGTTGCCGGGGCGGCTGCGGCTATGGTCCGCGCGGGGAGAACGACATGGGGGTTGCAGCGGTGCGGATGTGGTCGTGGAAAGCGGGCCTGGTCTTCCTCGGTGGCCTGACCGCCGCACTGGCCGTACTGCTGGCGCTGGCTGGAAACGCCGCCACGGCCACGGCTCGATGGCCCGGCCCGCTCGACGCGTTGCGTACCAATCCGTGGCCCTGGGTGATTGGCCTGGGAGCGCTGGCGGTCATCGCGGCCGGAACCGCGGTGTGGATGCAGCTGAGGCCGCCCGCGATCACCGGTGACCCCCCTCCGCCTCCGCGTGCTCAAGTCCCGGACTGGTTCGTCGGCCGGGCCCAGACCCGGGCGGTGGTGAAGGCGGTGTGCCGGGGCAGGTCCTCGGTCGGCATCACGACCTCGCTGTGGGGCGCGGGCGGCTTCGGGAAGACGACGCTCGCGACCGCCGTGTGCGACCGCCGCGCAGTGCGCTCACGGTTCAAGCAACGGATCTATCCGGTCACGATCGGCCGGGATGTCCGCGGCCGCGCTGCCATCGCAGCGAAGGTCGCTGAGGTGACCCGGTTCATCACGGGTGATACCACCGAGTTCGATGACCCCCGGCTCGCCGGTGCGCACCTCGGCCGGCTGCTGGACGCCCGGCCGCGTACCCTGCTCGTCCTCGATGACGTCTGGGAGGAAGAACAACTCGCGCCCTTCCTCATCGGCGGCGGCCCCTGTGTCCGGCTCGTCACCACTCGCAATCCGCACCTCTTGCCCTCGGGCACGCAGCGGATCCATGTCGACGCGATGTCCCCCGACCAGGCCCTCGCGGTCCTGACCCACAACCTCCCTGCAATGCCCGCGGGCTTGGTCGATTCGCTGCTGAGAAAGACTGGCCGATGGGCGCTGCTCCTGCGACTGGCGAACCGGCTGATCGCCGAACTGGTCCACACCGGCGTCGATCCGCAGACAGCCGGCGAACGAGTCCTTGCCCGGATCAGTGCTACCGGGCCGGCCGGGGTGGACCAGCCGGGGGCCGTCTGGGACTTGGACGACCCAGCCCAGCGCAGCCAGGCCGTTCAGGCCACGGTCGAGGCCGCCACCACCCTGCTTCCTCCCGGCGCGACGGACCGGTTCACCGAGCTCGGGATCTTCGCAGAGGACGAACTGGTGCCCCTCTCGGCGATCGCTCTGCTGTGGCGGGCCACCGGCAGCCTGACAGAGGACCAGTCCCGGCTGCTGTGCGCGGACCTGGAGCGTCTGTCGCTGATCACCCTCGCCCGTGAGGGAGGGGGCACAGTCAGCCTGCACGACGTCATCAGGGACTACCTGCGCGGCGACCTCGGCACGGCCGGTCTTCTGCGGCTCAACGGCGTGTTCGTCGACTCTGTCGCCGCAACACTTCCCCCGGCACAGGCCCTGACCTCCAGGACACCGGAGAGCGCGTGGTGGCAGCTGCGCGACGGCTATCTCCTCGACCACCTCATCGACCATCTCATGGGTGCCGGGCGAACGGCACTCGCCGAAACTGCTGCAGGCGACGTGCGCTGGGTGGAAGCCCGTCTGATCCAGCGCGGCCCGTCCGCCGCGACAACCGACCTCACACGCGTCGGAAGCGCCCCCGCCGACGCCCTGGCCCGCAGCCTCGCTCAGATCGCCCACCTCCTCACCCCGACAGACCCGGCCAACGCGCTCACCAGCGTCCTGCACCATCTTTTGGAGAGCCACCCGCTGTGGCGGGACCAAATTGCCGCGCGCCGCAACGATCCCGGCCTGCGACCGTGCCTGACACATGAATGGCCGTCGCCGGACGCCCCCCACGAAGCCCTTCAACGAACCCTCACCGGCCACATGATGGACGTGGCGGCGGTGGCCATCTCCCCTGACGGGACGTGGCTTGCCAGCGCCGGGTACGACAACACCGTCCGTCTGTGGGACCGGGCCACCGGCTCCTGCCTGGCCACCCTGGGCCGCCACAGGAGCGAGGCCACAGCGGTGGCCATCGCCCCCGACGGCACCTGGATCGCTTCCGCCGGCGCCGACGGCGAAGCGCGCCTGTGGGAGCGGGCCACAGGTACGTGCACCACCACCCTCAAGGGCCACAGCAACGGCATTACCGCCGTAGCCGTCAGCCCCGACGGATCCTGGCTGGCAACCGCCGGCCTCGACGAGACCGTGCGCCTGTGGGACCAAGCCGGCGGAACCTGCACCGCCACCCTCGCAGGGCACACGGATGCCGTGCGGTCGGTAGCGATCGCACCGGACGGCTCCTGGCTCGCCAGCGCCGCCGACGACGGGAAGGTGTGGCTGTGGGACCCCGCCACAGCCACCTGCACAGCCACCCTCACCGGCCACCAGAGCGAGGTCACAACCGTGGCCATCGCTCCGGACGGAACATGGCTCGCCACCGCCGGCCACGACAACACCGTCCGTCTGTGGGACCGGGCCACCGCCACCTGCACGGCCACCCTCACCGACCACACCGACTGGGTACACACCGTGGCGATCGCTCCCGACGGGTCATGGATGGCCACCGCCAGCCGCGACAAGTCGGTGCGCTTGTGGGACACGGCCACCGCCAGCTGCAACACCATTCTCACCGGCCACCGCCACGTGCGATCCGTGGCGATCGCTCCCGACGGCACATGGCTCGCCACCGCCAGCCGCGACAGAACCCTGCGCATCTGGGACCGGACAACCGGGTCCCTCATGTCGAGCGGATCCTCGTACGCAGTGCGCGCGGCAGCCATCTCACCCGACGGCTCGTGGCTCGCCTCCGTCGGTGAGGACTTCAAAGTCCGCCTCTGGGACCGGGCCACCGCCACTTGTACGGCCACCCTTGCCGAGTCATGCATCGGAGACGGCACACTGGCGATCGCTCCGGACGGAACATGGCTCGCCACCGCCGACCTCCGCAACAAGGTGCACCTGTGGGACCGGGCCGGCGGCACCCGCACGGCCACCCTCAGCGGACACACCGCCGAGATCACTTCCGTGGTCATCGCCCCGGACGGTTCCTGGCTGGCGTCCGGGGGCCACGACGACACGGTGAGGTTGTGGGACCGGGCGAGCGGCACCTGCACCGCAACGCTCCGCGGCCGCACCGGCGAGATCTTCTCGCTCGCCATCGCCCCGGACGGAACCTGGCTGGCTGCCGGGTACTACGACGGCACCATCAGGTTGTGGGACCGGGCCACCGGCACCTGCACGGCCACCCTCGACGCCCACAACGACGCAGTCCAGTCCGTCGCCATCGCCCCGGACGGAACCTGGCTCGCCACCGCCGGCTACCTCGGCGATGTCAAGGTGTGGAACCCGGCGACCGGCAGCTGCACGGCCACCCTCACCGGCCACACCCACGCAGTGTCCGTGGCCATCGCGCCGGACGGCGACTGGCTGGCCACGGCCAGCCGGGACCGAACGGTCAGAATCTACGCCGCCGGCAGCCACTGCCTGGTCGCCGTCGCCCGCACCGAAGAGCCCTTGCACTCATGTGCCTGGGGACCGAATCACGAACTGGCCGTAGCAGGACAGGGCGGCCTCTACCTCTACGCACTGCTCACCTGAACTCTCTGTCGGTACGCCTGTCCGACTGCGTCCTCACGCAACGTGAGGTGCGCCACGGCTGGCACCTGCATGGCCCCCTGTCCACACGCCCGCCGCAGCAAATGTTCCTACTGCTCGGTTCTGACGCAGATCTTGGGGCGTCAGGGAGCGTGCTGCCGAGGCGAAGCGGTCCGCGCGCGGGGCCTGCGGTACGGGCTGTCCCAGCTGGATGCCCTGCACCATGCCCGGTTCGGGGACGCGGTGCGGGAATTGACGCGCCGTGACGGCTGATCATGCCCAGCATCGGCGCCTCCCCATGGCACGGCCACCGGCCGCGCCTGTTGACCGGATTCAACGGCAGTAGGCCGCCCTCCCCGGCTGCGGACCATGTCGAGCCGGACCTCCCCGCAGGGGCGGACACGGGACCAGAACAGCGCCTGGTGTTCGTCAACACCCTCATGCTCCAGGCCGCCCTCGCCGAGGACGAGTGGGCCAGCCTGCTCACCGGCGCCGCCCGGCGTGGCATGTCTCCTCAGAGGTCGGGTGGACCGGTGGTGCCCGCGGGCCAGGGGACAGCACGAGTACTGGTGCTCCATCTCACCCGCGATCGTCACCGCACCTATCCGGACCCTGACCAGGACAGACACCGCCTGGCAGCCTGAACTCCACCGCTCAGAAGGGCTCCGACAGAAAAGTGGTGACAGCCGCGGCGAACTGATCCGGAGCATCGTGATGCCGCGATCACCCGCCACCGCGGCGCCAACGCCTCTGCGAGCGACGCGAACGCCGACGCTTCGTTGTAGTGACCGTGCAGGGCCACAAGCGGTCTCCCCGGACCACCGAAGTCCAGATACGACAGCTTCCGCCCACCCACCATGAAGAACTCACGCATGACGCGGATCTTAGGGGTCGGCACCGACACCCCAGAGCTGAACAGAGGCCCACGCACAGCCCGTCCACTTCAGGGGAGAGCCCCTCATCGACCAACACGGCACCGACACCGTCCTCACAGCCGTCGACCGACTTGGGCCAGAAGACACCGCTGAAGTCACCATCTCCACCGCCCACCGCGCCAAAGGCCGCGAATGGAGCACGGTGAGAATCGCCGACGACTTCACCGCACCCAAGGACACCGACCAGCGAGACAACGCCGGCCTACGCGTCCCAGGGCCCATCGACGAAGCAGAAGCGCGCCTGGCCTACATAGCCGTCACCAGCCCGCACCTGCCTGGACCTCGGAGGCCTCTCCTGGATCAACGACCACCCCGCCGGGATCTCGGCGTTGCAGTACCAGCCTGCACAGCCCGTCACCCCCACCGCATGCGCAACTTCCTCCGTTCAGGCCCTGGCTGGACGGAGGAATGCTGTGCCGAGGGTTACTTCGACGGCACGGGCGGTCGTACCGACTCGAGAACCTGATCCGGTTCCGTCGTTGACCAGGCACCTCCCTATTGACGGTTGGCGAGGTGCTGCTGGAGGTCGAGGTGTCGGAACTGGTACACGGCTCCCACACGCCGGAGCACGCTATGCCGCTCATGGGCGTCAGCCAGGAAGCCCATGAGATCGCGAGGGGCCCTCCCACGTACCGCGAAGTACCAGCATGCAACGGCGAGAGCCGGCGAAGCGGTCTGGCGGAAGGCGATGGCGATCCCCACGTAGAGTCCGAACAAAGGGAAGCCCAGCAGGACCCACGCCGTACCCTCGAGTGCGTCCCACCCTGTCCTGACCAGCCCCACCGTGGCCAATCCGATGGTGGTGACCACGCACACCAGCGCAGAGCCGATAATGATCTTGCGCGCGGTGCTGCGGTCCCGCTCCAGGATGGATACCGGATCCATGGCGGTGACGATGTCGGCGGACCGGGTCGCCCTCCAGCCGAACACCAGAAAGACCACGACGGCCACGAGCGGCAGTGACAGGAAGGCGGTGCCCCAGTCTTCCAAATAGCCCACGAAGCAGCATCCGGCCACGAGCCCGGCTGCGGAAAGCCATGGCACATGGATCCTCGCTGCCGGCTCGGATCTGGGCACCAGGACAGTGCAGAAGAGCACAAGGGCGTAACTTCCGATGATCGTCCCTGTAGCGACGGCCCCCCACCAGGGGAGCGGTGAAGCAGCCATCCAGCTGATGAGGACCACGACTGTGATCCATACCGGGAGGCCGACCACCAGGGCAGAGACGACGCGAGGTGTTGCTCGATGCAACTTCCACCATTCGACATCGGTAGTGTGATTCAGGTTGTCCTTGAGGTGACAAGCCAAGAACTGTAGGGCCGCCTGTGCATCGTTCGACGTCCAGCGGCACGGATGGCCGCGGTGGCGGCGGTACGCGGCGGGAAGAAAGCCGGCGAGCAAGTGGTCCTCAATCTCGGCGCGAGTACGTGGTCTGCCCGCAACACTGTCGGCGAGCAGCTCGGCAGGGTCAGGGAGGCCGGAAAGTGGATCACCAGGCCGGGGGTTGTAGATGGTTTTCGCCAGCGAGGCCATCAGCGGGGTGCTCAGTGCTTGGGCGATGGGCTGTGCTGTGTCAGCCAACAGGTCTGTGACGGGACGCCAGCGACCCGTGAGGAAACCTTCTTCATCGGTCCCTTCGCGCAGAAAGCGCTCCACGATGCCGGCGTCGAGATTCTGTAGTTCGATGCCGGCTGCTCTCTCCAGCGGCACAGGCAGTGCCCCCAAGGCACCCGGCTCCTGCGACAACGCATTCCGGTAGTCCTGGGTGCGGCAGGAGAGAACGATCCCCTGACCTTCGACCATCGCCTCGTTGATCTTCATCAGCGCTTGCATCCGGAACCCATGCGGGATCTCGTCGAAGCCGTCGAGGAGCGGAAGGATCAGCCGTCTGTCGAGCAGAGCTCTGCCGCGACTGACCGAACTGTCCGGCGCCGGGGCGGGGAGGCCCATGAACTCGTAGTCGATTGCCAGCCTACGGTCCATCCACGCGAACAAGTCGCTCTCCTCGACCGGATTCCAGGACGCCAAAGAGAAGAGAACCGGGACGCGTGCCCCTTCGCCTGCCGGGCGCTCCACAAGGAGATCCAACAGCAACTGCACGAGCAACACAGTCTTCCCCGCGCCCTCTTGCCCCAGTATGACCAAGCGGTCCGTGGGAACGCGCCGGGAGAACACATCCTTGATTTCGCTGCCCTCTCCCGCCAAGTCAGCGGGACTTGTGGCCCACGCGCTGGTGTCGACCGAGCCTGCACGGGGCCATCGCTCGGCAGCCTCTCTGATCTTCGACCACTGCTCGGTCAGACCCTCGGGAGCCTGCTTCCACGACACGGTCAAGGAACCAGGCTCGTACAGGCGGCGAACCTTGCCCTCGCCTTCCCACTGAGCCCGGACCTTCAGCGCCAGATCGTCAGCGAGGTCGGTCAGTCGCACACTGTCCGCGTGATCACGGCGGTCCGCCTGATACGAGGCCCACGCCACTGCCAGCGCGATCAACCCCACAACCAGAGCAAGTAGCCCCACACCGAAGCTCAGCACTCCGGCGAATCCCCCGGGGTCGAGGCCTGGAGTCCGCGCTGCCTTCACAGTCCACGCGACTCCGGCAGCCCCGGTAAGGGTGAGCAGCACCCCGCCCCATGCCCAGAGTGCTCGCCCGTGACGCCCACCACTGCTTTTCATGACGGGGTGTTCCCCCTCGGAGGCGCATAGCACTCCTGCGCCAGAGCAGACTGGGCCCCGAAAGACGGATCCCAGCCGCCCAGCCGCTCCAAGACGCCGACCGGTGAGGCAAGTTCACCGTGGGCACGACGATGGATGCGCCTATTCCCACGGCCCTGACAGCGCCCGCAGAGCAGCCGGAACGAGCCCCATGATCTCGTTCGTGGATAGCCTGCAGTTCGGGGTCGTGGAAGCATGCGGGCATGGCTGTCTCCGACCTGGAACGGGGAAGAGAGCATGCCGAAAGGTCCCGGCGGCTCGACAACGGGGCCTTCGGGGGACTCGGCTGTGCCGCCCGGAACGACGAAGGGGCGGCCGACGGCCGCCCCCTGGAAACGGAGCAGGCACGCAGCCCCCTCAACAGCGGCCAGTTAGCCGGAATTCAGATCGCATAGGGCCGGATCGCCGCTGTCCGTCGGCTACTGCCGCGGATCCCGCGCCGTCGCTCACCGCAGGGGGAGAGCGTGGTACTCCGGTTCGGGTGGGCCGAAGGCCAGCCCGTTCTCGTCGAGCGCGTTGTGGACCGTGACGCGGCCCTGCGCGAGGACCATGCTCACCGCGACCATGCCGCGTGCCATGTCCTGTCCGCGCCACTCCAGCAGTTCGACCGCCGAGACTGCCTCACCCGACCCGGTAACCAGGTCGTTGCGCCAGCGCAGCGTGAAGTCCGCCCAGCGGAAAGGGTTGGTGTCAGGGGTGACCGTGTTCCATGTGAGGGAGAGGTCGTCGAACTTCTGGTGCTGGATCTCCAGCTGCTCGCCTCGAAGTCGAGCAGGACCGGCGCGTCGGCGAACCACTCGTCGTCGTGGACGTCCCAGAGCAGCCAGGCGTGCGTCAGTGTGCGCCCGGTGAGACGGGCCAGGCGCTCGCCGTGCGCAGCAGCGGCATCGCGGCCCGGCCGCCATACGGGCCGGTAGTCCCGGATGCCGAAGTAGTCGTCGCCCACGAGCGGACGCCCCTTGCTGTGCGGTCGAACGGTAGAGGCCGCCGCCCCCGGCACGGGGGAGTGGCCGTCTCACCATACTGTCCGACGGCCCGCCCCCGACATCGGCAGCTGGACCACCCGCCGGCTCACCCGCTGGACCACGGGGACCTCAGTCATCACTGCCACGTGACGTGTCAGTGGCTCGTCCGGGGTCAGGATGACGTATCGGGCACAGCGCGGCTGGACCGAGCGGGATGAAAGGCGTCACCCCCAGTCTGGATACTGATGGCATGGAATTTGCCGTCTTCATGACCTTGCCCGGACTGGTCATCCTCCTGACAGTCGTGGCCTTCGCAGATCAACTGCTTCTCCGTGCCGGACGGGCCGGACTGCTGCCCTGGCGGAACAGCGTCCGGCAGGGTCAGATATCGGCGACCGGGTTCGAGCAGCTCCACGCGGGCTTTTCACCCGGGAAGCAGAACGAACTCAAGGAGCGGCAGTCCGCACTGGTGATGAGGGATGACGAGGAAGACGGGGCGCCACCGAACCGAACAGCGGTGGACCTGGAGGCAGGGACTGCGGTCGTCCGGATCGTGCAGGCCGGTCAGTAACAGGCCCTCAGCACAGTCAGACCTTGAGGAACAAGCCAAGAGGTTGCGCTCGAACCATCCCCGCACTGGGAGCGACGCCGCACGCTGTCTTCAGGGCCGGACGTCAGGCGGTCCGGTCGGGTGGAGTGGACCGCCCGCGACCGGCCAGTGCCTGCCGTGCCTCCTTGAGCAGGCGAGCGGCGGTGGAGCGACCGACTCCCATCGCTTCGGCGATCTCGGCCGTGCTGAAATCGTGTTCGCCCGCCAGAGTGAGGGCCTCTCGCGCTTGGAGCGGCAGGTCCCTGAGAGCGGCGAGGTAGTCGAGTTGCTGCTCCGACAAGGCCATCGCGTCCTCGTCGGTGGGTGTGTCCCACCCCATGGCTCCCAGAGAGTCGAGCGAAAGCTGCCTGCGTTCAGCCTCGCTCTGATGGGCGCGCAGCCGTCGTCGCGCCATGCCGAGGAGAAGGCGTGGCCGGCTTGTGGCAGGAACACCTGCGCGCGCCTTTCCCTGCTTCCGTGGTTGGGCGAGCGCCCAGGGCGCTGTGCTGCTATCACCTGACAGCCCGCCGTCTTGGCAGGGGTCACAGGCGGACGACGACGAGGGCGATGTCGTCCCGGCTGCCGCCGGTGACGCCCAGGTGGGCCAGCAACGCATCGGCGAGTTGTTCAACGGGGAGGGTGCTGTACTGAGCGAGGGCGTCGGTCAGCCGGGTCAGACCGGCGTCGATGTCCTCACCGCGGCGTTCGATGAGACCGTCGGTGTAGAGCGCAAGCGTGTCCCTTGGGCTGTAGGACAGGCCGGCCTGGGGGCGGGGGGACATGATCTGGTCGGGCGCCCAGCGGCGGTTCCGTGGCCTGGTCCAGCAACTGCCGGCCGCCGTTTGGATGGAGCAGTACCGGCGGTGGACGGCCGGCGTTGCTAGCTGATCAGCCGGCTGCGCGGGTCGATGAGCACCTTGACCACGGTGGTGGCCAGCGCACCGTCGACCGCCCGGGCATACAGACCCAGTACCTCCAAGGCCTGCGCGGGGCTCGGAACGGCACGGATGGCTGCGCTCAGGGCGCTGCGCAGCATGCCCATGACGGCGGCGGCCTGCAGGCCGTGGCCCACGACGTCCCCGATGGTGATGGAGTAGCGGTCGGGCGGCAGATCGACCACGTCGTACCAGTCGCCGCACACGTTGAGTGAGCCGCTGGCGGGCAGGCAGCGCACGGCGATGTCCTGGTGCCTGTCCAAGTCGGGCGCGCGGAGCATGACGTCCTGAAGGGTGACGGCGATTTCCCGCTCGCGGGCATGCGCCTGGCGAAGTTGCTCGTTCAGCCGTTCCAGATCGTGCGACCGCGCGTATACCTGGGCCGCGATCCCTGGACCCTGCTTGCTCAGCGGTGGGGTGAGCTCACGGATGACGGGGGAGCCCATGAACTCGGTGACATCGTCGGCCCGCACGATGATCCACTTCACGGCGCCGTCAGGCCCCAGGACGGGGCTCGACAACCCGCACCACCATCGCTCCTCGACCTCTCCCGGCCGACCGACGACGGGAACGTCGAATCGGTGCGGCGCCACCACATCGGGCTCGCGGGAGTCGAGCACATGCTGGAGTGAGGAACCGAAATCACGCGCCGCATCGGGCGGAGCAGACATGTCCGGGAATGCCTCCAGAACTGACCGCCCGGCCAGTTCTTCGCGGGTGCTGCCGGTGATCCTGAGGTAGGCCCGGTTCGCGTAGTGGACCACCAGGTCGGCGTCCAGCGCCAGAAGCGGGTTCGGCGCGGCGTCGAACAGCTCCTCGAAATCGATCTCCGCTGTCGTCACGCGCGTGCCTACCGATCTCTACGAGCGCGACCGCCTTCATCTCCAAACTACGAGGTACCCGCCACGTGCGCCCGCCGGACGACTGCCGGTCCGATCCACAGAGCACTGGCCTGGCTCCCCGACGGCTCTTCGCCTGGTGTTTGGATCAAGCCGCACGACCGTGTTGTGTACCTGCTTGCCTTGGTCTGCGCTTTAACGTGGCCTGATGACGCGGCAAGATCCAGAAGGGGACCCTTCAGTCCCCTCGCGTGGCGTTGGCCTTCGTGCACGTGCCAAACGGTGGTGGCGACGTCAGTCGGCCGGCGTCAAGGGCCTGCTCTTCACCGTAGTCGGCGGGATCATCGTGTTCGCCGTGACCGAATGGCTGGGGCCAGGTGTGGTTCACCTTGCTCAACGCATCTTCGGCGAGGACGAACACGGGCTCAGTATCGACGCCGACGAACCATTCGAAGATGCCGAAGCCGGATGGGTCTTCGAAGGAAAAGCATACGTCGATCTCAAGCCGTCGCCTGAGAAACTCGACCGCGCGGAGTTGGACTCATGGGCCGAGAAGAACGGAGGTACACCGGTTTCGCAACGTCTCGATTTCATCCTGCATGGAAAGTCCGACAAGACAGTGACCGTGAAGCAATTCGAGCCCGTAGTGGACTGCGGCCCCAGCGTCGAAGGGGTATACGTCCGCGATGATGCGTATGTGAGCTTGCTTCCCAGGACGTCGGCAGTGCTTCAGGCTGACGCCGACCCCCCAAAGATCACCTTTAAGAACGAAAAGGGTGATCTAGTCGAATCTCCCAAATATGCGGTGACGCAATCCGACCCAGAGCCTGTCACTCTCCTGATCACAACCACCTCGAGTCGATGCGAGTGGAGTCTGGTTGTGCACTGGAGCGTGGGCGCGGGCAAGGACCACAAGACGAGGATCCCCAAGGAAGGTCAGTACGTCGTAACAGGCTTCAACAGGGCTACCGAGCACAGGAAAGTGGACGGCACCGTGCTCCACGACTAGGTGAGCGGTATGTCCTCGCAGGAACTGCTGGCTTTCGTCTCCCTCGCGGGCCTCGCTCATGTGTGCCGCACGGCGGCCTGCAGCGCGGCACCCATTCCTGCAGTCAAAACAGGGCTGTGTGACGGTGTCATTTCTTCGGGTCGGCGCCGTACGTCACGATCCGGGACTCCGAGCGCCATGCCCGTGATGCAGCCCTTGTCCCACACCCCGCATTCGTCGCTGTCCGGGCCCCCGGCAGCGCGTCTGCGCACTCCCGCTGCCCCACGGAGGCGTCAGGCTTTCGCAGGAGTGCTCGCCTTCGCCCCCGGCGGGCGCAGCATGAAGACGTCGATCGGGTCCTGGGCTTCCACGACGAATCCGTGGCGCTCGTAGAGTCGACGGGCAGCACTGCCCTGCAAGACGTTCAAGCCCACGGTCATGCCCTGCGCGTCCGTTCGCTCCAGTACCGTGCGCAACACAGCGGATCCGAGCCCTCGGCCCTGACAGCGCGGAGCCAGGTAGAAGTGCTCCAGCCACTGCCTGCCTTCGGCGGGCCGGACCGTGACGCATCCTGCGAGTTCACGGTCGATCACGATGATCGACGTGTGCTGCGGGGAGAAGGAGTCCCGCAGCCGCTGCCGTACCCGGTGCTCGTCGTAGCGCCCAAGGCGTTCCAAGTCCGCACGCATGACCGTGGCCCGCAACTCCGCGATCACCTCGATGTCCGCTGCCACCGCAGAACGCAGCCCCCAGCCCGCGGCGTGCGCCGACGTTGTCCGTGCAGGCACTGCCATGTCCGATCGCGTACCGCTCCCCATCACCCCAGCATCCATGGCCGGAGTATCTCAGTCCGCCTGCCCTGCCCAGGCGCACGGGCATCTCAACCCGACTACCCAACGCCACCCCGACCTCAATCGCGGACCGGGTCGTCAGGCGCACGAGTGGTTGCAGCGAACCTCGCTGCTCCGGCATCCACATGCCTCATGTGCCTAATCGCCGGCAAAAGCTGTCCTGGATAGCCCCCGTTCTCCGGGCTGAGCCCGCGTCAGTTCGGCGTGCCGATCACCGCGTTCCGGCGTGAGGGGCAGATCCGGTGCGCAGGGGCCGGCCGTGGAGCCTGCCGCTGGAGGACCGAGTGCTGCTGGTCGCCGCGTACTGGCGTACGAACCTGACACTGCGCCAACTGGCGCCGCTGTTCGGGGTGTCCAAGTCCGCGGTCGACCGCATCATCGACCACCTTGGACCCGCGCTCGCCCTCCAGCAGCGCAAGCGGTTCCGCAGGGACACCGTGCTGATCGTGGACGGCACCCTGGTCCCCACCCGCGACCATCAGGTCGCCGAGCAGTCGAAGAACTACCGATACTCCACCAACCACCAGGTCGTCATCGACGCCGACACCCGGCTGATCGTCACGGTCGGCCGCCCGCTGCCCGGCAATCGCAATGACTGCAAGGCGTGGGAGCTGTCCGGCGCCAAGGACGCCGT
Organism: Streptomyces sp. OZ13; assembly: GCF_052068155.1. Classification (NCBI taxonomy): domain Bacteria; kingdom Bacillati; phylum Actinomycetota; class Actinomycetes; order Kitasatosporales; family Streptomycetaceae; genus Streptomyces; species Streptomyces sp. OZ13. Next base: position 2,106 of record NZ_JBQHCZ010000025.1, on the reverse strand, counting down.
CGGCCGCACCACGGTCATCGCGGACGGCGGCTACCGCGGCACCGGCCCGGTCATTCCGCACCGTCGCGAACCCGGCCAGGCCGAATTGCCGACCTTGAAAGAGGAACACAACGCCTCCCACCGCAAAGTCCGCGCCCGCGTCGAGCACGTCTTCGCCCGCATGAAGACCTGGAAGATCCTCCGCGACTGCCGTCTCAAAGGCGACGGTGTCCATCACGCCATGCTCGGCATCGCCCGCCTGCACAACCTCGCACTTGCCGGGTGACGCAGGAACAAGCAGGTCACCCAGCCGCCAAAGATCATTTACGGGACAGCCCTTACAGATCATCTCATTTGGCCGAGTAGGCTGCTGCTGTGGCGGGGATCGTTGAGCGGCTGGTGCCTGACGAGCTGTGGGAGTTGTTCCAGCGGGTGGTCCCGGAGGCGCCGTCGCGGCCACAGGGTGGCGGTCGGCGTCGCCACGGCGACCGGGAGGTGCTGGCGTCGATCGTGTTCGTGGCGACCTCGGGCTGCACGTGGCAGCAGTTGCCCGCGGCTTCGTTCGGCCCGTCCGGTGCGACGGCCCATCGCCGGTTCGCCGAGTGGACGAAGGCCCGGGTGTGGGCCAAGCTCCATCGCCTGGTCCTCGACGAGCTCGGCTCCCGCGGCGACCTGGACTGGTCGCGGTGCGCGATCGACTCGGTGAACATGCGGGCCCTGAAAAGGGGGACCTGATGGGTCCGAATCCTGTTGACCGGGGCAAGTTCGGCCGAAGATCCATCTGATCACCGAGCGGACCGGTCTGCCCCTGTCCGTCGGCATCTCCGGCGCCAACGTCCACGACAGTCAGGCCCTGATCCCGCTCGTGAAGGGCATACCTCCGATCCGGTCCCGCCGCGGCCCTCGTCGGCGAAGGCCGGGCAAGCTCCAGGCCGACAAGGGCTACGACTATCCTCCCCTGAGGAAATGGCTTTCGCAGCGAGGCATCCAGCACCGCATCGCCCGGAAGGGTGTCGAAACCTCACAGCGGCTGGGCCGACACCGCTGGACGATCGAACGGACGATGGCCGGGCTTGCCGGCTGTCGCCGACTCCACCGGCGCTACGAACGCAAGGCCGAGCACTTCCTTGCCTTTACCAGCCTCGCGTGCACCCTTATCTGTTTCCGCAGACTTGCCACATGAATGACTGGTCGTGAGCACAGCGAGCGTGCCGAATATGCGATGGCTCGTGATGACGGGGCCGTGACACAGTAACCGGATGTCCAATGACATCGCCTATCCGGTTTTCCGCACCTCCGATCCTGTACTCGCCCTCCGTATCGCGCGCCGTCTCATGGAGTTCGGTCGCTGCGAGTACTCCAAGGTCTCAGGGTTCGCGGAGCTTTCCTCCGTCGCCGCGGTGCGGCGGATGGCGAAGGCCATGACCGAGGGGCAGTTCTGCGGGGCGTCCACGTGGGAGGAAGTGGAGGGGGTGCCGCTCGAGGACCTGCCAGCCCTGGTCGCCGGTGTCCCTACGAGCGGCCTGCCGACCGAGGCGGCCGCCTTCGAGGGGCGGCTGCCGGTGGAGTGGGAGGCGTGGAACCTTCCGATCGGCAGTATCGAGGACGGTCTCACTGCGGCGATCGGTGCGAATGTAGGCTGGATCAACTGGCACTGGCTGCGGTGGCCGGACGCGCCCGAGGTGGGATTCCGTGGCGAGGACAAGCACGCTGAAGTGAGCATTCTCCTCAACGCCCATACGCGCGAACTTGACGTGCCTACCGACGACCACACCGTCTTCGTTCACGTCCGTGACGCCAACCCGAGCAGAGAACCATACGCCCACTGGATCGCCGCGCAGGTGGGACTCACCCTCATCGGACTGGGGCAATGCTCCTGACGGCGGCCCGTCAGCCCTCGGCCGCGCAGCTGACCGAGCAGCCGTCGTAACGACGGCACTCTGCTGGAGCCCTGCCTCCCCACTGGGACGACACCGATGGCCATCGCCTTCACCAGCGTGGTCTGCACTCCGATCTGCTACCGCAGGCTCACCAATTGAGATGACTTCTTACTGATCGTTTCAGAATGAAGTTCGTTGTGGGGCTTGGCAGTTGGGTGTTGTGTCGGCAGGATCTGTTGGGTGTCTG
>NZ_JBQHCZ010000024.1:0-93250 GCF_052068155.1 Streptomyces sp. OZ13 | reverse complement strand
CCCGCGGAGACCCGCGAGATCCTCATCCGGTCCCTCGCCATGCTCCGCACCAAGCACGCCGACCTGCCGTCCCGCAAACACGGCAACCCGCCGCAGTAACCCTCCCCCCGACGGATCGCCGACCACCACCCACCACCGCCGGCCGCCGCCGGTCGTCGCCGCCACACCCCGGGCCACCGCTGCCACCACGGCTGCTGGTGGCCCAAGGCGTGTGCCGGCGCATGTGGCGCGCCCGGGGCAGCCGGCGGTACGCCACAGCGCCGGCGACGGAAACCCCCGGGCGCCGGCCGGCACCTCGCGGCAGCCCGCCGCCCGCCGCCCCCTTCTCCGCGCTCGGTGCCGCGGCTCCCGTACCCGGGGCCCGCTCCGACACACCCGCTCGCCCCGCAAACCCGGCCGGGCAGTGCACCGCGCCACCCGGCCGGAAACCGGGGGTGGCGGGGCGGTGGGCCCGCCCCGGAAAAGGGGAGTGGCCGGTTCGAGTCGTTCTCCAGGCCTGTCCGCGAGGCTCGGTGCCCATGAACGGTTTTGTGCACACGGCAGCCGAAACACCGCCCGGGCCGGCCCGGGCGGCGACGGCCGCCGCCACGGAGCGGGGATGTGGCGGGTGTGTCTGCCGTGCCGTGCGGTGTACCGAGCCCCTATCTGGAGGACAACTGTGAGGGACTACCGATGAGACGGGTCGTCATCACCGGCATAGGCGTCGTCGCTCCCGGCGGTGTGGGCACCCGGAATTTTTGGGACACGCTCACCGCGGGCCGTACCGCCACCGGGCACATCACCCTGTTCGACGCGTCCGCCTACCGCTCCCGGATCGCGGCCGAGGCCGATTTCGACCCCGCCGCGCACGGTTTCAGCCCCGCCGAGGCCGCCCGCCTGGACCGGGCCGCCCAGTTCGCGCTGGTCAGCGCCCGGGAAGCGCTCGCCGACAGCGGCCTTACGGGCGCGCTGGACGCGGTGCGCACCGGTGTCACCCTGGGCAGCGCGGTGGGCTGCACGACCTCCCTCGACGAGGAGTACGCCGTCGTCAGCGAGCACGGCTCCGCCTGGGAGGTGGACCACACCCGGGCCGTGGCCCATCTGTTCGACTACTTCGTGCCCAGCTCGATGGCGGCCGAGGTGGCCCGTGCCAGCGGCGCGCAGGGCCCGGTGTCGCTGGTGTCGACCGGCTGCACCTCGGGCCTGGACTCGATCGGCCACGCCGTCGACCTCATCCGTGAAGGCAGCGCCGACGTCATGGTCGCCGGCGCGACCGAGGCACCCATCTCGCCGATCACGGTGGCCTGCTTCGACGCCATCAAGGCCACCAGCCCCCGCAACGACGACCCGGCCACCGCGTCCCGGCCGTTCGACCGCACCCGTAACGGGTTCGTCCTGGGCGAGGGCGCCGCGGTGCTGATCCTGGAGGAGTTCGAACACGCCCGCCGCCGCGGCGCGCACGTGTACGCGGAGATCGCCGGGTTCGCCGGCCGCAGCAACGCCTACCACATGACCGGTCTGAAAGCGGACGGCACGGAGATGGCCGAGGCGATCACCGCGGCCCTGGACGAGGCACGGCTGGATCCCACCGCCGTCGACTACATCAACGCCCACGGCTCGGGCACCAAGCAGAACGACCGGCACGAAACCGCCGCGTTCAAACGCAGCCTCGGCCCGCACGCCCGCACCGTCCCGGTCAGCTCCATCAAGTCGATGATCGGGCACTCCCTGGGCGCGATCGGCTCGCTGGAGGTCGCCGCCAGCGCCCTGGCCATCGAACACAACACCGTGCCGCCGACGGCGAACCTGCACGAGGCGGACCCGGCCTGCGACCTCGACTACACCCCGCTCACCGCCCGCGAACAGCGCACCGACACCGTCCTGAGCGTCGGCAGCGGGTTCGGCGGCTTCCAGAGCGCCATCGTCCTGACCCGGCCGCGCCTTCAGGAGGCAGCATGACCACGGCACTGGCCCCCCACCCCGCCCCCGCCGGCGAGACCGCCCCCACCCCCACCCCCACCCCCGTCCCGGCGCCCCGGGCGACGCACACCGGGGCGCACCCCGTCCGCCGGCCCGCCGCCGCGACCGTCACCGGGATCGGCGTCATGGCACCCAACGGGCTGGGCACCGAGGCCTGGTGGGCGGCCGTCCTCGCCGGCACCAGCGGCATCGGCCCCCTCACCCGCTTCGACGCCGCCCGCTACCCGGTCAAGATCGCCGGCGAGGTCGACGGCTTCGTCGACACCGACCACCTGCCCAGCCGGCTGCTGCCGCAGACCGACCGGGTCACCCGCCTGTCCCTGGCCGCCGCCCGCCAGGCCCTCGACGACAGCGGCTGCGACCCGGCCGCCCTGCCCGCCCACCAGGCCGGCGTCGTCACCGCCAGCTCCGCCGGCGGCTTCGAATTCGGCCAGCGCGAACTGCAGGCCCTGTGGAGCAAAGGCGGCCAGCACGTCAGCGCCTACCAGTCCTTCGCCTGGTTCTACGCCGTCAACACCGGCCAGATCTCCATCCGGCACGGCCTGCGCGGCTCCAGCGGCGTCGTCGTCACCGAACAGGCCGGCGGCCTCGACGCCCTCGCCCACGCCCGCCGCCAGATCCGCAAGGGCAGCCACATCATGATCACCGGCGGGGTCGACTCCGCCCTGTGCCCGTGGGGATGGGCCGCCCACCTCGCCGGCGGCGGCCTGAGCCGCGTCAACGACCCCACCCGCGCCTACCTGCCCTTCGACACGGCCGCCTCCGGCCACGTCGTCGGCGAAGGCGGCGCCCTGTTCGTCCTCGAGGCCGCCCCCGCCGCCCGCGCCCGCGGCGCCCGCTCCTACGGCACCTTCACCGGCTACGCGGCCACCTTCGACGCCCCCGCCACCGTGGACACCCCCCTCACGGCGGACGGATGCCGCCTGGCCGACGCCGCCCGCCTGGCCCTGGCCGACGCCGGCCTGAACACCGGCGACATCGACGTCGTCTTCGCCGACGCCGCCGGCACCCGCGGCGCCGACGCCGCCGAAGCCGCCGCCCTGACCGCCCTGTTCGGCCCGCACGGCGTACCGGTCACCGCCCCCAAGACGATGACCGGCCGCCTGCTGGCCGGCGGCGCCGCCCTCGACGTCGCCGCCGCCCTGCTCAGCCTGCGCGACCAGGTCGTCCCCCCCACCGTCCACACCCGCGACCTGGCCGACGACTGCCCCATCGACCTGGTCACCACCGCCCGCCCCGCCCGGCTGCGCCACGCGCTGGTCCTGGCCCGCGGCCGGGGCGGATTCAACTCCGCCGCCGTCCTCAGCCACGGCCCCGGACCGCACTGACCCCCCCGCAGAAGACGAAGGAGACGCGTCATGAAGCACCTGGAACTGGACGACCTGAAGACCCTGCTGCGCGAGTGCGCCGGCGTCGACGAAGGCGTCGACCTCGACGGCGACGTCCTGGACGTCCCCTTCCTCGCCCTCGGCTACGACTCACTGGCCCTGCTGCAGACCACCGGCCGCATCGAACGCGACTGGGACATCACCCTCGACGAGGAAGGACTCGACGAGGCGGAGACCCCCCGCGACTACCTCGCCCTCGTCAACCGGGCCCTGTCCGCGCGGACCGCGGTGTGAGACCGGCCGGGCCGGACAGGGCCACCGGGCACACCCCCGGGCCCGCCGACGTCCTCGTCGTCGGCGCCGGCCCGGCCGGGCTCGCCCTGAGCCTGATGCTGCTGCGCTCCGGGACACAGGTCACCTGCGCCGAGAAGTCGACCACCTACCGGCGCGACTTCCACGGCGAGATCCTGCAGCCCGGCGGCCAGCGCATCCTCGACCAGCTCGGCGTGCTGGACGCCGCGACACGGCGCGGCGCCCGCACCCTCGACGGCTTCCAGGTCCTCGAACGCGGCCGCGTCCTGCTCGACATCGACTACCGGCGCCTGGACGCCCCCCACAACCGCCTCCTGGCCCTGCCCCAGCGCCACCTCCTCGAAGAACTCCTCGCCGCCTGCCACCGGCTGCCCGGCTTCACCCACCTGCCCGGCCACCGCATCAGCGCCCTGCGCGGCGAGGGCGGCCGCTGCACCGGCGCGGTGTTCACCGGCCCCGCCGGAACGCGCACCACCGTGCCCGCCCGGGTGGTCGTCGCCGCCGACGGACGCTTCTCCAAAACCCGCACCCTCGCCGGCATCGGCGCCGGCCGCAGCGAAGCGTTCGACCAGGACATCGTCTGGTTCACCCTGCCCGCACCCGGCCGCGCCACCGGACGCGTCCGCATCCACCGCGCCGCGGGCACCGCCGTACTGGTCCACGACACCCACCCCGACCGGCTCCGCGTCGGCTGGGCCCTGCCCCACGGCAGCTGGCAGACGGCCACCGCCCGCGGCATCGCCCCCATCAGGGACGAACTGGCCGCCGCCGTCCCCGAACTGGCCGACCTGATCCACGAACACCTCACCGGCCTGTCCGACCTGGCCCTGCTCGACGTGTTCGCCGCCGACGCCGAGGAATGGGTACGCGACGGCCTCGTCCTGACCGGCGACGCCGCCCACACCCACGGCCCGCTCGGCGCCCAGGGCATCAACCTCGCCCTGCAGGACGCCGCCACCTTGCACCCCGTCCTCCTCGACGCCCTCGCCGCCGGCGCCTGCACCCGCGAACGGCTCGCCCCCTTCCCACAGTTGCGGGCACCCGCCGCCGCCCGAGTCACCCGCCTCCAGCGCCTGCAGGCCAAAGCGTTCCTCGGCAACGCCGGACCCGCCGCCACCTACCTGCGCTCCCGCGCCGCCGCCCTGCTCACCCGCACCCCCCTCGGCGCGCACCTCACCTCCCGCATCGCCTTCGGCCCCGCACCCGTCCAGGTACGGACCGACCTGTTCACCAACGCCCCCCGGCCCACCCAGAAAGGTGCACGCGCAACATGACTGCTCCGAGCCGTCGGCGTTTCGTCGCCCAGGCGTTCACGGCGGGCGCCGCCGCCTCCCTCACCACCGCCGGCCTCGCACCCGCCGCCCGCGCCGCCGACCCGACCCCCGCCCCCGCCCCTGCCCCCGCCCCGGCGGTCCGGGTCACCCCCGACGACCCCCGCTACGCGGCCCTGTCGGTACGCGGCAGCAACAAACGCTTCACCGCCCACCCGGACGCCTTCTGCCTGCCCACCACCACCGCCGACGTCGTCCACGCCGTCACCGACGCGGTCAGGCGCCGCCGGCGCATCGCCGTACGCAGCGGCGGCCACTGCTACGAGAACGTCGTCGGCGACCCGGCCGTCCAGATCGTCATCGACCTCGCCGCCATGAACGCCGTCACCTACGACCCGGGCAGACGCGCCTACATGGTCGAAGCCGGCGCCCAGCTCATCGACGTGTACAAGAGCCTCTACTACGGCTGGGGCGTCACCCTGCCCGGCGGCGCCAGCGCCACCGTCGGCTTCGGCGGCCACATCACCGGCGGCGGATACGGCGCCCTCAGCCGCGCCCACGGCCTCGCCTCCGACCACCTGTACGCACTCGAGGTCGTCGTCGTCGACGCCCACGGCCGCGCCCGCGCCGTCGTCGCCACCCGCGAAAGCAGCGACCCGCACCGCGACCTGTGGTGGGCCCACACCGGAGGCGGCGGCGGCAACTTCGGCATCGTCACCCGCTACTGGTTCCGCTCCCCGAACGCCCACGGCGACGACCCCGCCCACCTGCTGCCCCGCCCGCCCGCCACCATCCTCTCCAACGCGGTGATCTACCCCCGCGACGGCATGGACCAGGCCGCCTTCGGCCGACTCCTGCACAACCACGGCCGCTGGCACGAGGACCACAGCGACCCCGCCTCCCCGTACACCGGCCTCTACAGCGGACTGGTGCTCCCCGGCCGGCTGAAGGACAACGAGCCCGGCCAGAGCGCCATCGCCTTCACCCACCTCGACGGCACCCTCCCCGGCGCCCGCGAACTGCTGGACCGCTACGTGAACGCGCTGACCGACGGCGTCGGCATCACCCCCTACATCACCGACACCGCCAGCGAGCCCTGGCTGACCGCGACCGTCGCGCTCGCCGAGTCGCAGGACACCGACAAGGGCCGCCACAAGATCAAGTCGGCCTACCTGCGCCGCGCCCTCACCCGCGCCCAGACCGACGCCCTCTTCACCCACCTGAACGCGACCGACCACCGCAACGACAGCGCCTCCGTCTCCCTCCAGTCCTACGGCGGCCGCACCAACGCCCTGCCCGCCGGCGCCACCGCCGGCGCGCACCGCGACTCCGTCCTCAACGTGATCTTCATGAACACCTGGCAGGACCCCCAGGCCGACACCGTCAACATCGACTGGCTGCGCCGCACCTACCGGGACGTGTTCGCCACCACCGGAGGAGTGCCCGTCCCGGGCCGCGGCAGCGACGGCGCCTACATCAACTACCCGGACATCGACCTCGCCGACCCCCGCTGGAACACCTCCGGCGTGCCCTGGCACCACCTCTACTACAAGGACAACTACCCCCGCCTGCAACGCATCAAGGCGAAGTGGGACCCGCGCGGCGTCTTCCGCCACACCCTGTCCATCCGCCCCGCCTGAAACCCGACCGGCCGCCGGGCCCCACCCCCCGGCGGCCCGCGCCGGTCCCGCCCGCACACGGACCCACCGGCCGACCGATCCCACCGCCCGCACGGGGCGGCCCGCGTCGGCCCCGGACCACCGGCCTCGCCGCCACCGTCCGCACCGGACCACCGGCCCCGCCGGCCCGCCCGCACCGGCCCCACCGGCCGCACCCGGCCTCGCCGCCACCGTCCGCACCGGACCACCGGCCCCGCCGTCCGCACCCGGCCCGCCGCCACCGTCCGCACCGGCCCCACCAGCCGCGCGCCGGGCCCGCCGGGCGGCCCGAATCGGCGCCGACACCGGACCACCGGCCCCGCCGCCACCGTCCGCACCGGACCACCGGCCCCGCCGTCCGCACCCGGCCCGCCGCCACCGTCCGCACCGGCCCCACCGGCCCCACCGGCCGCGCGCCGGGCCCGCCGGGCGGCCCGAATCGGCGCCGACACCGGACCACCGGCCGCGCCGGCCCCGCCGTTCGCACCGGCGGCCGACCGACGCCGCGCCCCCGCCAGGCGGCCCGCGCCGGCCAACCTGACCCACCGGCCCCGCCGGGCGTCCACGCCGCCCCCGCCGGGCGGCTCGCGCCGGGCGGCCATGCCGGCCCCCGCCAGGCGGCCCGCGCCGGGCGGCCCTTGTCGCAGCGCGCCCCGGCGCTCAGCGCGTCCGGCCCAACTCCCGCAGCAGCGCCCGCTCCAGCGGGCTCAGCGGCATGTCCGGACGCAGCCGCTCCGGATGGCCCGGTGCGGGCCCGCGCAGCGAAGCGGGCCGTAGGGCCGCGGCCCGCGCGCACTCGCCCGCCGCATAGACGGACCCGTAGGCCACCAGGCCCCGCCACACCACCCGCAGGCCCCGCCGCACCGCGTGCCGGGCGGCCGCGCCGCCGCCGCGCCCGGCACCGTGCGACGCACGCGGGAACTCGTCGCTCATCGGGGGTCCTTCCGTTCGGGTGTGCCGGGCCGGCAGTCGTCCCGGTCACGCTCCGACGCGCCTCTCGGGGCGGGCCGGAAAACCCCTGGAGAGTCGACCGCGCCACAAGGAGCGCCCACCAGACTCGGCCCGTCCACGACATCTGCCCGAGGAGAGGCCGTGCCCTCCAGCACCACAGTCCGCAACCAGGCCCCCGCGCCCGCCGGCCGGGCGACGGAGGTGGCGCCAGGCGTCCACGCCTACCTCCAGCCGCCCGGCGGCTGGTGCCTGAACAACGCCGGCATCCTCGTCTCCGGCGGCGAGAGCGCCCTCATCGACACCGTGGCGACCGAGTCCCGCGCCCACCACCTGCGCACCACCGCGCTCGCCCTGAACGCGGCCGCCCCGCGCGCGGTCGTCAACACCCACTTCCACGGCGACCACGCCTTCGGCAACCACCTGTTCCCCGAGGCGCTCGTCATCGGCCACGAACGCACCCGCACCGAGATGATCGCCGCCGGGCTGCACCTGACCGGCCTGTGGCCCGACGTCGACTGGGGCACCATCGAACTCACCCCGCCCCAGCTCACGTTCACCGACCGGCTGACCCTGCACGTCGGGCAGATCCGCGCCGAACTGGAGCACATCGGCCCCGCGCACACCTCCAACGACACCGTCGTGTGGCTGCCCGAGCACCGGGTGCTGTTCACCGGCGACCTGGTGATGAACGGTGTGACACCGTTCTGCCTGATGGGCACGATCAACGGATCACTGACCGCCCTCGAGCGGCTGCGGGCCTTCGGCGCCACCACGATCGTCCCCGGCCACGGCCCCCTGTGCGGGCCCGAGGTCCTCGACCGGGTCGAAGGCTATCTGCGTCTGGTCCAGCAGCTCGCCGCCCAGGGCCACCGGGCCGGCCTGACCCCGGCCGAGACCGCCCGCGGCGCCGCTCTCGGCCCCTACGCGAAGCTCCTGGACAGCGAACGGCTCGTGCCCAACCTGCACCGCGCCTTCGCCGAACTCGACGGCGCCGGCGACAGCGACCCGCTGCCCGTGCCCGTCAGGCAGACGGCACTCGCCGAGATGATCGACCACCACGGCACGCTGCCCTGCTGCCTGGCCTGACGACACGGCCACGCCCACGACACCACCACGCCCACGACACGACGACGCGCACGCCACGACCGCGCGCACGAAGAGAGGCGGACCGCCGGAGCGGGCCGCCTCTCCTTGGTGCCGGACCGGGTGTCAGACCAGGTGGTCCGGGCTGACCTTGCGGAACTTCGTGCGCAGTTCACCGTCCTCGTGCACCAGGATGTCGGTGACGAAACAACTCGGACCGACCACCGGCTCACGCACACCCGGACGGGTCTGCACCACCAGCGCGTAGTACTCGGTGCGCAGCGTGCCGTCGTCCTGTGCGAAGACCTGGAGCATGTTGAACCAGTGGCGGCGCTGCACCGGGTCGGCCGCGTGCGTGGTCCTCTGGTACTCGCCGATCGCCGCGGCGATCGCCTCCCGGCCCACCAGCGGGTCGCCACCCGGACGGTGGTCGAAGACGCCGTCGGCGGTGAACGAGCCGGCGAACTCCTCGGCCCGCATGCCGTCCAGGTGACGCACCTGGCCGGCGTAGAACTGCTGCACCTGTGCGTAGATCTCGCTCTGCGACACGACGGCCGCCATGGCTGTGCTGGTCACGTGATTCCTCCGGGGATGCTCCGGCCCTTCGGGCCGGGAAAATATGGGGGCGAGTTTCCTGCGGTGCAGGGCGAAAGCGGCGGATCGCCGTCCGGGTGATGCGTCCTCCCGCCGCCAGGGCCGCCCGGGCGGGCGCACTGCCGCGGCCCGCCGAGCCTCGCCGTGCCAGGTGGACCCGCCCTCGAGCCGCACTGGGCCCGGCCCCGCCGCCGGGTGTGCGTGGAGCGTTCCTCGAGCGAACCTCCATACGGGCACGGCAGATTGACCGGCACCGACACCGGTGTCGGACGAAGGAGGCCGCCCATGGACGGAACGTTCCGGGACGTGGTGCTGCTGCTGCCCGGCCAGGGCGCGCAGTACCCGCGCATGGGCGCCGGACTCTACGGCAGCGACCCCGTCTTCACCGACGCCGCCGACCGGTGCCTGGCCCTGTTCGGCAACGGCGACGAACTGCGCGCCGACTGGCTCGGCGACCACCCGGCCATCGGCATCGACGACGTACGCCGGTCCCAGCCGCTGCTGTTCACCGTGGACTACGCGCTCGGCCGCATGGTCATGTCCTGGGGTGTGCGCCCCGCGGCCCTGCTCGGCCACAGCGTCGGCGAACTCGCCGCCGCGGTCCTGGCCGGCGTGTTCACCCTCGAGGACGCGGTGGCCGTCATGCGCGACCGGGTCACCCGCATCGCCCCCACCCCGCCCGGCGGGCTGCTGACCGTCGCCGGCACCCCCGACGACGTACGCCCCTTCCTCGCCCGCCACCCCCACATAGCCGTCGGCGCGCTCAACGCCCCCCGCCAGACCGTCCTCGCCGGTCTCACCGGCCCGCTGGACGCCATCGCGGCCGACCTGCGCCACGCCGGGATCACCACCATGCCGGTGGCCGCCCACCACCCCTTCCACAGCCCCGTCCTGGCCCCGCTGTTCCAGGACCTTGCCCTGTACCGGCGGATCACCGCCCGCCCGCCCCGCGTCCCCTTGTGGTCGGCGTTCACCCGCACCCGGCTGGAGGCGGACACCGTGGCCGACGCGGCCTTGTGGGCGAGCCACCCCGCCGCCCCGGTCCACTTCTGGCCCACCCTCGACAAACTCCTGTTCACCGGCCGCCACCTGCTGCTGGAGACCGGGCCCGGCCGGAGCCTGACCACCATCGCCCGCCGCCATCCGGCCGTGCGCCTGGCCCACCACACCACTCTCGCGCTCCTGCCCGTCCGCAGCCGCACCCCGGACGACGACCGGCAGCAGACGGCCCGGGCCCACGAACAGCTCCGGGCCGCCACCACGGCCCCCCAGTGGGCCTGAGCCCGCCCAACGGGGGGCGGGGCGGACGGGAAAGGCGGACTGCCGACAGCGGCTGCTCCCGCCCGACGCACGCGGCACCCCGGGCGGCACCGCCGAACCGGCCCCCGGCGGTCAGTAGTTGCCCAGACCGCCGCACACGTTGAGCGCCTGCGCCGTCACGGCCGCCGCATCGTCGCCGACGAGGTACTCGACCATCGCGGCCACCTCCCGCACCTGCACGTAACGGCCGTTGGGCACCCGGGTGGTGATGCGCTCGTACGCCTCCTCCTCGCTCACCCCCCACACGCCCGCGTAACCGGCGCGGACCCGCTCCGCCATCGGCGTCTCGACGAACCCGGGACACACCGCGTTGACGGTGATGCCGGTACGGGCCAGCTCCAGACCGAGCGCCTTGCTGAAGCCCACGACACCGTGCTTCGACGCCGAGTACGGGGCCGCCAGCACCACGCCCTGCTTACCGCCCGTCGAGGCGATGTTGATGATCCTGCCGCGGCCCGCCTCCTGCATGCCGCCCGCCGTCAGAACCTCCTTGGTGACCCGGAAGACACTGGTCAGGTTGGTGGCGATGACGTCGGTCCACAGCTCGTCGGTGATCGTCGCGGTCGGCCCGCCGCCGCTGCGGCCGGCGTTGTTGACCAGGATCCGTATCGGACCGTGCTGCTCCACGACCGTGCGCACCAGCTCACTGATCTGCTCCTGCTCGCGTACGTCGCACACCGAGCCGGTGACCGAAAGCCCCTCCTCCACGAGCTCCTTGACGGTGCTGGACACCGTCTCCTGGGAACGCCCGCACAGATGCACCGGGATGCCGGCGGACGCCAGCCTGCGCACGATCTCCAGGCCGATACCGCTGGTGCCGCCCGTCACCAGGGCGATCCGCTGATCCTTGACGGTCTCACTCATCTGAACTCCTTTGTGGACATACCCCCGGCTTCAGCCGGGGGGGAGGAAACGAAGCCCCTGCGGAGCGGGGCGGGAAAAGGTGAATCGCCGCCGGCCGATGTGCCGTCCACCCTCAACCAGTGGCAAACGCCCGCAAGTCGGCCTGCTGGTGCCGCTTTCCGTCCGTACCAGGACGTGCGACAGGATCGGCAACCGGCCGAGGACCGCTCGACGCACACTCGAAACGCGCTCGGAGGACGCTCGGGGCGCTCTTCGGCCGGCGGTCTCAGCGCGCGACCCGCTCCAGCAGCGGCACATACAGGTTCGGGTCGCTGCTGCTGAGCGTGCGCAGCGTGGTGCGGTGCGCGGCGAACTCGGGGCGGGCCAGGGCCGCGCGGAAGGACTCCTCGTCCTTCCAGTCGGCGATGTTCACATACAGGTGCGGCTCGTCGACGTGCTGGAGCAGCCGGTGGTTGAGGAACCCGGGCTGGGCGGCGAAGAACGCCGACGTGGCGTCGAAGGCCGTCTCGAACTCCTCGGTGGAGCCGGTGACATGGAACCGGTTGATGAAAGTGATCACGATACGCGTCCTCTGATCGGGGGCCTCCTCGCGCCACGGTCCCGCCCCGCGCTAGAGCAGCCGTCGAACGGAGCCGGTCCCCACCGCCGCCGAACCCCCCGCCCGCGCCCGTTCCGCGCCGCGCCCCGTCCCGTGCCGCCCGCGCCCGTTCCGCGCCTTCCGTGTCCCGCTTCCGCGTCCCGTCCTCCGCCTGTTCGACCGGTCGTCGAGCGGTCCTCGACCGTTCGCCGAGCCGTGCACCAGCCCTGCTCAGGGCCGGTTTGGGACCCTCGGCCGGATATCCGCTACCCGTAAGGAAGCCGACGTGGATCCGACCAGCACCGCCGTCCTCGCCGAAGGACTGCGCAAACGCTACGGCGACCGGTACGCACTCGACGGATTCGACCTGCGTGTACCCGCCGGCACCGTCCACGGGCTGCTGGGCCCCAACGGTGCGGGCAAGACCACCTCGGTCGGCATCCTGTCGACCCTGCTGAAGGCCGACGGCGGACGCGCCGAGGTCGCCGGGCACGACGTCGCCCGCCAGGCCGCCGAAGTCCGCGCGAGCATCGGCCTGGTGGGCCAGTACGCCGCCGTCGACGAAGTCCTCAGCGGACGGCAGAACCTCGTCATGTTCGGCCGCCTGCACCACCTGTCGCCGGCCGCCGCCCGCCGCCGCGCCGACGAACTCCTGGAGCACTTCCGCCTCGCCGACACCGGCAAGAAGCCGCTCAAGGAGTACTCCGGAGGCATGCGCCGCCGCCTCGACCTGGCGGCGAGCATGGTCCTCGCCCCGCCGGTGCTGTTCCTCGACGAGCCGACCACCGGCCTCGACCCGCGCAGCCGCGGCGAGGTGTGGGAGGCGGTGCGCAGCCTCGTCGACACCGGCACCACCGTGCTGCTGACCACCCAGTACCTGGAAGAGGCCGACCAGCTCGCCCACGCCGTCTCCGTCATCGACTCCGGCAAGGTCATCGCCGAGGGCACGCCCGACGAGCTCAAGTCCCGCATCGGCGGCGACCGGATCGACGTCGTGGTACGCCGCGCCGACCAGCTTCCCGCCGCCGCGGCGGCGCTGGAGCAGGTGTGCGCCGACCGGCCCGACACCGACCACGACACCCGCCGCATCAGCGCCCGCGTCAAGGACCGCACCAGCGCGCTCGCCGGCATCGTCCGCGCCCTGGACGCGGCCGGCGTGGCGGCCGAGGACATCGCACTGCGCCGGCCCACCCTCGACGAGGTGTTCCTCCACCTGACCGGCACGTCCGCCGGCGCCACCGACAGCTACAGCGGCAGCGGCGCGTCCGGCAGTACCGGTGACGGTGCCCGAGAGGCGGTGGCGGCATGAGCATCACCGCACCCCGCCCCGTGGGCAGCGTGGCCCTCGCCCCGGTGATCGCCCGCACCCCGCTGGCCCGGCTGCGCTGGGCGGCCGCCGACGGCTGGACGGTCACCCTGCGCGGCCTGACCCACTGGGTCCGCGAACCGGGCACCCTGATCGGGTCGCTGGCCTTCCCCGTCATGATGGTGCTGATGTTCGGGTACTTCTTCGGCGGCGCCATGCAGGTGCCCGGCGGCGGCAACTACCGCGAGTTCCTCGTACCCGGCATGTTCGTCATGACGATGGTCTTCGGCATGGGCGAGACGGTCACCGCCGTCGCCGCCGACAAGAACCGCGGCGTCACCTCCCGCTTCCGCACCATGCCGATGGCCCCCTCCGCCGTGGTCGTCGGACGCGCCGTGACCGACATGCTCTCCTCCCTGCTGGCCCTGGCCGTCCTGTTCGCCACCGGCCTGGCCATCGGCTGGGACGCCCACGGAACGCTCGGCGAAACCACCCTCGCGGTCGGCCTGTTGCTGCTGCTGCGCTTCGCACTGGTGTGGGCCGGCATCTACCTCGGACTGCTGATGAAGGGCCCCGAGGGCATCACCATGGTGCAGACCCTGGAATTCCCCATCGGCTTCCTCACCAGCGCGTTCGTCGCACCGTCGACCATGCCGGGCTGGCTGGGCACGATCGCCGAGTGGAATCCGTTGTCCTCCACGGTGCTGGCGGTGCGGGAACTGTTCGGCAACCCGGGATTCGGCGGGGACTCATGGATCGCGCAGCACGCGCTGCTGATGGCCGTGGTGTGGCCCGTCGTCCTGTGCGCCGTCTTCTTCCCGTTGTCGGTGCGCCGCTTCCGCAACCTGACAAGCTGATCACCGACGCACACGCACGACGCAGCACGAGCAGCACCAGCACGACGCAAGCACGGCGCACGGCGCGCGTGCGAGCGAGACGCAGTACAAGAGAACAGCACGCAAGAGAGAGCGGGACGCATGGTGTGGTTGGCGCCTGAGCAGGCCGGACTGCTGGCGCGGTGCGCGGTGGTCTTCGAGGCGGGGGACCCGGCGCGCACGGGCCGCCTCGTCTTCTTCGACCCGGACGGCTCCCCGCTGCCGGACACGGCGGCGGGCGAGCCGGGCGAGGCGTCGCTCGTCGTACCGCACGACGGCGGCGTCGCCCTGCGGACCCTTCCGGTGCTGCGCCTGCCCCTCGCCCAGGCGCTGCCCGCCCTGATCGAGGCCCGCCGCTGCTACGGCCGCAACGGTGCCACCGTCCATCCGGCCGCCGCGTTCTGGGGGGCCGCCGCCGCCCTCGGGCTGCATCTCGCAGCCCGGGAGCGGCTGCTGCCCGGCGTCTCCGCCGGCGGCTACGACACCTGGCGTGCCGGACCGCTCGACCTCGAGGACGTCGTACGGCTGCGGGAGCTCGCCCGGGCCGCCCCCGGCGAGGCCGTCGCCGCCCCCGGCAGCGACGTACAGGCGCTGCTGCGCGCCTTCCTGGACACCCTCGCCGACACACTGCCGCGCACCGCCGCCGCCCCGGCCGCCACCGGACGGGCCGCGTTCTCGGCCACCGAACCCCAGCACGTGCCCCAACTGCGCGCCTGGGCCGAGGAGATCTCCGCCGGACTCGACTCCGGTGTACGGGTGTCCCTCCACGTCCACCTCGCCGAAACCCCCGACGGCCCGCCCGCCCTGCACCTGGTCCCGCGCGCCCACAGCCTCGCCGACCCCACCCTCGCGCTCGACGCGGGAGAGCTGTTCGCCAGCGCCGACCACGCCCTGGGCCCGCGCGCCCAGGCCGACACGATCCTCGCGGTGCGCCGCGCGGCGAGCGTGTGGGAGCCGCTGGAGCGGCTGCTGCCCGTCCCCTCCGCCCTGGTCCTGACCGACCGGGAGACCACCGAACTGATCGGCACCGGCGCGGCCCGGCTGCGCGCCCACGGCATCGACGTCCACTGGCCCGAAGGCGCCGCCCGTTCCCTGGCCGCCCGCGCCGTCGTCGGCGCCGGCCGCATCCCGCCCGCCGACCTGCGCTCCTTCCTCGGCGGCGACCACACCGTCGACCTGCGCTGGCAACTCGCCCTCGACGGCGAACCCCTCACCGAGGAGGAGACGGCCCACGTCGCCGACGAGGGGCGCCCCCTCGTCCGGCTCCGCGGCCGCTGGACCCTGGTGGGCGCCGACCTGGCCCGCAAGGCCCGCGAACGCGACCTCGGTCCACTGACCGCCATCGAGGCCCTCGCCGTCGCCCTCACCGGCCACACCCGCATCGGCACCGAACAGGTCCCCGTCGCCCCCAGCGACTGGCTGCTGGCCCTGCGCGCCCGCCTCACCGACCCCGACGGCGGCACCGAACCCCTGCGGCAGCCCGACGCACTGGCCGCGACCCTGCGCGACTACCAACTGCGCGGCCTGCGCTGGCTCGAACGCATGACCTCCCTCGGCCTCGGCGGCTGCCTCGCCGACGACATGGGCCTGGGCAAGACGATCCAGCTCATCGCCCTGCACCTGCTGCGCCAGGAACACGACGACACCCGCGGCCCCACCCTCGTCGTCTGCCCCGCCTCCCTGCTCGGCAACTGGCAGCGCGAGATCGGCAGATTCGCCCCCGGCACCCCGGTACGCCGCTTCCACGGCACCGGCCGCAGCCTCCAGGGCGCCGACGACGGCTTCGTCCTGACCACCTACGGCACCATGCGCCTGGACGCCGAACGGCTCGGCGGCCACCGCTGGAGCATGCTCGTCGCCGACGAGGCCCAGCACGTCAAGAACCCGCTCTCCGGCACCGCCAAGGCCCTGCGCCTGATCCCCGCCGACGCGAGGATCGCCCTCACCGGCACCCCCGTCGAGAACAGCCTCTCCGAACTGTGGGCCGTCCTGGACTGGACCACACCCGGACTGCTGGGCACCCACGGCCACTTCCGCCGCCGCTGGATCGCCCCGATCGACGCCGAACGCGCCGACGCCACCGGCGAACAGCCCACCGCCCGCAAACTGGCCGGACTGGTGCGGCCGTTCCTGCTGCGCCGCCGCAAGTCCGACCCCGGCATCGCACCCGAACTGCCGCCCAAGACCGAGACCGACCGGCCCGTCGCCCTCACCGCCGAACAGGCCGCGCTCTACCGCACGCACGCGCAGGACGTCATGGACCGCATCCGCGCCAGCCAGGGCATCGCCCGCAGCGGCCTGGTCCTCAAACTCCTCACCGGCCTCAAACAGATCTGCAACCACCCCGCGCACTTCCTCAAGCAGGACGACACCCCCCTGTCCGGCCGCTCCGGGAAACTCGAACTCCTCGACGAACTCCTCGACACCATCACCGCGGAGGGCGGCGCGGCACTGGTGTTCACCCAGTACGTCGCCATGGCCAAGCTCCTCGAACGGCACCTGCGCGAACGCGGCATCGGGGCCCAGCTGCTGCACGGCGGCACCCCCGTACCCCGCCGCGAGGAACTCGTCCAGCGCTTCCAGGACGGCGAGGTCCCCGTCTTCCTGCTGTCGTTGAAGGCCGCCGGCACCGGCCTCAACCTCACCCGCGCCGACCACGTCGTCCACTACGACCGCTGGTGGAACCCGGCCGTGGAGGCCCAGGCCACCGACCGCGCCTACCGCATCGGCCAGACCAGATCCGTCCAGGTCCACAAGATGATCGCCGAAGGCACCATCGAGGACCGCATCGCCGCCCTGCTCGAGTCCAAGAAGGACCTCGCCGACGCCGTCCTCGGCTCCGGCGAAGGAGCCCTGACGGAACTGACCAACGACGAGCTGGCCAACCTGGTCGAACTGAGGAGCGTGTGATGAGCGATCACGAGGCGAGCGGCGCCCGCGGTTTTGCCGCCTTCCCCGCCCGCAAGGGCGGCCGCACCCGCGGCCAGTCCCCGTGGGCCGGCCGGTGGACCGAGGCCCTGGAGGACACCTGGCCCGAGGAGGAGCCCCTGAAGAAGGGCCGCGCCTTCTCCCGCACCGGACGCATCGGCCCCATCACCGTCAGCGCCGGCCGCATCGCCGCCGAGGTCTACGCCGGCGAGGCCGCCCACGCCACCACCCTCACCGTCACGGCATGGGACGACGACGACTGGGACCTGCTGTGGGAACGGACCGCCGACCGGCCCGACGCCACGGAGGCCCTGCTCGCCGGCGACCTGCCCGAGGACCTCCTCGAAGCGGCCGAGGACGCCCGCCTCGGGCTGCTGCCCGGCTACGGCGACCTGGACGCGGACTGCGACTGCGACGCGCTCGACCACCCCTGCCCGCACGCCACGGCGCTCGGCTACCAGTTCTCCTGGCTCCTCGATTCCGACCCGTGGCTGCTCCTGCTGGTCCGCGGCCGGGAAACCCACGAGGCACTCGACGAACTCAAGTCGGTCCTGATGCTGCGGGCGCTGACCGCCACCGACGACGACGAGGACGAGGACGGCGGCGGGGGAGAGGAGACCGAGCAGGAAGACCGGCAGCCGCAGGAGGCCTACGAGAGCAACCGCGAGGCCTACGCCCGCCCCGCCGCCCCGCTGCCCGCCCTGCCGCCGCTGCCCGAGCCGCTGCCGTCCGCGGCCGAACCGGTCACCGGCATCGAGGCCGACCCGCTGGAGCGCCTCGTCGCCGACGCCGCCGTCCGGGCCCGTGAACTGCTCGCCCACATCGCCGGATTCGTCGAGACGCCGCCCACCCCGCCGCTCGACGAATGGCACGACACGGTCCGCATCGCCGCCACCCACCCCGACCCGCGCGTCCCCGCCCGGCTGCGCGAGGCCTGCGGCCGCCCCGACCACCTCGACCGGGCCGCCGAGGCCTGGCGCACCGGCGGGAAAGCCGGCCTGGAGGTCCTCGAACAGCCCTGGACGCCCTCCGAACAGGAGACCGCCCGCGCCCGCACCGCCCTCGCCGCGGGCTGGGACGAGGACCTGCCGGCCCTCGACGTCGACGGCAACCACTGGACCCTCACCGGCCGCGGCCTCCAGCTCCGCCAGGGCCGCGACGGCCGCTGGTACCCCTACCGCGACCGCTCCGGCACCTGGTGGCCCGCCGGCCCCCCGGACGCCGACCCGGCCGTCGCCCTCAGCGAACTCCTCGCCCCGCAGGAGGCGTAGCGGCGACGACGGTGACGCCGTCGCGGTGCGGCCCGAAGGGCACCGCGACGGCCGCCGGCGAGCGCCTAGCATGGCGCCATGGCCGTCGACCTCTTCGCAGGCATCCCCGTCAGCGACTACCGGGCCGCCCTTCTCTGGTACGAACGGCTGCTCGGCACTCCTCCCACGTTCGTCGCGAGCGACACGGAGGCCGTGTGGGAACTGGCGGAACACCGGTCGCTGTTCATCGAGCACCGACCCGAGCACGCCGGCCACGCCCTGCACACCGTCTTCGTGGACGACCTCGACGCCTTCGTCTTGCGGGCATCGGGCCGGGGACTGGAGCCCAGCGAACGGCAGACCTACGCCAACGGCGTGCGCAAGGCCCTGTACCGCGATCCCGACGGAAACGAGCTCGGCTTCGGCGGCGCCCCGCTGTGACCCGCCCCTGAACGCGCCCCCCGGCCGCCGAGGGCGGCGTCCGGCCACCGCGCTCCGCTGACCACGAGGACATCGGGACGCCCCGGGGGGCGGGGGCTCGGTCCCGCCACAGGACGACGAACAGCCCTCGCTGCCGCGCCCCGGCGTGCACGGTCGGCAGCGCGGTGAGACGGTCCGTCAGGAAAGGGAGGCCGGGGCCCCGTCGAAGCCGGCTTGGGCGAGGGTGCCGACGCCGGGCAGGGACGGCGGCCAGGACCCGGTCCCGGTCGAGTGCCTGCAGTTCGGCGGCCACGTGGGCGACGGCCCGGGGCGTGAGGGCTGCCGGCGGTCGGAAGCCTCCGGTCGCTTCCGGATGGTGCGGCACCGCGACATCGACGTCGCCCTCACCTACCCTCCAGCGCCCTTCTCGCAGCGGCGAGTTGCCGGGGGCGGACCGCCGCGAGGTCACAGGCATCGACACGATGAACCGCGGTGACCAGCCGAGATCGATCCGGTCGCCGGCCGGCGGATCCCCGTGCGGGTCGCCGCCCGGGTCGGCCGCCGCTGCGGCACGGCAGCGGGCGAGGCAGGGCCCCGCTCACCCTGGCACGTTGTTGTGTCACGGCCACGCGCCCAGTGTCCCGGCGCGGCGCGGGACCAGGTTCACCGGCGCGGCGCGGCAGGCCCCTCGTTCCCTCCGCCGTCGCGGGTGATCGGTTGATGTACGCCCGTGCACCCCTCCTGTCTCACGGCTCAGGCGATCCTCCAGCGCGCGAAACCACCATCGAGGCCGACAGGTTTTCGCCGGTGCAAGGAGCGGAAGGGGGCGCGGCCCATGGGCGGCGGCACACTCGTCGAGGAAATCGGGGCACATGCGCGCCGTGCGCCGCAGGAGACGGCGCTCGTGTGGCACGGCGAAGAAATCACCTACGGCGCCCTGTGGCGGCGCGCCGAGCGGGCCAGGGCCCGTGTCGCGGACACGCCCGGCCGCGGGCCCGTCGGGGTCCCGGCCGTCAAGTCGCCGGGCACGATCGCGCTGGTCCTCGCCTGCATGCTGGAGCGCCGTCCGGTGCTGCTGCCGTCGGCGACGCTCGGCAAGGACGTGACGGAGCAGCTGTACGAGCAGGCCGGCGCCGTCCCCCTGCCCGAGCGGCCGGGCGACGACACACCGGACGACGGCACACCCGGCGGCGACACGCCGTACGGCGGCCTCGGCGCCGCGCGCGACACGCCCGCCGATCCCGAGGCCCCGGTGCTGCTGCTGACCACCTCCGGGTCGACCGGGCTGCCCAAGATCGTGCCCGTCGCCGGCGGCGCCGTCGACCGTTTCACCGCCTGGGCCGCCGCCGCGTTCGGGATCGGACCCGGCACGAACGTTCTCAACTACGCGCCGCTCAACTTCGACCTGTGCCTGCTCGACGTGTGGACCACCCTCGCCCACGGCGGCCGGGTCGTCCTCGTCGACCCCGACCAGGCCATGAGCGGCCGCCACCTGCTGGAGACGATGGAGCGCCACGACGTACACGTCGTCCAGGCCGTGCCCATGTTCCACCGCCTGGTCACCGACGCCGCCCGCGAACACGGCACCACCGCCCTGCCCGCCGTGCGGCACGCGATGACCACCGGCGACGCCCTGCCCGGCCCGGTCCTGGCCGAGCTGCCGCGCCTGTTCCCGAACGCGCGGCTGCACAACATCTACGGCTGCACCGAGACCAACGACAGCTTCGTGCACGAGGTGACCGGCGAGCAGGCCGCGGCCGGGGCGGCCCTGCCGCTGGGCCGCCCGCTGCCCGGCGCCGGCGCCCTGGTCGTCACCGGCGACGGCACCGTCCTCGAGGGCCCCGGCAGCGGCGAACTGTGGGTCACCACACCGTTCCAGACCAGCGGCTACCTCGGCGCGGCCGCCGCCCGGCCCGTGTTCGTGCCCCACCCCACCGGCGCCGACGACCGGCGCTGGTACCGCACCGGCGACCTGGTGCACCGCGGCGCCGACGGCGCCCTGACCCTCGCCGGCCGCACCGACTTCCAGGTCAAGGTCCGCGGCGTGCGCATCAACGTCCAGGAGGTCGAGCACGTACTGCTCGCCCACCCCGAGGTCACCGAGGCCGCCGTCCTGGCCCTGCCCGACGAGGTGGCCGGCCGGCTGCTGCACGCCGTGGCCCGCCGCACCCCGGGCAGCGGCCTCAACAGCCTGACCCTGCGCGGCCATCTGGCACGCGGTCTGCCGAGGGCCGCGGTCCCCTCGGTCCTGCGCTTCACCGACGAGCCGCTGCCCCGGACCTCCACCGGCAAGGTCGACCGCGACCGTGTCGTGAAGGACCACTTCACCAAGGAGAACTGACATGTCCCACGCCCAGGCCCAGGCCATCAAGGAGTTCATCGTCGAGGAGTTCCTGCCCGACATGCCCGCACGGGACCTGGCCGACCACGACGACCTGCTGGAGGGCGGCGTCATCGACAGCCTCGGCCTGCTCAAGGTGATCGCCTGGCTGGAGGACCGGTACGACATCAACACCGACGAGGTGGACCTGGACCCCGAGTCCTTCAAGTCGGTGGCGGCCATCGAGGCGTTCGTCGCCGACGCCTCCCGCACCCGGGCGGAGGCCGCCTAACCATGCACGACGCCGTCGCCGCCCTGATCGCCCAGGACCGGCCCGTCGACCTTCCCCAGTGGCGCTCGTTCTGGGACAGCCTGCACGACGGCGCGCTGCGCCGGGGCGAGAGCGTGGCCCTGCTCGCGTCCCTGTCCACGCAGATGCCCGGCCGCGCCACCCTGACCGCGCTGCTCGACTCGCTCGCCGAACGCCGCCCGGGCGACACCGGGCGGCCGGTGTTCGAAGGCGCCGTCAACATCGTCGGCACCGGCGGAGGCCCGCGCACCCTCAACATCTCCACCGCGGCCGCGCTGACCGCCGCCGCGATGGGCACCCGCGTCGTCAAGACCGGATCGCGCGCCTACACCTCCGCCCTCGGCTCCCTCGACCTGCTCGAACGCCTCGGCATCGAGACGGCCTCCTCCTACGAGCAGACCCACGAGATGCTCGAGCGGTGCGGCATCGCGTTCGCCGGCATGTTCGTCTACCCCGCCGAACTGGGCCTGCTCGCACGCGGCGTGCTGCCGCTCGACATCCGCCGCCTGGGGCGCTTCGTCAACGCCCTGGGACCGTTCCTCGCCGACATGCCGGTCGACGCCCAGCTCACCGGCGTCTCCGACCCGCGGCTGGTTCCCGGGCTGCGGCACGCCGCCGAGCACACCGCCCGCCGCACCGGCAGATCAGTGTGGCTGGCCACCAACGCCACGGGCGCCGACGAACTGGTCGGCTTCACCCCCAACCTGGTGCGCACCTACGAAGGCGGCGGCGAGGACGAGTTCACCCTCGACCCCGCCGCGCTCGGCCTGGGCCCCGGCGCCCTGGAGGACCTGCGGCCCGGCACCGACCCCGTCCGCGACGTCCTGGACCTGCTCGCCGGCCGCGGCCGCCCGGCGGCCGAGGACGCGGTCTGCCTCAACGCGGCGGCCCTCGCCGTCGCCGGCCGTCTCACCGGCGACTGGCACCAGGCCCTGCGCGGCGCCCGCGCGGTCCTGAACGACGGCTCGGCCCTCGCCCTGGTCGACCGACTGCGACGCGCCACGGAGGTGGCCCATGCATGACCCCCGCCCCGCACCCGCCACCGCCTCCGGCCCCGCGCCCGCACCCGAAAGCGCCGCCGCGGCCGGGAACGGCCCCGTGGCCGCCGCCGCGTCCGCGCCGGGCGGGTTCTTCACCCGCACCGCACCCGGCCGGCCCGGCCTGGCGCTGTTCCTCAACGCGGGCGACCCGCCGCTGGACCGGCTGCCCGACCTCGCCGCCCTCCTCGACGAGAGCGACATCGACTGCCTCGAACTGGCCGTCCCCTTCCCCGGATCCGTCACCGACGGGCCCGTCATCCGCCGCTCCGCCGACCGGGCCCTGGCCCACGGCACCGACCTCGCCGCCGTCCTCGCCGCCGTTGCCCGCGTCCGGCCCGGCCTGAAAAGACTGCGCATCGCGCTGCTCGCCGACTTCGGTCACACCGTCAAGGGCACCGCCCCCGCCGACTTCGCCGCCGCGGTGCGCGACGCCGGCTGCGACGGACTGCTGCTGCACGGCGTCCCGCCCAGGCTGCGCACCGCCCACTACCAGGCCGCCCACGACGCCGGCCTGCCGCTGGTCACCACCTGCTACGCGGTCTCCCGGCCCGACGCGGTCGCCGAGGCGGCGGCGCAGGCCACCGCCTACCTCTACCTGGTCGCCCACTACGGCCGCAGCGGCACCGCCGCGGCCCTCGACCACGACCGGCTGGCCCGGTCCGTCGCCGCCCTGCGCGCCACCGCCACCGCGCCCGTCGCGGTCGGCTTCGGCGTCAGGACCCGCGCCGACACCCTGCTCCTGCAGGACCTCGGCGCGGACGCCGCCGTCGTCGGCAGCGTCGGCGTGGCCCGTATCGAACAGGCCCTGACCGAAGGCCGCGACCCCGTCGAGGAGTTCGGCTCCTTCGTGAGGGAACTGCGCGGGCCGTGAAGGGAGCTGCGCGGGCCGTGAGCGGCCCGGGCGGCCCACCGTGTGCCGAACAGCGGAACCACCCGTACGAAAGGAGACCCCCGTGATCGTCCGCAAGCTCGAAGAGGTCACCTGCGTCGACTGGGGCAACGGCCTCAGCCGCAGATTCCTCACCCAGGCCGACGGCGTCGGCTACACCGTCACCGACACCATCGTCCGCGCGGGCACCAAGTCCCGCCTGGAGTACCGCAACCACCTCGAGAGCTGCTACTGCATCGAGGGCTCCGGCGAGGTGATCGACAGCGACGGCGTCTCGCACCCCATCACCCCCGGCACCCTGTATGCGCTGGACCGGCACGACGCCCACTGGCTGGTGGCGAGCCCGCACGAGGACCTGCGCCTGGTGTGCATGTTCACCCCCGCGCTGCGCGGCGACGAGAGCCACAACCTCGACTCGCCCGAATTCTCCCACTACTGATGGCCGACTTCACGAAGGACCAGCAGGCCCTGCGCGACGGCCTGGCGCCCGTGCTCGAAAAGCTCGACGAAGGGCACATCGAGCGCGACGCGGCCGCCGAGTTCCCCCGGGAGGCATGGCGGCTGCTGGCCGGCACCGGAATCCTCGGACTGCCCTTCGACGAGCGCCACGGCGGACTCGGCCAGTCGCTGACCACCACCATGTACGTCCTGGAGGGCCTGGGGGAGGGCTGCCGGGACGCCGGACTGAACTTCTCCGTCTGCACCCACCTGGTCTCCGTCGGCGTCCCGCTGCAGCGCTTCGGCTCCGACACCCTCAAGGACCGCCACCTGCCCGGCATCTGCACCGGCGAGCTGATCGGCGCCCACGCCATCAGCGAACCCGACAGCGGCTCCGACGCGCTGGCGATGCGCACCCGTGCGGTACGCGACGGCGACACCTACGTCCTGAACGGCAGCAAGTCGTTCGTCAGCAACGGGCCCGTCGCCGACGTGTTCACCGTCTACGCCCGCACCAGCGACCGTCCCGGGCCGCTGAGCATCACCGCGTTCCTCGTCGACCGCGACACCCCGGGCCTGACGCTGGGCCGGCCACTGGCCAAGATGGGCCTGCGCACCTCCCCGCTGTGCGAGCTGTACTTCGACGACTGCCGCGTCCCGGCCGACCGGGTGATCGGCCGGCCCGGCGGCGGGTTCCTCGTCCTGGACCACGTGATGCGCTGGGAGATCCTGTGCTCCTTCGTCATCAACGCCGGCGAGATGCAGCGCCGGGTGGACGCCTGCGTCCGCTACGCGCAGACCCGCAGCCAGTTCGGGCAGCCCATCGGCTCCTACCAGGCCGTCTCCCACAAAATCGTCGACATGGCCACCGGCGTGGAGACCTCCCGCCGCTGGCTGTACGAGACGGCCCGCAGGATGACCGCCGGCGACAACGTCACCCGCGACATCGCCATGGCCAAACTCGTCACCAGCGAGGCCAACGTCGCCTCCGCCCTGGCCGCCGTGCAGATCTTCGGCGGCAACGGCTACATGGCCGAGTACGGCATCGAGAGCCAGCTGCGCAACGCGGTCGCCGGAACGATCTACTCCGGCACCTCCGAGACCCAGCGCAACCGCATCGCCGCACTCCTGGGCCTGTGAACCCACCGACGGGCCCTTGGCATCCAACCGACAACGAAGCGGACCCCCAGTTGCCATGACGACCCCCCTGAGCACCGGCGCCCTCGAGGCCACCGAGTTCCTCGACCACGAGAACGAGCAGGTACGCGCCTTCGTGGCCGACGCCCTGCCGCCCACCGCCACCACACCCACCGAGCAGGCCGTCGCCCTCTACTACGCGGTCCGCGACACGATCCGCTACGAGGTCTACGGCGCCGACCTGACCCGCCAAGGGCTGCGCGCCGGCACCGTGGCGGCCACCGGCTCCGGCATGTGCCTGCACAAGTCGGTCCTCTACGCGGCCGGCCTGCGCTCGCTCGGCATCCCCGCCCGCCTCGTCCTGACCGACGTGCGCAACCACCTCGCCTCCCCGAAACTGGTGAGCCTGCTCGGCGGCGACGTGTTCCACCAGCACTGCCTGACCTCCGTACGCCTCGAAGGCCAATGGGTGCGCGCCACACCGGTGTTCAACAAGAACCTGTGCCGGCTGTACCGGATGGCGCCCCTCGACTTCGACGGCACCACCGACAGCCTGCACCACCCCTTCGACCTGAAGGGCCGCCGCCAGATGGAGTTCCTGCGCTTCCACGGCGAGTTCGACGACCTGCCCTACGAGGCCGTCCTGGCCGACCTGCGGGCCGCGCACCCCGGCCTGTTCGGCGCCGGTGGCGACCGCTTCACGGCCGGCTCCCTGGAGCACGACGCCGGCCGGACGGCGGCCGCCTGATGCTGGTCAAGATCTGCGGCGCCACCACCACCGCGGAGGTCGACGCCGTCGCCGCCTCCGGCGCCGACCTGATCGGCCTGTGGCACCACGTACCGGGCGGCCACGCCGACCTGACACTCGATCAGTTGACCGTGCTCGGCGCCCGGGCCCGCGCCGCGGGCCCGGCGCCCGTCCTGGTCACCTTCTCCGCCGACACCGGCCAACTGTCCACGGCCGTACGGGCGGCCGGCGCCGCCTGGGTCCAACTGCACGGCTTCCAGCCCCCCGGCGTGCTGCGCGCCCTGCGCGCGCAGTGCCCCGACGGCCTGAAGATCGCCAAAGTGCTGCACGTACGCGACGACACCTGCCTGGAGGGCCGGCTCACCGGCGCCTACGAGCGGGCCGGCGCCGACTGCTTCCTCTTCGACGCCGTCACCGGCGACGGCCGGATCGGCTCCACCGCCCAGCGCCTGGACGACACGACGGTCACGAAACTGGCCGACGCCACCACTCTGCCGTTCCTCCTCGCCGGAGGCCTCGGTCCCGCCAACCACGGCGACTTCCCCGCCACCGTCGCCCACCCCCGCTTCCTCGGCATCGACGTCGACTCCGCCGCCCGCGGCGACGACGGCCGCCTCGACGCCTCCCGCGCCGCCGCCGTGGTGCACGCCTGGCGCACCCCCTGACCCCCCGCGCGCACGACGGCGGGCGGCCCCCGGGGGGCCGGCCGCCGTCGTGCGCGGGGGTGTCAGGAACGCCCGCCGCGCGGCGCGGTGCGCCGGCCGCGGGAGGTGCGGCCCCACGGCTTGTAGACGGACACCACCGCGGCGACGGTCAGCAGCGCGAACAGCACCGGAACGCTCCACAGCAGGAAGTCCGCCGGCCAGCCGGGCTCCGGCGGCGCGCCGCCCGCCGTCGCGGTGTTCTCGGTGGCCTGCATGACGATCGGGTGGATCACGAACCACGCGAAGATCGTCATGAACAGGGTGATCACCCACTTGACGATGATCCACCAGTGCAGCAGCAGGCCCCACTTGGTGCCGCAGGACAGCAGAATGCCGGACAGCGCGGCGGTGATGCTGAACACCGTGACGCAGGTGTCGTCGAAGACGTACATCGCGTAGTAGACGCCCTTGGCGACCGCGGCGTCCTCGGTGGTGTACCCCATGACGGCCAGCACGGCCATCGCCAGGGACAGACCCACCCAGCCCACCGAGGTCACGACATGGACGGCGAGCGTCAGCCTGCGCCCCCTTCGGGAGAGTTCGAACTTCTTCTTGGTCCTGCCCCGCGTGGTGGGGGACTGGCTTACGGCGGTGGCGGACAAAGCGGCGACCTTTCGTGGGGGACGAGGGGGAGAGGAAGGCGATGCGACCGGACAGTCGACAGCCCCGCGCAAGCCCCGCGGCCACCCGGCGGCCGGCCGTGCCCGGGCGTGCCGGCGCGCACGGGCACGCAGGCGAGGCCCTCCGCCGGGAGCATCCCCGCCGCCGCTGGAGAACGGCTCGAGCGCTGCTCCCGCCCCGCGCCGCCCCCTCCCGGCCCCGATCGCGTTCCAGCCAGTCTCCGGGGACCCTCCAGCCGGGCTGTTCAGCCTTGCACCACCAAGGTCCGAGGAGTCTCGGGGAAGCCGGGACCGACAGGGTGGAGCAGGCGTGACAGTTCTGGTGACAGGAGCGACAGGATCCGTCGGCCGGCATGTGGTCGACCACCTCGTGGCGGCGGGAGCGCGGGTGCGGGCCCTGACCCGCACCCCGGCCGCAGCGGGGCTCCCCGACGGCGTCGAGGTGTTCGAGGGCGACCTCGAGCAGCCGCAGACGCTGCGGGCCGCCCTGAACGGCGTGGAGCGCCTCTACCTCTTCCCGGTCCCCGAGACCGCGCGGGAGGTCGTCGCCCTCGCCAAGGAGGCCGGAGTGCGCCGCATCGTGGTGCTCTCCTCCTCGTCCGTGCTCGACACCTCCGGCGACAACCACAGCGGTGAGCACCACCGGACCGTGGAGCGCGCCGTGGAGGAGTCCGGCATCGCGTGGACCTTCGTCCGCCCCGACGAGTTCGCCACCAACCTGCTGTGGAAGTGGGGCCACTCCATCCGCACCGAGGGCGTGGTGCGCACCCCCTACGGCGGCGCGCCGCGCGTGCTGATCCACGAGGCCGACGTCGCCGCGGTGGCCGCCACCGCGCTCCTCGAGGACGGCCACACCGGGCAGGCGTACGTCCTGACCGGCCCTCAGGCCATCACCCAGGCCGACCAGGTGAAGGCG
This sequence comes from Streptomyces sp. OZ13, assembly GCF_052068155.1. NCBI lineage: Bacteria > Bacillati > Actinomycetota > Actinomycetes > Kitasatosporales > Streptomycetaceae > Streptomyces > Streptomyces sp. OZ13. Next base: position 65,432 of record NZ_JBQHCZ010000024.1, on the reverse strand, counting down.
ATCGCCGCCGCCATCGGCACCGAGGTCGCCTTCGAGGAGATCACCCCCGACCAGGCGCGCGAGCAGATGGGCCACTTCATGCCGCCGCCGGTCGTCGAGATGATCCTCGGCTACCTCGCCGACGCCATGGACAACCCGCCCGTGCCGCTGGACACCGTCGAGCGGATCACCGGCCGCCCGGCCCTCACCTTCGCCCGGTGGGCCGCCGACCACGCCGCCGACTTCGCCCCCCGGCGCGAGACGGTGGCGGCGTGAGCGTCGACACCGGCACAGCCGCCGCCCGCCACGCAGCCACCCCCGCCGCCGGTGGTGAGACGGCCAACGCCCAGGTGCAGCTCACCGGCAGCGGCCGCCCCGAGGACCACATCGTCGCCGGCAACGGCCCACGGCCCACGGCCGGCCGGGGCAAGGTCGTCGTCCGCGTCGAGGCCGCCGGCGTGTCCTTCGCCGAGGTGCAGATGCTCCAGCACCTGCACCCCTTCCCGCCCAAGTTCCCCTTCGTGCCCGGCTACGACCTGGTCGGCCGCATCGTTGGGACCGGCGACAACGTCACCGGCTGGACCACCGGCGACCGGGTCGCCGCGATGCCCCGCCACGGCGCCTGGCAGCAGTACGTCGAGGTGCCCGCCGCCTCGCTCGCCGCGGTGCCCGAGCACCTGGACGCGGCCGTCGCCGTCTCCCTGATCACCAACGGCGTCACGGCCTACCAGATGCTGCACCGGCAGACCGCGCTCGCCGCCGGCTCCACCGTGCTCGTGCACGGCGCCAGCGGCGGCGTCGGCACCCTGCTCACCCAGCTCGCCGTCCACGCACAGCTGCACGTCATCGGCACCGCCTCACCCGCCAAACACCCCGCGGTGCGCGCCCTGGGCGCACAGCCCCTCGACTACCGCACCGACGACCTCGCCGCCGCCGTACGGGAACTGGCGCCCGACGGCGTCGACGCCGTCTTCGACCACATCGGCGGCCGCGGCCTCGACGCCGGCTGGGCCATGCTCGCCGACGGCGGCACCCTCGTCTCCTTCGACTCCTCCGTCGCCGGCTACCGTCCCGGCCAGTGGTTCAGGCCGCATGTGCCCGCACTGCGCCGCACCGCCGCCCGCTGGATCGCCCGCAAGCTCCACCTCACCCGCGGCCGCCGCCAGAGCATGTACTACGTCAAGCCCGGCGACGACTTCCGGACCGACCTCGCCGCCCTGTACCGGCTGGTCGACGAGGGCGTATTGAGCCCCGAGATCGCCGGCCGCCACCGGCTGGCCGAGGCCCCGGCCGCGGTACGCGCCCTGCTGGACGGCGCCACCGTCGGCAAGCACGTCCTGATCCCCTGAAGACCGGTAAGGAACCCTCACCATGACCGCAACGCTCGCCGAACTGCCCATCCAGAGTGTCCAGGAGCGCAACAAGCAGATCGCGCTCGACTGCGCCGCCGCCTGGAACCGCTGGGACCTGGACGGCATCTTCATCCACTGGTCGCCGGACATCCGGCACTTCTCCGAGGACCGCCCCGTCGACTCGGAGGCCATGAAGCAGGCGATGCGCGGCGGCCTCGCCGCCTTCCCCGACCTGCACCTGGACGTCAAGAGCGCCGTCTCGCAGGGCGACCGCGTCATCCTGCGCATCACCGTGACCGCCACCCACCTCGGCGACTTCATGGGCAAGGCCGCGACCGGCAAGAAGGTCACCTGGTTCATGCTCGAGGAACTGCGCTTCGACGACGCCGGGAAGATCATCGAGCACTACGACGTCTTCAACTACCTGCCGATGCTCAAGGAACTGGGCTTCGTCGCCGCCGACGTCCTGTGACGTTGCCGCACCACCGAAGGGCCCGGGCCGCCGACACGGCCCGGGCCCTTGTCCGTGCCCCGGCTCAGCCGGCCGCCGCCAGCAGACCGGGAAGATCCCGCATGTCGTCGAACACGATCGTGCCCGGCCCCGCCAGCCGGGAGGCCGGGGTCAGGCCGCCGCAGTAGCCGAAGGCCCGCATCCCGGCCGCACGCGCCGCCTCCACCCCGTACGCGCTGTCCTCGATCACCGCGCACGCCCCGGGCTCCACACCCAGGCAACGGGCGGCATGCAGGAACAGGTCGGGCGCGGGCTTGCCCCGGGCCACGTCCGCAGCGCTGAAGATCCGCCCCTCGAAACGGTCGGACAGCGCGACGATGTCCAGACTGCGCCTGATGCCGGCGTGGTCGCCGTTCGAGGCGACGCACACGGCCGCGGTGAGAGCGTCCAGCGCGTCGGTGACGCCGTCGACCGCGGTCAGCCCGGTCGCGAAGGCCGCCTCGTACAGGTGCTCGTACTTCTGCTGCCAGCCCTTCTCCAGCCGCCGTCCCAGACGCTCCTCCACGGCCGCCGTGTACACCTCGGTGGACGAACCCACGAACCGTTCGACGATCTCGGCCTCGCTGAACACGCACCCCAGATCCGCCATGATCACCGCGTCGACCTCGACGCATATCCTCTCGCTGTCCACCAGCACACCGTCACAGTCGAAGATCACCAGTTCCACGCCGCTCACAGTCATGAGCGCCAGCGTACGGAGCCCCTGCGCCCGGACACCCCGTCAGGTCCCCGCCGTGCCCTCCGCAGGCGTCCCGCGCCGGATCAGCCGCCGCTGCTCACCGCTCGTCGCCACGGACCACCAGGACCGGGCACGAGGCGTGCTGCGCCCCCGCGGCGCCGCTGCTGCTGCGCGCGGCCGTGCTGAGCGGCGCCGCGTTCACCGGGATCCTGCCCCCGGCCCGTGCGACGGACGGTGTGGCCGCCCTGCCGCGGTACTGAGTCCGACCGGACACCGGATCACCGAGGCGGTACGGCCGCCGGCCGTGAAACCGGCCGCGTCACACGAACACGACGCTGGACGCCGCCGGCACGGCGAGCGACCCGGCTCGGCGCGGCACCCCCGTCGCGTCGATGTCGAACCAGGTCACCTCGCCCGAGCGCTCGTTGACGGCATACAGGTGGGCGCCCGCCGGGTGCAGCACGAGGTCGCGCGGCCAGCGGCCTCCGCACGGCACCGACGTCAGGAGCCGCGCCGCCTGACCGGTCTCCTCCAGGGAGAGGACCGCGATGGTGTCGGTGCCGCGTACGGCCGCCCACAGGTGCCGGCCGTCCCGGGAGACGACGGGGGCGGAAGGCTGCACCGGAACGCCGGCGCCGTCGGGGAAGAGGGGACATTCCCCGAGGGGCCGCAGCACCCCGGCCGCCGGGTCCCAGCGGCACACCGTGACGGTGGGCCGCAGCTCACCGAGCACGTAGGCGTGGTCCCCGCGCGGGTGGAAGACGAGGTGGCGCGGGCCGGTGCCCGGCGGCAGGGCCATGACGCTGTGGAGGGCGAGCTGCCCGGTGCCCGGGTCCAGGGAGCAGACCCGCACCGAGTCGGTGCCCAGGTCGACGCTCAGCACCCAGCCTCCCGAAGGGTCCTGAACCACCTGATGGGCGTGCGGGGCCGACTGGCGGTCCGGGTTCGGCCCGGACCCCTCGTGGCGCAGCACGCTGCTCGGCGCAAGGGGGGTGCCGTCGGCGGCCAGCGGCAGCACGGTGACGCTCCCGGACCCGTAGTCCGCCGTCACCAGGTGGTCCTGACAGACGGTGAGGTGCGTCGGATCGGCCGCTCCTGTCGGCACGGGCTCACCGAGCGGCCGGGGGACCGGCCCCGAGACGTCGAACCCGGCGACCGCTCCTTGGGCCGTTTCGGACACGCAGTACAGAACCGGGCCCTTTTCCCGGTGCCCGACAGCCAGATACGACGGGTCGGGCACGGTCTCGACGGTGCCCGCCGCGGTCAGGGCCCCGGTGCGCGGATCCACCGCGGCCTGGACGATCCCCCGTCCCCCGTCCGACGTAAAGCAACCGATGAAAGCCCTCACAGCGTCCGTGCCGTTCATGGGCCACCACCCTAGGGGACGGTCCGGCAGACCGGGCCGATTCCTCTTTTCCCCGGGTGCACCAATGCCCGAGGTGGCGGCTTGCGGCCGGGGTCGGCCTCAACGAGTCTGGAGCGGTTGCCCGCCGCGGGCGGACAGCGGCGGCGCGAATCCGGGGTACCGACGGCTGCGCGATTTCCCCCGACCGGGAAGAACCGACAGGAGGACGAAACAGTGCGGGCATTTGTCATGAAGGAAATCGGCGCGGTGGGTTTCATGGACAAGCCGGTCCCCGACGTCGGTTCCCGCGATGCCTTGGTGCGGACGACGAAGGCCCTGATCTGCACGTCCGACTCCCACACGGTGCAGGGAGGCATCGGGCCGCGGGAAGACCTGACGCTGGGGCACGAGGCGGTCGGCGTCGTGGAATCCGTGGGCAGCGACGTCAAGGACTTCCGGCCGGGCGACCGTGTCCTCGTCGGTGCCATTACTCCGGACTGGGGCGATCCGGCCTCCCAGAACGGCTTCCCTTCCCAGTCGGGCGGACCGCTCGGGGGATTCAAGTTCGCGAACCTGAAGGACGGCGTATTCGCCGAGTTCTTCCATGTGGGTGACGCCGACGCCAACCTCGCGAAAATCCCCGACCAAATCTCCGACGAAGCGGCCGTCTATTGCGCCGACATGCTCTCGACGGGATTCATGGGAGCCGAGCACGGCAACATCCCGATGGGCGGGACCGTGGCCGTGCTCGCCCAGGGCCCCGTGGGACTGATGGCGACGGCCGGGGCCAGACTCCTGGGCGCGGGACTGGTCATCGGCGTCGAGTCCGTGCCGAGCCGGCAGGAACTCGCGCGCTTCTACGGAGCCGACGAGATCGTCGACTTCACCCGCGAGGACGTGACCGAGCGCGTTCTCGAACTGACCGGCGGGCAGGGGGTGGACACGGCGATCGAGGCGCTGGGCGCCGACGTCACCTTCAAGACCGGCGTCGAGATCACCAAGCCCGGCGGGACGATCTCCAACATCGGCTACTTCGGGTCCGGCGACTACGTCAGCATCCCCCGCGTCGCCTGGGGCGTGGGCATGGCCGACAAGACGATCACCTCCGGCCTCTGCCCCGGCGGACGGCTCCGGATGGAACGCCTGCTGCGCATCCTGGAAAAGGGCCGCCTCGACCCCACGCGCATGACGACACACACGTACTCCTTCGACGAGATGGAACGCGCCTTCGAGGTGTCGGACAAGAAGCTGGAGGACACCGTCAAGGTGCTGGTGAGCTTCTAGACCGATGCCTGGGCAGCCGCCCCCCTCCGGCCCGACAGGCGCACGTGCGAAAAGCCCCCGACCCGGCCAAGGAGCGAACGGAATGCACGACTCCGACCCGCCGTTCCGGCCCCTTCGCCGGCCGGACGGCTACCTGCCGCTCGAGGACCTCGGCCTGATCGGCGACGGCACGACCGCCGCGCTCGTCGGCCTCGACGGCACCATCCCGTGGATGTGCCTGCCCCGCTTCGACTCCGAACCCGTGTTCTGCGGGCTGCTGGACCACACCCGGGGCGGCCACTTCACCGTGACCCCGCAGAACCTGCGCGAAGCGCGGCAGCGGTACGAGCCCGACACCGGCGTGCTGCACACGGAGTTGCGCAGCGACACGGGCCTGGTCCGCGTCACGGACGCGCTGGTCCTGCGCTCCGGGGCCGACCTGTCCGACGACGCGCCCTCGGGCCGCGGGGAACTCGTCCGCTCCGTGCTGGTCCTGGACGGAGAAGTACGCCTCGACGTGGCGGTCGAGCCCCGCGGCGGCGCGCAGGCCCACCAGCTGTACAGCGGACTGGAGGTACAACCCGGCCTGGCCGGTCCGCGCCTCCACCTGCGCTCCAACCGGCCCCTGAGCGGCCTGCGGACCGTGCACGAGCTGCGGCAGGGAGACCGTCTCGACCTCGTGCTGTCCTGGGGACGCTTCCACCGCCACCACCGCTTCGACCCCGACGCCATGCTCCGCCAGACGGAGGACGCCTGGCGGCGGTGGATGCGGTCCTGCGACTACGCCGGCCCGCAGGAAGCACTCGTCCGCCGTGCCGCGATCACCTTGAAGATGTGCGACGACTGGGCCAACGGCTCGCTCGCCGCCGCCCCCACCTCCTCCCTGCCCGCACCCATCGGAGGAATCCGGAACTGGGACTACCGCTACGCCTGGATCCGCGACGCCGCCTTCGCGGTCTTCGCGCTGCGCCGCATCGGCTTCCACGGCGAGGCCGACGCCTTCCTCGGCTGGGTCCTCGACGCCTTCGAACGCAGCCGCCGGCCACGCATCATGTACACCCTCGACGGCGACCTGGTGCCCGACGAGACCGAGGACGCCGAACTGGAGGGCTACCGAGGCTCCTCACCCGTCCGCTGGGGCAACGGCGCCGCCGACCAGCGCCAGCACGACGTGTACGGCGAGATCCTGGACTGCGCCGACCAGTGGCTGCGCCGGGGCGGCGAGATCCAGCCCGCCATGTGGGCCAGTCTGGCCGGGCTCGCCGACGCGGCCGGCCACGCCTGGCACCGGCCGGACCAGGGCCTGTGGGAGATCCGCAGCGAGGGCCGTCCGTTCACCTACTCCGCCGGGCTGTGCCAGGTGGCCCTGGACCGGGCGGCGCAGATCGCCGAACGCTTCCGCCTGCCCGGCGACATCGGCGGCTGGCGCGACGCGGCGGACCGGTTGCGCGACCTCATCCTGGAGCAGTCCTGGGACGAGGACGCACAGACGCTCAGCGTGTACCTCGACGGCGGCGGCGTCGTCGACGCGAGCCTGCTGAACCTGCCGCTGCGCCACGTCGTACCGGCCGGCCATCCACGGATGGTGGCGACCACCCGTGCCGTCGCGACACGCCTCTCGGCCGGCGACGGGCTGCTCTACCGCTATCTGCACGACGAGCACCCCGACGGCCTCGCGGGCGACGAAGGAGCCTTCGTCCTGTGCAGCTTCTGGATGGTGGACAACCTGATCGGGCAGGGCCGGCTGGAGGAGGCCGAGGAACTGTACGCGTCGCTGTGCTCGCGAGCGAGCCCGCTGGGGCTCTTGTCGGAGCAGATCGACCCGACCACGGGAGCATTCATGGGCAACTTCCCCCAGGCGTTCAGCCACATCGGGATCATCGCCAGCGGAGTCAACCTCGAACGGGCGAGGGGCGGTTCCCGATGACCGTCCGACGACTCGTCGTCTTCGGCGGGACCGGCGACCTCACGGGCCGCTTCCTCCTGCCGGCGCTGGCCGCCCTGCACGCGGCGGGACACATCGACGACCGGTTCCGCCTCACGGGCGCCAGCCGGGAGGACTGGGACGGCGAGCGGTACCGGCAGTGGGCCGGCACCCAGCTCGACCGCCACGGCGCCGACCTGCCGGCCGCATCCCGGCGGGCCGTCACGGCGTCGGCCGACTACCGCAGGGCCGACGTCACGGACCCCGTCGACGTGGCCGCGGCCGTCGCCGGGGAAGACCCCGTAGCCGTCTACCTCGCCCTTCCCCCGGCGCTCTTCCCGGCGACGGTGACCGCCCTGCACGAGGCGGCACTGCCCCCGGGCAGCCGCATCGTCCTGGAGAAGCCCTTCGGCGAGGACCTCGCCGGCGCACAGGAACTGAACCGGCTGCTCGCCGATCTCGTACCCGAGCGCGCCGTCTTCCGCGTCGACCACTTCCTGGCCATGACGACCGTTCAGAACGTCCTCGGCAGCAGGCTCGCCAACCGGGTGCTCGAACCGATCTGGAACAGCACACACATCGCCGAGATCGAGATCGTCTGGGACGAGACCCTCGCCCTGGAAGGCCGGGCCGGCTACTACGACCACGTGGGCGCGCTGAAGGACATGGTGCAGAACCACCTGCTGCAACTGCTGTGCCTGGTCGCCATGGAACCGCCGCTCACCCTCGGCGAGCGGGACCTGCGCGACCGGAAGGTCGACGTGCTGCGATCGGTGCGGCTGCTGACCGACTACGACCTCGTGCAGCGCACGCGCCGCGCCCGCTACTCCTCCGGCCGGGTCGGCGACCACGACGTGCCCGCCTATGTCGACGAGGACGGTGTCGACGCGCGGCGCCGCACCGAGACCTTCGCCGAGATCGTGCTGGAACTCGACAACTGGCGCTGGGCGGGCACCCGGTTCCGACTGCGGAGCGGCAAGGCCCTCGGCAAGGACCGCAAGGAGGTCGCGGTGCGCTTCCGTTCCGTTCCTCACCTGCCCTTCGGGCAGGACAAGGACATCCGGCCCAACGTGCTGCGCTTCGGACTGGAACCCGAGAGCCTGACCATGGACATGACCGCGACCGGCTCGCGTGCCGAGACCCTCACACCGCTGTCACTGACCGCCGAGATGGACGCCCCCGAACTGCCGGCCTACGGCCGTCTCCTGCTGGACGTCCTCGACGGCAACCCCGCCCTGTCCATCCGCGGCGACGAGGCCGAGGAGTCCTGGCGCGTCGTCGAGCCGGTCCTGTCCGCCTGGGAAAGGGACCTGGTACCCCTGGAGGAGTATCCGGCCGGCTCGGAAGGGCCCCCTCCCCGCCACATCAGCCCTGAGCGGCGGGACGACTTGCTGCACGAGGGCACGGTCGTGCCGGCCGACTCCTGACAGCGCACCCACGACCGCCGTGCCGTACCGGTCACCGCACACCGGTACGGGAGGAGAGCCGATGACCCACCCTGCTGAGAGCCGTCCTCCGTGTGTCGTGGTCACCGGGGTGTCCGGGGCCGGCAAGTCGACGGTCGCCCGGCTGCTCGCCGCGCGCCTGGGGGTGCCATTCGCCGAGGCGGACGACTTCCACTCTCCCGACAACATCCGCAAGATGGCCTCGGGCGTTCCGCTGGACGACGGGGACCGCCGGTCGTGGCTGGAGTCCGTCGGACGCTGGCTGGGCGACCACGACGCCACCGGCAGTGGGGGAGTGGCGGCCTGCTCCGCCCTGCGGCGACGCTACCGGGACGTCCTGAGCTCGGCCTGCCCCGCCGTGTTCTTCTTCCAGCTCACGGCCGACCGCGAGGTGCTCGCGGAAAGGCTCGGCGGGCGCAGCGGCCACTTCATGCCCGAGACCCTGCTCGACTCCCAGCTGGCGACGCTCGAACCGCTCGAACCGGACGAGAGGGGAGCCTCCCTGGACGCCGCACCGCCTCCCGAGGACATCGTCCGAACGGCCACGCAACTGCTTCCCCGACGATGACCGGCCGGCTTCCGGCGGCCCCCGGCCGGTCAGGAGCCTTCACCGGCGACGCCCGGCCGCCACTGCCGGGCGACGCGGCCGCCGATCCCTCTTTCCCGCTCGGCGCCCCGCCCCTCCTACCGGTCCGCGTCCGTCGGTTGCGGAACGAGGGCGATGGGCGCGTCGGCGAAGTGGAGGGCCGCGTGGGCGACATGCCCCACATAGCGGCTTCGGGGTTCGGCGCGGCGCCCCACCACGAGGAGCTGAGCCGCCGCCGCCAAGGACACCAGCATCTCCGCCGTCGGACCCGCCTGGACATGTTCCACCACCGGGACCTGCGGATACCGCTCGCGCCACGGCGCCAGAAGGTCCGCGAGGTCATGACGGTGGACCTCCTCCCACCCACCGTGCTCGTCCGCGCGGCGCACCAGCTCGGGCTCGTAGGTGAACATGGCAGGCAGGTTCCAGGCGCGCGCCGCGCGCAGCGGGACACCGCGCGCGGCGGCCGCCCGGAAGGCGAAGTCCAGGACTGCGTCGGCCTCCTCCTCGCGGGGAACACCCGCCACGATCTCGCCGCCCCGCGGACGCCGGCCGGCCGTGCCGCCGCGGATCATGACCACGGGACAGACGGCCCGGCTCAGTACACGAAGTCCGACCGACCCGAGGAAGAAGCCCGTCACCGGCCCCGGCCGGCGGGAGCCGAGCACGATCGTCCGCGCGTCCCTGCCGCGCTCGACGAGCAACTCCGCCTCCGGCTGCACCACCAGGTCACCGCTCACCTCGACGTCGTCGAAGTGTTCCCGCACCCACGCCAGGGCGTCGTCGAGCAGTTGCCGCGCCGCGCGGCGCTCGTGGTCGATGTCGCCGGCGAGGACCCGGTAGAACCCCGGCTGCGGAACATGACCGTGAAGCAGCACCAGCGGCGCCCCGTGCCGTCGTGCCTCGCCGGCCGCCCAGCCCGCAGCGATCAGACTGTCGGAGGTGCCGTCCACCCCGGCGATGACGGGCCGTTGCATGAAGCGTCTCCTTGCGTGAGGGCCGGCTGGATCCGGGTGGTCCCAGGGCGAAGAAGCCGACGAAGGGCCCGGCCGCGCCCCCCTTCGGTCACAGCGGCACCGGGCACCGCCGGCCTCCGGGCCCGGTCCTTGGCCGGCGGGCCGGCGCCGGCGACATCCCGGCGGCCACCCCGTCGAGGACGGCGAAGCCGGCCGCCCGCAAGCCCCGACCGGCCGGACAACGGCGGATGGCCCGCCGGCCCGGCTCCCTGTGCTCCTCCGTGTCAGGCACCACCCGCACGACCCTATATCGAATCATCCCCATAACGGACTTTTGGGGTGTTGTGGGTGGGCTGCCTCGCCGGCCACGACCGCGTCCGCCCTCACTCGCCCCACCGCCCAACAGCCCTGCGACAAGCACCCGAAACCCTCGCGACGCCCCTCGCGACGTCCCAGCACAAGGGCCCGGACCGCCGACGCGGTCCGGGCCCTTGTGCGCGGGTGGCCGGGATCAGAGGTCCAGCGACTTCAGATACGCCCCGAACGACAGCAGGCCCGGGTGCTCGGCCCGCAGCGCGGGGATGTCCGCCCGGTAGCCGTGCTCCTGGAACCACTCGAACATCAACGCGATCTCCGGCGCGTTGGGGATGTACGGGTTCGCCGCCACCGCGTCCAGCGGCAGCTCCTCGAACCGGGCCGGCAGGCCCGTCCGCGCGGCGAACGCCTCGGCGACCTCCGTCGCGCTCAGCTCGTCGCCCGCCAGCTCCACCGCACGGCCCACGTACTCCGCCGGCCGCTCGAAGGCCTCGGCGGCGAAGAAACCGATGTCCTCCACCGCGATGAACTGCACACGGGTGTCCGGCTTCAGCGCCAGCTGCACCACCAGCGTCCCGTCGAGGTTCTGCGGACCGTGCGCGGCGAAATTGTCCATGAAGAACGACGGACGCAGCACCGTCACCGGCACGGAAAGCTCCTGCAGATACCGCTCGATGTGCCGCTTGGACTCGAAGTGCGGTACGCCGCTGTGCCGTTCCGCGCCACCCACCGAGCTGTACACGACATGCGCCACGCCGGCGGCCTTCGCCGCCCGCGCCACCGCGCGGCCCTGGCGGACCTCACCGCCCAGGCCCTTGGGCGTCATGAACGTCTGCACGGAGAACACCCCGTGCACACCCTCCATCGCCGAACGCAGCGACGCCTCGTCGTCCAGGTCGCCCCGTACCAGCGTCACGCCCAGGTCGGCCAGCGCGCGGGCAGCCTCGGAGGCCGGGTCGCGCACCAGCGCCGCCACCGGGCGCCCACGGCGCACCAGTTCACGCGCGGTCGCCCCGCCCTGAAGGCCCGTCGCACCGGTCACCAGGACCGTACCGCCGCCCTCGGTGCTCACACCATCACCTCCTCGGCGGCGAACAGCGCCGCGTTCGCCTCGGCCCACGCCCGGTAGCTGCGCGGCTCACGGCCGGTCAGCAGCCGCACCGCCGGCGTCGGCCGGGACCACGGAACCTCGGGGCTGTGCAGGGCGGCCACATTGGTCACCGCGGCCGGCCGGTCGCCGGTGATGCCCGCGAAGACCTCCACGACCTCCTCCTGCGGCGCGACCGAGAAGTCCAGCTCACGGCCCAGCACCTCGCCCAGGATGCGGGCCTGCTCCTTCGAGGTCAGCACCTCGGAGCCGGTCAGCACATACGCCTTGCCCCGGTGGCGCTCGTCGGTGAGCGCGGCCACCGCAGAGGAGGCGATGTCGTACTCGTCGATCGGCGCACCCGGGTTGTTGCCGATCCAGCAGCGCACCGCGCCGCTCTCCCGCACGGTCCTGATCCACCACGAGGTATTCGCGTGGAACGGGCCGGGCCGCAGGAACGTCGTGTCGACGCCCGACGCGGTGATGGCCTCCTCCGCCGCCCGGTGCTCGTCCGCGATGCCGTGCGGCAGCGGATGCAGCACGCTCGCCGACGACAGGAACACCAGGTGCCCCACGCCCGACGCCGCCGCGGCCGCGGCGACGTTGCGGGCCTCGCCCGCCACATCGCCGGACAGCACCACCAGCGCCGAACTCACCCCCGCGAACGCGGCCGCCAGCGACGCCGGGTCGGCGGGAGAGCCCGCCACCACCTCGATGCCGGCCGGCAGGTTGGCCTCCTCGGGGGTACGGCTCAGGGCCCGCACCCGGTGGCCCGCCGCGGCGAGCTGCGTAGCGGCCTCACGGCCCACCTTGCCGGTCGCTCCGGTGACGAGAATCATGACTCAGTCCCTCCAGCCGTTCGGCTCCGGCCACGGCGACCCGAGCTGCCGGTAGGTGCCCTGGTAGTCCGGCCAGTCACGGTGGTCACGGATCTTGCCGTCGACCAGACGGAGCAGATGAATCTGCTCCCCGGAGAAACGGCGCCCGGTCGGCGCCATGCCCACCAGGTTGCCGACATGACGGCCGTACAGGACCAGGTTGGCGCGCACCCAGTCGCCCCGCTCCTCGATGAGGACCTCCTCGAGGTACGCCTCCTCCGAGAAGGTCATCTTCAGCCACTTCACGGCCATCGCGAACGAGTCCGGACCCCGCAGGTCCATGTGCTCCATCGTCGCCGGATTCAGATAATCCGGGTGGATGAATTCCGCGACGTCATCGGTCTTTCCCGTGTTGTACGCCTCCACCATGCGGCGCACCGCCGCTATATGACTGCTCATCGCATTCCCTTTCGCCGGGCGCCCAGCAGAAATTCAGGACACTGGCCGACATTGTGCGGTGGCCGAAGAGGCCGGGCAAGCGGCGAATTGCCGCCGTCGACCGGCTCTCGATGGGCCCTCCACCACCACCCGGCCGGAAAGCCGCAGCATTCACCCTGAACAGATCCATGCCGCCACCACCCCCGGAGCTGACCGTGGACACCGCGACCACCTACAAGACGAAAGTCACCGCCGCCTTCAACAAGGCCGCTGCGGCCTACGACCGGCTCGGGGTCGAGTTCTTCACCCCCATGGGCCGCCGGCTCGTCGAGCACGCCCGCCCGCAGCCCGGACAGCGGCTCCTCGACGTCGGCTGCGGCCTGGGCGCCACCCTGCTGCCCGCCGCCGCCCGGGTCGGCCCCACCGGCCACGCGCTGGGCATCGACATCGCCGAGGCCATGATCGAACAGGCCGGCCAGGAGGCGCGGCGCCAGGGCATCGACAACGTCGAACTGCGGGTCATGGACGGCGAACACCCCGACCTGCCCGCCCGGTCCTTCGACCTCGTCATGGGCAGCTACAGCGTCATCTTCCTCCCCGACGCCCGCGCCGCCCTCGCCCGCTACGCCGGCCTGCTGCGCGACGGCGGCCGGATCGCCTTCACCAGCCCCGTCTTCCGCAAGGACGACTTCCCCTTCCTGCCGCCGCTGTTCAGCCGCTGGATCCCCATGTCGCTGCTCCAGCACCTGCCGCCCGCCTGGCACCCCGAGCAGCTGCGGCGCCAGCTGCACTCCTGGCTCGAGGACCCCGCCGACCTCGAAGCCGCCCTGCGGCAGGCCGGATTCACCGACACCGTCATCACCGACGAGGTGGTCGAGATGACCGCCGCGAGCGGCGAGGACTGGGTCGAGTGGTCCCACACGCAGGGCATGCGGCTGCTGTGGCAGCACCTGCCCGCCGACGAGGCCGCCACCCTGCGCGCCCGCCTGACCGGCGAACTCGACGCCCTGCGCGACACCGACGGCCTCATCCGCATCGACGTCCCGGTCCGCTACGTCACCGCCACCGTCGCCCGCTGACACCCTGCGGCCCTGCCGGCAACACAGCCCGCAGGGCTGCTCGGCAGGGCGGCGGTTTGCCCGCACGCCGGTGGTCCGCCCGCCCCGGCGGCGGTTGGCCCGCCCCGGCGGCGGACCGAGCGCACGTTGGTGGTCCGCCCGTACCGGCGGTCGTTTGCCCGCACGTTGCCGGTTCGTCCGCGCGCCACTGGCGGTCCGCCCACGAGGCGGCGGGCCGAGCAACGTTGGTGGGCGCACGGCGGCGGGCCGAAACGCACGTCGGTGGTCTGCCCGTACCGGCGGTCGTCTGCCCGCAGGTTGGCGGTTCGCCCGCGCACCTGGCAGCCCGCCCGCGCCAGCGGCGGTCTGCCCGCACGGGCGGTGGACCGAACGCACGTCGGCGGTGCGTCCGTACCGGCGGCGGTCTGCCCGAACGGGCGGCGGACCGAACGCAGGTTGGCGGGCCGCCTCACGGCGGCGGGAGCCGTACCTGAAGCGGCCCCCGGGGGAGATTTCCCGGGGGCCGCTTCAGGTGGGCGTGGTGGGCGTCAGGTCACCGACAGGGCGCCGTCCACCGCCACGACCGTGCCGTTGGCGTACCCGGCCTCCGGACGGGTCAACTGGACGATCCACCAGGCGATGTCCTCCGGCCGGCCCACCCGGCCCGCCGGGATCCGCTCCGCCATCTGCGTGAGGAACGCCTCGTACGCCTCCGCCGGCATCCCGGCCCGCACCCCCACACCGGTGTCCACGACACCGGGCGCGACACCGACCGAGCGGATGCCGCGCGGTGCGAGCTCGACGGCCCAGGTGCGGGTCAGGAAGTCGAGCGCCACCTTCGCCATCCCGTACACCGAGTTCTCCGGCCAGGCGCGGCGGCCCAGCGAACCCGCGGAGCTGACGTTCACCACGACCCCGCCGGCGGCCTCGAGCGCGTCCAGGGCCGCCTGCGTCAAAAAGACCGGCGCGAGCAGATTCGTGCCCAACTGCTCCCGCACACCGTCGCGTTCCAGAGCGTCCAGGGGCGCGAATGCGGTGACCGCCGCATTGTTCACGAGAACATCGAGACGGCCGAATTCTTCGAGCGCCGTCCGGACAATCAGAGCGGGCGCATCGTGGTCGTGGACATCGGCGACCAGAATGCGAATTCGGTCGTGCCCGTCCGCTGTTTCCTTCAGCGTCGATTCACTGCGTCCGACAATGAGCACATGCGCGCCGTCGTCCGCGAAAGCGCGGGCCGTGGCGGCGCCGATTCCCGTGCCGCCGCCGGTGACGACGACCGATTTCCTCACCTGGTCCGTCATCGCGGCCTCAGGAGCACAGGGCGGTGTTGACACCGCGGATGACGGCCTGCTCGGCCTCCGGGCCGAAGTCCTTGTCGCCGATCGTGAACGACAGCTGCACCCGGGCCGACCGGTCGCGGGTGGTGGCCGCGAACGTGGCGTAGCCGGGGATGCCGGCGCCGTGGCCCCACAGGTCCAGGTCGTCGTCGTTCTCCAGCTTCATGATGCCCAGGCCGTAGCCGATGCCCATCGGCAGGTTCTCGATCATCTCCGGCGGCAGCGGCGTCGTCATCTCGGTGAACTCCGGCTCGTTCAGCAGCGTCCCGTCGAACAGGGCGCAGAAGAACCGGTCCAGGTCCGCCGTGGTGGAGATGATCTCGCCCGCGCAGCCGGCCTCCGAGGGGTTCATCAGCGTCACGTCGACCGGCTCGCCGCCGATCTGCATGTAGCCGCGGGCGTGCGGGCCGGGGATGTTCGGGTCGTCGCCCGGCAGCGTCGTCTCCGTCAGCCCCAGCGGCTCGAGGACCCGCTCGGTGATCTCCTCGCGGTAGGAGCGGCCGGTGATCTTCTTGATGAGCAGGCCGACGATGAAGTAGTTGGTGTTGCAGTACGCGAACTTCGTGCCCGGCTCGAACTCCAGCGGCTTGGCCGCCGCGATGGCGATCAGGTCCTCGGGCTCGTAGTGCTTGTAGCGGTCGCGCAGGAACCGGTCGCCCGGCTTCTGGAACGAGTCCATGTAGTTGTACAGGCCGCTGGTGTGCTGCATCAGGTTCCGGACGGTGATCTTCTCGCCGTACGGGAGCAGCCCCGGCAGGTAGGACTCCACACTCCGGTCCAGGTCCAGGCGGCCCTCGGCGACCAGCTGCAGCACCACCACGGCCACGAACGGCTTGGTGATGCACGAGATACGGAACCGGCCGTCCGCGGGAACCGGCCGGTCCGAGCCCAGCTCCGCGATCCCGGAGGTGACGACGAAGGAGTTGTCCCCCCGGGTGACCCGGAACTGCACGCCGGCCGCGCCGGCCTGGACCAGCCGGTCCGCCGCTCCCTGCACGGCCTGCTGAAGAGCCGAGACCCCCGGCCGGTCGATCGTCGTCTGCGTCATGCGTGAAACCCCCATCGGGTGGCGAATCGGTCCGTGCGCGGGGCCCGGAGTGTCCGGCTGCGGCGCCGTCCGCCGCAAGGGCGGCACTTCGCGACACGACCCGGCTCCTGCGCAGGCAATGACGTACGCGGCCCAACGTGGCCGCCCGCGATGGAGGCCCGCCCGCACGCCGCTGGAGCGTTGCTCGCGCACCGGGCCCGCCCCGCCCCGTGCCGCTGGTGCCCCGGCGCCGTCCGCGCCTTGCCGAGAGACCGTCGAGCGGACTTCCACGGTTTCTCGAGCGCGGCGGCACAGCGTGGCATGCGACACCCGACCGGTGCCTGCCGGCGCTGGTGCCCTCCCGGCAGGCACAGCCGGTCGCGGCATCACGCCACCCGGAGGAGGACCACGCCGTGCCGCGATTCACGTATCCGGAACTGCCCCTGGACGGACTGCTGCGCCAGGCCGCCGTCCGGGATCCCGACGGCACCGCCCTGGCCCGCGGGCCGCACACCCTCACCTACGCCGAACTCGACGCCCGCGCGGACCGCGTCGCCCACTACCTCCTGCGCGCCGCGCCCCGGCCCACCACCGTCGGCGTGGCGAACACCCTCGACACCGCGTTCGCCGCCACCTACTACGGCACCAGCCGCAGCGGCCACACCATCGCCCTGGTCAACCCGCTCATCGGGGAGGCGGCGCTGCGGCACGTGTTCACCACAGCCGCGATCGAGATCGCGTTCGTGCCCCGCGCCACCGCCGAACTGCTCACCAAGATGCGCGAGGAACTGCCCCGCCTGCACACCCTCGTCGTCACCGACGCCGACGACGGCGTGGTCCCCGCCGACGCGACTCCCCTCCACGTCGCCCTGGACGGCGCCGGCGACGGGCCGGCCGCCCCCGCCCACGGGCCGGCCGACCCGTCCTCGACCGTGTGCCTGCAGTTCACCACCGGCACCACCGGCCGCCCCAAGGGGGTGCGCCTGACCCACCGCAACCTGGTCGCCAACGCCCACCAGATCGCCCTCGCCCACGGCCTCGGCCCGGCGTCCGTCACCCTCAACCACCTGCCGCTGTTCCACGTGATGCACCTCAACTCGGCCGTGTGCGCCGGCGCCGCGCAGGTGCTGTGCACCGACGGCGACCCCCTCGCCTCCCTCACCCTGGCCGCCCGCACCGGCGCCACCCACTACTACGGGCTCCCCGCCCGCCTGCACCGCCTCGCCGCCGACCCGCGCCTCACCGCCCCGGCCGCCGTGCCCGCCCTGCCCCGGCTCACCGCCGTCATGTCCGGCGGCACCGCCCTCGCGCCCGCCGCCGCCCGCCGGCTGAGCCGGGCGCTCGGCGTCCCCGTCGTCCAGGGCTACGGCATGGCCGAACTCTCCCCGCTCAGCCACAACCAGCGCCTCACCGACGACCCCCGCCCCGGCGCCGTCGGCCACCCCCTGCCCGGCACCGAGAGCCGCATCGTCGGCCTCGACTCCCGCAGGCCCGCCGAGCCGTGGACCACCGGCGAAGTACAGGTCCGCGGACCCCAGCTGATGGCCGGCTACCTCGACGACGACGAACCCTCCCGCATCGACGCCGACGGCTGGTTCTCCACCGGCGACATCGGCTACCAGGACACCGACGGCGCCCTGTTCCTCGTCGACCGGCTCGGCGACGTCTTCAAGTACGACAACGAACTCGTCTCACCCACCGCCGTCGAACGGATCATCGCCGATGACCCCCGCGTCGCCGAATGCGTCGTCGTCGGCTGGCCCGACGCCGTCCACGGCGCCGTCGTCTGGGCCGGCATCGTCCTGCGCGAGACACCCCGCCCCCCGCACCACGCCCCCCACGCCGTCCTCGACGTCCTCGACGCGATCACCGAGAAGGCCAACTCCCGCCTGGCCCACTTCGAACGCATCCGCCGCGTCGAAGCCCTCGAGACCGTCCCGCGCACCCCCACCGGCAAACCCCGCCGCACCGAACTGCGCACCCGGCTGCGCGCCCGCGCCACCGCAGAAGCAGCCGCCTGACCCCACCCCTTACCGACCTGTCGCAGGAGGCAGACCATGGTGACCTTCGTCAACAAGCTGACCGTGCACGGCGACCACGACACCTTCCTCGCCGTCCGCGCCCGCCTCACCGCCTACATGACCGCCCAGCCCGGCTACATCAGCCACCAGAACCTGCGCGCCGTGGGCCAGGACAACGTCCACCTCGAGATCGCCGTGTGGGACAGCCCCCAGGCCCACCGCGCCGCCGTCACCAGCGCCGGCTTCGCCGCCATCGTCGCCGACCTGAGGCCCCTGGTGACCGCCGAACCCGCCCTGTACACCGACGAGAGCGCCGACGCCCCGCTGGAGGCGGCCGGTGTCCGATGACCTGCGCCCCCACGTCCTGATCGCCGGCGCCGGCCCGGTCGGCCTGAGCGCCGCCCACGAACTGGCCCGCCGGGGCCTGCGCGTGCGCCTCGTCGACGCCGCCGCCGGCCCCGCCCGCACCAGCCGCGCCGTCGCCGTCCACCCGCGCACCCTGGAAACCCTCGACCAGATGGGCACCCTCGCCCCCGTCGTCGAAGCCGGCCGCACCAACCGGGCCTTCACCATGTACGCCTCGGGCCGCCGCCTGGTGCGCCTGGAGGCCGACTACCGCAGCATGCCCACCCGCCACCCCTACACCGTCATCATCGAACAGACCCGCACCGAAGCCGTCCTGCGCGACGCCGTCACCGCCCTCGGCGTCGACATCGAATGGGGCGTCCGCCTGACCGGCTTCGAACAGGACACCACCACGGTACGAGCCACCCTGCGCCACACCGACGGCACCGAGGAAACCTCCGAGACCGCCTGGCTCATCGGCTGCGACGGCGGCCACAGCACCGTACGCAAACACCTCGGCCTGCCCCTGATCGGCGAGAGCAGCGACACCTGGATCCTCGCCGACGCACCCGTGCGCACCGACCTCGAACCCGACAGCATCTACTGGGTCCACACCGGCAAACAGGCCCTGATGATGGTGCCCTACGCCCGCAGCGGCCACTGGCGGCTGCTCGACACCGCACCCGACAGCGCCGACGCGACCGGCGCCGCCGACCGCTTCGCCGCCCGCCTCACCAAGGGTCTGGGCCGCCCCGTCCACGTCGGCGACCCCGCATGGACCTCCGTCTTCACCTTCCAGCAGCGCATGGTGCCCCGCATGCACACCGGCCGCGTCTTCGTCGCCGGCGACGCCGCCCACGTGCACAGCCCCGCCTCCGGACAAGGCATGAACACCGGCATCCAGGAGGCCTACAACCTCGCCTGGAAACTCGCCATGGTCCACCACGGCCACGCCCGCCCCGCACTGCTGGACACCTACAGCACCGAACGGGTCCCCATCGGCAGGGCACTGCTCGGCTCCACCCGCACCGCCACCTTCCTCGTCGCCCTCAAGAACGCCCTCGCCTCCCTCGCCCTGCCCGTCGTCTTCACCGCCGTACGCAACCTGCCCCCGCTGCGCCGCGCCATCCAGCGCAAGGTCCTCGGCGGCATGTCCGGACTGCGCATCGACTACGCCGACAGTCCGCTGACCACCGGCGCCCGGCACGAGTACGTCCCCGTCGCCGACCCGCTCGCCGTGCCCGTCCCCATACCCCGGCGCCGCCACGTCCCCGGCCCCGGCGAACGCGCCGCCACCGCCACCGCCCGCCGGCCCGACTCGCCCGGCCCCCTTGCCCTCGCCGACGAACTGCGCGACGTCCGCTTCACCCTGATCCTCACCCCCGGCGACCGCACCACCACCTCCGAGCGCACCGCCGCCGACGCCGCCGCCCGCCACGGCACCTGGCTGTCCGTCCGCACCGTCACCGACACCGACACCGACACCGACACCGACACCGCAGGAACCCACGCCGACGCCGGCGCGGGCCCCCGCCCGCTGCCCGACCCCGACGGCGCCCTGCGCCAGGCCCTGGGCCTGGCCCCCGGCGCCTGGGTGCTGATCCGCCCCGACGGCTACCTCGCCGCCCGCGGCGGCCTGCTCACCCCCCGCGCCCTCGACGAGGCCCTGCGCCCGCTGTCCCTCGCCCCGCACCAGCCGCGCACCGCCCGCAGCCGCCGCGCCGACGCCGTTCTCCAGCAGCCCTCCTGCGGCCGTCGAGCGGACTTGGACACCGTCGGGACCACCGTCGGCACCACCGTCGTCGGCGCACCGCACAAGGAGGCAGCACGATGACGCCACCGCCCCCTCCACCGACACCGCCGGCCGCGTCGGTCGCCCTGGTCACCGGAGCCACCAGCGGCATCGGCCTCGCCGTGGCCCGCGACCTCGGCCGCCGCGGCCTGCGCGTCTTCATCTGCGCCCGCACCGCACAAGAGGTCAAACAGACCGTCGAGGACCTGCGCGACGAAGGCCTGGAAGTCGAAGGCACCGCCGCCGACGTCCGCTCCCGGGAGTCCGTCGCCGCCCTGGTGCGCACCGTCCTGGACACCTACGGACCCGTCTCCGTCCTCGTCAACAACGTCGGACGCAGCGGCGGCGGTCCCACCGCCGACATCGCCGACGACCTCTGGTACGACGTCATCGACACCAACCTCAACAGCGTCTTCCTGCTGACCCGCGAAGTCCTCAAGAACGGCGGCCTCGCCGACGCCTCCTGGGGCCGCATCATCAACATCGCCTCCACCGCGGGAAAGCAGGGCGTCCTGCTCGGCGCCCCCTACACCGCCTCCAAGCACGGCGTCGTCGGCTTCACCAAGGCCCTCGGCAAGGAACTCGCCCCCGCCGGCATCACCGTCAACGCGGTGTGCCCCGGCTACGTCGAGACCCCGCTGGCCGAACGCGTCCGCCAGGGCTACGCCGCGGCCTGGGACACCACCGAGGAATACGTGCAGGAGCAGTTCGAGGCCAAGATCCCCCTCGGCCGCTACACCACCCCCGAAGAGGTCGCCGCCCTGGTCGGCTACCTCACCACCGAACACGCCGCCTCCATCACCGCCCAGGCACTCAACGTCTGCGGCGGACTGGGCAACTTCTGAAAGAGGATGAGAGATGTCCGCTGAGCGAGTGCACGCAACGACGCACGAGGTGAACGTGGCCGCGCCCGCCGGCGTGGTCTACGGCCTGATCTCGGACGCCGTGCAGTGGCCGCTGTTCTTCCCGCCCAACGTCCATGTGGAGAGGCTCGAGTTCGACGGCGCCGGCGAGCGTCTGCGCATGTGGGCGACCGCCAACGGACAAGTCAAGTCCTGGACCTCCCGGCGGGTCCTGGACCCCGAGCGGCGCCGCGTCGAGTTCCGCCAGGAACTGCCCGCCCAGCCCGTCAAGTCCATGGGCGGCACCTGGATCGTCGACTCGCTGGGCGCCGAGAGCTGCAAGCTGACCCTCCTGCACGACTTCACCGTCGCCGACGACGCCCCCGACGACGTCGCCTGGGTCGAGCGCGCCACCGACACCAACAGCCGCGCCGAGCTGGCCAACCTCCGACAGCTCGCCGAACGCTGGAACCGGCTCGACGACCTCGTCCTGTCCTTCGAGGACTCCGTCCGCGTCGACGGCCCCGCAGAACTCGTCTACGACTTCCTCTACCGGGTGGGCGACTGGCCCGAACTCGTCCCCCACGTCTCGCGCCTGGACCTGACCGAGGACCAGCCCGGCGTGCAGGTCATGGCCATGGACACCGTCACCGCCGACGGCTCCACCCACACCACCGAATCCGTCCGCGTCTGCTTCCCCCACGCCCAGCGCATCGTCTACAAGCAGACCGCCACCCCGCTGCTGATGTCCGCCCACACCGGCGAGTGGTCTGTCGTCCCCGACGAGACGGGCGTCACCGTCACCTCGCAGCACTCCGTCGTCCTGCGCCCGGAGAACATCGAGCCCGTCCTCGGCCCCGACGCCGACGTCCAGACCGCCCGCCGCTACGTCCGCGAGGCCCTGGGCCGCAACAGCACCGCCACGCTCAACCTCGCCAAGAAGCACGCGGAAAGCGCGGTCCGCGTCCTTTGACACCGCCCGCACCGCACCGCCCGCACCGCACCCGCCCGGCCCCGCCGGGCGGGCCGCGCTGCGTCGGGGACCGGACCGCACGACGGACCACCGCTCCGCACACAGCTGCGGACTAAGAAACCGCTTGCGCGGTATGTAATTGAGGCTCGCTCGAGCCGTCGCAGCTTAGGGTGGGCGGGCGGGGGAGGTGATCAAGGCCCCCGAAAAAGCTTGTCAGGCAAGGGAAGTAGATGTTCCGCAGGTGGCGGGCGGTGCACGGGAAACAGGGCGGACGGTCCTATATTGACAAACCGTCCGCCCTGTTTTTTACTCGTTGCGCTGGAGGAGTACTCGCATACATGCGCGAACAGGGGAGACGGCGTGGATATCGAGGTGCTGGGGGAGTTCGGGGTGCGGGTGAACGGGGTGTCGGTGACGCCGACGGCACCCAAGCCGCGTCAGGTGCTGGCGCTGCTGGCGCTGCACGCGGACCGGGTGGTTCCGGTGGCGTCGCTGACGGAGGAACTGTGGGGACAGTGCCCGCCGCGCAGTGCCCGCACGACACTGCAGACATATGTGCTGCAGCTGCGGGACCTGATCTCAGGGGCGCTGGCGTCGGCCGGTGACGGCAGAACCGGCGACGGCGCGCCCGGCGGGGGAGGGTCGGCGAAAGAGGTGCTGGTGACGTCCCCGGGCGGCTACGTGCTGGTGTCGGGGGGCGGGACCAGCGACGTGGGGGAGTTCGAACTGCTGGCGGGGCGCGGCTACCGGGCGATGGACGCCGGGGACTTCGCGGGGGCGGCGCGGGTGCTGCGCCAGTCCCTGGAGCTGTGGACGGGCGGGGTGCTGGCCGATGTGCAGGCGGGGGCGCTGCTGCAGATGCATGTGCGGCGGCTGGAGGAGAGCCGGCTGTGCGCGCTGGACCAGCGGATCGAGGCGGATCTGCGGCTGGGCCGGCACCGGGAGGTGCTGGGCGAGCTGACGGTCCTGGTGAGCCGGTACCGCACGCACGAGAACCTGCACGGTCAGCTGATGCTGGCGCTGCACCGGTCGGGCCGGCGCAGCGAGGCGCTGGAGGTGTACCAGCGGCTGCGGGGGACGCTGGTACGGGAGCTGGGACTGGAACCGTCGGCCGCCCTGCGCCGCCTGCAGCGGTCCATCCTGACCGCCCAGGCCGACACCGTCCCCGACAACCCCGCCACCCGCACGGGTGAGCGGTTGTCCCGTGTGGCCGGCTGAGGCCCGGCCAGGACGTGCAGGGGCAGGAAGGAGACTGGGGATGCAGGCCAGGTCGGAGCGGACCCGTCGCGGGCTGGTGCACGCCGGGGCGCTGATGTTCGACCGTCACGGATTCGCGCAGGCGACGCTGGGCCAGATCGCCGGTGCCGCAGGAGTGACGAAGGGGGCGCTGTACTTCCACTTCGCCTCCAAGGACGCTCTCGCCGACGCGGTACAGGAACACGGCCGGCAGGCGCTGGGCGACTTCGTCCAGGAGCAGTGGCAGGCGGGCGCCGCGCCGGTGCAGACACTCATCGACCTGACGCACTGGCTGGCCCGGATGCTGCACGAGGACCCGGTGGTACGGGCCGCGCTGCGGATCGCGAACGAGTGCGCCGGCCGGCAGCCGCCCGTCGCCGACGTCCACCGGACGTGGACCACCGAGGTGCTGCGGCTGCTGGGCCAGGCCCGCGCGGCGGGTGACCTGAACGAGGACCTGCCCGCCGAGGGCTGCGAGACGCTGCTGTCGGCGGTCGTGTGCGGGATCGGGGTCCTGGCCTGCGCCACCGTGCCCCCGCCCCGCCCCGGCGAACTCGCCGACCGGGTCACCGCCCTGTGGCAGCCCCTGCTGCCCGCCCTGGTCCCACCCGGCCACACCACCCGCTACCGCACCCGGCCCCCCGCCGGCCGAGGCGTCACGGCCGAGGCGGCGTGAAACGGCCCGCCCGCGCGGCGAAGAGACCGTAACGAGCCCCGGCAGGAACCCGGGTCCGGCCGAAACGGCGGAGACCGGCAGTGCCGCGATCCACCACCGACACCTCTGTCACCCGGCCCGGCCGGGACGACACCCCTTGGAGCCACGCCATGCCCGCGGAACGCGACAGCGCACCCCGTACCGCCCCCGCCGCACCCACCGACGACGTGGTGAGCGAGCTCGTGACCATGCTCGCCGGCGTACTGCACCTGAAACCCGAGAAGATCGACCCCGAACAGACCTTCCGGGCCATCGGCCTGGACTCGCTGCTCGTCGTGGAGTTCGTGGCCACCCTCAACGCCCGCTACGGCACCGCCGTCAAGGCCGCCGCGCTCTTCGACCACCCCACACCGCTGGCCTTCGCCCGCCATGTGGCACGCGAACTGGGCATGCCCGGCCAGGCACCCGCCTCCACCGCCTCGGCGTCCGTCCCCCCCTCCCGCACCCCCGCGGCCGCCGCGCCCGCCGGTCCCGTCCTGGACGTCCTGCGCGAGGAACTGGCCCGCATCCTGTGCTGCGACCCGTGGGACATCGACACCACGGCCGCCTTCAACCTGCTGGGCGTCGACTCCATCCTCGGCTCGGAGTTCGTGGCCGTCATCAACCGCACCTACGGCCTGCGCGAGCGGCCCGTCACGCTGTACGACCACCCGAGCCTCGCCGCGCTGGCCACCCACATCAGCGGCCTGCTGCCCACCACCCCCACCCCGGCACCCCCCGCCCCCGTCGCCGTCGCCGTGCCCGACGCGGACACGGCCGCGGGACAGGCACCCTCCGCGGCGGAGGGCCGGACCGCGGAGCTGGGCGCGCTGCTGGACGCCGTACGCGGCGGGCGGATCTCGGTCGACGAGGCCCTCGGCCTGCTGTCCGCCCGGTCCTGAAACACCCAGGGGGGATCATGGACGAACGTGAAGTGCTGACCCGGTTCAAGGCCGGCACGCTGGAACGGGCCGACGCCGTGCGGCTGCTGGTGAACGCCGGCGCGCACACCCCGGACACCGGTCCGCCGCCCCTGCCCGCCGCCCACCCGGCCGGGCCCGCGCCCGCCGCCGGGGACGGCACGGGCGTCGCCGTCGTCGGGATCGCCGGCCGGTACCCGCTCGCACCCGACCTCGAGCGCTACTGGGAGAACCTGCGCGAAGGACGCGACACCTCCTCCGCCGGTCCCTCCCACCGCCCCGGCCCCCACCCGCTCACGACCGGACAGCGCGCCCACTTCCTCGACGGCGCCGCCGACTTCGACCCGGCCTTCTTCGGACTGAGCGCCGACGAGGGCGCGCTGATGGACCCGCAGGAACGCATCTTCCTGGAAGTCGCCTGGGAGGCCATGGAGAACGCCGGCTGCACCGGCGCCCGCCTCGACGCCCTGACCGGACCGGACGGGCAGGGCCGCAGCGTCGGCGTGTTCGCCGCCGTCACCACCGCCGACTACACGCTCCTGGCCGCCGAGGCCTGGGCGCACGGCGGGCGGCAGATGCCGCCCAGCGGCCACTGGGGCCTGCCCGGCACCCTGCAGACACTGCTGAAACTCACCGGCCCGGGACAGGCCGTCGACGCGGCCGCCTCCTCCGGACTCACCGCCGTGCACCTGGCCACCGAGGCACTGCGACGCGGGGAATGCGCGCTCGCCGTCGCCGGCGGGGTGGAACTGCTCCTCCACCCCTCCCGCGGACGCCACCACGCCGGCGAGGGCGCCGGAGCCGTGGTGCTCAAGCCGCTCGCCCGCGCACTCGCCGACGGCGACCGCATCCACGCCGTCGTACGCTCCACCCGCACCTGGTCCGGCCCCGGCGGCCCCTGCGCCCCCGAGGGCGACCTGCACGAGACACACCGCACGAGCCTGCGCCGGGTGGGCGACGCCGGGGCGGCCACCGGCCTCGCCGCCCTGACCTCCGCCGTCCTCCAACTGCGGCACGCCACACTCGCCCCCGCCGAACCGGACGGCACGGCCCGGCCGTGGCCGCGGCCCCGCGACACCCAGGGCCGTGAACAGCCACGCCGGGCCACCGTCGAGACCGCACCGGACGGCGGACCCGCGGCCCGAACCGTCCTCGAGGAACACCTGCCACCCCCACCGCAGCCGGCACCGGACGACGACGTCCGGCCCGGCGAGCAGATCCTGCTCTCCGCGCCCACCCCCGAACACCTGCGCGCCGACGCCGCACGGCTCGCCGACTGGCTGGCCGGCCACGAACACCGGTCCACGGACACACCCGCCACCCTGGCCGACGTCGCCCGCGCCCTGCGCGCCGGGCGCTCCTGCCGGCCGTGCCGGATCGCCCTGCCCGCCGACGACACCGACCACCTCGTCCACCGGCTGCGGGAGTTCGCCGGCACCACCGCCACACCCACCGGCCTCACCGACGCCACCGGGACACGCTTCGCCGACCTGCGCGACGCCACGCCGGACCCGCTGGGCATGGCACAGGCACCCGAGACCCGCGACTACCTCACGGCACTGTGGCGCGGCGGCCGCACCGAGACACTGACCCGGCTGTGGCTGTCCGGCCTCGACATCGACTGGGCCGCCCTGCAGCACCGGCCCGGCGCCGCCCCGCCGCCCCCACTGCCCCCCTCGGCGTTCCTGCGCCGCGAGTTGTGGCTCGGCCGGCCGCCCGAAGGGGAAGGCGCGGAAACCCGATGACCAGCCCCGCGACGGCGGACCTCCCCGAGGCCGCCCCGGGCGGAACCGAACCGGTCAAACTGTGGTTCTGCCCCAACGACGAACTCGCCCCCGTGATCGCCGCCACCCTGGCCACCCACTGGCTCGACGAACACGAACGGGAGATCGCCGCACGCTTCCTGTTCGAACGCGACCGGCGCCAGTACCTCGTCGCCCACACCCTGGTCCGGCGCGTACTCGCCCTGGAAAGCGGCGTCCCCGAGGCGGAGGCCGTCATCTGGCGCTCCTCACGCGGCCGGCCGTTCCTGCAAAAACCCGCCCAGGGACTGCCCCGCGGCGGCCGCGAACTCGACTTCAACCTGTCGCACGCCCACGGCCACAACCTGCTCGGCGTCGTCCGCCGCCACCGCATCGGGGTGGACGTGGAACGTCTCGACCGCGCCGACCGGGGACTTGCGACCATCGTGGAGACCTTCGCGGAAGAGGAACAGCGATGGGTGGCCGACGCCGCCCCCGGCCGGCCGCGCGACCGGCGCGTCCTGCGGCTGTGGACCCTGAAGGAGGCCTACGCCAAGGCACGCGGCCTCGGCCTCGGCCTCGCCTTCGACAGCTTCGCCTTCCACCTCGCCGAGGACATGGGCGTACTCGGCTTCCGCCCGCCCCCCGACGAGGCACCCGGACGATGGCGCTTCATGGAACTGGAACCCGTACCCGACGTGTTGGCCTCGGTGTGCGTGACCGCCGACACCGGCCGCTCCCAGACACTGCACCTCTACCACGGCTTCCCCTGGAGCCGCACGGCCCACCGGCAGCTCACCCTGCCCGAACCGGCGCCGGTACCGGTGGCGACGTCCCGGCCGTGAACGACCGGGCTCGTCGGCCCACTCTCTCCTCCCCGGCCCCAAGGCCGTCCTGTGGGAGAAGCCGGGTGAACCCACGCCGCACGGCGGCCGGTCGAGCGGGACTCCGGTGCAGGACCAGCGACGCCTCCGCCGCCCGGGGCAGACTCTCCCGCAGGACCGAAAAAAGGGGCCGTGCACGGCCCCGACGAGGCGGGGGGCGCCGATGGAGCTGGTACGGCGAGAGACCCAACTCGGCCTGCTCCGGCAGCTGCTGGCGACAGCCCGGCAGGGCGGGGCGGCCGCCGCCCATGTCACCGGCAGCCCCGGAACCGGCAAGAGCGTCCTGCTGCGCCGTTTCGCCGAACAGGCCGCCCACCACGGCGCGCTGGTCCTCAGCGCCTGCGCCACCCCCACCGAGACGGACCTGCCCCTGGGCGTGGCCGGCCAACTCCTCACCGGCGCCGGCCCCCACGACCCGGGCCCCCACGACCCGGGCCCCCGTGCCGGGGACACCGAGCTGCCCGGCACCGCCCCGGGCACCGCCGCCTCCGGCGCCGACGCCTCCCGGCTGCTGCACCACCGGCTGCGGGAACTCGCCGCCCGCCAACCCCTCGTCGCGCTCGTCGACGACGCCCAGCACATGGACGAGGCCTCCGCGCGCGCCCTGCTCTACCTGTGCGGCCGGCTCACCGCCTCCCGGATCCTCCTCGTCCTCGCCGGCCCGCACCCCGCCCGCCCCGCACCCCTCCCGCCACCCCTGGCCGAACTGCTCAGGCACCCCCACTGCACACCCGTGACCCTCGACGTCTTCGACGAGGCCGCAGTCGCCGCCTGCCTCGCCACCCACCCGCCCGGCCCGCCCGCCGCGCCGCTCCCGGCCGACCAGTGGCACCGCTTCAGCGGCGGCAACCCGCGCCTGCTGGCCGCCCTCGCGGAGGACCACCGGGCCTGCGGGCCCGTGCGCTCCGCACGCCCGGTGGCCGGAACCGCCTTCAGAGCGGCCGTCGTCGCCTGCCTGCGCAGCGCCGAACCCCTCACACAGGCCACCGCCCGCGCCCTGGCCGTGCTCGCCGACACCGCCACCCTCACCGCACTGGCCCGGCTGCTCGGCGTACCCGAACGCGCCGTCGGCCCCCACCTGGCCGAACTCGACGCGACGGGCCTGCTCGCGGACGGGCGGCTGCGCCACGCAGGCGTCCGCGCGGCGGTACTGGAGGACATGAGCGCCCAGGACGCCGCCGGCCTGCACCTGCGCGCGGCCGCCCTGCTGCACGAGGGCGGCGCCGGGCCCGGCGAGGTGGCCCGCCACCTTCTCGCCGCGGACGCCGCAGGCACCCCGGCACCCGGACCCGCCTGGGCCGCCCCCCTGCTGACCCGCGCCGCACAGCACGCCATGACGGCCGGCGGCCCCCGACAGGCCGCCGCCTATCTGCGCAGCGCCGCCCGCCGCAGCGGCGGCGGCAGCCGGCGGGACGCCCACCTGCTGGAAATGCTCGCCCGCGCCGAGTGGGAGAGCGACCCGGCCGCCGTGACGCGCCACCTCGACCCGCTCGAACAGGCCCTGACCGCAGGACTGCTGGAGGGCCCGCACCTCCTGGGCGCCGCCGGTCTGCTGCTGTGGCACGGACAGACCGACACACTGGCCCGGGCACTGGCCCGGCCTGCCGCCGGCCACGCCGCGCAGGAGGCGGCCGCCGCACTGGCCTTCGTCCGCCCCGGGACGGCCCCCGCCCTGCCCCGGCAGGACGATCCGCACCCTGCCGCCGAACGGGCCCTCGAGTCGATCGCCTACGACCACGCACCGCCGACCCCCGTCGCCGCCGTCCTCTCCGCCCTGCTGCACACCGCGGAAACCGGGCAGCCGGCCCGGTGGCGCACACTGCTCCCCGGAAGCGGCAGCAGCCGCCGAACCCCCGCCCGCCAGGCCGTCGCACAGGCGGCGGCCGCGGTGGTGTGCGCCCGCACCGGCGCCTACGACAGCGCCGCCGGCCACGCGGCGACGGCGCTGGCCCTGCTGCCGCCGCCCGCCTGGGGAACGGCCATCGGAATACCGCTGTCGGCGGCCGTGCTCGCCGCCACCCGGCGCGGCGACCTCGACGAGGCGGCACGGCACCTGGCCGTCCCCGTACCGGAGGCGATGTTCACCACCCGCGCCGGACTCCACTACCTCCTCGCCCGCGGCCACCACCAACTGGCCGCCGGCCGCCCGCAGGCCGCGCTCGGCGACTTCCACGCCTGCCGGGACACCCTGGAACGCTGGCAGCTGCACCCCGCCACCACAACCCTGGACTGGCGCACACCCGCCGCCGAGGCACTGGCCGCCGGCGCCGGCCACCACCCGCAGGACGGCCACCCGGCCCGCACGCTCACCGACGCCGAACGCCGGGTCGCCGTCCTCGCCGCCCGCGGCTCCACCAACCGGGCCATCGCGGCCCGCCTGTACGTCACCCCCAGCACCGTCGAACAGCATCTGACCCGCATCTACCGCAAGTTGCGCGTCACCTCCCGCGCCGACCTCGCCCACGTCGTGCCGGCGGACCCGCCCTAGGTGTATTGCCCTGTGAGGTGCCCGGCGGGAAGGCCCGTGTCGGTGTTGCCCATGCTTTTGTTACCTCTCCTGCTACGCGCTCTGGGAACACTGGGGTTTCGTAATCGGGGAGGTCTCCCTGGGCAAGGACTTCGAAGCACCGAGTGAACCGCTTTGGGCGTGGCGACGATCTGCTGGGGAGCGCGGTCGCGGTCTTCGTGATCTCTCGCCGTGCAGGGAGTCGCGCACTACGGCTTGATGTGGCTTGGCTGGAAGACGTACGGCTACACGCGGATACGCCGTCCGCTCGATCGAGGTCACGCCTCACCCCACCCAGGTGCCACAAACCGTCACCGACTCAACGGCGTTGAGCTGAACGGGTGGCGACCCGAGGACTCAGGACCACAAGATCATTCCGTGGCGGGTTCTACAGTCACCTTGGCTGGACCCCAAGACGGTGCACGGCTCCGGCGCCTACCGCCGCCTCGGCGTTCCAGATACCGCCTGAACTGCGGCGGGGTCTGCGGCCGGGGCCATTACGCCGTAAAGGTGAGTTGCCCGCGCGGGTGGCCGTCGCCTGCGGCCGTGGGCGAGCGGTCGTCGACTGCTGCGACGTGGCAAGGACGACCGAGGTGAGGGATGGTGGATGGCGGGGGCATTCTCCGAGACTCCGGAGCAACTATGGACCGCTACCCACCCATCGCGGAGCACGGCCTGGTGGGCGACCTGCAGACCGCCGCGCTCGTCTCGTCGCAGGGCGTGGTGGACTGGTTTGCCGCTCCAAGGTTCGACTCTCCCAGCATCTTCGCCTCCCTGCTCGACCACGACCGCGGCGGGTACTTTCGGCTGGCCCCCGAGGACCCCGACGCGGCCTGCAAACAGCTCTACTACCCCGACACGGCCATCCTGGTGACCCGGTTCCTGTCGCCGGACGGCGTGGGCGAGGTGGTCGACTTCATGCCCCCGGACCAAACCCGCACCGCCACGGACCGGCACACCCTGATCCGCGTGCTACGCGCCGTGCGGGGGACCGTCGACTTCACGCTCGAGTGCCGGCCCCGCTTCGACTACGGCCGGGCCGAGCATCAGCTCGAACTCGACGGCGACGGCGCCCTCTTCCGCGCTCCGGGAACCGATGCGCACCTGCAGACCACCTTCCCGCTGGAGCGGGACGGCCAGGACGTGCGCGGCAACGTGACACTGCGCGCCGGTGAGGCCCATGGCGCGGTCTTCACCGTCTGCGCGTCCGGCGGCAAGGCGCCAGTTTCCCCCACCGCCGACGGGCTGACCGAACAGTTCCAGGAAGTCGTCCGCTTCTGGCAGCGGTGGCTGAGCCAGTCCCGCTACCGGGGCCGCTGGCCCGAGCTGGTGCACCGCTCGGTCATCACCCTCAAGCTCCTCACCTATGCGCCCACCGGCGCCTTGATCGCGGCGGCCACGATGGGCCTGCCCGAGCAGGTCGGCGGAGAGCGAAACTGGGACTACCGGTTCACCTGGGTACGTGACAGCGCTCTGTCCGTGCGCGCCATGCTGGACCTCGGCTTCGCCGAGGAGGCCACCGCATTCGTCCACTGGCTGGTGGACAGGCTGCACGAGCGCGAGGGCAGGGACGGAGAGCCGCTGCAGACCATGTACCGGGTCGACGGTGACCCCGACCTGCCGGAGGAGACACTCGATCACTTCGAGGGCTACCGCGGTTCCTCCCCCGTGCGTATCGGCAACGGCGCTGCCGACCAGCTTCAGCTCGACATCTACGGCGAGGCGATATACGCGCTGGCGCAAGGGGGCGAGAGCGCGCGGCAGGCCAGCTTCCGGGGGTGGAAGGCACTGGCCAGAACGCTGGACTGGTTCGCCGACAACTGGGACCGGCCGGACGAGGGCATCTGGGAGACCCGCGGGGGCCGAAAGGACTTCACCTACAGCCGGGTGATGACCTGGGTCGCCTTCGACCATGGGCTGCGCCTGGCCGAGGCCTTCCGCAAGCCCGCCGACCAGGAGAAGTGGCGCAAGGCCAGAGACGCGGTCGTCGAGCAGGTCATGCAACGCGGCTGGAGCGAGAACGAGCGCGCCTTCATTCAGCACTACGACAGCGAAGTCCTGGACGCCTCCCTCCTGCTCATGCCCAGAGTCGGATTCATCGCCCCCACGGATCCCGTCTGGCTGTCCACGCTCGACGCGATGGACCGCAAACTCGTCTCCGACAGCCTTGTCTACCGCTACGACCCGGAAACATCACCGGACGGGCTGCGCGGCTCGGAAGGCACCTTCAGTCTGTGTACTTTCCTGTACGTGGACGCGCTCGCCCGGGCGGGCCGGCTGCCCCAGGCCCGCTACACCTTCGAAAAGATGCAGACCTACGCCAACCACGTCGGACTCTTCGCCGAGGAGGTCGGTCCAAGCGGTGAGCAACTCGGGAACTTCCCGCAGGCGTTCACCCACCTCTCGCTGATCATGGCCGCCACCACCCTCGACAAGGCACTCGACCAAGAACAGAGACGCTGATTATGGACACGCCGGCCTCTCCGGCGGGACCACCGCGGCTGAGCGCCACCGAATTCGCCGAACTCTACGCCCACTACTGGCGCCGGACCGCGCCCGCGCGGGCCGCCCGCCAGGCCGCAGTGGACAGCAGCGCGGACAACGCGCTCGCGGAGTCCTTATCAACGCGACCTGCAAGCGCGAGACGCTCCAGGACCGCCGGACCTTCGCCGACGAACGCGAGGCAAGGCTCTCCCTGTTCCGCTGGCTACACCGCTACAACACCGTCCGCCGTCACTCCACCCTCGGGCGCCGCAGCCCGATCGCCTACGAGACGGCACTCGACACACCATCAACTACGCTGGCCCCAGCGGCATAACCCGTGTCCAGGATTCAGGGTCAGGGCCCGTCAGCCGGAGCGCCCTCGGACCTGGCCGCCCGGAAGTCCGCAAGATCCGCCGCTACCTGGAGATTTTGAACCGGTCCCGGGAACCCGCGCCCTCACCGACATCGCTCAAGTCCCAGTCCGCCACTGGAGTTCGTGGCGGCGCCGGCGCCTGATCGCGAGCACGCCCTACTGTCGGTGTTCGCCGCCGCGACCCGGACCGGTCATCCCTCATCAGCGTGGCTCTGGACGTCCTCCGGATGGGGCTCGCGGTGCTCGCCGACATCGCCAGCTACGCGGGCGGTGGCGTGTACATCCGCAGGGTGCCGCATGACCACAGCGCGACCGTGCCGTCCTGGTACGCCGACGCGGGATTCTTCTTCGGCCCGTCCGGGAGCCGATTTGGTCACGTCGGGTCAGAAGACTTGCGGCGCGCGATCCTCATCGCGGCGAACGAGTGGCTCGGGACATGGCTGCGGTTACACCCGATCGGCCTCCGAGGGCAGGCGCATGCCCCGGAGCACGTCCGGGTCGAACCGCAGCATCGCGTCGAGGCCGGCGAGCTTGTAGCCATAGGTGTAGGTCGGAGTGCTGTAGGCCATCCGAAGTACGTCCTCGATGGTGGCCGTACCGTGGATCATCGCCTGACCGGTACCGACCAGTTCGGAGGCGATCTGGCTGATCACATGCACGCCCAGCAAGGCCCCGTCTTCTCTCCGGAACACCAGCTTCAGCAGGCCCTCCTCCCCAGCGATGAGACCGCGCGGGGTGGAGCCGAGCTCGCAACGGCCGATCTCGTAGGCAATGGCCGCCGACTTGCAGTCCTGCTCGCTCATACCCGCCCGGGCGACCTCGGGCATCCCGTAGACGGCACTGGCCGGAAGTTGGTCGACGTGGACGGAAAAATTCAGGTCGAAGGCTCCACAGACCGCCTGCCGCCCCTGATCGGTAGCGATCGACGCCAGCGCCGGGCCGGTGACATCTCCCGCGGCGAAGACCGAGGGGCAGCTCGTCTGCCCACGCTCACCGATCACCACCCGACCCCGCTCGTCGATCTCGATACCGGCAGTGTCCAGACTCAACGCCGTGACATCGACGCTGCGCCCCGCGGCGAAGAGCAAGGCGTCCGGCCGCAACTCCCGGCCGTCGGTCAAGATGGTGCGCAGTTGGTCGCCGTCTCGCTGCGTCGACGCCATCCCGGTGCCGGTGATGACCTCGGTACCGCGTCGTCGGAACACCTGTTCCAACCGTGCAGAGATCTCCTCGTCCATCATCGCCACCAATTGGGGAGCGGTGTCCACGATGGTTACCGGCACCCCGAGTGCCTGGAAGATCGTGGCGTATTCGACCCCGACTGGGCCGCCACCCACGATCAGGATGTGCCGGGGCCGTCCACTGATCTCCATGATCTCTTCGGTGTCGAAGACCCATGGGTCGTCGAATGGCACACTGGCCGGACGCAGTGGTCGTGATCCGGTTGCGAGGATGATGCGCTCGCCGTGCAGCCGCGTCTCCTCGCCGGTTGTGGAGCGCACCAGCACCGTGTGGCCGTCCTCCAGCCGGGCCGAGCCGGCCACCAGGTGCACACCGAAGGTCTGCAGCCGATCCAGTGTGGCCTGCTGCATGGCCGCGCTCACCTCGTGGGCCCGGGTGGTGAGCGGCCTGAACAGCACCTCGGGTGGGGCGGCCAGCGAGATCCCGTAGATGGCCTCCTTTTCGAACCCGTTCAGATACAGGGCGGCCTCTCGGAAGGTCTTCGTCGGTGCGCCGCCGCTCGTCACGACCGCTCCTCCGACGGTGTCGCGCTCGACCAACGCCACCGAATACCTCAGGTTCGCCGCCATCTGTGCTGCGGATTCCCCGGCTGGCCCGGCCCCGACCACGACAAGATCATAATGACTGGTCACGATTCTCACCCGCCTGACGACGTGATTCGGGGTCTATCGGTCCCTGCGCCTACCGAGCAGCAGCACATCGAGGTCACCCCGAATGAAGAATGTCCTCCAGTGCGCTCGAAACCGCGGGAAAGTACCTGTTCGCCAACCCCGTGCATCTGCATGTCGACCTCTCCGGTGGTGCCGGTGTACTGCCGCGCCACGCCGCCGAGCGAATCCCCTTCCTGATGAACCCGGTGTCGTCGACGACGAACACCCCCCGAGGATCCGGCCCCTACTGTCCGGCCGGCAGCGCGCGCAAGCCGAACTGGGCCCCGAACGGGTCGACGACCACGCCGATCCGCCCGAACGGCGTGTCCTCGGGGGGCCTGATTACCGCGCCGCCGCCGTCGCCGACCGCCTCCACCGCGGCGTCGATGTCCGCGACAGCGAAGTAGGCCCGCCAGTGCGACGGCGTGCCGGGGGGAGCGTCCATCATCCCGCCGATGCCACCGGCCGGGCGGCCACCGACGTGGAACGTCTCGTAGTCGCCGGGGACCTCACCCGCCGCCGGGCCGAGCGCCGCGTACTGGAAGCCGAACACGTCCGCGTAGAAGCGCTTGCCGGCGGCCGGATCCGTCAGGAGCATGTCGTCCCAGGCGAACGCCCCCGGCTCGTCCTGGACCTCGAAGCCGATCATGCCGGTCTGCTGCCATACGCCGAACACACCGCCGGTGGGGTCCGTGGCGGCGAGGACGCGGCCGCTCCCGGCGAAGTCCATCGGTCCGGCGAACACCGAGCCGCCGTGCTCGCCGATCAGCATCGCGGCGGCGTCCGCGTCGTCACTCGCCAGGTACACCGTCCAGGCCGACGGCCGGCCCTCCTGCATGGCGGGGTCGACGCCCGCGGCGGCGTGGCCGTCGACCTGGGCGATGAGGTAGCCGCCGTACTCCGCGCCGGTGTCGACGAATGTCCAGCCGACGACGCTCGTGTAGAAGGCGACGGCGCCTTCTACGTCAGGGACGTTGAGGTCGACCCAGCAGGGCGTGCCGGCGGGCCAGGGATCCGTACGGGTGGACATCGGAGCTCCTCCGTGGGGTGGGGGGACGATCACGCGCAGCCAGCGCCTCATGCCGCCCGCGGAGCTGCTTTCGCTCGCGGAGCTTTCACGATGAGCCCATAGATGTTGACGATGAGAACCCAGATCGGGAATGCCAGTTCGAGCAGCGGTATCATGCCGGCTGCGATCAACAAGAGAAGGCCGACCGCGGAGCCGATCAGCGCCAGCCATCGGGGGTACAGGCCTGTACGTAGGGCGAGCGTCGACGTGGTGAGTACAAACACGCCGGCCATGCGCGTCGCGTATATGCTCATAAGGTTGTAGGCGGTCGCGCGTCCGAATATCCACACGTCCATCAGCGGGCGGCCTTGATTTTCGGCAGCCAAGATGAGTAGTGCGCCAGTGAGCGCAGCCATCACGAACAGCATGCCGACGAACAGAAGGCCGCTGCCGAGGAAGAGCGTGGCGAAGAACTTGTCCTCCCTGACGCCCAGCTGATCACGAAGCGCGCCTATTGACCATAGGAAGAAGATTCCCGCGAATGGGACCAGGTTCAGCGCCAACACCACGGAGTCCCGCTGGGTTGAGCTGGTCAGCCACGTCCCCGCATCCGTCGGACTAAAGGGCACCGCCTGCAGGATCAATACGATGACGGCGCCGTACAGCACGGCGAACACGATGCCGGCGATGGCGGCAGCCCGCGGACTGCGAACTGCGCTGGGTGTGAGCTCGGCCTCTGCCATCACTGGCGCCTCCCAAGCTGGTAGTCGAGCCGATTCGGTCTGATGGCGATGCAGACCTGACCTGCTTGCTGACCGTCAGCCGCGCCCCGGCGGCTTTGGCGTGGGGCTGCTGGTGCACTTCCTGGATCGACGACACCGATCAGGCCCAGGTATTCAGGTCAGGTGCCCGGGTCGCCGAGCCAGCGCAGAGCCCGGATCCCGGGCTGGAAGCAGTACTCGCCGCCGCGGTTGACGACGAAAGTCGGCAGGCCCCGCAGGCGGCGGCGGATGGGCTTGCGTGGCAGTGTGAACTGCTCGTGCTCGTCGTGGGCGGCGATGAGCGGGTCGTGCTCGTCGGGCGCACCGATGAATTTGCCGTCGTTGGCCCATTGGGCCTGCACGAATTCGTACTGGCGCGCGAGGTTGGCGTTGACCGCGGCGAACAGGAGGCCGCGGTCGGCACCGTCGTCGTCGAGGACGCCTTCGGGGAGCGGCGGTCCGTAGGTGGCGCCGCGACGGAGCAGCCGGTGCAGTCGCACCTCGCCGGTGACCGCGGCGTCGCGGGGGTTCATCCGCCGCGCGTGGGAACCCACCGGACACATCAGACCCTGAGGATCGTCACCGTAGAGGAAGGCGTTGTTGCGGTCGGGGTCGGCACCCAGCTCGGGCTTGTCGTGGTCTGGAGCGAGGATCAGAGGGGCGCCGCTGGGCCAGCGTCCGAAAAGCTTGGCGGCGAGCAGCTCCTCCTCGGCCGGGCTCGTGGCCTGTTCATGGAGATACCGCCGGAACGCGGCCACGTCGGTGTAGAGCTTGCGGAAGACGAGGTAGCTCCCGTTGCGGCCGAGCACTTCCGGCTGCGGTGTCGGTGACACATCCCCGGTCTCGTTCAGGTAGCCCAGGACGAACTCGCCCGGCTTGAGCAGAGCCTCATGCGGGTTGCGGCCGGGAAGTCCGCTGCTCTCGATGCCGGGCTGGGAGATGCCGTCGTGGAAACCGAAAGAGTTCCGCCCGTCGAACGGGGAATAGACGTCCTGCCGCCAGACCCGCCTGATGCCGGGAAGTTTGTCCAGGGCGGTTCGGGCGGTCGCGAGGGTTGCCTCGAACCGTGCGACGTCTGGGGCGAGCAGCGTGAGCACCACGTGCACGTCGGAGGAGCCGAGTGGGTGTTCCCAGTGCGCGGGGGCATTCCGGCCGACGTCACCGAGTTCGTCCGCACGTGCTGCCATGCCCTGCTGGAACTCCGGTGCGAACGTGCCAAGGCTGTCCTGGGGCACGCCGAGGGCCCGAAGGCCGGCGAAGCTGAACGCGGCGCTGAGCGAGGCCTGGGCGAGAGGATCGAGGACGTCGGCGGCCGAACTCACCACCTCGGCCAGTCGGCGCACCAGTTCCTGGCCGTCGCGCCGGTCGTCGATGCGAAGTACCAGGTAGGCGCCGGCGTACGGGTCGGGGCGAGGCCGGAGCGTGCCTGCCTGTATGTCGTCCAGTTCGAGTGCAGTCAGGTCGGCGCTGGTTGGCGCGGTCGTACTGGTCATGGTCGTGTCCTGTCCGTCACTGCCCCGCCGGGGGCTGGTTGGCCGGCGCCAGGTATGGGAAGTCAATGCCTGCGGGGGTGGTCGCGGCGCGGACGCCGTCGCTGATCGGGGGACCCTGCCCGGCCGTGATGAGCAGCGTGTAGATCTTGTCCATCACGTCGTCGTTGAGGGAACGACCGCCGCAGGTGGCATGCGGGTGCCCGGCCAACATCGACTGCTCAATCTCGAAGAAGCTGTTGTCCGTATAGGGCTTCGAGATGTCGATGACGAGGTAGTCGCCGAGGATCAGCTCGGTCAACGGGTGGACGCCGTCTTCGGTGGCGGGCCAATCTACTTTGCCGTCGAGACTGTCGAAAACCGGAAGGTTCGCGTTGAGCCGTGTTCGGTAGGCGGCGCGGTAGTCCTTCCCCATGTGGAACGGATCCTCCAGATTGTACAAATCGCGCAGCTCTATGTCGCTGTTGACCGAGTCGTAGGTCTTCGGTGACAACATGACGTTCTTGACCTCAGGCCGGCCGGTACGCTCGAGCCTGATGGGCAGCGGACCCGAGACGACCGTCTCGGCGGCCACCGCGAACACCGGCCCATGCCCGCCGGTGAGCATGGGTGCGTAGTCAGCCTCGACCACGATGCCCAGCACATCTGTTCCCATCAGGGAGTTCGTGCCGGGGTAGGAGAAGGCGAGTTGCCCGCTCGTCATGGACCTCTGGAGGGCGGGTAGATCAATGAAGAAGGGGTCGGAACGCAGGCCGGCGTAGACGCTGAGGGCGTCGGTGTGCGCACCCGACGGGTCGTTAACCGTGACCGCGACGGGCTCACCGGAGATCGCGACACAGCGCCCGACTTGCCCCATCGCCGAGCCGTCACCGGGGGCCGGAGGAGCGAAGGAGAGGTCGAAGGCGATCTCCTCGGCTTCCGTGCCGACGGCGAGGTGCGTCCCCTCGTCGGGGATCGTGACCGGGCGCATCCGGAAGCGAAAGGTGATGGCGTCGGAGAACGCCGTGTCCGGCTTCGCGTTCGGGTGCACGGTCATCACCAGGACGATCCACCCCGGCCGCGAAGGGCTGGGGAACACGTAGAAGTCGCAGATGTCACCGGCGGGACCGGCAATGGCCCGGGGTCCGGAGAAATGGTCTGACATGGTATCGACCCTTCCGAGTCGAAACGGCGGCTGGAGCCGTATTAGGCAGGCGGCGCAAGGGGCGCCGCCTGCCTAAACCGCGCACCGAACTCGGCGTCAGTCGGCAGCCTCGTCGAGCAGCGGCTTGAGGGCCGGTTGCGCGAGCGCCGCCTGGGCGGCGGGGTCATCGAGGACCTGCTGGAACGCCTTGTTCACCCGCAGCGCCTTGGTGACTTGCGGCTGCGTCACGTCGCCGAAGAAGTCGAAAAATCCCGCGGCTTGTATCTGGCCCGACTGGAGGAACGCCTTGATGTCGGCATTGGTGACCGCGTCCACATCCTCGATCGTAAACTCATTGGTGTGCTGCAGCCAATCCGCCCACACCGGCAGGCCGATGATGGCGAGGGCGTCATCGACGTAGGGGTCCCACTCGCTCTCGAACGAGGTCAACCACATCAGCCGACTGTCGTCGTCGAACAGGACGAACCGGAGGCTACGCAGGCCGATCCTCTCGAGGTCCGACTGAGTGCGGGGGTCGCGCAGCCGGTCCTCAAACACCTGGATCGTTGCCTTCATGGGCTCCTTGTGGCCTTCCTTCACGCTCATGAGCGCGCTCAATTCCGAGACCACGCCGTGAACTCTGCCCTTTCCCGACTTCTTGCTGGTAGGTGTCGTCATGACTGGTCCTCCTAGATCCGGATCGTTCGCCTGTGTTGAGTCATTCGGCAGGCGGTCACCATGTCGTGGGATTCCTATGCCCTCGGCCGGCTGGTAGCGCGGTGGCGACGCACCTCCCCGCGACGATCTCCTCGAGCGATTTGGGGCGACCACGCCCCCGAAGTCGGTGTCCTCGACCTTGCAAGATCGCCCTCAGTCGAGCGTCCTGCCGGCACGTCCGGGATCCGCTTGGCACCTCGGTCTGCTTCGCCCCATGGCCTGAGCGCCGGCGAGTGGCAGTCACGCCGAAACGGCGGCCCGCTTCCTGGCGGTCAGTCCCTGCCGGACGGCGAACATAGCGCCGGCAACAATGGCCAGCGGGGAGGCGACGAGTATCGTGATCTTCAGCGTAGCATCCACAGAAGGACTGAGCCTCCCCACGACCTGCAGTGTGCGCTGTGTCCCGCGCCGACACCTCACCCACGGCGGGTGACTCAGCTCTCCGTTGCCAGCCGGCTCGATCGGGTGACGGCTCGGCCGGTGGCCGTTCACCCCGGCTCCTAGCGTCGCGGCGTACTCGGTCGCCGAGGTGGCCTGGGGCGAACACCCCCGGCGGGCCCGCGTCGCGCTGGTCGTCCTTGGCTGTGCCGGGGCGCGGCGGGTTCGTGTGCACGCCGGCGGGGGGCCCGCCACGGTTCGTCCGCGCAGCCTCGTGTAGATCATCCCGGCTGGACCGAAGGCCGCTGTGTGATCGGGCCGACTGACCGCCGCCGCCGGGGTCTCGGGCAGCGCGCTTACCTCGGTCGGAGGACCCGTCGGCAGGCCCGGTACGGCATCTTCCACCTCGGGGCGTCGCGCCGGACAACCGCCGAGCGCCGCCACGAGCGGTGCGAGCCTGGCGTTGGCGACGTAGCCGCCAACCCGAGCTCGCGACAGACCGACGCCATCTCGGAACCGGTGAACCCGACGCCATTGACCAGCTTGGCTGCTGCAGCCGGTCAGCGTCGTCGCGGGTGCGCAGCACGCACATCCTTCAGCGCCGCCTCTGCCGGTTTCGGCCATGCCGGGCGCGTATTCCGGTCGTGATCAGTGGGCGGTCGAGCCCGCATCTCGCCACCGGCCAAGTGCAGATGCTGGCCCGCCAGGTCCGGTTCCGTGGCGGGCACGCCGAGCCGCCACTCCGCTTCGACGTCATCGCGTCGCGGCGGCCCGGTGTGGCCCGCCGCTACCCACCCCTCGATCACCTGCTTGGACAGCGGCGGCCGGTCGTACGGCTCGTGGGTTCGTCCCCGATCAGAGTCAGCGAGCCGGTGAACCCCCTCGACGCGTGGTGGCGCAGCTGCCCGCAGCCCCGCGAGGGGCCTCGACGATCACGATCCGCCCGCTACGCAGGAACCCCTCATCGGCACCGTTTCGGCGGGGCCCCGGCCTGGCGCGCCCCGTTCCGACTGCCCACCCGGTCCAGGACGATGGCCTGCACCGGGCAGGCCGCCGCGGCCCGCAACGGACGATCACGCCGGCAGGTCTGCAGCAGCGCCTCGTCCCGTCAATCCTGTATGTGCTGGGGGCCGGAAAGCCACACTGTGCGTAGCCCTGGCACTGGGTGGGTCAACGACGAGCTTCATGCGGGGGCGTCCTCTCATGGTGGTCCCTCCGCGCTGGGCGGTCAGGCCGGTTCGTGCCAGGCGAGGCCGTTCGGGAGCAGCGCGTCGGCCTCCTTGGGCCCCCACGTGCCCCGCGGGTAGGAATGCACGGGAACGGCGTCGCCGAGCACGGGGTCGACGACGCGCCACGCGGCTTCGATGGTGTCCTGGCGGGCGAAGAGCACCCGGTTGCCGTCGAGGGCGGCGCCGATGAGGCGGTCGTAGGGGCGCATGTCCGAGCCGCGGTCTTGGGCGAACACGAGGTTCTGCAGCTCAGGCTCGCGTCCCGCGCCGGGCTTCTTCCCGGCGAGGGTGAGGCCGATCTCGCCGTTGGGCCAGATCCGAAATCGCAGCGCGTTGGCCAGTCGCGTGGGGCTGACGCCGAACACGTCGAAAGGCACGGGCCGGAACCGGATGCTGACCTCGGTTGCGGTGACCGGCATGGCCTTGCCGGCGCGGATGAGGATTGGCACGCCCGCCCATCGCCATGAGTCGAGCGTGAGCCGGACCGCGACATAGGTCTCCACTGTGGAGAGCGGGTCGACACCGTCCACGTCACGGTATCCCTCGTACTGGCCGCGCACGGCATGGGCGGGGGTCACCGGGCGGAGAGCGGACACCGCCCGGGCCTTCGCGTCCAGCCACGAGTCGAGTCCGGAGCCGTCCGGTGGATCGGCGGTGACGCTGGCGAGCACCTGCAGCATGTGGTTCTGAACCACGTCGCGGATCGCGCCGGTCTGGTCGTAGAACCGGCCCCGGGCGGCCACATCGAAGGCCTCAGCCATCGTGATCTGGATGCTTTCGACGTGGTCGCGGCCCAGCAGCGGTTCGAATATCGAGTTGGCGAAGCGGGCGACGAGGACGTTGTTGAGCGGCTCCAGGCCCAGCCAGTGGTCGACCCGGTAGATGGCGTCCTCCGGGAAGTACCGATGCATCGTGTCGTTGAGAGCCCGTGCACTGGCCAGGTCGGTGCCGAAGGGCTTCTCCACCATCACCCGGGCGCCGCCCTCGGCCCGTCCCGCGGTCGAGATGCCCTCGGCGATGCGGCCGAACAGGAAGGGGGGCACCTCCAGGTAGAACAGGGTGCGTCGGGCGTCGCCCATCTCCCGGGACATCGCCGCGTAGGTGGCGTCGTCGCCCAGATCGCCGTCGACGTAACGAAGCAGGCCGAGCATCCTCTCCGCCGGCGCCGAGCCCGGGTCGATGCGGTTGGCACGCAGGGACCGCGCGGCGTAGTCACGGAACTGGTCGAGGTCCCAGCCGCTCTTGGCGACCCCGACGACGGGGACGTCGAGTACTCCTCGTTCCACCAGTCCCACGAGGGCCGGGAAGGTTTCTAGCTTCGCCAGGTCACCTGTCGCCCCGAAGATGACCAGAGCGTCCACTCGGTGCGCAGCCATGGCGTGCTCTCCTGTCCGTCGGATGTGGTCATGAGTGGTCATCGAGGCGTTCGAAGACGTGATCACCGACACGCAGCGCGTTCGCCATCGCTGTCAGGGACACGTACACCGCACCGATGCTGGGAAAGAAGCTGATGTCGACGACATAGAGGTTGCCGTGCGCGCGGCAGTCGATGTCGAGCGCGGAACTCGGCGGGTCGGTGGCCGAACCGCACCGTGCCCGCCTGATGCGCCGTAGTGCCGATCGGCATGCCCTTGTGCATGTAATTGTAGGAGTAGCAGGTTCTCCTGCATCCCCAGGTCGCCGAGCCGGCCCCGCAGGGCGTGCCGCGGCGGCTTCAGGCCCTCGACGTTGTTCTTCTCGTCGATCGCGAGGTGGACGTCCGTCGCCGTCGAGCGTGAGCCGGTTCTCCGGCCGCAGGGGGTCCTCCCCGCAGAGCTAGAAGCAACGCCGTGTAGTCAGGTTTGCCGATCATCAACCCCCAGATTTGATCTCCGTGGTGATTCCGTGGCTGGCGGCGAGGTCGTGGAGGGCGTCCAGGTTGGGGAGTTGGTTTTCGGCGGGCTGGATGGTGTGGCCGGCGGCCTGGAGGAGTTGGCGGACATCGCGGATGCGCCGGTTGATGGTGAAGGGTGTGACGCCGTAGAGCCGGGCGATGACGGTTTGCGGGAGGCCGAGTCGCTGGTGGAGCAGGACGGCGAGGAGGCGGTCGGCGAGGGTGAGGACAGGTCGGCGGCCGGTGGTGCCGTCGCCCTTGATGCGGGGGCGGTGGCCGCGTCGCTGGTCGAGCCGGCCCTCGCGCTGGGTGTCGTGGAGGGTCAGGAGCCGTGTGATCAGGGTGTCCCTCGGCCGGGTCGAGCCCGGTGAACGCCGGATGCCGCAACAGCCGGGCGAGGTCGGGACTCCTCGAGGGCCTCGCCGCGCGCTTCCCCGCGCCGGCTGCCGAGTCGGTCAAGGAAGTGCCTACGGCGCCGGAAACCTTCACCGAGACACGCCGGCGGATCAGCCCCGGTCCCGTCCGCCTCACGCCGCGCCCCCTCAGCCGGCGGACGCGCCTCTTCGCCCACGTCACGCCGCCCCATGGCGAAGAGGGCGACACCAAGGCCCGCCCCCGCAGCGCAGGCCGCCGACTCGCGATTCGCCCACGGCCCGCTGGCCGTCATCGACGTCGCCGACGGGGAAGTGTCGGCGTACTGCCTGGGCGGCCCGGTCCTGGACGTCCCCGTCAAGTCCCTCCCGGGCGTGGTGGATTGGGCCCTGACGGAGGCGAGACTCGGTGCGTCGCGGCTGCACCGGTCCGGCTGTCCGACGACGAGCGCCGCGCCGGCCGCCTGCCCGAGAACCACCAGATCCTCCAGCAGCTGGAGAAGGCGAACTGGCAGCTCACTAGGCGCGGGTTCGGCCCGTGGGCCCGTATCTACCGCCCGGCGCAGGGATCGAAGCGCTCCTGCGTCCAGCTGTGCATCCTCGGCTGGAGCGCCCTCGACGAGCGTTCCTGGGGGCATGCGGCGCACCTGCCGGCGGCGGATCTCGCGAATCTGCTGGGGACCTACGCGGAGCGGGTGATGACGCCCCGCGGCTCGACCGCCGTTACCGGCCTGGAGTTGTTGACCGTCCTGTACCCCCCGACGCGCGGGAGTGAGCCGGACGAGACAGGCAAGCGGCACCGCGAGCACAACTCCGGCTCGCTCGGGCGACGGGCGTCTTCCTTCGCCGTTCACGCCGACCGGCGAACGCCCGACCGGCCCGGCCTGGTACGAGACCCCCACCGTCGCCTACGCGGTCGAACTCGGACACCAGGTGACACCGATCGAGGCGTACGTTCGGCCCGCCAACGGCCGCTACCTGGACGGCTGGTACAACCGGCTCCGCGACGCCTGCATCGCCACCATGGCCGACCTCGGCGTCACCACCAGCATGAGCCCCGAGGCGTTCCTCGCCGCGGTGGACGGCCACAAACAGGCCGACCCCGAGATGGCGATCGTCCTTGCGGCCATCA
This sequence comes from Streptomyces sp. OZ13, assembly GCF_052068155.1. NCBI lineage: Bacteria > Bacillati > Actinomycetota > Actinomycetes > Kitasatosporales > Streptomycetaceae > Streptomyces > Streptomyces sp. OZ13. The sequence goes on along the minus strand of NZ_JBQHCZ010000024.1, from coordinate 20,522 downwards.
AGGCCACCGTCAAGGGCGGCATCGGCAAGCTCCGCGAGCGCCCGAGGGGCGGCGGCTGGCGGCCCGGCCAGCCGTGGCCCGCCCTCGGCCGACCCACCTGGCGACCCGACATCCGCGCCGCCGTCATCTCCACGGCACGCATCAACATCCACCGCAAGATGCTCAAGACCGCCCAAGCCACCGGCCGCTACCCGGTCACGGTCCTCTCCGACTGCGCCGTCTACGCTGCCGACGGACCCAGCCCGCCCGATACATCAAGGACGGCAACGTCGCCACCACCAGGGACACGGGGGAGTAGCAGATGGGCAAGCTCGGCGACAGCCTCGACAAAGCGGTCCAAGGCGCATTCACCCGCCCCATCCCCAAGGCCGCAGGAGCGCAGAAGCGCTACCTGGTCAAGCAGCCCAAAGGCACCAGAGCGACAGCCACAGCACTCGGCATCAGCCAACGCACGGTCGAGCGGCACGTGAAGAACCAGATCAGAAAGCCCCGAAGGGGCACTCGCCGCCCGCCTCGAACGCGAAGTCACCAGGAGGTGGCAGCCGCAGATCCGCGCGAAGGCCAAGCAGCAGGGCGCCACCACCGACGGCATCATCATCGACACCTTCGTGGCCGGGTTGCAACCAGTTGAGCGCTGACGCGGGTTGAGGCGGCAGAGGACTGTTGGTGGCTGGTGGCAGGATGCGGCTACCGTCCCCCGGATCCCGCGTCGCCCTGCACCACCTGCGCTCCGGAACCACCACCGACGACGGCTGGGCCCGCATGGTCCGCACCCTGCCCCGGATCACCGAAGCTCCGCTCTACATTAACGAGTCCACCGCAACGGCTCCACGCCACGATCGCCGTCGCCGGTCAACTCCACTACAGCAGCTTCATGGACAGGGTGCAGACCTGAACGCGCCCGGGAAGCGGCCCGCACGCCGCTCTCGCGGCCGATCTCTGCACCGAGCACCCCCGGGTCGCCCGGCGCAGCGATCGACAGAAACCCCGTGAAGATCGAGTCCCGTCTTGTGAAACGGAGACCCGTGTACGACTTCTCTGACCGGGCTCCTGCGGCGCCACGCCTGTGCCCAGCCGGGCCGGGTTCGCCGAACCCGGCCCGGCTGGGCCTCACCGTTGACGCACCGTCAACTACTGGGCATCAGTGGCGGTCACCGCCCCTGTCTCCGTTGTCATGGCCGTTGTCGTCCCCGTTGCCGCCGCGGCCGTTGTCGTCGTCGTGGTCGTCCCCGTTGCCGCCGCGGCCGTTGTCGTCGTCGTGGTCGTCCCCGTTGCCACCGCGGCCGTTGTCGTCGTCGTGGTCGTCCCCGTTGCCGCCACGGCCGTTGTCGTCGTCGTCGTCGTGGTGGTCCCCGTTGCCTCCGCGGCCGTTGTCGTCGTCGTCGCACCTGTCGTCGTGACGGTCCCAGTAGCCGTAGTCGCAGTCCTCGTACGAGGTCGAGTGCGACGAACTGGTGGCGCTCGCGACGCCGGCTCCACCGAAGGCGAGGGCCAATGCCGCGAACAGCGCGGCGAAGAGCTGGACAATCCTTGTCGTCTTTGCCCGCATGGTGTGATCCTTCCCGGGGGCGTAGACGGGGCCGATGGCCCGCAGAGGCGAAGCAGCACACGAGGTACAGCAGACATGATGCGTTCGCGATATGGGACCCGGTACATCGGTGTCGGGTGACTGGGAGCGCCACAACCAACTCACGCGCTGAACGCGCGGTATCGGGCAAACCCTGCCGCAGGCATCCGCCCCTCGGAATCGTTCAATTACGTCCCAAATTAGGCATAGAGTTGGATAAAGTCAAATGGTGCAAATCGCCTTGCGCTATGCCGGATCAGCCGACAGCGATGTTGCTGGTCGGGGCCGGTGGGCAGAGTGAAAGCGGCCGCGGCAATGCGCTCCGTAGCGAAGTGAGAACCGGCCGGAGTCACTCTCGGGGAAGGCCGTCCGAGCTGTCGGGCGGGCCCCCGGGCGCGCAGCGCAGAGCGAACGGCACGGTCGCCGCGTCGAGGGGATTGGTCGGCTGACACAGCCGGTTGAGCACCGTGTTCCGGTGGCAGTACTGCTCGTGTGTGGTCGCCGAGACGGACCCTGTCCGGCAGTAGTTGGCCACCGATGAGCCCCAGTCCCGAGTGCCGCACCAGCGTGCCTCCCACCGGCTTGCCGCGCTCCTGCAGAACGCGGTCGACGCGGCCGGCATGCCGCTGGAGGTGCTGGAGGCGGTGAACGTCGTCGTCCCGGACGGGATCTGATCCCCGACATCGTCGTCGCGGACTCGGAAGCCGCTGCCGATGTCGGCCTGAGCCTCAGCGCGCACGACGTCCGTGCTGGAAAGGGCCCGCGTGCCCCGTATCGGGCCGGGCCGGCCACGCGTCTGCCCCAATCGCGTGCGGGCTGACACAAGGCGTACGCCTCCCGCAAGAACCGCGCCTACCTGCGCCGCCGCGGGATCCGCTGCACCATCCCGGACAAGGCCGACCAGGCGCGCAACCGCCAAAGACTCGGCTCCCTGGCGGTCGTCCGCCGCATTTCGCCCCGGCCGACTACCGCGAGCGTCACGCGGTCGAGTGCGGGATCAGCCGCCTCAAGAGGCACTGCGCTGTCGCCATGCGCTACGACAAGCTCGCGGTCCGCTACGAGGCGACCGTCCTCGTGGCTGCCATCAACGGGTGGCTGTGACCCTCCGCCGTCACGTGGTGGGATCCACGTTCCACACCGCAGGCAGATCGCTGCCGCAGAAGACACAGACGAAGTCGTCCTCGCGCACGATGTTGTGTTCCTGGCAGTCGGGACACCGTCGGAATACCACCTCGTGGGTGAAGCCGGAGGGCCGCCCGAGCTCTACGTCGTCCAGAGCACGGGCGACTTCCGGCCAGGAGCTGATGTCCGGGCAGAATCCGGTGGACTGATTGCTGACCTCGCTCACGAGCCACCGGTCTGCCTCGCGCATGAAGCCAATCTCGCCGGCACTCAGAACCATGTCCCCGCCGGCGCAGGCCACGTGCTCGCTTCGTCGCGGCGCCGGTCGAAGCACACCGTCCATACCGACCACGAAGGTGAACGGTTCGGCCAGCTCCGCAGCCGATTGCTCAGCGATCCAGCTGCCGAAGTCAGCCGCCGAGCTGATACGGCACCGCCGCCACCAGGCCGGACCGCAGTCTTCAGCTCGACCGGTCCGACATATCTGTAACTCCGCCCCCGCGCACTCACGTCAGCCAACCCAGAGCACTTCCGACACACGCCCTCGGCCCTGTCCGGGCACGGCGGGCCGGGTCCGCGACGTCACCGGGTCAGCGGCGGGCGGCCGCCGTGCGCAGACCGCGGCCGTTCTTGCGGCCGAGCAGACCCGCGGCCACCAACTGCTCCAGCGCCGGCGAGGGACGGTACTCCGGCGTCCGGAACCGTTCGTGAAGCCGGTGCTGGATGGCCAGCGACACATCGAGACCGATGGTGTCCAGCAGCGCGAACGGGCCCATGGGGAAACCGAATCCGTGCTGGACGGCCGCGTCGATCGCCTCGATGTCGCACCCGGGCCGCTCCAGCAGCGCCAGCGCCGCACCCAGATAGGGGAACAGCAGGCTGTTGACGATGAAGCCGGTACGGTCCGGGCACTCGACGACCGTTTTGCCCAGCGCGTCGCAGAAGGCGCGCGCGGTGGACCACACACCCGGGTCCACCACCTCGGTGCGCGCCAGCTCCACCAGCCGCATCACCGGGGCCGGGTTGAAGAAATGCATGCCGACCACGTCCGCCGGCCGGCCCGACGCCTCGGCGCACGCGGTGACCGACAGGGAGGAGGTGGTGGTGGCCAGCACCGTGCCCGGCGCGCACACCTCGCCCAGCCGTGCGAACAGCGCACGCTTGACGTCGAGATCCTCCGCGACCGCCTCGATCACCAGGTCGCAGCCGGCCAGGGCCGCCACGTCGTGCGTCCCTTCCAGGAGTTGGCAGGCCGAGGCCTTCACCTGCGCCGTGACCTTGCCGCGGCGCACCGCGCGGGTCAGGGATTCGGCCACGCCGGCCAGCGCCTCCTGCGCCTTGTCGGCCGAGCGGGCCACCAGCACGGTCGGATGCCCGGCCGCGGCCGTCACCTCCGCGATGCCGCGCGCCATCGCACCCGAGCCCAGCACGCCCACCCGGCCGACCGGCCCGGCGCCCGCACCGCCCGCCGCACCGGCGGGGGCCGCCTCGAGCCGCTCACCGCGCTCGTCGTAGGCGTAGAAGCCGTCCCCCGTCTTCACCCCCAGCCGCTCGGCCGCGACCATCCGGCTCAGGAGCGGAGCGGGCTCGAAAGCACTGTCACCGGTGCGCCGCCACAGGCCGGTCAGCGCACGGTGGGCGGCGTCCAGGCCGATACGGTCGAGCAGTTCCAGCGGGCCCGCGGGCAGAGCGCAGCCGAACCGCATCGCGGTGTCGATCGCGTGCTGCGTGGCGTATCCCTCGTCGAGGAGGATCACCGCACGGTTGAGGAACCCGAGCACCAGCGCGCCGGCGTCGTCCGCCGCGCGCGCCCCGGCCGTGACCGGCGTCAGACCGGTGTCGGTCACCAGCGCGTCGAGCGCGGCCGCGGCCTGCGGCGAGGTCAGGGCGGTGCGGTGCGGCCGGACGGGAGCCGCGGGCAGGGGCGGCGTGAACAGGTGCAGTGCCGCGACATCGGCCGGCCGGCCGCAGGCGAGGGCCAGGCCGGTCACGGACAGCTCCGCCGTGGTGGTGAGCAGGGGAGTGCCCGGCGGGCAGGCGGCGACGATCTGCGCCAGCGCGGCCGACTTGGCGGCCGTTTCGTCCGGCACGCACTCGATCACCAGACGGGCGTCGCGCAGCAGCGTGTGGTCGGCGGTGAAGGTGACCGGCGCACGGCCCGGGCCGTCGCCGGCGATCGCCTTGAGCCGCCGGGCGGCCCGGGCCAGGACGTCCAGGTCGGTGTCGACGGCGACGACCGGCCGGCCCGCGTCCACCACACGGTGCAGCAGGGCCTCGCCGGCCGACCCCAGGCCGACGATCCCCGTGACGGGGACGGGGACGGGGACGGGAACGGGTTCTGTCATGAGACCTTGGCCTCCCCTTCGCGGAAACGGTTGATGGCGTCGATGTGCTTCTCACGCATCTCCGGGTCACGCACACCGAGGCCCTCCTCGGGGGCGAGCGCGAGGACACCGACCTTGCCCTGGTGGAGGTTGCGGTGCACGTCGTACGCGGCCTGCCCGGTCTCCTCCAGCGCGTAGACCTTCGACAGGGTGGGGTGGATCCTGCCCTTGGCGATCAGGCGGTTGGCCTCCCACGCCTCGCGGTAGTTGGCGAAGTGCGAGCCGGTGATCCGCTTCAGCGACATCCACAGGTAGCGGTTGTCGTACTCGTGCCGGAAGCCCGTCGTCGACGCGCAGGTCACGATCGTGCCGCCCTTGCGGGTGACGTACACACTCGCGCCGAACGTCTCGCGGCCCGGGTGCTCGAAGACGATGTCGACGTCCTCGCCGCCGGTGAGCTCACGGATACGGGCGCCCAGCCGCTTCCACTCGCGCGGGTCCTGGGTCTGCTCGTCCTTCCAGAACCGGTAGCCCTCCGCGCTGCGGTCGATGACCGCCTCCGCGCCCATCTTCCGGCAGATGTCCGCCTTCTGGCCGCTGGAGACGACACAGATCGGGTTGGCGCCGCCGGCCAGGGCCAACTGCGTGGCGTAGGAGCCCAGACCGCCGCTCGCACCCCAGATCAGCACGTTGTCGCCCTGCTTCATCCCGGCCCCGTTGCGGGAGACGAGCTGCCGGTACGCGGTGGAGTTCACCAGACCCGGGGCCGCCGCCTCCTCCCAGGTCAGATGCTCGGGCTTGGGCATCAGCTGGTTCGACTTGACCAGCGCGATCTCGGCCAGCCCGCCGAAGTTGGTCTCGAAACCCCAGATCCGCTGCTCGGGGTCGAGCATCGTGTCGCCGTGGCCGTCCGCCGACTCCAGCTCCACCGACAGACAATGCGCCACCACCCGGTCCCCGGCCTTCCAGCGGTTCACACCGGGGCCGGTGCGCAGCACGACACCCGCCAGGTCGGAGCCGAGGACGTGGTACGGCAGGTCGTGGCGGGCGGCGGCGGGGGAGAGCCGCGCGTAACGCTGAAGGAAGCCGAACGTCGGCAGCGGCTCGAAGACCGACGACCAGACGGTGTTGTAGTTCACCGACGACGCCATCACCGCCACCAGCGCCTCGCCGGCCGAAGGCATCGGCACCGGCACGTCCTGCAGATGCAGCGACTTGCGCGGATCCTTGTCCGCGAAGTCCATCGCCTCGAACATGCCGGTGTCCTCCTTGCGGACCACGGCACCGCGGTAGCTGTCGGGAAGCGGCACAGCCGCGAAGTCCTGCGGCGTCGCATCCTCACAGAGAAGGGCACTGATGATCTCGTCCACGTGAATTCCCTGGTTTCTCTCGGGAGTCGAGGAGCGCGCAGCGCGCCGGGGCACGGCCGGAGGGACGCGGCACAGGCACACGGCAGGCACTGCGCCGAGCCTGCGCCACCACGGCCGGCACCGGTAACCCCCGACGCCCCCCTACATCCGCCGGCGCCCCGAGCACAGGGGGATGTCAGGGGAAGCCGCAGCGGCCGGCGAACACCGATCGTGGTCTCAAGCCCTGCTCGTGACCGGCTAGGAGAGACCCGATGACCGCCCTTACGGGAGACACCCCCTGGTTCAGGAACTACCGACCGGCCCCCGACGCACCCCTGCGGCTGGTCTGCCTGCCGCACGCCGGCGGCGCGGCCACCTTCTACCACCCCGTCGCCCAGGCGCTGTCCCCGCGCATCGAGGTCCTGGCCGTCCAGTACCCGGGCCGGCAGGACCGGCGCGAGGAACCGGCCGTCACGGACATCGCCGTGCTCGCCGACACGATCGCCGAGGCCCTCGCACCGCGGACCGACCGGCCCTACGCCCTGTTCGGGCACAGCATGGGCGCCACCGTCGCCTTCGAGGCCGCACGCCGCCTCGAGGCCGCCGGCCACGGGCCCGCCGCGCTGTTCGTCTCCGGCCGCCGCGCCCCCTGCCTGGATCGCGAGGGAGACCTCCAGCCGCGCACCGACGAGGAAGTCGTCGCCGAGATCCGCGCCTTGAACGGCACCGGCGCCGAACTCCTCGACGACGCGGAGGTCCTGGACATGATCCTGCCCGCCCTGCGCGCCGACTACGCGGCGGTGCGCCGCTACCGCTACAGCGACGGACCCGCGCTGCGCTGCCCCGTCACCGCCTTCACCGGCGACAGCGACCCCAAGGCATCCGCGGCCGACGTCGGCGCCTGGGCCGGGCACACCGGCTCCGCCTTCGAACTGCGGGTCCTGCCCGGCGGCCACTTCTTCCTCGTCGACCAGCAGCACGCGGTCCTTCGCACCGTGGAGCACCACCTCACCGCGGCAGCGGCGGTCGCCGTCTGAGAACGTGCACCGGGCCGCAGGCCCGGGGCCGCCGCGCTCAGCGGGCCCGCGCCCGCGGCGGCTGCAGCCCCTCGGCCACCATCGCCTCGAACCTGCGCACCAGCGCCTGCTGCTGAAGGCCCAGCTCGTCGATACGGCGCTGCAGCCGGGCGATCTCGCCCCCCAGATCCACCACGCCGTCCCACCCCACCACACCGTCCCACCCCACCGAGCCGTCCGGCGCCACCACGCCGTCCCGTCCCGCCGCGCCGTGCGGCCCCACCGGCCGCGGTGGTGCCACGGCCGCCGGCGGGGCCGACAGGCCGGGCGCATGATGGAGAATCGCCTCCATCCGGCCGCGCAGCGCCGGACCCGGTTCGATCCCCAGCGCGTCCACCAGCCGGCGCCGCGCCCGCTCGTACACACCCAAGGCCTCGGCCTGCCGGCCACTGCGGTACAGGGCCACCATGAGCAGGTCGTAGAGACGTTCCCGCAGCGGATGGTCGGCGGTCAGTTTCTCCAGCTCCCCGGTGATCTCACCGTGCTGGGCACAGCGCAGGCTCGCGTCGTACAGCGTCTCCAGCGCGGTGAGCCGGTTCTCCTCCAGCCGGTCGGCCTCCGAACGGCAGATCGGCCCGTAGCAGCTGTCCTGCAGCGCCGGCCCGCGCCACAGCGCCAGGGCCCGGCGCAGCAGTTCCGCCGCCTGCCCGGGATCGGAGGCGATGGCCGCACGGCCCTTCGCGGACAGCCGGTGGAAGGCCTGCACGTCGGTCGTGGCCCGGCCCAGGCTCAGCAGATAACCGGTCGGCAGCGTGCTGATCCACTCGTGACCCGCCGCCCCCGGCCCGTCCGCGGCGGGCAGCAGCCGCCGCAGCCGGGCCACATGGGCCTGCAGCGCGTTCGCGGCGTTCGCGGGCGGCTCGTCGCCCCACAGCTCCTCCGCCAGCCGGTCCACACTCAGCAGCCGGCCCGCGTGGATCACGAACGCGGACAGCAGTGCACGCTGCTTCGAACCGGGCGGCGCGATGTCCGCGCCGGTGAGCCCGTCGCGTATCTCCACCGGCCCCAGCAACCGGAACTCGGTGGGCGCCGTGCTCCGCGCCGCGGGCGGCGCGGGGCGGACCGGCGCCGGCACGGTCAACGGGGCACCGCGCGCACGGCGCCGTCCAGGGCCAGGGCGCAGTGGACGTCATCGGCGATCTGCCCGGTCAGCGCGGAGGGATCGTCCTGGAAGTAGAAGTGCCCGCCGTCGAACAGATGCAGGCCCACGAAACGCGTCGACCGCTCGGCCCAGCCGGCCAGCCGCCCCGGCGGGGCCACCGCGTCACGAGTGCCTCCGAAGACCGACAGCGCCACGGGCAGCGGCTCGGTCTGCGGCTTCGGACGCCAGGTCTCCACCAGCCGCAGATCGCCCCGGATGGCCGGCGCGAACAGCTCCCACAGCTCCGCGTCCTCCAGCACCGCCGCGGGCGTGCCGCCCATCGCGGCCAGCTCACGGCGCAGCCCGGCGTCGGACAGCAGATGCCTGCCGCTGTTCTCGCCCTGCGGCAGCGGCGTGCTGCGCGCCGACAACCCCAGCCACAGCGGCGGCCTGCGCCCCAGATCCAGCAGCCGCCGGGTCAGCTCGTAGGCCACCAGACCGCCCATGCTGTGCCCGAACAGTGCGTAGCGGCCCTGGAGTTCGGGCCCCAGCTCGTCGAGGAAGTGGTCCACGAGCCGGTCCGCGTCCCCGATCGCGGGACGGTCGGACAGCAGACCGCGGCCGGGGGCGTCCACCAGCCGCACGTCCCAGCCGGCCGGGAAACGGCCGGGCCAGTCGCGGTACAGCAGATGCGAACCACCGGCGTGGTGGAACACGAACAGGCGCAGCTCCATGGTGCCTCCGTGGTGCCCGTCTCGACGGTCCCGTGTGCGGAACCACGGACGATAGCCGCCCGGCAAGGACGGTGTTCAGCCGTCCGAGTCTTCTTCGACCACCCGTACAAGCGTTCTCGATCGAACGGCTCCTTCCGCCGAAGTGCCTTGTTGGAGGGCTGCTCAAGCACGGGTCGAAATCTCGGGGCCGTCCTTCGAACGCGACTAGCGTGCTGCGCGCCGACGGCTTTGAGCCATCGAGGGAACTCGACCAGGTAACGGGAGGAAACCGTGGAGATTCAGGTTCTGGGTCCGTTGAGCGCACACGTCAACGGAATGTCGATCGTTCCGACCGCGGGCAAACCACGCCAGATTCTGGCGCTGCTCGCCTTCTACCCGGGGCGGGTCATGCCGGTGCCGACCCTGATGGAGGAGATCTGGGGCACCGAACTGCCCCAGAGCGCCATGACCACCCTGCAGACGTACATCCTTCAGCTGCGCCGCCGGCTGGGCACCGCGATGGGCCCCGACGCGCCGGGCACCGCGAAGGAGGTACTGGCGACCCGGCACGGCGGCTACCTGCTGCAGATCCCGCCGGAGGCCGTCGACGTGCACCGCTACGAACAGCTGGTGTCGGCGGGCCAGAGCGCCTTCGAGGACGGCGAGGACGAACGGGCCGCGCACCTGTTCCGCGACGCGCTGGCGATGTGGCACGGGCCGGGACTGGTGGACGTGCGGGTCGGCCCGATCCTCGAGATCGAGGTCCTGCGGCTGGAGGAGAGCCGGCTGGTCACCGTGGAGCGGCGGATCGACGCCGACCTGCGCCTGGGCCGGCACAGCGAACTCATCGCCGAACTGACCGACCTGACCGCCCGCCACCCGCAGCACGAAGGGCTCCACTCGCAGGCCATGGTGGCCCTGTACCGCTCGGGCCGGCAGGCCACCGCGCTGGACATCTACCGCAGGCTGCGCACACGGCTGATCGAGGAACTGGGCGTGGAGCCCTCGCCCCAGCTGCAGCGGCTGCACCACGCCATGCTCACCGTCGACCCGGCGCTGGACGTGGTCAGCGGCCCGCGCCGCGGCTCCACGTTCGGCCTCTACGCCGCCTGAGCCCGAGCGGATCTCGAGGCGCGCAGGCGATCCTGGTACCGGCGCACCCGGCCCCAGGGCGCCCCAGGAGGAGGGACGACAGATGTCGGACGCACAGCAGGTACGGCTCCACTGCTTCGCGCACGCGGGAGCCGGTGTCTCCTCCTTCCACGGCTGGCCGGCCGAGCTGGGAACGGGCGCCGTGCCCGTGCCGCATCTGCTGCCGGGCCGTGAGGCCAGGCGCCGCGAGCCGCGCATCACCGGCCGTGAGGCCCTGCTGAGCGATCTGCTGGGCATCTTCACGCACGAGCCGCCCGGCCCGTACGTGCTCTACGGCCACAGCCTCGGCGCGATGGTCGCCTACACCCTCACCCGCGCCCTGCACGAGGCCGGCCTGCCGGGGCCCGCGCTGCTGGCCCTCGGCGCCAGCCCGCCACCTGACGCCGCCTCCGACCTCGCCGACGCCTGCCGGGACGGCGACGAGCGGCTGCTGGCACTCCTCGGCGAGCTGGGCGCCCTGCCGGAGGGCGCCCTGCCCGGCGGGTTCTGGCACCGGGCCGTGATGCCGGTCCTGCGTGACGACCTGCTGCTCGCCGACGCCCTGCGCACCGCCGCCCGCGAGCCGGCCCCGGCCGGGCCGCCGCACGTTCCGCTGCTCATCGTCTCCGGCGTGGACGACCCGCTGGCGCCGGCCGCGGTGATGGAGGGCTGGCGGGCCTGGAGCGCGGGGCCCGCGGTGTCGCGGACCGTGCCCGGGGACCACTTCTTCGTACGCGGCAAGCACCTGCCGCGGCTCCTCGGCCGTGCCTGCCGCATCGTACGGCGCACCGCGCAGGCGGGCCCCGTGCCGGCCGCATCCCCCGCCTGACCGCACCCGCGCGGGTGCGGGGCGGGCCGTGCATCGGCGCCAGGACCCGCGGGGCGGCTCCCGGCACCGGACGGCAACGGGCCGGTGCACCGGCGGCCCACGAGCGCGGGGCTGCCCGGCCGGCGCCCGGCGTGCACGGGCCGCGGCGCGAGGCGGCGCGGGGCCGGTGTCCGTGCGCGGGCAGGGGAGTCGCGCGGTCGGTGCCGTAATCAGGTACGCCGAGCGGCGGCCCACGGGCCGCGCGGGTGCCCGCGGGCCGGCACGGGAGTCGCGTGGCCGTCGGTGCGGCGGTACCAGGCGCGGCGGGCGAGGCGCCGGGCGGGTGCCCGTGGGCTCGGGAGTCGCGCGGCGGTCAGTGCAGTGGTACCAGGCGCGGCGGGCGGTCGGACACCGCGGCCACGACCGCGTCCGTGTCCTCGTCCGTCCAGTCCAGCAGGAACCAGCCCCCGTACACGGCCGGCCGCACCGGTCCGCCCGAATCCGGCGGCAGCGCGGACAGGTCGATCAGATCGAGTCGCTCCAGCCGCCCCAGACCGGCCTTCACCAGTGCTTCCTTGCGCACCCACTGCCGCAGGAACGCCCGGCCCGGCCGGGAACTGGCGCGGACCGCCCGGGCCTCGGCCGGCCGCAGCACCCGCGTCATGAGCCGCTCCTCGACCGGGCCCAGCGTAAAACCCGCGGCGCTCTCCACATCGACCGCGACCGGTGAGGCGCCGACCACGGCGGCCACGACCCCGCCGCTGTGCGACAGGCTCACCGACAGGCCGGGGAACTGCGCCACCGACGGCCTGCCGTGCCCCGAACCACCGCACCGCTCGCATTCCTGACGCAACGTCACACTGGTGGTGGCCGGCAGGCGGGCGAAGCGCCGCACACAGTGGCGCGCCAGCAGATGGGCGGCGACGAAGTCACGGCGCTGCGGCCGGTGCCGCAGGGACGCCGCACGCCGCCTCTCGTCGTCCGTCAGCTCCGCCGCACCGCCGCCGCCCTGCTGGGCGGCACGCAGCACGACGGCGGCCCGCTCCAGCATCACCAGGGGCCGCCGGGCGGCGGCACCGTTCTGCTCGGGCACGGCGATGGCGGTCTCCGGACGGGGCGTCGAAGAGGAAGAAGAGGGAGGGGATCTGTCTCCCGGCGATCGGGAGTGCAGCGGACTGTGAAGAAACGAGAACGCCCCTCAGCTTTCCCCGAATGCGCCCCGGCGGACAAGTGACGCCCGTCCGGGCCGAATCAGGAACCGCTCGAGAACCACTCGAGAGGCAATGGGGATCGGACCGGGAATTGCGGCACCCCGACACAGGCCGGGCCGACGGGACTTGACAGTGAAAGAGACCGGCAAAGAAGCTGACGCAGGACTACGTGGACTGCGCCTTTTCCGTATGCGTCACGGGGCCCCTGCGCACCGCGCAAGAGAGACGGCCCGATTGCGGATTGAGTGAGACCAAAGGCTGCGCTGCTACCAATTGGTCCACCCCGTCTCCGGCATTCCCCGACCTGTGCGGCCCTGCCCTGCGACAGCCAAGGAGTGGCATGAATCCCCATCCGACACCCGTGTCCGTCCGCGACGACCACACGGTGAGCCCGTGGCACCTGGCGCTCCTGGCCGGTCCCGGCGCAGCGGACCTCGATGCCGGGATCGCCGCGCTCCGGTCCCGCTCCGCGTGCCCCGTCACGACCCACGACGCACTGGTCACCGTCCACACCGCCGGCGATGCGGCCGCGACGGCCGGCCTGCGCCGCGCCGCCCTGCTGACCGCCGCCGGCGACGAGAGCGGCACCGCCGAGATACGCCCCCAGGACGCCGCGACCGTGCCCGCCGCCGGGCGGCCGGTCGCGTTCATGTTCCCCGGCCTCGGCGACCACTACGTCGGCATGGGGCAGGGCCTGTACCACCACTTCCCGGTCTTCCGGGAGCACCTGGACCGCTGCGCCGACCTGCTCGCCGCGGAGCTGGACCTCGACATCCGCGACGCCCTGTTCCCGCAGGACCAGGCCCCCGGCGCACCGGCGCCGGCCATGGACCTGCGGCAGATGCTGGGCCGCGACAGCGGCACCCAGAGCGACGCCGAGCGCCGCCTGAACCGCACCGGTGTCGCCCAGCCGGCCCTCTTCGCCGTCGAGTACGCGCTGGCGAAGCTGTGGGAGTCGTGGGGCCTGCGCCCGAAGGTCATGATCGGCTACAGCCTCGGCGAGTACGTCGCCGCCACCCTCGCCGGGGTGCTGACCCTCGAGGGCGCCGTCAAGCTCGTCGCCCAGCGCGCCCGGCTGATCGACCGGTCGCCGGAAGGCGCCATGCTCGCCGTCATGCTCCCCGAGGAGCAGGTCGCGGCCCTGATCGGCGAGAAGCTGTCGCTCTCCGCCGTCAACGGACCCGAGTTCTGCGTCGTCGCCGGCCCCGGCGCGGCCGTGGACGAGCTCCACACCCGCCTCATGGAACAGGGCGTGGCCGCCCGCCGGGTGAAGTCCACCCACGCCTTCCACTCGGTGATGATGGAGCCGCTGGCCGCCGAAGTCACCCGGCTGGCCGCCACCTTGGACCTCAAGGTGCCGAGCATCCCCTACATCTCCAACGTGACCGGCCGGCAGATCACCGACGAGCAGGCCACCGACCCGGCGTACTGGGCCCGCCACCTGTGCAGCCCGGTGCGGTTCGCCGACGGGCTGGCCGCCCTGGGCGCCGAGCCGCTCCTGCTGGAGACCGGCCCCGGACAGACCCTCAGCAGCCTCGCCGCCGCCGCCCGCGACGGCGACACCGCCGCCATCGTCGCCTCCATGCGCCACCCGATGGAGCCGCAGGACGACACCGCCGTCCTCCTGAAGGCCCTCGGCCGGCTGTGGACCGGCCACGCACAGGCCGGCTGGGACACCTTCCCCGCCGCCGGCATCCCCGCCGCCGGCCACACCGCCACCACCGCCGCCGTCCCGCAGGGCGCCCCGGAGCTGACCGACACCCAGGCCCGGCTGCACACGATCTGGTCCCGGCTGCTCAAGTCGGACGCGCTCCCCACCGACATCGGCTTCTTCGAACTGGGTGGCAACTCCCTGCTCGCCACCCGCCTGATCCTGCGCATCGAGCGCGAGTTCGGCGTCGAGCTCACCCTGCGCCGCGTCTACGAGATGCCCAGCATCGTCCAGATGTCCGCCGCCATCGACGCGCTGCTCACCGGCGACGAGCCGACCGCCGCCGAAACGGCCGCCTGGACCGCCGCGGCCGACGCACGCCCCGCCTACCGGCTGCCCAACGGCCTGATGGTCCACCACCAGAACGAGGCCGAGACCAAGCACTTCTACGAGGACATCTTCGACCACCGCACCTACGCCAAGAACGGCATCACCATCGAGCCCGGCGCCACCGTCTTCGACGTCGGCGGCAACATCGGCCTGTTCACCCTCTTCTCCCACTACGAGGCCGACAACGTCGAGATCTACACCTTCGAACCGGCCCCGCCCATGTTCGAACTCCTCAGCCGCAACGTCGCCGAACACGGCGTGAACGCCAAGCTGTTCAACATCGGCGTCTCCGACAGCGAGACGGAGGCCGACTTCACCTTCTACCCGCGCAGCTCCGGCATGTCCTCCTTCCACCCCGACGAGGACGAGGAGAAGCGCAACCTGCGCACCATCATCGCCAACCAGCGCGCGGCCGGCGAGGCGGAAGAAGGCATCGAGAAGCTCGACGCCTACGCCGAGGAACTCATCGACGTCCGCTTCGACGCCGTCCCGTTCAAGGCATGGCTGCGTCCCCTGAGCGCCGTCATCGCGGAACAGGGCGTCGAACGGATCGACCTCATCAAGATCGATGTGCAGAAGAGCGAGCAGCAGGTCCTCGACGGCATCGCCGACCACGACTGGCCCAAGATCCGCCAGATGGTGCTCGAGGCCCACGACGGCGACGGCCGGGTCGCCCACCTGACCCGGATGCTGAGCAGCCGCGGCTTCACCGTCCACGCCGAACAGGACGAGATCTACGTCGGCACGGACATCTACAACATCTACGCCCTTCGCAGCGACCAGTAAACGGAGTCGACGGACCATGGAATTCAAGACCGTAGGGGTACTCGGCGCCGGGGTCATGGGCGTCGGCGTGGCGCAGAACCTCGCCCAGACCGGACACCGCGTCGTCCTCGTGGACATCTCCGAGGACGTCCTCGAACGCGCCCGCAAGGAACTGCGCACCAGCCTGCGGACCTACGCCCTGTTCAACAGCAAGGAGAAGGTCGACTTCACGGCGGTCCTGGAGAAGATCGAGTTCACGGTCGACTACGAGCGGCTCGCCGACGCCGACTTCGTCGTGGAGAACGTCACCGAGGACTGGGGCATCAAGCAGCAGGTCTACGAACGCATCGACAAGATCTGCCGGCCGGGCACCGTC
Source organism: Streptomyces sp. OZ13 (assembly GCF_052068155.1). Classification (NCBI taxonomy): domain Bacteria; kingdom Bacillati; phylum Actinomycetota; class Actinomycetes; order Kitasatosporales; family Streptomycetaceae; genus Streptomyces; species Streptomyces sp. OZ13. Next base: position 4,958 of record NZ_JBQHCZ010000024.1, on the reverse strand, counting down.
TTCGCCGTCAACACCTCCGCCATCTCCATCACCCGGGTCGGCTCCGCCACCGGCCGCCCCGAGCGCGTCGTCGGCATGCACTTCATGAACCCGGTGCCGATGAAGCCGCTCGTCGAGGTCATCCGCGGCTACCACACCACCCAGGAGACCCTGGACACCGCGGCACGCTTCCTCGCCGAACTCGGCAAGGAATGCATCGTCGTCCAGGACGTCCCCGGCTTCGTCTCCAACCGCGTGCTCATGCTGACCGTCAACGAGGCCGTCTTCCTCGTCCAGGACGGCGTCGCCTCCGCGGCCGAGGTCGACCGCATCTTCAAGGGCTGCTTCGACCACCGCATGGGCCCGCTGGAGACCGCCGACCTCATCGGCCTCGACACCATCCTCAAGTCCGTCGAAGTGCTCTACGAGAGCTTCAACGACGACAAGTACCGGCCCGCCCCGCTGCTCAAGAAGATGGTCGCCGCCGGGCTGCTGGGCCGAAAGAGCGGCCAGGGCTTCCACAGCTACGCCTGAGCGGCACGGGGCCGCGGCCGCCCGCGGCCCCGCCGCACCCGACCCACCGGACGAGTCCACCAGAGACAGGGAATGACATGAGCACGGACATCAAGCCCCGGATCGCGCACTACCTCTCCCGCTTCTTCCCCGTGCACGACCTCAAGGACGACGACGACATCTTCCAGCTGGGCTTCGTCAGCTCGATGTTCGCCATGCAGCTGGTCGCCTTCGTCGAGCACGAGTTCGGCATCACCGTCGAGAACGACGACCTCGAACTCGACCACTTCCGCTCCGTCAGCGCCCTCGAGGCCTTCGTCAACCGCAAGCTGTCCGCAGCCGTGCCCCAGTGAGGCGACCCGTGTCCCTGACGACCCAGCCACCCGCCGGGCACACCGAGGCCCGGGAGGAATTCCAGGAGTTCGCCCAGCGTGTCGTCGCGCCGGCCGCGGACTCGATCCACCGTGCCCAGCACACCCCGCCGGAGCTCGTCCGCGCCCTGGCCGACAGCGGATACCTCGGCCTGGCCGTCCCGCGGGAGTACGGCGGAGGCGGCAGGGACGCGGTCACCCTCGGACTGCTGGCCGCGGAGCTCGGACGCGCCTGCTCCTCACTGCGCAGCCTGCTCACCGTGCACACCATGGTCGCCCACGCGATCATGCGCTGGGGCAGCCGCGCCCAGAAGGACACCTGGCTGCCCCTGCTCGCGACCGGCGAACGCATCGCAGCACTCGCCGTCTCCGAACCCGGCGCCGGCAGCGACGCCGCCGGCGTCACCAGCCGCCTCACCCGCACCGGCGACGGCCACCTTCTCGACGGCCACAAGAAATGGATCACCTACGGCCACGTGGCCGACCTGTTCCTGACGGTCGCCCGGACCGAGGAAGGACCCACCGCGGTCCTCGTCGAACGCCCCGCCCCCGGCCTCAGCACCTCCCTGATCACGGACCTCATCGGCATCCGCGCCTCGATGACCGCCGACGTGCGCTTCGAACAGACCCCGGTGCCCGAGCAGAACATCCTCGCCCGCCCCGGCCTCGGCATCTCGCACGTCGTCGGCGCCGCCCTCGACCTCGGCCGCTACACCGTGGGCTGGGGCAGCGTCGGCATCCTCGACGCCTGCCTCGACGCCTGTCTCGCCTACGCGGGCGAACGCGAACAGTTCGGCGCGCTCATCAAGGACCACCAACTCGTCCGCCGCATGATCAGCGACATGTACACCGAGGCCCGCGCGGCCCGCCTGCTGTGCATGGACGCCGGCCGGCTCCGCGACGAGCGCGACCCCGGAGCCCTCGCCGCCACCTCACTGGCGAAGTACTTCGCCTCCCGCGCCGCCGTACGCGCGGCGACCGACGCCGTACAGATCCACGGCGCCAACGGCTGCAGCTCCGCATACCCCGTCCAGCGGTACCTCGGCGACGCCAAAATCATGGAAATCATCGAGGGAAGCACCCAGCTCCACCAAGTCGGCCTCGCCGAATACGCGTTCCAGGATTTCACCCTCGGCCGCCATCAGCTGCGCACCACGAACAGGGGAAATTGATGACGATCACCGTGAAATGCGTGGTCTGGGACCTCGACAACACCGTATGGGACGGAGTGCTCCTCGAGGACGGAGACGTCAAACTCCGCCCGGGAATCGTCGACGTTCTGCGCACCCTCGACGAGCGGGGAATTCTCCACTCCATAGCCAGCCGAAACGACCACGACGCCGCCATGGCCCGACTCGAAGAATTCGGCATCGCCGAATACTTCCTCTATCCCCAGATCAACTGGGGCCAGAAGTCGGACTCGGTGAAGGCGGTCGCCGAAGCGATCAACATCGGCATCGACACCCTCGCCTTCGTCGACGACCAGCCCTTCGAACGCGACGAGGTCGGCTTCACCCACCCCCAGGTGCTGTGCATCGACGCCCTCGACGCCGAACGCATCCCCGACCTGCCCCGCATGCAGCCGCGGTTCGTCACCGCGGACTCCCGCGAACGCCGCCACCTGTACCGGGCCGACGCACAGCGCAAGGCCGCGGAGGAGTCCCACACCGGCGCCTCCGAAGAGTTCCTCGCCTCCCTCGACATGCACTTCACCATCGCCCCCGCACGGGAGGACGACCTCAAGCGCGCCGAGGAACTCACCGTACGCACCAACCAGCTGAACGCCACCGGCTACACCTACTCCTACGAAGAGCTCGACGCGTTCCGCTCCTCGTCCGACCACGAACTGCTCGTCGCCTCACTCGACGACAAGTACGGCACCTACGGCAAGATCGGCCTCGCCCTCGTCGAACGCTCCGCCGACGTATGGACCCTGAAACTGCTCCTGATGTCCTGCCGCGTGATGGCCCGCGGCGTCGGCTCCGTCCTCCTGGGCCACCTCATCCGCAAGGCCCACGACGCCGGCGTGACACTGCGGGCGGAATTCGTCTCCACCGACCGCAACCGGACGATGCTCGTCACCTACAAGTTCGCCGGCTTCCGCGAAGTGGCCAAGAACGGCGACGTCTCCGTCCTCGAACACGACAACTCCCACATCCCCAGCTTCCCCCCGTACATGGAAGTCGTCGTCGAAGACTGATCCGCCGGTGCGGTACGGCCGCGCCCCCGGGCGACCCTCCGGCCGTACCGCACGCTCCCGTCCAGGCCGGATGCCTCACATGGAGAACCGATGAACGCCAACGCCACCAACGCCGCCGACACCACCGCGAACGAAGAGCGACTGCGGCGCGCCATGGCGGCCGTTCTACAGCTCCAGAAGCGCAACGCGGAACTCGAGGCGCAGCGTTTCGAACCCGTCGCCATCATCTCCATGGCCTGCCGGCTCCCCGGCGACATCGAGACCCCCGAGGACTTCTGGAACGTCCTCGCCCAGGGCAGGGACACCACCGGACCCCTGCCCGCCCGCTGGGACGGCCTGGACCTGTACGACCCCGATGTGACAGCCCCCGGCAAGAGCTACTCCCGCGAAGGCGGATTCCTCACCCGCATCGAGGACTTCGACGCCGCGTTCTTCGGCATCAGCCCGCGCGAGGCCCAGTCCATGGACCCGCAGCAGCGCCTGGTCCTTGAAGCGTCGTGGGAGGCGCTGGAGCGCGCCGGCATCCGGCCCGGCACACTCACCGGCAGCCGCACCGGCGTCTACCTCGGCGCCATGCGCTCCGACTACGAAACCGCCCAGGCCGACTACGAGATCCTCGACGGATACCAGGGCACCGGCATCGCCGGCAGCGTCCTGTCCGGACGCGTCTCCTACGCGCTCGGCCTCCAGGGCCCCGCCATGACCATCGACACCGCCTGCTCCTCCTCCCTCGTCGCCCTCCACACCGCGGCCACGGCCCTGCGCAACGGCGAATGCGACCTCGCACTCGCCGGCGGCGTGACCGTCATGACGACCCCCGGCCTCTTCGTCGAGTCCAGCAGGCTCGGCGCCATGGCCCCCGACGGCCGCTGCAAGAGCTTCTCCGCCCAGGCCGACGGCGGCGGCTGGTCCGAAGGCGCCGGCATGCTCGTGCTCAAGCGTCTGTCGGCCGCCGAACGCGACGGCGACCGCGTCCTCGCCGTGATCCGCGGCTCCGCCGTCAACCAGGACGGCGCCAGCAACGGCCTGACCGCCCCCAACGGACCATCCCAGCAGCGCGTCATCCGCGACGCCCTGGCCGCCGGCGGCCTCACCCCCGCCGACATCGACGCGATCGAGGCCCACGGCACCGGCACCTCGCTGGGCGATCCCATCGAAGCGGGCGCTCTCGCCGAAGTCTTCGGCACACGCCAGGTGTTCCTCGGATCCTCGAAATCCAACATCGGCCACACGCAGGCCGCCGCCGGCGTCGTCGGCGTGATGAAGATGGTCCTGGCCCTCCAGCACGAGACACTGCCCCGCACCCTGCACGCCGACGAGCCCAGCCCCCACATCGAGTGGGACAGAAGCGGCCTGACACTCCTTCAGGAACCCCGGCCCTGGCACAAGGGCGAGCGCACCCGCCGCGCCGGCGTCTCCTCCTTCGGCCTGAGCGGCACCAACGCCCACGTCGTCATCGAGGAAGCTCCCGCCCCCGCCGCGACGGTCGAGCCCTCGGCACCCGCGCCCTCGCCCGTGGTGCTGTCCGGCACGAGCCGGGCGGCGATGCGCGAGCAGGCCGGACGCTGGGCCGACTGGCTGGCCGCCCACCCCGAAACGCCCCTGCGGGACATCGCCGCCACCGCCGCCACCGCCCGCACCCACTTCACCGAACGCGCGGGCGTCGTCGCCGACGACACGGCCGCCCTCGCCCACGCCCTGCGGACCCTGGCCGACGGCCTGCCCCACCCGGACGTCGCCGAAGGCTCGGCGGGGGAGCACGGCAGGACCGTGTTCGTCTTCCCCGGTCAGGGCAGCGAGTGGGCGGGGATGGGGCGCGAACTGCTGGAGCAGTCGCAGGCGTTCGCGGACGCGGTGCGTGAGTGCGATGAGGCGCTGGCGCCGTATCTGGACCG
>NZ_JBQHCZ010000023.1:0-97439 GCF_052068155.1 Streptomyces sp. OZ13 | reverse complement strand
GATGGACGGGGTATCAACATATCTGGCGTTGATTTTTGGCACACTGTTGAGTTCTCAAGGAACGGACGCTTCCTTTGTACTCACCCTTTCGGGCTTTCCTCCGGGCGCTTCCCTTCGGTCTTGCGTTTCCGACTCTATCAGATCTTTCCGATCCGATTTCCTCGGTGTGCTTTCCGGCCTTTCGGCCCTCCGGCGTGTCCACTACTTTAGCGGATTTCCCAGGCGACTCATAATCGAGTCCGGGTTTGAATTCCGGCATGCCGAAACCGCACCCTTTTGGGTTTGTCGTAAGTAGTGGATGGCCGCTCCGGATCTGCTGAACAGCAGTGCTCCGTCTCAAGCGGCTCGGGCTACATTAGGCGTCCCCGGCATCCGAGTCAAGTTGCGCCGAGGGCCTGCGGCGCGGCACGTGGGCCCGGTAGGGACTGACCGTCGGGTCGCTGTCTATCCAGTAGCGCCATGGATGGAATGCGCCTTCGCCGCCCACCCCTGTACGCGGGCCGTTCCTGACCTGGTCGGGCGTCGGCCGGCGTCCCGGGAGAAGAGAGAGGGGCGCGTCCGGGCCGAGGCAGAAGTCGGCTCCGTTGAGACTGCGGTCCACATCGAGCGCGGTGGCCAGCCGGGCGGGGCCTTTGGCCAGTTCCTTGTCATGGCGGGCCGAGAGTCGTCGTTTGCGCGCCAGGTCGGCGCCCACTGTCACCTCGCCGGCGCGGAGCAGGACTCCGCTCGCCCGGCCCTCCGGGCCGCACACCACATTGAGGCAGTGCCACATTCCGTAGGTGAAGTAGACGTACGCGTGCCCCGGCGGGCCGAACATCACCTCGTTGCGTGCGGTTCGGCCGCGGAAGGCGTGCGAGCCGGGGTCGGCCTCTCCCGCGTACGCCTCCACCTCCGTGATGCGCAGCTCGATGGGGCCGTCGTCGGTCAGGCGGGTCAGTGTGCAGCCGAGAAGGTCGGGTGCGACCTCCAGCACCGGGCGGTCGAAGTAGTCCCGGGGCAGCGGCGTACGGTCGGAGCTCTCGATCATCGCGATCGAGCGTACCGGGGATCCGCTCGATGCCGGGGGGAACCGACTACGGTCATCGGGCGTATGTAGGGGTCAGGACCGAGAAGGAGTGGACATGGGCTTCAAGAAGCTGCTTGCGAGCATGGGTGCCGGCGGTGCCTCCGTGGAGACGGAGCTGACCGAGGCGAACGTCGTCCCCGGCGGTGTCGTCCAGGGCGAGGTTCGTATCCAGGGCGGCTCGGTGGATCAGCAGATCGAGGGGCTGTCCGTCGGTCTGCGGGCCCGCGTCGAGGTCGAGGGCGGTGACCAGGAGGTCAAGCAGGACATCGAGTTCACCAAGCAGCGGCTCGGCGGTGCCTTCGAGGTGAAGGCCGGAGCGGTGCACGTGGTCCCCTTCGGCCTGGAGATCCCGTGGGAGACCCCGATCACCACCATCGAGGGACAGCACCTGCGCGGGATGGACATCGGTGTGACGACGGAGCTGGAGATCGCGCGCGCCGTGGACTCGGGCGACCTCGACCCGATCCATGTGCACCCGCTGCCGGCTCAGCAGGCGATCCTCGACGCCTTCGTCCAGCTCGGTTTCCGCTTCAAGAGCGCCGACATGGAGCGCGGTCACATCCGCGGGACGCGTCAGCGGCTGCCGTTCTACCAGGAGATCGAGTTCCTCCCGCCGCAGCAGTACCGCGGGCTGAACCAGGTCGAGCTGACGTTCGTCGCCGACGACCGCGAGATGGACGTCATCTTGGAGATGGACAAGAAGCCGGGCCTCTTCAGTGAGAGCAGCGACTCGTACAAGGCTTTCAAGGTGGACCACGAGGACTTCCGGTCGACCGACTGGGCGGCCTACCTCAACCAGTGGCTGGCGGATGTCGGCGGCCGTCGCAACTGGCTCTAGTCTCGGAACGAGAGGCAGTGCGCGAGACGCAGAACGGCCGATTCGGAGGGTTTGACGTGACCGAGCTCAAGAGGGCTCCGCTTCCCCACGACTTTCATCCGGCGGTGCCGTCGTTCACGGTGATGAGCGACGACATCGAGCCGGGGTCGGTGCTGAAGGACTCCCAGGTCCAGGCGGCGGGCAACAGCTCGCCGCATCTGCGCTGGGAGGGCTTCCCCGCGGAGACCAAGAGCTTCGCGGTGACGTGCTTCGACCCGGACGCGCCGACCGGCAGTGGTTTCTGGCACTGGGTGCTCATCGACATCCCGGCGTCGGTGACGGAGCTGCCGGCGGGTGCGGGCGGCGGGAAGTTCGAGGGGCTGCCCGACGGCGTGGTCCATGCCCGTAACGACTACGGGACGAAGGACTTCGGCGGGGCCGCTCCGCCGGCGGGCGAGAGGCACCGGTACGTCTTCACCGTGTACGCGGTGGACACCGAGAAGCTCGGACCGGACTCCGACGCCTCTCCCGCGGTCGTCGGCTTCAACCTGCGCTTCCACACGATCGCGCGTGCCCAGCTGATCGGCGAGTACGAAGCCCCCGCGGAGGGCTGACATTTCGGCCGGGAGGTCGGCCGAGAGTTCGTCCGGAGTTTGCCCTGCCCTGGTCTTGGAGAGATCAGGGCAGGGCAGTTTTGTTGCCAGGGGTTCAAGTGTCCTCCCCCGGCAAGGCACAGATATTGCGTTGTCCATCTCGGCGCGCCCGGCCAGAGTTGATCCAGGCTGATGCCCGCCGACGGGGGCCGGGCCGGCGAACGGAGGTGGGCAGGATGCGGGACACACTGGTGCTCAATGCGAGCTTCGAGCCGTTGTCGACGGTGACGCTCAACCGCGCGGTCGTGCTGGTTCTTCAGGACAAGGCCGTGGTCGAGCAGTCCCACCCGGCGCTCCGGGTGCGTGCGGCAGCGGTGGATCTTCCGGTGCCCCGGGTGATCAGGCTCTGCAGATACGTACGGGTGCCGTTCCGAAGACAGGCGCCGTGGTCGAGGCGGGGTGTGCTGGTGAGGGACCAGCACCGGTGCGCGTACTGCGGGCGGCGTGCCACGACGGTGGACCACGTGGTGCCGAAATCGCACGGTGGCGCGGACAGCTGGCTGAACACGGTGGCGTCCTGCGCCGAGGACAACCACCGCAAGGCGGACCGCACGCCGGAGCAGGCGGGGATGCCGCTGCTGCACGAGCCGTTCGTGCCGTCGCCGGCGGACGCGATGCTGTTGGGGCTGCGGTCGGGCGAGCGTGCGGCGCTGCCTGACTGGCTGGCGGCGCAGCCTGCCGCGTAGGAGTGACGACGAGACGAGACCCGCTCCCCTGGACAGGGGGCGGGTCTTCGTCGTCTCAGCGAAGCAGGAGCTGCACGATGGCGACAGTGCCGACGACGACGATGACGCCGCGCAGCACGGCCGGCTTGAGCTTGCGGCCGATGCCGGCGCCGAGTTGTCCGCCGATGGCCGATCCGACGGCGATCAGCAGGACGGCGGTCCAGTCGAACTCGGCGACGAAGAGGAAGAAGACGGCGGCGACTCCGTTGACCACGGCGCCGAGGACGTTCTTCACGGCGTTCATCCGCTGAAGGCTGTCGTCGAGGAGCAGGCCCATGAGGGAGAGGTAGAGGATCCCCTGGGCAGCGCCGAAGTAGCCGCCGTACGCGCTGGCGAGGAGCAGGCCGGTGTGCAGGGCGGGGCCGCCGTTCGGGCGCGGCTCGGTGCCGCGTGCCGCGTGCCGCCGCTGCACGGCCTTGGTCAGGCGCGGCTGGACGATGATGAGGATCAGGGCGAGCGCGATCAGTACGGGGACGATCGTGTCGAACGCGTCGGAGGGCAGGGCGAGAAGCAGGATCGCGCCGGCCAGCCCGCCGAGGAGCGCCGTGACTCCGAGGCGAAGGACCCGGCCGGTCTGTCCGCGCAGCTCGGCGCGGTAGCCGATGGCGCCGCTGATGGAGCCGGGGACGAGTCCCAGGGCGTTGGAGACGTTCGCCGTGATCGGTGGCAGCCCGGTGGCGAGCAGCACCGGGAAGGTGATCAGGGTGCCGGAGCCGACGATGGTGTTGATGGTGCCGGCTCCCACGCCGGCCGCGAATACCGCCAGTGCTTCCCAGATGGACAACGCCATCTCCTTACATGGTCCGTGAGTCGCCTCCCCGCCTCCAAGGTCGAGGGGCCTCACCGATCATGCATGAAGGAGCGTGGGCATCAGTCGATGGGGGGCTGCTCGCGGCGTTCGGTGCCGTTGCCGCCGGTCTGCTTGGGCACGGAGCCGCCGCCCATGCCGGCCATGGGGTTGAAGTTGCCCATGGCGCCGCTGAGGCCCTTGAGGGCGTCGCCGATCTCGCTGGGGACGATCCAGAGCTTGTTGGCGTCGCCCTCCGCGATCTTCGGGAGCATCTGCAGGTACTGGTAGGCGAGCAGCTTCTGGTCGGCGTCTCCGGCGTGGATGGACTCGAAGACGGTACGGATGGCCTGGGCCTCGCCTTCTGCCCGGAGCGCGGCTGCCTTGGCCTCACCTTCTGCGCGCAGGATCGCCGACTGCTTCTCACCTTCGGCGGTCAGGATCTGCGACTGCCGGATGCCTTCGGCGGTGAGGATCGCGGCGCGCTTGTCACGGTCGGCGCGCATCTGCTTCTCCATCGAGTCCTGGATGGAGGTGGGCGGCTCGATGGCCTTGAGCTCGACGCGGTTGACGCGGATGCCCCACTTGCCGGTCGCCTCGTCGAGGACGCCGCGCAGGGCCGCGTTGATCTCCTCGCGGGAGGTCAGGGTCCGCTCGAGGTCCATGCCGCCGATGATGTTGCGCAGGGTGGTGACGGTGAGCTGCTCGATGGCCTGGATGTAGCTGGCGACCTCGTAGGTCGCGGCGCGGGCGTCGGTCACCTGGTAGTAGATGACGGTGTCGATGTTGACGACCAGGTTGTCCTGGGTGATCACCGGCTGGGGCGGGAAGGGGACGACCTGCTCGCGCAGGTCGATGCGGTTGCGGATGGAGTCGATGAACGGGACGACGATGTTCAGGCCCGCGTTGAGGGTGCGGGTGTAGCGTCCGAAGCGCTCGACGATGGCGGCGCTGGCCTGCGGGATGACCTGGATCGTCTTGATCAGGGCGATGAAGACCAGCACCACCAGAATGATCAGGACGATGATGATCGGTTGCATCGCGTTCCCTGTGCCCTTCGCTGCCGGATGAGTCCGATGATCAGTTTCCCAGAACACGGGCTGCTCTGTGTGGCGTTCGGCCCGTTCTGCCCGGTGGCTTCAGGCCGTTCCACGCTCAATCCGTGCGGAACGGGGCGCCGGGCGGGTGGAGCGTGCGTCACATGACGACGGCGGTCGCCCCGTCGATCTCTATGACGTCGACCTGCTGGCCTTCTTCGTAGGCCATGGTCGTGTCGAAGGCGCGGGCGGACCAGACCTCGCCGGCCAGCTTGATCCGGCCGCCGTTGCCGTCGACCCGTTCCAGCACAATGGCCTGACGGCCCTTCAGGGCGTCCACACCGCTGGCGAAGCCGGGACTCTGCGATCTGTGCCGCATGGCGATCGGGCGTACGACGGCGATGAGCGCCACCGACACCGCCGCGAACACGAGCACCTGGGCGACCGTGCCGCCGCCGACCGCCGCCACGACGGCCGCTGCCACCGCGCCCGCGGAGAACATTCCGAATTCCGGCATGGCGGTCAGCACGAGCGGAATGCCCAGTCCGACCGCGCCGATCAGCCACCACACCCATGCGTCGATGTCCACATGGGCATGGTAGGTCCGCCGGGCACGCTCGGGACAGGGGGCGAGGTCGTGTCACCTTTCCCGTAAAGCAGTCGTCCGTAAGGGAGTTGCCCGCGGAGGAGTCGCCTGTGAAGGAATCGCGCCTGTGGGGGTCGTCCTTGAGGCGGCTGCGCCGACGGGAGTTCAGCCGAGCGGGAGTCCCTGGGCGGACCAGCGCTCGCCGTTGCGCTCGACGACGAGCGGCAGGCCGAAGCAGAGCGAGAGGTTACGGGAGGTCAGCTCGGTCTCCATCGGGCCCGCGGCGAGTACCTTGCCCTGGCGGATCATCAGGACGTGCGTGAATCCGGGCGCGATCTCCTCGACATGGTGGGTGACCATGATCATGGAGGGGGCGTACGGGTCACGGGCGAGCCGGCCGAGGCGGCGGACCAGGTCCTCGCGGCCGCCGAGGTCGAGCCCGGCGGCGGGCTCGTCGAGGAGCAGCAGCTCGGGGTCGGTCATCATGGCGCGGGCGATCAGGGTGCGCTTGCGCTCGCCCTCGGAGAGCGTGCCGAACTTGCGGTCCAGGTACTCGGTCATGCCGAGGCGGTCGAGGAACGCGCGGGCACGCTGCTCGTCGACCTCGTCGTAGTCCTCGTGCCAGGTCGCGGTCATGCCGTAGGCGGCGGTCAGCACCGTCTGAAGGACGGTCTGGCGCTTGGGCAGCTTGTCCGCCATGGCGATGCCTGCCATGCCGATGCGGGGCCGCAGTTCGAAGACGTCGACGGCGCCGAGGCGGTCGCCGAGGATCTGCACCTTGCCGTTGGTCGGGAAGAGATAGCTGGAGGCGAGGTTGAGGAGGGTGGTCTTGCCGGCGCCGTTGGGGCCGAGAATCACCCAGCGCTCGCCTTCCTTGACCGACCAGGAGACGTCGTCCACCAGAGCGCGTCCGTCGCGGACCACGGATACGTCCACCAGCTCCAGTACATCGCTCATGAGCGCGTAGTCTCCCCATGCAGTCGTCTTGAGGTGTTCGGGTGTGATTCGGGTGCTTTTGTGCACCTGTGGGCACACCACCCAGGGAAAACCTACGCCACCGGGTGAGTGCTCCGGTCGCCCGGCCCGGTCCCTAGGCTGGTGACATGCTTTCGGAACCACGTTCAGGACGGTTGGCGGCATGGGGAAATGCCCTTCTTGCCGGACTTGTGTCACCGGACGACGCCGTGCACGCGATCGTCGGCGACGACGCGGTGCACCGCGTCGAGGGCCTGCCCGGGGAGACGGCGCCGGTCGGACTCACTCTGGCGCTGGGGCGCCTGCGGGGGCTCGGTGTGACCGGCTTCCGGGTCGCACTTCCCGCCCCCGGACACCCTCTGGGGCTCAGCGGTCCGCCGGCGTTCAACGCACGGGCGCTCGAGGCGGAGGAAGCGGTCGTCGCGACGGGGGCCGCGTACGGGCTGGTGCCCGAGGTCCACGAAGCGGGTCCGGCCGGTGACGCCCACGTGGAGGTCGTCTGGCACTGCCTGCCGGTACGGGACGCACCCCCGGCGGACGTGCCGTCGCTCGGCGAGGCGGAGCGTGAACTCGCGGAAGCACTGCGGGACGCGACGGAGACACTGACACGGCTCGACGTGGCGGCGTCGGGGCCGATGGCGGAGGCGGCACTCGACGCGTACCGGGCACGGGCGCGGCGCGGCGCTGCCGAGACACTGGCCCCCGGCTATCCGCCGCGCGCGGTGCGGGTGCTGGAGCTCGCGCAGCGGATCGGCCTGCTGATCTCCGTGGCGTACGAGAACGGGCACGGCGGCGCGGTGAGCGCGTCGGAGATGGCGGCGCGGGGCGAGGCGCTGCGGCCGGTGGAACGGGTGGCACGGAGGGCGCAGGTGGCGGCGTACAACGCGTACGTGGAGGAACGGGAGCGGAGCTGAAGCTCCGCTGTATGTTCCCCTCCCCGCCCCTTCCCGAACCGGGGCATGCCCCGCGCCCCGTACCGCCCTGCGGGCGGCGCCCTCAATCTCCCCCTACGGCCTTTGCGGCCGTGGGGGCTCCACTTCCCGAAACGGGGCTCCGCCCGGACCCGCCACCGCGCTCCGCGCGGTGTTCGGGGGCTCCTCCCCCTACGCCTGGCGGCGTGGGGGGACCCCCACCGGACCACCGCACCTCGAACGCCGGCGAGGCTGACGTTGCCCGGCAAGGCCGGAGTGCCTCCGTCGGCGGCGTGGCTGGATGCCCCGCAGCGGCATGTCGGCCCGCCTGTGGGCACCTCCCACGGCCGCCAGGCCGTGTGGGAGGAGTTCGATGGCACCGCGCGAAGCGCGGTACGCCGCCCGCAGGGGCGGCACAGGGTCCGGGCGGAGCCCCCACGCGGTGGAGCCGCACATCGGTACAGCGGGCAGGGGCGGGGAGGGGAACAGGCCCGCGGCCGTTCCGGCGCGGCCGGAACGCCGCACGGCCCCAGGGGCTGCGCCCTGGGGCCGTGCGGTCGAGCTCGGAGGCGTCAGCCGTTGATGCCGACGTTGCCGAACGCCGGGTTCAGCAGGCCGATCACGTTCACAGTGTTGCCCACCACGTTCACCGGGACGTGCACCGGCACCTGGACCAGGTTGCCCGAGAGGACGCCCGGGGAGTGCGCAGCCTCACCGTAGGCGTGCGAGCCGCCGGTCGTGGCCGACGCGACGCCCGCGCCCGCGGCGACGAGGCTGCCGGCGATCATCGTGAGGGCTGCGGCCTTCTTCAGGTTCTTCACTTCGTCATTCCTCCTGAGCACTCGCTGCGGCCGGCCGCCGCAGCACGCCATGAAGAACGCTCGCGAGTGGATCAGGATGCGCCGTGTGGGTGACATACACCCGACAGTATGAATCTCGGATCGGAGTATGACGCTCCGCTCAGTCCGTCATCCCGTGCCGCACCGCCCACAGCGCCGCCTGCGTACGGTCCGCCACGTCCAGCTTCATCAGGATGTTCGAGACATGCGTCTTGACGGTCTTCTCCGAGAGGACCAGCGCCCGCGCGATCTCCCGGTTCGAACGTCCGTCCGCGATGAGGCCCAGTACCTCGCGCTCCCGCTCGGTGAGGCTGCTCCCGCGGCCCGTACCGTTGCCCGGATCGCCGTCGGAGAGCAGCGCCCCCGCGATCTCCTGCTGGAGCAGCACATGACCCGCGTGCACGGAACGTATGGCACCGGCCAGCGCGTCCGGGTCCACGTCCTTGTACACGTAGCCCGAAGCGCCCGCACGCAGGGCGGGAACCACCGTGCGCTGCTCGGTGAAGCTGGTCACGACGAGGACCTTGGCCGGATTGGCCAGTTCCTTCAGCTTCCGCAGGGCGTCGATGCCGTCCATGCCGGGCATCTTGACGTCCATGAGGACGACGTCCGGCTTGAGCTCCTCGGTGAGGGCGACGCCCTCCGCGCCGTCACCGGCCTCGCCGACGACCTCTATGTCGTCCTGGACCTCCAGGAAGGTGCGCAGGCCGCGCCGCACCACCTGATGGTCGTCGACCAGCAGCACGCGGATCCTCTTGTCAGCCACCGGGGACCTCCATCTCGACCGTGGTGCCCCTGCCGGGCGCCGATTCGACCTTGAGCCTGCCCCCGACGCCGCTCGCCCTGTCCCGCATGGAGACGAGTCCGAGGTGGCGACCGGCCCGGCGGACCGCCCGGGGCTCGAAGCCCTTGCCGTCGTCCGTGACGGAGAGGACGGCGCCCTGGCCCCGGCGGATCAGCGCCACGTCCACCTGAGCCGCGCCGGAATGGCGCAGCGCGTTGTGCAGGGCCTCCTGGGCGACCCTCAGCAGCGCCTCCTCCTGGGCGGCGGGCAGCGCCCTGATCCCGCAGGTGTCGAAGGTGACGCGCGCGCTGTGGGCGCGGTCGAGGACCTGTATCTGGGTGCGGAGGGTGTTGACGAGGCCGTCCTCGTCAAGGGCGGCGGGGCGCAGCTCCACGACGGCGGCCCGCAGCTCGTCTGCGGCCTCCGCGGCGAGGGCCGCCACCTGCTGGAGCTCATCCTTGGCGCGGGCCGGGTCGCGGTCCACGAGCGCGGCGGCGGCCTGAGCGGTCAGCCGCAGGGAGAACAGCTTCTGGCTCACGGCGTCGTGCAACTCGTGTGCGAGGCGGGAGCGCTCCTCCGCGATGGTGAGCTCGCGGCTGCGCTCATAGAGGCGGGCGTTGGTGAGGGCGATCGCGGCGTGCTGGGCGAGGATGCCCAGCAGCTCCTCGTCCTCCTCCGTGAAACCGCAGCCGCCCTGCGGCTTGGGGCACCTCTTGTTGGCCAGGAACAGGGCGCCCATGGTCTCGTCGCCGTCCTTGATCGGCAGGCCGAGGAAGTCCGACATGTCGGGGTGGGCCGACGGCCAGCCCTCGAAGCGCGGGTCCTTGCGGACGTCCCCGAGCCGCTCGGGCTTCGCGTCGCGGAGCATCGAGGCGAGGATGCCGTGCTGCCGGGGCAGCGGTCCTATCGCCTTCCACTGGGCGTCGCTGACACCGTCGACGACGAACTGGGCGAAGCCTCCGTGGTCGTCGGGCACGCCCAGCGCCGCGTACTCGGCGTCGAGCAGTTCGCGCGCCGAGGCCACGATCGTCTTCAGCACGTCGCGCACCTCGAGGCGCCTGCTCATGGCGAGGAGCGCGGTGCTCACGGCCGCGAGGCCGGAGCCGGGTCGGTGACTCATGGATCAACCGTACCGGCGGGCTGTGACGGTCCGTATCGGTCCGGGGACCACATCCGCTTAAGGCCACGGACGTAGGTCGAAGTGCCTTGTGGAGTGGGTCCTCGGGCACGAGGCGGCGGCACCGGCCGCGTTCCTACGTTGTGTCCATCCATACGGACAGCGACAGCGGACAGCACGCGGCAAGGGGATGGGCACCATGGCGGTAGCAGTGATCACCGGAGCGTCGAAGGGCCTGGGACGGGCACTGGCGGCGGCTCTCGCGCGGCAGGGCTGGGACCTGGTCCTGGGTGCCAGGACCGCGGACGTACTGAAGGAGAGCGCGGAGCACGCGGCGCGGTACGGCACCCGGGTCGTGGCGGTGCCGGGCGATGTCACGGACGCCGGGCACCGCGGCGAGCTGGTGGCGGCGGCCGCGCGGCTCGGCGGTCTCGATCTGCTGGTGAACAACGCGAGCGCGCTGGGCGCCGAGCCGCTGGTGCGGCTGGAGGCGCTGTCCACGGAGGGGCTGCGGGCGGCGCTGGAGACCAACGTGGTCGCTCCGCTGGGCCTGGTGCGGGAGGCGCTGCCGCTGCTGCGGGCGTCGCGGACGGGCGGCACCGTCGTCGCGGTCAGCTCGGACGCAGCGACCACGGCGTACGAGACCTGGGGCGGCTACGGCGCCTCGAAGGCGGCGCTCGACCAGCTCGCGGCCGTGCTGGCCGTGGAGGAGCCGGGTCTGCGGGTGTGGAGCGTCGATCCGGGCGACATGCAGACGGACCTGTACGCGGCCGCGGTGCCGGACGACGACGACCCCCGCCCCTCGCCCGGGTCCGTGGCCCCCGCTTTCCTGCGGCTGCTCGAGGAGCGGCCCGCCAGCGGCCGGTACGAGGCCACCTCGCTGCTGGAGACCCGATGAGGGCGGGGCGGCGCGCGGGGACGGTCCTGGAGACCCTACGGGTGCCGGAGGAGCTGTCCGCCCGGGTACCGGCGGAGGAGCGCGGGTCGGGCAGGGACGACGTACGGCTGCTGGTCTCGCGGGGTACGGAGGTGTCCCACCACCGTTTCCGCGACCTGCCGGGCCAGTTGCGGGCCGGTGACGTGCTGGTCGTCAACACGTCGGCCACGCTGGCGGCCGCCGTGGACGGCCGGCTCGGCGGCGAGGCGGTCGTGGTGCACTTCTCGACCCGCGGGGACCTCGGGCGCTGGGCGGTGGAGCTGCGCGGGCCCGACGGCGCGGGCAGCACCCTGCCGCGTGCCGGGGGGCCGGCGGGGGCCGGCGTACGGGTACCGGGCGGCGGCGAGCTGGTGCTCGAGGCGCCGCTCGTGCCGGGCGGCGAGCGCCTGTGGTGGGCAAGGGCTTCCGTGGACGTGCCGACGCTGCTTGGGCGGTACGGCAGGCCGATCCGCTACCGCTACACGGAGCGGGACCAGCCCCTGTCCGCGTATCAGACGGTCTTCGCGCTGCCCTCCCCGGACGGCTCGGGGTCCGCGGAGATGCCGAGCGCCGCCCGTCCCTTCACGCCCGGTGCGGTGGCGGCCCTGGTGAGCCGGGGGGTGCAGTTCGCGCCACTGGTGCTCCATACGGGTGTGGCGTCGGCGGAGGCGCACGAGCCGCCGTACCCGGAGCGCTTCGAGGTTCCGGCGACCACGGCGTGGCTGGTGAACGCGGCACGAGCGGCCGGGGGCCGGATCGTGGCGGTCGGCACGACGGCCGTGCGGGCCATTGAGTCGGCGGCGGACGGCGAGGGAGTGGTGCGTCCCGTCTCCGGCTGGACGGACCTGGTCGTGACGCCGCGACGCGGTGTGCGGGCGGTGGACGGTCTGCTGACCGGGCTGCACGAGCCGGAGGCGTCGCATCTGCTGATGCTGGCGGCCATCGCCGGCCGGGACGCTCTGACCTGCGCGTACGACGAGGCGCTGAGGCAGCGGTACCTCTGGCACGAGTTCGGCGACGTCCATCTCGTACTCCCCGCGGAGGCCCTCACCCGGTGAATTGCTGCCGCAACAGGCAGTGAGAGCGGAGCGTGGGCGGTGTGAGCCCGCGCATAGGGCCCAGATCACTTACGAGACTCTTTAGTTGATACAAAAGGGGCATCTGAGCGCGGACAGCACAGGCGAATCCGGACATTGGGAACATGTGATCCACTACCGCGGATCGTACGTCACACCTTTGCCACGCGATTTTGCGCCAGCTAAGAATTGCCGACGTCGCTACCGAACAGCGCAGAGCCGACCGGCCTGGAGCGACTTTCCGCTATTCGAAGAGGTACGTCTGTATGTCCGCGTTCATCACCCCTGAGATCCGCCGCCGAATCAAGAGCCGTAAGACCGCCGTGGCCGGCATCGCCGCCGTCGCCGCCACGACCGTCGCGCTCTCGCTCGCCCCGTCGGGCGAGGCAGAGGCCGGCGTGAGGACCGAAGCAGCAGCCGCGGCGGCGCCCGTCGCGTGGAAGGCCGACGCCAAGCAGATCTCGGCCGTCCACGAGAGCATCACCAGCCAGAAGTCGGCCTTCGAGGCCCAGCTCGAGGCCACCCAGGCCAAGGCCAAGGCCGAGGCGAAGGCGAAGGCCGAGAAGGCCGCCGCCGAGAAGGCCGCCGCCGAGAAGGCCGCCGCCGAGAAGAAGGCAGCCGCCAAGGCCGCCGCCGAGAAGCGCGCCAAGGAGCAGGCCGCCAGCCGCTCCGCCGCCCGCCCGGCGAAGGTGACCTACCCGAACAACCTGGACGGGTGGATCCGCGAGGCCATGGCGATCATGAAGAAGCACGACATCCCCGGCAGCTACGAGGGCATCCACCGCAACATCATGCGGGAGTCCTCCGGTAACCCCCGGGCCATCAACAACTGGGACATCAACGCCATCAACGGTGTCCCCTCGAAGGGTCTGCTCCAGGTCATCAAGCCGACCTTCGACGCCTACCACGTCCCCGGCACCTCGTGGGACCAGTACGACCCGGTCGCCAACATCGTCGCCGCCTGCAACTACGCGGCCGACCGTTACGGCTCGATGGACAACGTCAACAGCGCCTACTGAGGCACTGCTGCGCTGAGCCGGCAGCACAAACCGGCGGACATCAACAGACGCTGAAGGGCGCACCCCGCGCAGGGTGCGCCCTTCGGCGTCGTGCTGTCACCGCGTGACGTGCGTTACTTGCGCATGACCTCGGGCTCGTGGCGGCGCAGGAAGCGGGCGACGAGCACACCGCACAGGGCGCCGAGAGCGATCAGTGCGGCCATGTCCATGCCCCAGGCGGCAGCCTCGTGGTCCCACAGGGGGTCGGTGCTGGTCGGGTCGTCCGTGTTCGGGTTGATCTTGTTGAAGTCCAGCGTGGCACCGGCGGCCGCGACCGCCCAGCGCGACGGCATGAGGTACGAGAACTCGTTGACGCCGACGGTGCCGTGCAGGATGAACAGGCAGCCGGTGAACACGACCTGGATGATCGCGAACATCACCAGCAGCGGCATGGTCTTCTCGGCGGTCTTCACCAGCGCGGAGATGATCAGGCCGAACATCATCGACGTGAAGCCGAGAGCCATGATCGGCAGCGACAGCTCCAGCATGACCGCCCCGCCGAGGACCAGACCCTCTTCCGGGAGCTCACGGGTGGCGAAGCCGATGGCTCCGACCAGACCGCCCTGGATCACGGTGATCATGCCCAGGACGACGACCTTGGACATCAGGTACGCGGAGCGAGACAGACCGGTCGCGCGCTCCCGCTCGTAGATCACCCGCTCCTTGATCAGCTCACGGACGGAGTTCGCCGCGCCGGCGAAGCAGGCGCCGACCGCGAGGATCAGCAGCACCGTGGTGGCCGTGCCGTTCGGGATGATCCGGCCGGTCTGCGCGTTCTGGTTCACCAGCAGACCCTTGTCCGGGTCGATGAGCAGGCTCACCGCGCCCAGCACCGCCGGAAGGATCAGCATGAGGGCCATGAAGCCCTTGTCGGACACGATCACCGACACATAGCGGCGGATCAGGGTGAACAGCTGGGATCCCCAGCTCTGCGGCTTCGGCGGACGCATCTGCTGCGCCGGCGGCATGTTCACGGACTGGGCGGCGACGGCGTCGATGTCCGCCGCGTACATCTGGTAGTGCTGAGAACCGCGCCAGCGGCCCGCCCAGTCGTAGTCGCGGTAGTTCTCGAACGCGGAGAACACGTCGGCCCAGGTGCTGTAGCCGAAGAAGTTGAGCGCCTCCTCCGGCGGACCGAAGTAGGCCACCGAACCGCCGGGCGCCATCACCAGGAGCTTGTCGCACAGCCCCAGCTCGGCCACGGAGTGCGTGACGACGAGGACCGTACGGCCGTCGTCCGCCAGGCCGCGCAGCAGCTGCATGACGTCACGGTCCATGCCCGGGTCGAGGCCGGAGGTCGGCTCGTCCAGGAAGATCAGCGACGGCTTGGTCAGCAGCTCGAGGGCGACCGACACGCGCTTGCGCTGGCCGCCGGAGAGCGAGGTGACCTTCTTGTCCTTGTGGATGTCGAGCTTGAGCTCGCGCAGCACCTCGTCGATACGGGCCTCGCGCTCGGCCTCGGCGGTGTCGCCGGGGAAGCGGAGCTTGGCCGCGTACTTCAGCGCCTTACGGACGGTGAGTTCCTTGTGCAGGATGTCGTCCTGCGGAACCAGCCCGATGCGCTGGCGCAGCTCCGCGAACTGCTTGTAGAGGCTGCGGTTGTCGTAGAGGACGTCGCCCTGGTTGGCGGGCCGGTAGCCGGTGAGCGCCTTGAGCAGGGTGGACTTTCCGGAGCCGGACGGGCCGATGACACCGATGAGCGACTTCTCCGGGACGCCGAAGGAGACGTCACGCAGGATCTGCTTGCCGCCGTCCACGGTGACCGTGAGGTGGCGTGCCGAGAAGGAGACCTCGCCGGTGTCGACGAACTCCTCGAGCTGACCGCCGACGATACGGAAGGTGGAGTGGCCGACGCCGACGATGTCGTTCGGGCCGATGAGGACCGTGCCGGACTTGGCGATCGGCTGACCGTTGACGTAGGTGCCGTTGTGGGAGCCGAGGTCACGGATCTCGAAGCGGCCGTCGGGGTGCGCGGTGAACTCGGCGTGGTGGCGCGAGACCTGCAGGTCGGAGACGACCAGCTCGTTCTCGAGCGCACGGCCGATGCGCATGACGCGGCCGAGGGAGAGCTGGTGGAACGTCGTCGGGCTGCGGTCGCCGTGGACCGGCGGGCCGCCCTGGGCGCTGTGCACCCCCTGCTGGTGCGGGACCTGCGGCTGCTGCGCCTGCGGAGGCTGCTGCTGCCAGCCCTGCTGCGCGGGCTGCTGCGGCGGCTGCGGCTGCGGCCAGCCCTGCTGCGGCTGCTGCACCGGCGCCTGTGCGGCCTGCTGCGGTGCCCCCTGGGCGTAGGCGCCCGCGCCCGCCACCGCGCCGACGCCGCTCAGGCCGAGACGCGGACCGTCGGTGGCGTTGCCGAGGTGCACCGCTGTGCCGGGGCCGATCTCCATCTGGTGGATCCGCTGGCCCTGCACATACGTGCCGTTGGTGCTGCCGTGGTCCTCGATGACCCAACTGCGCCCGCCCCAGCTGATCGTGGCGTGCCGCCACGAGACCCGGGCGTCGTCGATCACCACATCACCCTGGGGATCACGGCCCAGGGTGTACGACCTGGACGGATCGAGCGTCCAGGTGTTTCCGTTCAATTCCAGTACGAGTTCCGGCACTCCATGCCCCACTAGTTGTCCCCCGAGCTTCCCCCGTCGCCGGGAGTCTAGGGAAGGCGAACATCGTGGGGAACTATTTCAGGCCCGGTCCCGTATCCGAAAGCCGGGCCGCGTGAAGACCTCGTTCGGTACCGAGTTGGGACGTTCACCGACGCGGCGGGACCGGGGCGGCGGCGGCGATCACCCACGAGTGGTGACGGATCATGCGCGAACCGAATAATCCACGCCATCCCGGTCGGATGCGCCGCTCCCGGCCGCACGGGCGTGCGCCGGCCGCTCAGGTGTCCGTCAGGCGGGACAGAACCTCTTCTCCCGGCCGTCGCCCGATACGGTGGTAACACCATGAGCGCATCTCAGCCCCCTCCCGACTCCGATGTCCCCACCCTTCTCGTGAAGATCTTCGGGAAGGACCGCCCAGGGATCACCGCCGGTCTCTTCGACACCCTCGCCGCGTACGCCGTCGACGTCGTCGACATCGAGCAGGTCGTCTCCCGTGGCCGCCTCGTGCTGTGCGCGCTCGTCACGGCACCGACGGCCGGCGGGGCCACCGAGGGCGACCTGCGGGCCACCGTGCACAGCTGGGCCGACTCCCTGAAACTGCAGGCCGAGATCATCTCCGGTACGGGCGACAACCGGCCGCGCGGCAGCGGGCGTTCGCACGTCACCGTGCTCGGCCACCCGCTCACGGCGGAGTCGACCGCGGCCATAGCGGCCACCATCGCCGGCACCGGCGGCAACATCGACCGCATCTTCCGGCTCGCGAAGTATCCGGTGACCGCAGTGGAGTTCGCGGTCTCCGGCGTCGAGACCGCGCCGCTGCGGACGGCGCTGGCGATGGAGGCCGCCGAGATCGGCGTCGACGTGGCCGTCGTCTCCGCCGGACTGCACAGGCGCGCGCAGCGGCTGGTCGTCATGGACGTGGACTCCACGCTCATCCAGGACGAGGTCATCGAGCTCTTCGCGGCCCACGCAGGCTGCGAGGACCAGGTCGCGGAGGTGACCGCCGCGGCGATGCGCGGGGAGCTGGACTTCGAGCAGTCGCTGCACGCGCGGGTGGCGCTGCTGGAGGGCCTCGACGCCTCCGTGGTGGACAAGGTGCGTACGGAGGTGCGGCTCACCCCCGGTGCCCGGACCCTGATCCGGACGCTGAAGCGGCTCGGCTACCAAGTGGGCGTCGTGTCCGGCGGCTTCACGCAGGTCACCGACGACCTCAAGGAGCGCCTCGGGCTCGATTTCGCGTCGGCGAACACGCTGGAGATCAAGGACGGGAAGCTCACCGGCCGGGTCGTCGGCGAGATCGTGGACCGGGCCGGCAAGGCCCGGCTGCTTCGCCGCTTCGCGGCGGAGGCCGGGGTCCCGCTCGCCCAGACGGTAGCGATCGGCGACGGCGCCAACGACCTCGACATGCTGAACGCCGCGGGTCTCGGCGTCGCGTTCAACGCCAAGCCCGTCGTGCGCAAGGCCGCGCACACCGCGGTCAACGTGCCCTTCCTCGACACGGTGCTCTATCTGCTGGGCATCACCCGCGAAGAGGTCGAGGCGGCCGACGACGGCACCGGCGAGCACTGACGTCCGCGAGACCGGAACGCGCGAGACAGGAACGGCAGGGCCCCGGCACACTCGGTGTGCCGGGGCCCTGCCGTTCTTCGTGCCGGTCGATCACTCGTGCGGGGTCCAGTAGTCGAGCAGCTTGCCCACGCCGTGCTCCACGGACTTCCACGGTCCGCTGATGGACAGGACGGCGAACGCCGAGGTCGGGAAGCCGTCGCGGGTCATCCGGCCCAGTGCGTCACCCTCCGTGCTGCCCGCGAGGGCGTCCGCCAGAGCGTGCATACCGGGGTTGTGACCGATGACGAGCAGGTCGTTCACCTCGTCGGGGGTCTCGGTCAGCAGAGCGAGCAGATCGCCGAGGGAGGCTTCGTAGAGCCGGTCCTCGTAGACCGTCTTCGGGCGGTGCGGCAGCTCGTGCACCGCGAGCTTCCATGTCTCGCGGGTCCTGACCGCTGTCGAGCACAGGGCCAGGTCGAAGTCGATGCCGGTCTCCGCGAGCCGGCGGCCCGCGACCGGGGCGTCCTTCCGGCCTCGCTCGGCGAGCGGGCGCTCATGGTCGGACACCTGGGGCCAGTCGGCCTTCGCGTGCCGGAGGAGGACGATCCTGCGGGATTCGGGAGGTCCGGGGGGTGTCCCACCGGAAGACACAGCGGCGCTCATGTCACCCAGCTTCGCATGAAATGAGCCAGCGGGCGCAGGGTGTTGACGTGCTCCGCCGTGAAGAGTGACCCCGTCAACGGGCCAGCATCCGGTGCACGAGCCGGAGGAACTCGCCGACCCCCTGCTCGTCGCCCGCCGCGGCGTGTGCCTGCCCCGGACCGGCGATCAGCAGGAGCAGCGCGCTGAAGGCGATCACCGGGAGTGCCAGCGCCCACCAGGGCAGCTCGCCCCCGGCGGCGCCCGGGGACCGGGTGAGGGACCGGGGGTGCGTGTGGGCCGGCATGGCCGCCTCCGTACGTCTAGAGGTCGAGTCCCTCAAACGTACGGATCATGAACGGCGGGGCCCATCCGGTGGCCCACCCACTTCACCCTGAGCCTGGCCCCCTAGGGGACGGTGGGGCCAGCACCACCGTCCCTCCTCGTCGAGGGAGGGACGGGGCCTGTGCCCGGCCGGGTCAGGGAGCGGCGATCGTGGCGATGATCGAGATGACCACGCCGATGAGCAGGATCAGGCCGAAGATCCCGAGGAGCTTCTTCTGGCCGTTCTGGGGGTTCGGGTCGAGCACTGGCATGGTCTCAGTCTCGCACCCCGGTCTCGTCCTCGATCGTCCGGTCCCTGCCCGCGAGGACGCCCATGGCGATCTGGGGCACGAGAAGGGCGGCCATCAGGCCGATGGGCAGGCCCCAGCCGCCGCTGTGCTGATAGAGCACGCCGACCAGGAGGGGCCCGGGGATGGAGATCAGGTAGCCGGTCGACTGGACGAACGCGGAGAGCCGCACGACGCCCGCACCGGTCCTGGACCGCATGCCGATCATGGTGAGTGCCAGCGGGAACGAGCAGTTCGAGATGCCCAGCAGCAGCGCCCACGCCCACGCGCCCGCCGCCGGTGCCAGCAGGAGCCCCAGGTAGCCGGTCAGACCGCACAGGCCGAGACCGATCGCGATCGGTCCCTGCTGGTTCAGCCGGGTCGCCAGTCGCGGGATGACGAAGGCCAGCGGCACACCCATGACCATGGTGACGGCGAGCAGGACGCCTGCGGTCTGCGCGGAGACACCCGCGTCACGGAAGATCTGCGGCATCCAGCCCATGGTGATGTACGCGCCGGTCGCCTGGAGCCCGAAGAAGCAGGCCAGCGCCCAGGCGGTCGGGCTGCGGGTGATCCGCGGAGCCGGGGCGGACTGCGCGGGTCGCGCCTCGCCGTCCGCGCGGTCGCGGTCGCGCACCAGCCCGAGCCAGGGCAGTACGGCGACGGCGGCCAGCAGCGCCCACACGGCGAGACCGACCCGCCAACTGCCGCCCAGCGCGCTCGTGATGGGCACGGTCGCGGCCGCGGCCACGGATGTGCCGAGCGCCAGCGCCATCGAGTAGAGGCCGGTCATGGAGCCGACCCGGCCGGGGAAGTAGCGCTTGACGATCACCGGCATCAGCACGTTGCTGACGGCGATGCCCATCAGGGCGAGCGCGCTGGCGGCGAGGAACCCGGCCGTGCCGCCGGCGAAGGGCCGCACGACGAGCCCCGTCGCGATGGCCGCCATGCCGGCGCAGAGGACGGCGCCGGGTCCGAAGCGGCGGGCGAGGCGGGGTGCCGCGGTGCCGAAGAGGGCGAAGCAGAGCGGCGGGACGGACGTGAGCATCCCGGCGACACTGCCGCTCATGTGCAGCCCGGTCCTGGCCTCTTCGAGCAGGGCTCCGAGGCTGGTGATGGCGGGGCGCAGGTTGAGCGCGGCGAGGACGATGCCGACGAGGACGAGCCGGGTGATCCACACCGGGCCCGTACGAGCGGCAGAATCCTGGGGAGCAGGGGCCGTCGCGGCGGGGCTCAGTGTGCGGGTCTCGTCAGGCATTGGGCCATCATAGAATCATGGGATGATTGGTTGTCCAATCCTGGACGACACTCGGCCACCGGCCGCCCCAGGCGCCGGTCGGACGCCCTTCACGACAAGGAGCACCATGGCGCTGTCCTCTCCCCGGCGTTCCGCGCTGTCCGACCAGGTGATCGCCCAGTTGCGGAACCAGATCACCTCGGGCGAGTGGCCGGTGGGTTCTCGGATCCCGACCGAACCGGAACTCGTCGAACAGCTCGGCGTCGCCCGCAACACCGTTCGTGAGGCGGTGCGGGCACTGGCCCACAACGGGCTGCTCGACATCCGGCAGGGCTCGGGGACGTACGTCCTGGCCACCAGCGAGCTCGCGGGCGTCATGCACCGGCGGTTCGCCGACGCCGACCCCCGGCACATCGCGGAACTGCGCTCCACCATGGAGTCCTCCGCGGCACGGCTGGCCGCCGAGCGGCGAACCGAACGCGACCTCAGGCAGCTGGACGCCCTCCTGGCGAGGCGCGAGGAGGCATGGGCGTCCGGTGTCGCGGAGGCGTTCGTGGCCGCCGACGCGACGTTCCACCTGGCCGTCGTGGCCGCCTCGCACAACGAGGTGCTGACCGGGCTCTACGCCGACCTCGGGGATGTGCTGCGCGACTGGCTGCGCGAGGACATCGGCCAGGACCTGCGTCCCGAGCACCACATGGACCACGCGCGGATGGTCGAGGCGATCCGCGCGGGCGACGGCGACGCGGCTGCCGCGGAGGCGGCCGGCTATCCGTTCATGTGCCTGCGTCGGCCCGCTGCGGCTGGTGGCTGATCCACACCGAGCGGATCTCCTTCCAGCACCGCCCGGTCAGTTCCCCGTACTCGGCCGGGCGGAGCAGTACCGGGGCGGTGTCCGCGTCGACGTCCCACCAGCGGTCGCACTCGACGTGCAGCCGCACCCGGTCGGCGGCGGGATACGGGTTGTGGCAGTAGGCGGTGACCCGGGAGCCTTCCACCACGGTGCTGCACCGTGCCTCGTAGGACGGCGGCTGCGCCGGGCGGGGGTCCTGCGTCTCCTGACGGAAGTGAAGGGCGGTGCAGGTGATCCCCAGCACCAGGACCGTCGCGGCGGCCAGGGCGGAGGCTTTGCGCCATGTCGTACGCACGAGCAGGACCTCCTCGGCCGGGCTGCGGCGCACGCGCCGCAACAGCACCACAAGGAAGATGTGCTCCTCCAGCATCGCCGCCCTCGGCACCCCCCGCCGCGCCGCTGGGCCGAACGAGGGACGCCCCGCCCACCGCGCCGGGCGGTGGACGGGGCGTCCCTTGTGTACGTATGTGCAGGTCAGGCACCCATGATGTGCACGCCGCCGTCGACGTGGACGATCTCGCCGGTGGTCTTCGGGAAGAAGTCGGAGAGCAGCGCGACGACACCGCGGCCGGCCGGCTCCGGGTCGGCCATGTCCCACTCGAGCGGGGAACGCTCGTCCCACACCTTCGCGAGGTCGGAGAAGCCGGGGATGGACTTGGCGGCCATCGAGCCGAGCGGACCGGCCGAGATCAGGTTGCAGCGCACGTTCTGCTTGCCCAGGTCCCGGGCGAGGTAGCGGCTGGTGGCCTCGAGGGCGGCCTTCGCCGGGCCCATCCAGTCGTACTGCGGCCAGGCGAACTGCGCGTCGAAGGTCAGACCGACGACCGAGCCGCCGTTCTGCATCAGCGGCAGGCAGGCCATCGTCAGGGACTTCAGCGAGAACGCGGAGACGTGCATCGCGGTCGACACCGACTCGAAGGGCGTGTTGAGGAAGTTGCCGCCGAGGGCGTCCTGCGGGGCGAAGCCGATCGAGTGGACGACACCGTCCAGACCGCCGAGCTCCTCCCGCACGATGCCCTCGACGCGGGCCAGGTGCTCGTCGTTGGTGACGTCGAGCTCGATGACCTTCGCGGGCCTGGGGAGCTTCTTGGCGATGCGCTCGGTCAGGGTGGGCCGCGGGAAGGCGGTGAGGATGATCTCCGCGCCCTGCTCCTGGGCCACCTTGGCGGTGTGGAAGGCGATGGAGGACTCCATCAGCACACCGGTGATCAGGACGCGCTTGCCCTCGAGAATTCCGCTCATGTGATCAGTGACCCATGCCCAATCCGCCGTCAACGGGGATGACGGCTCCAGTGATGTACGAGGCGTCGTCGGAGGCCAGGAAGCGCACGGCGGCAGCGATCTCCTCCGGCTTCGCGTAACGGCCGAGCGGCACCTGCGAGACGATGCCCGCGCGCTGCTCGTCGGTGAGCACCTGCGTCATGTCGGTGTCGACAAAGCCGGGTGCGACGACGTTGAAGGTGATGTTCCGCGAGCCGAGCTCACGGGCCAGGGAGCGGGCGAAGCCCACCAGGCCGGCCTTCGAGGCGGCGTAGTTGGCCTGCCCCGCCGAGCCCAGCAGCCCGACGACGGAGGAGATCAGTACGACACGGCCCTTCTTGGCGCGCAGCATGCTGCGGTTGGCGCGCTTGACGACCCGGAAGGTGCCGGTGAGGTTGGTGTCGAGGACGGAGGTGAAGTCGTCCTCCGACATCCGCATCAGAAGCTGGTCCTTGGTGATGCCGGCGTTGGCGACCAGCACCTCCACATTGCCGTGCTTCTCCTCGATCTCCTTGTAGGCCTGCTCCACCTGCTCGGCGTCCGTGATGTCGCAGCGGACGGGCAGGCAGCCCGCCTCGACGAGCTCGGCGGGCGGCTCGCCCGACCGGTAGGTGATGGCGACCTTGTCGCCGTTCTCGGCGAAAGCGCGGGCGATGGCGAGGCCGATGCCCCGGTTTCCTCCGGTGACGAGAACCGAGCGGCTCAACGGATCACCCTTTCGTCAGTGGTCTGGAGCACCTGGCAGCCAGGCGACTACCCGAAAACCTATCGGTCCGGTCCGTCGTACGGGGAATCGGTCCCTGACAGCGCCGCAGATCAGTCACTGTCGGGTCCCTACAGAAGAGGACGGCACGGCATCCTTCACAACCCGCTGGGCAACAGGCACCCCGTCGCGACATGATCGGGGCGACCCGTCGCGACGACAGGAGACATCCGTGCCTCATTCCATCGACGAAGCCTTCACGGCGCTGCCGCTGCGGGCGCTCGCCGACGCGGCACTCGCCCGGGCCCGCGCGCTCGGCGCCGAGCACGCCGACTTCCGTCTCGAGCGTGTACGCAGTGCGGCGTGGCGGCTGCGTGACGCCAAGCTCGCCGGTTCCTCCGACACCACGGACCTCGGGTACGCGGTGCGCGTCGTGCACGGTGGTGCGTGGGGCTTCGCCTCAGGGGTGGATCTCACCATGGACGCCGCGGCCCGGGTCGCGGGCCAGGCGGTGGCGATGGCGAAGCTGTCGGCGAAGGTGATCGCGGCGGCCGGGTCCGACGAGCGCGTGGAGCTGGCGGACGAGCCGGTGCACTCGGACAGGACGTGGATCTCCTCGTACGAGATCGACCCGTTCGAAGTACCCGACGAGGAGAAGACCGCGCTGCTCGCCGACTTCAGCGGCCGGCTGCTGCGGGCGGACGGCGTGGCGCACGTGGACGCGTCGCTGCTCACCGTCCACGAGAACAAGTTCTACGCGGATACGGCCGGCACCGTCACCACCCAGCAGCGGGTCCGGCTGCACCCGCAGCTCACCGCGGTCGCCGTCGACGGCACCAGCGGTGAATTCGACTCGATGCGCACGATCGCGCCGCCGGCAGGCCGCGGCTGGGAGTACCTGACCGGTACGGGCTGGGACTGGGACCGTGAGCTGGAGGAGATCCCGGGGCTGCTGGCGGAGAAGATGCGCGCGCCGAGCGTCGAGTCCGGCCGCTACGACCTGGTGGTCGACCCGTCGAACCTGTGGCTGACGATCCACGAGTCGATCGGCCACGCCACAGAGCTGGACCGGGCGCTCGGATACGAGGCCGCGTACGCCGGAACCTCGTTCGCGACCTTCGACCAGCTGGGGAAGCTGGCGTACGGCTCGTCCGTGATGAACGTGACCGGCGACCGCACGGCCGAGCACGGACTGGCGACGATCGGGTACGACGACGAGGGCGTCGAGGCGCAGAGCTGGGACCTGGTCAAGGACGGCACGCTGGTCGGCTACCAGCTGGACCGGCGGATCGCGAAGCTGACGAACCTCGGCCGCTCCAACGGCTGCGCCTACGCCGACTCCCCCGCTCACGTCCCGGTGCAGCGGATGGCGAACGTGTCGCTCCGCCCGGACCCGGGCGGCCTGTCCACGGAGGACCTGATCGGCGGGGTCGAGCGCGGGATCTACGTGGTCGGCGACCGGTCGTGGTCCATCGACATGCAGCGCTACAACTTCCAGTTCACCGGGCAGCGGTTCTTCCGGATCGAGAACGGCCGGCTGGCCGGACAGCTCCGGGACGTCGCGTACCAGGCGACGACCACCGAGTTCTGGGGCTCCATGGAGCAGGTCGGCGGCCCGCAGACCTATGTGCTCGGGGGCGCGTTCAACTGCGGAAAGGCCCAGCCGGGCCAGGTCGCCGCGGTCTCCCACGGCTGCCCCTCCGCCCTCTTCCGGGGCGTCAACATTCTGAACACCACCCAGGAGGCCGGCCGATGAGCCCCCGTACGACCAAGCCGCACGAGATCGTCGAGCGGGCTCTCGAGCTGTCCACCGCCGACGGGTGTGTCGTCATCGCCGACGAGGAGTCGTCCGCCAATCTGCGCTGGGCCGGCAACGCCCTGACCACGAACGGCGTGACCCGCGGCCGCACCCTCACCGTCATCGCGACCGTCGACGGCGCCGAGGGGACCGCCTCCGGTGTGGTGTCCCGGTCCGCGGTGACCGCCGCCGACCTCGAGCCGCTGGTGCGCGCCGCCGAGGCGGCCGCCCGCGGGGCCGGTCCGGCGGAGGACGCCCAGCCGCTGGTCGAGGGCACCCCGGCGTCCCCCGACTTCACGGACGCTCCCGCCGAGACCACCTCCGCCGTGTTCGCCGACTTCGCACCCGCCCTCGGCGAGGCCTTCGCCCGGGCCCGCGCCGGCGGCCGGGAGCTGTACGGCTTCGCCAACCACGAGATGACCTCCACGTATGTGGGCACCTCCACGGGGCTGCGGCTGCGGCACGACCAGCCGAACGGCACCCTCGAGCTGAACGCCAAGTCCCCGGACCGTACGCGCTCGGCGTGGGCGGGCAGCTCCACGCGGGACTTCAAGGACGTCGACCCGGGCGTGATGGACGCCGAGCTGGCGCAGCGCCTGGTGTGGGCACAGCGCCGGACCGAGCTGCCCGCGGGCCGCTACGAGACCCTGCTGCCGCCCACCGCGGTGGCCGACCTGCTGATCTACCAGATGTGGTCGTCCGCGGCCCGCGACGCGGCGGAGGGCCGTACGGTCTTCTCCAAGCCGGGCGGCGGCACCCGCGTCGGGGAGACGCTGTCCCCCCTTCCGCTGACCCTGCGCAGCGACCCCCACGAGCCGGGCCTCGAGTCGGCCCCGTTCGTGATCGCGCACTCCTCCGGCGACGACGCCTCCGTCTTCGACAACGGTCTGCCGATCACGGCGACGGACTGGGTGCGGGACGGAAAGCTCGATCACCTGGTGACCACCCGGCACAGCGCCGGTCTGACCGGCCTGCCGGTCGCGCCCGGCGCGGGGAACCTCATCCTGGACGGCGGCGGCGAGCGCAGCCTGGAGGAAATGGTCGCCGGCACGGCCCGCGGGCTGCTGCTGACGTGCCTCTGGTACATCCGCGAGGTCGACCCGGCGACGCTGCTGCTGACCGGTCTGACCAGGGACGGCGTGTATCTGGTGGAGAACGGCGAGGTCGTCGGGGAGGTCAACAACTTCCGTTTCAACGAGTCGCCCGTCGATCTGCTCTCGCGGGCGGCGGAGGCCGGGCGGAGCGAGAAGACGCTGCCGCGTGAGTGGGGCGACTGGTTCACCCGGGCCTCGATGCCCGCGCTGCGGGTGCCGGACTTCAACATGAGCTCGGTGAGCAAGGGCGTGTGAGCGCCGGATATCCGGTCGGCCGGGGTCCCGGTCACCAATAGACTGGGTGGTAGCGCCCTGCTACCACCCAGCGGGGTTTCCCCTGTTCCAAGGAGACACGACACCGTGACGGACATCGTCGACGAGCTGAAGTGGCGCGGGCTGATGGCCCAGTCCACCGACGAAGAGGCCCTGCGCAAGGCTCTCGCGGACGGTCCTGTCACGTTCTATTGCGGCTTCGACCCCACCGCGGCGAGCCTGCACGTCGGTCACCTGGTGCAGGTGCTCACCATCCGCCGTCTCCAGCAGGCCGGGCACCGCCCCCTCGCGCTGGTCGGCGGGGCGACGGGGCAGATCGGCGATCCGCGGCCGACCGCGGAGCGCACGCTGAACGATCCGGAGACGATCGCGCGCTGGGTCGACCGGCTGCGTTCGCAGATCGAGCCCTACCTGTCCTTCGAGGGCGACAACGCGGCGATCATGGTGAACAACCTGGACTGGACCGCGGGGATGTCCGCGATCGAGTTCCTGCGGGACATCGGCAAGCACTTCCGCGTCAACAAGATGCTCACCAAGGACTCGGTCGCCCGCCGCCTGGAGTCCGAGCAGGGCATCAGCTACACGGAGTTCAGCTACCAGCTGCTGCAGGGCATGGACTTCCTGGAGCTGTACCGCCGCTACGGCTGCACCCTTCAGCAGGGCGGCAGCGACCAGTGGGGCAACCTGACCGCGGGCCTGGATCTGATCCACCGGCTCGAGCCGGACGCCGAGGTGCATGCCCTGGCCACGCCGCTGATGACCAAGGCGGACGGCACCAAGTTCGGCAAGTCCGAGACGGGAACGCTCTGGCTCGACCCGGAGATGACGACGCCGTACGCGTTCTACCAGTTCTGGCTGAACACGGACGACCGGGACATCTCCCGCTACATGAGGGTCCTGAGCTTCAAGAGCCGTGAGGAGCTCGAGGAGCTGGAGAAGCAGACGGAGGAGCGGCCGCAGGCACGGGCCGCGCAGCGCGCGCTGGCCGAGGAGCTGACGACGCTGGTGCACGGCGCGGACCAGTGCGCCGCGGTGATCAACGCCTCCCGGGCGCTGTTCGGCCAGGGCGAGCTGGCGGACCTGGACGAGGCGACACTGCGTGCCGCCCTCGCCGAGCTGCCGCACGCGCGGGTCGGCGAGCTGCTGCCGGTGGTCGATCTGTTCACCGAGGTCGGTCTGGCGCCGAGCAAGTCGGCCGCCCGCCGCACGGTGAAGGAGGGCGGCGCCTACGTGAACAACGTGAAGGTGACCGCCGAGGACGCCGTGGTGGCAGGTGACGACCTGCTGCACGGTCGCTGGCTGGTGCTGCGCCGGGGCAAGAAGAACCTGGCGGCGGTCGAGGTCGCGGCCGGCTGACCGAAGCGGGACAAGCGTGTCCGGCTGACCGGAGCGTGCATGACTGTGGCCGGGTGGGCGTGATCGCCCACCCGGCCACGGGTGTTCCTCAGGCGTGATGTCGTTTCCTGCCGCGGGCGGCGGTGTAGGCCATGTCGCCCAGGAAGACGATGACGATGGCAGCCGCGAGTTGCAGTGCGTGCCGGCCCCAGTCGATGCCGCTGGTCTCCGCGATGCCGAAGCCACGTGCGACGGCGTTGCCGATGATGGCGCCGATGATGCCGAAGATGGTGGTCAGCCACAGCGGACTGTGCTGTTTGCCTGGGATGATCGCTTTCGCGAGCAGGCCCAGCACGAATCCCACGATGATCGCCCACAACCAGCCCATGGCTGCCTCCTTGTACGGCCCTGCGTGAGCAGTTACGTCGCCAGTCTCGGCCCGTGGGCCGTACGGCGCATGTCGGGGTCAGCCGTACGTGTGTCTGCGCACGCCGGGCACGCAGACGTCGGGCGGCCCCGCTCTCGAACGCGGCGCAGCCCAGGCGTACCGTGGAAGGTCGGAGCAGGGGAATTCCGCCGAACGTCCGGCGCGGGGAAATCGGGTGGTGGAGCACGATGCGGAAGCACGGTGGGACCGAGGTCTTCCGGATCACCGGAGCACGGCAGGGCCTCGCCGACGACGTCCGCGGCAGGCAGCGGCGCTATGTGATCTCGATGTCGATCAGGACGGTCGCCGTGATCCTCGCGGCGGTCCTGTGGAACGTGGAACGCCATGTGGCGATCGTGGCGCTGGCGCTCGGTGTACTGCTGCCGTACATCTCCGTCGTCATCGCCAACGCGGGGCGGGAGAACGCCCCTTCGCTCCCGTCGACCTTCGTCGAGCCCCCGGTCCGGCCGGCCGTCGAGGCCGGATCCGGGCAGCGCGCGGCGGAACCGGAGCCGGAGGCGGAGCCCTTCCAGGAGGACCGTCCGGGGGCCGGGCAGCGCTGATACGGGCGGTGTCCGGCGGGCTCGCGAAGCTCAAGAAAAGCTCAGATCAATCATGAAGTTCCGGTGCACCGCACCCAGTCCCCCATGACATACTGCGTACGCGCTCCGCATCCCCCGTCGGAGCGACGGACCGACGCCGGGCAGCTCCCCCCGTGGCTGCTCGGCGTCGCCATGCTGGGACAATGATCCCGTGAATCCTCCGGTGAGTGACGAAACCCCGATCTGTTCGGCCAAGGGCTGCCGTACCGGCGCCGTCTGGGTCCTCGCCTGGAACAATCCGAAGCTGCACACTCCGGACCGCCGCAAGACGTGGCTGGCGTGCGACGAGCACCGCGAGCACCTGTCCCAGTTCCTCGGGGTGCGCGGTTTCCTGAAGGACGTCGTGACGCTGGAGGAGTGGGAGCGGGGTGCCGGGACCGGGTCAGCCGCCGATGGCTGACATGGGCCGCTCCGGCTGAAGGAACGACGGGTCGTCGAGGCCGGATCCGGCCTTCTTGCCCCACATCGCCAGCCGCCAGATGCGGGCGATCTCCTCGTCGGGCGCCTCCGAGCGCAGCGCCGCC
Organism: Streptomyces sp. OZ13; assembly: GCF_052068155.1. NCBI lineage: Bacteria > Bacillati > Actinomycetota > Actinomycetes > Kitasatosporales > Streptomycetaceae > Streptomyces > Streptomyces sp. OZ13. The sequence goes on along the minus strand of NZ_JBQHCZ010000023.1, from coordinate 68,585 downwards.
CGCAGGTCGGTCTCCTCGGTGGCGAAGAGGCAGGTACGCACCTGACCGTCGGCGGTGAGCCGGGTCCGGTCGCAGGCGCGGCAGAACGGCCGGGTGACGGAGGCGATGACGCCGACCCGGTGCGGTCCGCCGTCGACGATCCACCGCTCGGCAGGCGCGGAGCCGCGCGCGGCGTCGCCCTCCGGGGTGAGGGTGAAGCGCGTCCGCAGGGACTGGAGGATGTCCCCGGCGGTGATCATGCCGTCGCGCTTCCAGCCGTGCTGTGCGTCGAGCGGCATCTGCTCGATGAAACGCAGCTCGTAGTCGTGTTCCACGGCCCAGGCGAGCAGGTCGGGGGCCTCGTCGTCGTTCATGCCGGGCATCAGGACGGCGTTGACCTTGACCGGGGTCAGGCCGGCGGCGCGGGCGGCTTCGAGGCCGTCGAGCACGTCGTGGTGACGGTCGCGGCGGGTGAGGGTCTTGAAGACGTCGGGCCGCAGGGTGTCCAGGGAGACGTTGACCCGGTCGAGGCCGGCGGCCTCGAGGGCCGCGGCGGTGCGCTTGAGTCCGATGCCGTTGGTGGTGAGGGACATCTTGGGGCGGGGCTCGAGGGCGGCGCAGCGCTCGACGATGCCGACCAGTCCCGGACGCAGCAGCGGCTCACCGCCGGTGAAGCGCACCTCGGTGATCCCGAGGTCGGTGACGGCGATCCGGATCAGGCGGACGATTTCGTCGTCGGTGAGCAGATCGGGCTTGGCCAGCCACTGGAGGCCTTCTTCCGGCATGCAGTACGTACACCGCAGATTGCACCGGTCCGTCAGAGAAACGCGCAGGTCAGTGGCCACTCGGCCGTAGGTGTCGATGAGCACTGTGGGCCCCCTCCCCTATTCGCGGATCCGACGGTTTCGAGCCTACGCGACGGCGCCGACAACGCCAGAGGCCCGATTGGCACGAGGTACGGCACGGCCGCGTCGTAGGAGCCTACGACGCGGCCGCTGACATGCGTGTGTCGCTTTCCTCTCAGTGGGCGCCGATGCCGGTGAGGGACTTGACCTCGAGCTCGGCGTACTTGCCCTCGTCGGGCTTCTCCTTGGTCAGGATCGAGCCGAGCCAGCCGAGCAGGAAGCCCAGCGGGATGGAGATGAGACCCGGGTTGGACAGCGGGAACCAGGCGAAGTCCACGCTCGGGAACATCGCGGACGGGCTGCCGGAGACCACCGGCGAGAACAGCACCAGGAACACCGAGGAGGCGAGGCCTCCGTAGATGGACCACAGGGCGCCCTGGGTGGTGAACCTCTTCCAGAACAGGCTGTAGAGGATCGTGGGCAGGTTGGCCGAGGCGGCGACCGCGAAGGCGAGGGCGACGAGGCCGGCCACGTTCAGGTCGCGGGCGAGCGCGCCGAGGGCGATGGACACGATGCCGATGAAGACGGTCGCCCAGCGCGCGGCGCGGACCTCCTCCTTCTCCGTGGCCTGTCCCCTGCGGATGACGTTGGCGTAGATGTCGTGCGCGAACGACGACGACGAGGCCAGCGTGAGTCCGGCGACGACGGCGAGGATGGTGGCGAAGGCGACGGCCGAGATCACGGCGAGCAGGATCGCGCCCCAGGCGGAGTCGACGCCGCCGATGTGCAGGGCGAGCAGCGGGGCAGCGGTGTTGCCCGCCGGGTTGGACGCCTTGATCTCCGCGGGTCCGACAATCGCGGCGGCGCCGAAGCCGAGCGCGATGGTCATCAGGTAGAACGCGCCGATGATGCCGATGGCCCAGTTGACGGATTTACGCGCGGCCTTGGCGGTGGGGACGGTGTAGAAGCGGATCAGGATGTGCGGGAGTCCGGCGGTGCCGAGGACGAGCGCGATGCCGAGGGAGATGAAGTCGAGCTTCGTCATACCGTCGACGCCGTACTTGAGGCCGGGCTCGAGGAAGGCGTCGGGGTTGCCCTTCTGACCGACCTCGCTGTTCTTCGCCGCCTCTCCGAGCAGGTCGGAGATGTTGAAGTTGAACTTCCACAGCACCAGGAACGTGATGAGCAGGGTGCCCGCGATCAGCAGGACGGCCTTGACCATCTGCACCCAGGTGGTGCCCTTCATCCCGCCGATCGTCACATAGACGATCATCAGCAGACCGACGAGGGCGACGATCGCGATCTTTCCGCCGTCGCTGGTGATGCCGAGCAGCAGCGAGACGAGGATGCCCGCGCCCGCCATCTGCGCGAGCAGGTAGAAGATCGAGACGACGATGGTGGAGACGCCGGCGGCGGTACGGACCGGGCGCTGGCGCATCCGGTAGGCGAGGACGTCGCCCATCGTGTAGCGGCCGGAGTTGCGCAGCGGCTCGGCGACCAGCAGCAGGGCGACGAGCCAGGCGACCAGGAAGCCGATCGAGTAGAGGAAGCCGTCGTAGCCGAAGAGGGCGATGGCGCCGGCGATGCCGAGGAACGAGGCGGCCGACATGTAGTCGCCCGAGATGGCGAGGCCGTTCTGGAAGCCGGTGAACTGGCGTCCGCCCGCATAGAAGTCGGCGGCGTCCTTGGTCTGCCGGCCGGCCCAGACGGTGATGAACAGCGTTCCGACGACGAAGGCCGCGAAGAGCGTGATGATCAGCGGCCGGTGCTCGGTCGTGGCGCTCGAGGCCGCGAGGTGCAGGGCGGGGCTCATGCGTCGGCCTCCATACGGGACTTGATGATCTCGGCCTTCGGGTCGAGCTTCGCGGCGGCGTGCCGGGAGTAGAACCAGGCGATGAGGAACGTGGTCAGGAACTGCGCGAGGCCGAAGACGAGAGCGACGTTGATGTTGCCGAAGAGCTTCGTGCCCATGAAGCCGCCGGCGTAGTTCGAGAGCAGGACGTAGAGCAGGTACCAGGCGATGAACGCGATGGTCAGGGGGAAGGCGAAGGAACGGTATGTGCGGCGCAGTTCGCCGAATTCCGTACTCTGCTGCACCTGCACGAACGACTCTGTCGTGGGCTGGGCGGTGCTGGTCTGCTTATCGCGCTCGGGCGGCGGTGCCTCGGTGGTCACGGAATCTCCTCGCGACGCGGGTGCGGTGGGGATGGACTCGGGGATGTCACTGGCAGGGGCGGTTCGATGTTGCTCCACTCCCTGACAACGGCACGGAGCACGCGCCGCACTGGTTCAGCCCCGGTCTTTTTCTTCTGCACTTCCTTCGCGAACTCATTGAATCCGGACCTTGATCAGCGATAGCTTCACTCGTCATGTACCCGCCCATTCGCACAGGGGTGTCTGGGCGGTTGTCACGGATGATGTGGAGAACCCATGGCTCATCTGGGATCCAGACGGCGCCGCGCCCTCGCGCTGCCCGCCGGTCTGGCGCTCACGGCCTCGCTCGGCTTCCTGCCCGCGGGGGCCGCTACGGCGGCGCCGGTCGACGACGTACCTGCCGCGGTCCGGGCGGACGGACCCAAGCTGTCGTACGTCGTGAACGTGAAGGGCGGTCACGGCACCGCGAAGTCGGTCAAGAAGGCCATAGCCAAGGCCGGCGGAACGGTGGTGATGGCCTACGACCAGATAGGCGTCATCGTCGTCCACTCGCAGAACCCGGACTTCGCCACGACCATCCGCGGTGTGCGGGGCGTGGCGTCGGCCGGTGCCACGCGCACCGCGCCTCTGGCGCCGTCGGCCGACATGGCCATCGAGTCGGAGCGTCCGCTCACCGCCGACGAGGCGAAGGCCTCCGCCGCGGTGGCGTCCTCCGGCCAGGACCCGCTGGAGCCCCTGCAGTGGGACCTCCCGGCCATCAAGGCCGACAAGGCGCACGAGAAGACGCTCGGCAGTGACAAGGTCACGGTCGCGGTCATCGACACGGGTGTCGACGACACCCATCCGGACCTCGCGCCGAACTTCGACCGCGAGGCGTCCGTCAGCTGCGTGGGCGGCGTGCCGAACACGGCGGACGGCGCCTGGCGTCCGGGTCCGACCGAGTCCGACCACGGCACCCATGTCGCCGGCACGATCGCCGCCGCGAAGAACGGCGTCGGCGTCACCGGCGTCGCGCCGGGCGTGAAGGTCTCCGGCATCAAGGTCTCGCAGCCCGACGGCTTCTTCTACACCGAGGCCGTCGTCTGCGGCTTCGTGTGGGCGGCGGAGCACGGCGTCGACGTGACCAACAACAGCTACTACACGGACCCGTGGCTGTTCAACTGCAAGAACGACGCGGACCAGAAGGCCCTTGTCGAGGCGGTCTCCCGTGCCACCCGCTACGCGGAGGGCAAGGGCGCGGTGAACGTCGCCGCGGCCGGCAACTCCCGCATGGACCTGGCGGCGGACGAGCTCACCGACACCACGAGCCCGAACGACACCACCCCGGTCGAGCGGGTCATCAACCCGCGCGAGTGCCTCGACATCCCGACGCAGATCCCGGGCGTCGTCACGGTGTCCGCGCTGGGTGCGAAGGGTCTCAAGGCCTCGTACTCCAACTACGGCAACGGCGTGGTCGACATCTCCGCCCCCGGCGGCGACTCGACGCGCTACCAGGCGCCGGACGCGCCGGCGGTCGACGGCCGGATCCTCTCCACGGTTCCGGGCGGCTACGGCTACAAGGCCGGTACGTCGATGGCCTCCCCGCACGTCGCGGGCGTGGCGGCGCTGATCAAGTCGACCCACCCGTACGCACCGCCGGCCCTGGTCAAGGGTCTGCTGTACGCGCAGGCTGACGACACGGCGTGCACCAACCCGTACGACATCGACGGCAACGGCACGGTCGACGCGGTCTGCGAGGGCAGCGAGCGCGACAACGGCTTCTACGGCACGGGCGTCACCGACGCTCTGGACGCGGTCCGCCGCTAGCGGCTTCATGTGAGGGGCCCGGTGCGCGATCCGCACCGGGCCCCTTGCGTTGTGGCGCCGGTGCCATAGTGAGTGCATGACCCACTCACCCTCCGATTTCCCGTCCAGCGGTACCGCTCAGGCATGGGCGGCTCTGGGCGGTGATCCGGCTCTGCTCGGCCGTGTCGTCCACAGGGGTGGCGGCTCGCTGCCGTCCCGGCTGCCGGTCATGGAGCTGGCGCGCGCCACCGTCGGGGTCTGCTCCCTCGCCGCCGCCGAGCTGGCCGCGCGGCGCGGCGGCGGTCCGGTCCCCTCCGTGACCGTCGAGGACGGTGCGGTGACGACGGCGTTCCTCAGTGACAGGCTGGTGCGGGTGGACGGCGTGGCGCCGGCCACGTTCGCACCGCTGTCCCGGTTCTGGCCCGCGGCGGACGGCTGGGTGCGTACGCACGCCAACTACCCGCATCACCGGGCACGGTTGCTCGCCGCGCTGTCCCTGCCCGAGGACGCCGGAGTGGAGGCCGCCGCCGGCGCGATCGGCGAACGCCGCGCCGTGGACGTCGAGGAGAGCGTGTACGCGGCGGGCGGCCTGGCCGTGGCCACGCGCGGCGGGGACGAATGGGCGGAGCACCCGCAGGGAGCGGCCACCGCCGGGCGGCCCCTGCTGCGGGTCGAGCGGCTCGGCGACGACTGCCCGCCGCGGGCCGCGAACGGCGGGGCCTCCCTGCCCTGTTCGGGACTGCGCGTGCTCGACCTGACCCGGGTGCTGGCCGGCCCGGTCGCCACGCGGACGCTCGCGCTGCTGGGCGCAGACGTGCTGAGGATCGACTCCCCGCATCTGCCGGAGAGTCAGGACGCCCACGACGACACCGGTACGGGAAAACGGTCCACCCGGCTCGACCTGACCGCGGTCGCGGACCGTGCCGTGTTCGAGGAACTGCTGACCCTGGCCGACGTGGTGGTGACCGGCTACCGGCCGGGTGCCCTCGACCGGTTCGGCCTCTCCCCGCAGGCGCTGGCCGAGCGCCGTCCGGGCCTGGTGGTGGCCCGGCTGTCGGCCTGGGGCGGGTACGGGCCGTGGGCAGGGCGGCGTGGTTTCGACAGCCTGGTCCAGGCGGCGACCGGCATCGCCGCCACGGAGGGCGACGAAGGCCGCCCGGGCAAACTGCCCGCCCAGGCCCTCGACCACGGCACCGGTTATCTGCTGGCCGCCGGGGTACTGCGCGCGCTGACCGCACAGCACGACGCGGGCGGAACCCGCCTGGTGGAGGCCGCTCTCACACAGACGGCGGCTTGGCTGACCGGGGGTCTCGTCAAGGCACCGGAGGGGGACCCGGCGGCGTACGACGCCGATCGGTGGCTCACCGAGAGGGACAGCCCCATGGGCCGTCTGCGTCACGCCGTTCCGGCGGTCGGCTACGAGTGCGGGCCGGCCGACTGGGCCCGCCCGCCCGGGATCTGGGGCACGGACGCGCCGAAGTGGGCAGACGTCACCGCTTGACGCCCGTCCCCCGTGTCCGGCGGCGTAGGTCCGCGCGTGTGCGCGGGACGCGACCCGTCTCCACCGTGGTGGGTAGGCCGTCCGCACCACGGGCATGCACCGATGACCGGCGCGGCACGGATCGCGGACCGTACGATCCGGTGGCCGGTGGATTCACGGGGAGGAACCGCAGTGCAGGGGTTGGAAGCCGTCGTCTTACGACTGGCCGGGACGCTGGCCGTGACCGTCGTGAAATCGCTGATCGCCGCACGCCCGGGGGCCGGCCTGGTGACGGGCCGCAGGGCCGCGCCGCTCCCCCGGCCGGACCCCGCCCCGGTGGCGAGGAAGCTCGCGGGCCGGCTCTCGGACCCGTACACCGACCTGCCCGACCACGAGCGCGAGGCCGCCGTCGAGGCGGTACGGGACACCGTCCAGGCCGCCGGTACGGTCAGTCCCGACCGGCTGTTCGCACTGGACCTCGACCCGGAGCGACTGTTCCGTACGCTGCGGGACCCCGCGGCCGGCCTGGCCGAGCGGGGCGTGGAACTCTACGACGAACTGCTGCGGCTGTGCTGCGCGCACATGGTCGAGAACCTGACCGCCGACCAGTCGTTCATGGCACGGGCGGCGGTGGAGCAGACCCGCAGGGCGGGCCGCACCGAAGCACTCGTCGAGGACGTCAGGGACCGGCTCGGCCCGCGTCCGGAGGCGGTCGCCCTCGGCTTCGAGGGGCGGTACGCGGACTATGTGGCAGAGACCCACGGGCGTCTGGAGCTGTTCGGGCTGACGCTCGGCAGATCGGGGAGCGAGTGGCCGCTGGACACGGCGTACATCTCCCTGGCGGTCAGCGGCGACGGGCCCCACCAGGAGGGTTTCGGCCTGCCGCGGACCGGACAGGTCGCCGTGAAGGCGGAGCAGATCCTGTCCTCTGCCGACCGGCTCGTCCTGCGCGGTCCTGCCGGGTCCGGCAAGAGCACCCTGGTGCAGTGGCTCGCGCTGAACGCCGCCCGCCGCAGTTTCGGCAAGGACCTGGAGGACTGGAACCGGTGCGTGCCCTTCCTGTTGCGGCTGCGGGCCTTCACGTCGTCCGACACGCTGCCGATGCCGGACGCCTTCCTGCGGGCGGCGGGGGTCCCGCTGCACGGTGAGGCACCCGCCGGCTGGACGGAGAAGCTGCTGACGGACGGCCGGGCGCTGATCCTGGTCGACGGAGTGGACGAGATCCCCTCACGGCAGCGGCACCGCACGGAGAACTGGCTGAAGTCGCTGATCGCCGCCTACCCGGACGCCCGGTACGTGGTGACGACCCGGCCGTCGGCCGTCCCGGAGGACTGGCTGTCCCGCCAGGGATTCGTCGGGCACTCGCTGCTGCCGATGGAGCGCGACGACATCCGCTCGTTCATCGGCCACTGGCACGAGGCCGCCCGCCAGGAGTGCTTGTCCCAGACCGAACGCGCCCAGCTCGACACCTACGAGACGTCCCTGCGCAAGGCCGTCTCCACCCGCCGCGATCTGGGGCGGCTGGCCACCAACCCGCTGATGTGCGCCCTGCTGTGCGCGCTGAACCGGGACCGCAGGATGCAACTGCCGCGCGCCCGCAAGGAGCTGTACGACGCCGCGCTGGACATGCTGCTGGTGCGGCGGGACACCGAGCGGGAGATCGTCGGTGTGGAGGGCGTCGATCTGACGCGTGAGGAGCAGACCGCGCTGCTTCAGCGGCTGGCGTACTGGCTCATCCGCAACGGTCAGGTGGAGGCCGAGCGTGCCGAGGCGGTGGAGATGGTGGCCGAGTGGCTGGCCGCCATGCCGCAGGTGCAGGGCAGCCCCGAGCAGGTGTTCTCCCACCTGCTCATCAGGAGCGGTCTGCTGCGTGAACCACGCCCGGGTGCGGTGGACTTCGTGCACCGGACGTTCCAGGACTATCTGGGCGCCAAGGCCGCGGTGGAGGCCCGCGACTTCGGGGTCCTCGTGCAGAACGCGCACGACGACCAGTGGGACGACGTGGTGCAGATGGCCGTCGGTCACGCCCGCGTCGAGGAACGGGCCCGGCTGCTGCGGCACCTGCTGCGTCGCGCCGATCGGGCACAGCGCCACCGGCACCGTCTGGTGCTGCTCGCCGCGGCCTGTCTGGAGCACGCCCCGGAGCTGGACCGGGAGATCCGCGCGACGGTTCAGTCGCGCACGCAGGAGCTGCTGCCCCCGCGCACCCAGGAGGACGCGGCGCGGCTCGCCAAGGTCGGCGAACTGGTGCTGGAGCTGCTGCCCGGACCGGAGGACCTGGAGGAGTACACGGCGGCGGCCGTGGTGCGCACGGCGGCCCTGATCAAAGGGGACGCCGCGTTCGAGGTGGCCGCGCGGTTCCGGGAGGACGCCCGGCTGTCCGTGGCGTTCCAGGTGTCGACGGCGTGGGGCTCGTTCGACACCGAGTCGTACGCCAGGGACGTGCTGGCGGCCGGGGCGTGGAACACCTCGTACCTGCACGTCCAGACGCCCGAACAGCTCCACGCCCTGCGCCACATACCCAAGGCCCGGCGCCTGCATGTGGCGGGCGACCACCACGACCTCACTCCGCTGCTCGCGGTGGAGGACCCGGAGTGGCTCTTTCTTTACGAGAACGGCGTGGTGGACGATCTCACGCCGCTCGCGTCGCTCCGGCGGCTCAAGGATGTCGGTCTGAGCCGGTGCCCCGAACTGCGCGACCTGCGGCCGCTGGCGCGGCCGGGACTCGAGCGACTCTCGCTCTGGGAAGTTCATCCGGAGGTCTCGATCGAGCCCTTGCGGGACATGCCCGACCTGCGCAGCGTGAACCTCTCCCAGCCGCTGCTCATCGAGAGCCTCGCGGAACTGCCGGTCGGACCGGGCCTCGTCCACCTCGGGCTCCACCACCAGACCCGTTACGTGAGCCTGGAGGGCATCGAGCGGTGGCCGTTGCTGGAGGGGCTGACGATCGCGGGTCAGTCGCAGTTGCGTCAACTGTCGCGCCTGCCGCTGCCACCGTCGCTGACGAGTCTGAGCCTGTACGAGGTCGACCCTCTCGACCCGCGTCCGCTCCTCGGCCACTCCACGCTGCGGCACCTGCACCTCTGGCGGTGCGAACTGCCGTACGGTCTCACCGCGCTGCGCGAGCTGCCCGCGCTCACTTCCCTGGAGCTCTGGCAGTGCTCACCGTCCGGAGCGCCCGTCGACATCGGACCGCTCGTCGCGGTGCCCGAACTGAAGATCACGGTCAGCGACGACACCCCGGTCGTCGGCATCGACCGCTTCCCGCCCGACCGGGTCGAGGTGAAGCGCGTAAGGACCTGACAACGCCTCAGACGCCGACCGCGTCGAGCGACGAACCGGCGGCGTACGTCACCGCCATGGCGAGGGCCCCGCCGCACACGTTGCGCAGGACGGCGGGCCCGGCCGCGGCGGCGCCCAGCCGGGCGCTCCACCAGCCGGTCAGCGCCAGCGCCGCGAGCACCGAGAGCACCGTGACGAACAGGCGGGCCGACGCCGGAGGCAGCACGATGGCCAGCAGCGGCAGCAGCGCACCGGCCGTGAACGCCAGGAAGCTGGCGCCCGCCGCGTGCCAGGGGCTGACCAGCTGGTCGGGATCGATGCCGAGTTCCACCCGCGCGTGCGCGCGCAGCGCGTCACGTTCGGTGAGCTGCACGGCGGCCTCCCTGGCCACCTCCTCCGACAGACCGCGGTCCGCCAGCATGCGTGTCAGCTCGTCCAGTTCGGCCTCCGGCTGCTCCTTCAGCTCCCGCTTCTCCACCGCCAGCGCGGCCACCTCCGAGTCGCGCTGCGTGGAGACGGACACGTACTCGCCTGCCGCCATCGACATCGAACCGGCGAGCAGTCCGGCGAGGCCGGCGGTGAGCAGCGCCGGCCGCGAGTCCGTCGCACCGGCAACACCGACGACGAGGCCCGCCGTCGAGACGATGCCGTCGTTCGCGCCGAGGACGGCGGCGCGCAGCCAGTTGAGGCGCGTGCCGAGTCCACCGGAGTGCGCCTCGTCCTGTTGTTCGCCGCCGGTCGCTTCACTCATCCGGGGAGCGTCTCACGCAAGGAAGTTGGGGACGAGGAGCCACACCCCTGCCTTCGGGCGGTGGGGGCGGGACAGGGCTGTCGGTGCCTGCCCGTATTCTCTGTGACCATGCTCGACGACCGTAGGACCGCAGCGACGACGTGGCCGGCCGCGTACCCACAGGGGTACGCGGTCGTCGACGTGGAGACCACCGGCCTCGCCCGTGACGACCGGATAGTGTCGGCTGCCGTCTACCGCCTCGACACCCACGGCAACGTCGAGGACCACTGGTACACGCTCGTCAATCCGGAGCGCGACCCCGGACCGGTGTGGATCCACGGTCTGACGAGCGAGGCGCTCGAAGGCGCCCCGCTGTTCGGGGACATCGCGGGCGAGCTCTCCGCGCGGCTCGACGGCCGGGTCCTGGTCGCGCACAACGCCACCTTCGACTGGTCCATGATCGCCAGGGAGTACGCGCGTGCGCGGGGCGCGGCGCCGACCCGGCAGCGGCTGTGCACCATCGCGCTCGCCAAGGAGCTGCGGCTCCCGCTGCCCAACCACAAGCTCGAGTCGCTGGCCGCGCACTACGGGGTCGTGCAGCAGCGTGCCCACCACGCCCTGGACGACGCCCGCGTGCTCGCGGAGGCGTTCCGGCCGAGCCTGCACACCGCGGCCCGCGACGGTGTGCGGCTGCCGCTTCTCGAGTGCCGGCCGCTGACCGAGTGGTCGGACGCCCCCGCGGCCCCGCGCGTCGGCTATCAGCCGTCGTACGGGCACAGCAGCTGGCGGCCGTCGCGCAAGCGGCCGCCGTGCCCGTACCCCAACCCGGGGAGGTACGAGCCGGGCGGACAGCTGGTGCAGGGGATGCGGGTCGCCTTCTCCGGCGACACCTCCGTGGAGCGTGAACTGCTCGAGGACCGGGCCGTGGAGGCGGGCCTGCACGTCGCCACGAGTGTGTCCCGGCTCACGAGTCTGCTGGTGACGAACGACCCGGACGCGGCGACGTCCAAGACCGTCAAGGCCGCCTCGTACGGCACGCCGGTCGTCGACGAGGGCGCCTTCACCCAGCTGCTGCGGGATGTCGCCCCCGCGCCGGACGCGTAGATCCGGACGGACACCCGCATCGGAGTGAAACGGGCGCGACTCGCCCGGCGCCCGCTCGCCCGGGGCGGCGAAGCGTTTCACCCTGTGGCGCATGGCACGTTGCGAGGTTTGCGGAAACGACTACGGCATGTCCTTCGAGGTGCACGCGCAGGGCGCGGTGCACGTCTTCGACTGCTTCTCCTGCGCCATCCACCGCATGGCGCCCATCTGTGAGCACTGCCGGGTGCAGATCATCGGCCAGGGCGTCGAGGTCGAGGGCCACTGGTACTGCGGCGCCCACTGCGCACGCGCCGAGGGGAGGGCCGGCATCGTCGACAGGGTGTGACCTGCGCCCGGCCGGGACACGGGCGGGGACCCACCGTCCGTGGCCCCGCGCCGAGCAGGTACGGTCGAAGCCGTGTACCGCTTCCTGTTGACCCGGCAGTGGGTGATCCTCACCCTCATCGGCCTCGTTCTCATCCCCACGATGATCGAGCTGGGCTTCTGGCAGCTGCACCGGCACGAGCGCAGGGTCGAGCAGAACGCCCTGATCGCACGGAACCTCGAGGCGAAGCCGGTTCCGATGGAGGAGCTCACTTCCCCCGGGCACACCGTCCCGCGCTCCGACTACTGGCGGCGGATCACCGCGACCGGCACGTTCGACACCGACCACGAGATGGTCGTCCGCCGCCGCACGAACGCCGACGACCGTGTCGGCTTCCATGTACTGACCCCGCTGGTGCTGGCCGACGGCCGTGCCGTCCTCGTCAACCGCGGCTGGGTCCCCGCCGCCGCCGACCAGAAGGCCTTCCCCGAGGTGCCTGCCGCGCCCGGGGGCACCGTGACCGTCACCGGCCGGCTGAAGGCCGACGAGACGACCGGCGCCAGCGGCATCAGGGACCTGAAGGGCCTGCCGCCCCGCCAGGTGATGCTGATCAACAGCGAGCAGCAGGCGCAGCTGATGGACCGGCAGGTGCTCGGCGGATATCTGGAGCAGACGGCGCCGAAGCCCGCGGGCGGCAGCCCCGAGACGATCCCGGACCCGGACCACGACTCCATCGGCGCCCACATGGCGTACGCCGTGCAGTGGTGGCTGTTCGCCGCGGCGGTGCCCGTCGGCTGGGGGATTCTCGTACGGCGGGAGAGGCGCGACCTGGCGGCGGCGGAGAAGACGACGCCCGAGCCCGCTCCTGCGGCTGCTTAGCGTGCTCTTCTGGCGGGAACACGCCAGAGCGTGACCCAACGTATCGAGGACTACGCCCTGATCGGCGATCTGCAGACCGCTGCACTGGTCGGCAAGGACGGCTCCATCGACTGGCTGTGCCTTCCCCGTTTCGACTCCGCCGCATGCTTCGCCGCACTCCTCGGCGACGAGGAGAACGGTCATTGGCGGATCGCGCCCAAGGGCGCCGGCGCCTGCACCAGCCGCCGCTACGTCGGCGCGTCACTGGTGCTGGAATCGGTGTGGGAGACCCGTACCGGCAAGGTCCGGGTCCTCGACTTCATGCCGCAGCGTGACGAGGCGCCGGACGTCGTCCGCATCGTCGAGGGCCTCAGCGGCACGGTCGAGATGGCCGGCACACTGCGGCTGCGGTTCGACTACGGCTCCGTGGTGCCGTGGGTACGCCGCACGGACGGCCACCGGGTCGCCGTCGCGGGGCCCGACTCCGTCTGGCTGCGCAGCGAGCCGGAGGTCAAGACGTGGGGTCAGCACTTCAGCACCTGCTCGTCGTTCACGGTCGAGGAGGGCGAGAAGGTGGCGTTCGTCCTCACCTGGCACCCCTCGCACAAGCCGCGACCCGCGCTCGTCGACCCGCACGAGGCCCTGGAGCACTGCCTCCAGGACTGGGAGACCTGGTCGTCGAAGTGCCGCTACCAAGGTCCCTACCGTGACGCCGTGCTGCGCTCCCTGATCACTCTCAAGGCGCTCACGTACGCCCCCACCGGAGGCATCGTCGCCGCACCCACGACGTCCCTGCCCGAAGACATCGGCGGTGTACGGAACTGGGACTACCGCTTCTGCTGGCTGCGCGACGCGACCCTCACCCTGAGCGCCATGGTGTCCGTCGGATACCTGGACGAGGCCGCGGCCTGGCGGGACTGGCTGCTGCGGGCGGTAGCCGGCGACCCGGCCGACCTTCAGATCATGTACGGACTGGCCGGTGAACGCCGCCTGCCCGAGATGGAGCTGGACTGGCTCTCCGGCTACGCCGGCTCCGCGCCGGTCCGCGTCGGCAACGAGGCGCGGTGCCAACTGCAGATCGACGTCTACGGCGAGGTCATCGAGTCCCTCTACCTGGCCAGGCAGGCCGGTCTCGCACCCGAGCGACAGGCATGGAACATCCAGCTGAGCCTGCTCGGCTTCCTCGAGTCCAAATGGCACGAGCCGGACGAGGGTCTGTGGGAGGTCCGGGGCCCGCGCCGTCACTTCGTCCACTCCAAGGTCATGGCATGGGTCGCCGCAGACCGCGCCGTGCGCACCCTCGAGAGCGAACCGTCGCTGCGCGGCGACTCGGCACGCTGGCGGGCCATGCGGGACGACATCCACCGCGAGGTCTGCGAGAAGGGCTTCGACCCGGTCCGTGGCACCTTCACCCAGTCGTACGGCTCCAAGGAACTCGACGCCGCGGTCCTGCTCATCCCGCGCGTCGGCTTCCTGCCCCCGGACGACCCCCGGGTCGTCGGCACGGTCGACGCCGTGTGGCAGGAGCTGGGCAGTGGACCGCTCGTACGCCGCTACACCCCGGACGCCACACAGGTCGACGGGCTGCCGGGCCGCGAGGGCGCGTTCCTGGTCTGCTCCTTCTGGCTCGCCGACGCGCTGCGGATGACGGGCCGCGAGATGGAGGCCCGCGAACTGTTCGAGCGGCTGCTCGGCCTCTGCAACGACGTCGGCCTCCTCTCCGAGGAGTACGACCCGGCGACGGGACAGCACCTCGGCAACTTCCCGCAGGCGTTCAGCCACATCGGACTGGTGACCACGGCCCTCGCGCTCACGGGGCAGAGGACGGCAGGATAGGGCCATGGATCTTGGACTGAAGGACCGCGTCTACATCGTCACCGGCGCCTCGAGGGGACTCGGCAACGCCTCAGCGCGGGCGCTCGTCGCCGACGGCGCGAAGGTCGTCCTCACCGGGCGGGACGAGAAGACGGTCACCGACGCCGCGGCCGCACTCGGTTCCGCCGCGGTGGGCGTCGCCTGCGACAACGCCGACCCCTCCGCCGCGGAACGCCTTGTCGCCGCCGCCCGCGCGCACTTCGGCCGTTTCGACGGCATCCTCGTCAGCGTGGGCGGCCCGGCGCCGGGCTTCGCCGCGGACAACACCGACGAGCAGTGGGCCGCCGCGTTCGAGTCGGTCTTCCTCGGCGCCGTCCGCATGGCGCGCACGGCCGCGGCCGAACTGAACGAAGGGGGTGTCATCGGTTTCGTGCTGTCCGGTTCCGTGCACGAACCCATCCCCGGTCTGACCATCTCCAACGGCCTCCGCCCGGGTCTCGCGGGCTTCGCCAAGTCCCTGGCGGACGAACTGGGCCCGCGCGGCATCCGCGTGGTGGGCCTGCTGCCCTCCCGCATCGACACGGACCGCGTCCGCGAACTCGACGCCCTGTCGGGCGACGCGGAGGCGGCACGCAGGGCCAACGAGGAGGCCATCCCGCTGCGGCGTTACGGCACTCCGGAGGAGTTCGGCCGCACGGCGGCGTTCCTGCTCTCGCCGGCGGCGTCCTATCTGACCGGCGTCATGCTCCCGATCGACGGCGGCGCGCGCCACGGCTTCTGACACGGCGTGCGTGTTCCCCACCGGCCCCTTCCCGGACGGGGTCACCCTCCCCACCGGGCCGCTGCCCGTACGGGGTCTCCCTCCCCCACCGGACTGGCGCCTCGATCGAGGCCGGGTCCGCCTTTCCGTCGGCGTGCCGGATGTCGCGCAGCGAAATCAAGCCCGTGCGGGGGCACCTCGTAGGGGAGGCCGAGGGCACCGCGCGAAGCGCGGTAAGGGCCCGGGGGCTGTCCCGTCACGCGGCGAAGCCGCCGATCCGTGCAGCGGGAAGGGGCGGGGAGGGGAACCCGCGCGGGGCCCCGCCCCCACCGTCACGACACCCGCCGGGCCCGGTGTTTCGCCGCCCGCAGCCGTACCTCCGTCGGCAGCGCCTCGAGACCCGCCGAGTCCCGGGCGTGCGCGACCGCCTCGTCCGCGAGCCGCGCGAGCGTACCGCCGGGCGAGGCGTCAGGATCCAGGTGCAGTGCCACCCGCGCCCGGGGCGCGGTCCGGCGGCCCGTCAGCAGGACGGACGCGCGGGAGACGCCTTCCAGCGCCGCCGCCTCGTCCTCCAGCGCACCCTGAAGCGCCCGGCCCCTCAGCAGCGCGCCTTCGCCGTCGCCGCTGTCGACCAGGACCTCCGCCAGCCGTGCGCGCCGCAGTTGGGCGAAGAGCCACCACAGAGCGAGGATCAGCAGCAGCGCCAGCACCGCGATGACGACCGGCCACCACCAGCCCTCGTCGCGCCAGCGCGTCCGGTCGGCGTCACTCAGCAGTACGTCGTGCCGTCCGTCGTAGGGCCACCACGAGGGGACGGAGAGGCCCGTGCCCGCCACGAGGACCGCACCGCCGACGCACAGCAGGACGAGCCCGGCGAGGCCCAGGAAGACCCGGTTGACGGCTCGAAGCATCCCCTGCACCGTTCCTCACCTCTTCTTCGCGGGCGGTCTGCCGACGTGCACGGCCAGCTCCGGGGGCTTCGCGAGGCCGAGTTCCTCCAAGGCGTCGCCGAGCGCCTCGTCGAGGTCGGCGCGTACGTCGTCCAGGTCGCGGAAGTGCGCCCGCGCCCGTACCGACGCCCGGGACCGCCCCATCCGGACCTGTACCGACTGCACGCCGGAGACCTCCATGGCCCGGTCTCGGAGTACGAGGGCCGCGGCCTCCCTGTGCAGTCCTGCCCGTAGATCGGGCCGGTCCTGCCGCATCGGCAGCAGCGCGCGCAGCCCCGGCGTCACCGCGAGAAGGACCAGCCACAGGCCCAGCAGTATCGCCGCGCCGGCCGCGGCGAGCACCGCGATCTCGTCCAGGCGCCATTCGGCGAGGTGGTCGGCCAGCCATCGCCGCCAGCGCATCGCGGGCCGGTCGGCCCGCACGGCGGCGACGTCGTAGAGCAGCAGCCCCGCGCCCGCGAGGACGACCAGGGCGAGCAGCCCTGCGGGCACCCGGCGCACCGACCAGAAGCGGCCGGTCCTGCCGGCGTCGCCGTCATCGTCCGCCACAGGGTTGTACTCGGAGGCGGAGGCGGACTGGTCCATTTCGAGGACGGGCCGTGAGGAGCGCGCTTCCCGCTCCTGACGGGCCGGCTCTTCGGGGCCCGAGGGCCTGTCCGGTTCGGTCATCGGATCCTCCCCTGCGCCGTGCCGCGCGAGAGGGCGGAGTGCAGCCGCTCGACGTGCACCGCCACCTCGGGGACCTCCATCCCCGCCAACGCCTGTACCCGCTCGATGACCTGCCGACGCACCGCGCCGCACTGCGCGCCGATGTCGGTCGGGTACTCGAGCTCGAGGCTGACCCGCACCCTGGCCGTTTCGTGGTGCACGACGACCATTGCGTGCGGCGGCGCACCGTCGTCCGGTACCCCGGGGAGCGCTTCACGTGCCGCCCTCGCGGCGATCTTCGCGACGACGCGGTCGGCGATCGTGGTCGACCCCCGGTCGGAGGGCGGCACCCGGCCCGCGGGTGCGTCACGACCGGAGGCGTCTGCCACCGCGACGGGGTCTGCCACGGCGCGTCACCGCCGCCCGTCGCCGCGCTCGCGGCCCCGGATGAAATCGCCGAACTCGACGTCGCCCTCGAGGAACCGGCCGACCACGAAGCCGACCGCCCCCAGGGCGGCCACCAGCAGGAACGCCCCGAAGCCGCCGAAATATCCGGCGAACCCGAGTGCCATGCCGGCCATCAGTCCGACCACCGCCATGCTCATGTTGGGCTCCTCTACTGGATTCGAGGCTCCGGCTCGTCCTCTTCTTCGTCCGGCAGCTTCACGTCGCTGACGGCGATGTTCACCTCGACGACCTCGAGGCCTGTCATCCGCTCGACGGCGGCGACGACGTTCTCCCTGACCGCGCGGGCCACATCGGAGATGGACACGCCGTAGTCGATGACGATCTCCAGGTCGATCGCGGTCTGTACCTCGCCGACCTCGGCCTTCACTCCGCGGGCGACGCTGGACTTGCCGCCGCCCGGCACGCGGTCGCGCACCGCGCCGAAGGTGCGGGAGAGCCCGCCCCCCATCGTGTGCACGCCGAGAACGTCCTTGGCGGCGAGTCCGGCGATCTTCTCCACCACTCCGTCGGCGATGGTGGTACGGCCGCGGGACCCTGGTTCCGGCAGTCGCCTGCCGCCTGTGCCCTTACGGGTGGCGTCGCTGGAGCCGGGCAGGTCGTTTCCGGATGTCGTGGGCAGACTGCGCCCAGGTGTTTCGGTCATCGCCGTGGTCCTTTCCGGGCGGGTGACGGCCCCGTTGCCCACATTAGGTGCCCTTGCCCACATTCGCGCCAGGGATGCGGCAGGCTGGAGGAATGACCACTCCGGATGCGGTTCTGCGGCGGGTACGCGGTGTGTTGGGTCTCGGCAGACTCGTCGCCCTCGGCGGTCCGGCGGACGGTGCGTGGCTGTCGGAAGCAGCCGCCGCCGCGGTCCTGCGCCGTGCGGCGGCCTCGGTGCCGGGGGCCGCCCTGAACGACGTAAGACTCTCCCTGGCGGACCCGGAGGCGGCGGAGCCCCCGACGGTGCCGACGCCACCGGCAGCACTGTGGCCGGGCCCGCTGCGCCTCGAGGCGGGGGTGTCCGTCTGGGATCTCACAGAGCCGCTGCCCGCGCTCACGGCGGCATTGCGGTCGGTGCTGCTCGACGCGGCGGCGGAGGCGCTGGGTCTCACGGTCACAGCCGTCGATCTACGGGTTGACACTCTCCTGGACGCGGCCCCCGAAGGTCCTGCGTCGCCCGCTGCCCCGGCGGCCGTCAAGCCCTCCGACCCGGTGGGCACGGCCGTGGCCGCGACGGCGGGGGTGGCACATCTGACGGGGACGCTGGGCGCGGCGGTCCATCACGCGCCGGACCATGTCCGTGTCGAACTCGCCACGGCGGAGGGGCACCGGGCGCTGGACGTGGCGCGGACGGTCCGGAGGGTGGTGGCGCGGGTGCTGGAGGACGACCGCGCGGTGACGATCGTGATCACGGCGACGGCCTGACCGCCGCGCGGGTTCGTTCCCCGCCCCTTCCCGCTGTACCGATCCGCGGCTCCGCCGCGTCGGGAAGGGGGTGGGGAACAGGCCGCGCAGCGGACCGGGCTCAGTCCGCCAGGCCCGCCAGGTCACGCAGGCGCCGCCCCTGCGCCGCGCGTTCCGCCGCGCGCTGTTCGTCGTACGAGCGGCCGGCCGCTCCCCGCAGCAGTGCCTTCGTCTCGTTCACCGCGTCCCGGGGCGCGGCGAGCAGCGCCGCGGACAGGTCGCGTACCGCGGCGTCGAGTTCCTCGCCGGGGACGACGAGGTTGGCGAGACCCGTGCGCTCAGCCTCTTCCGCGTGGACAAAACGGCCGGTCGCGCAGATCTCGAGTGCGCGGGCGTATCCGACGAGCGACACCAGGGGGTGCGTGCCGGTGAGGTCGGGCACGAGACCGAGCGCGGTCTCGCGCATGGCGAACTGCACGTCCTGCGCGACGACCCTCAGGTCGCAGGCGAGGGCGAGCTGGAAGCCCGCTCCGATCGCATGGCCTTGCACGGCCGCGATGGAGATGATGTCGTTGCGGCGCCACCAGGTGAACGCCTCCTGGAACTCGGCGATGGACGCGTCGATCTCCGCGTCGGTGCCGCGTGCCAGGTCGATGAACGACGGCTCGCCGTCGAAGCCCTCCGGTGTGAAAGCCTGCCGGTCGAGGCCCGCGGAGAAGGACTTGCCTTCGCCGCGCAGCACGACGATCCGCACGCTGCCGGGGAGTGAACGTCCCGCCTGCGCCAACGCCCGCCACAGCGCGAAGTTCTGGGCGTTGCGCTTGTCCGGGTTCGTCAAGGTCACCGTGGCAACCGCGTCTTCGACGGTGAGCCGTACGCCGTCCTTGTCGAGTACGGGATCGAGCGAAGTCATGAGGCGCCTCCGGTTCGGTGCAGTCTGGCCTGGCCTTCGAGTCAAGAAGGTAAGCTACTGCACAGTAACCGCCTGGCCGGCCAGAGGGCCGACCAAGTGGCCACTGTAGGTACCGATGAACCGGAGGAGCAGCCTCGTCGACGGGACTGTCAGGCCGAAGCGGCCTTCTTGCCTCGCGTCGCTCCGCCACGTCCCCGCAGGACGACTCCGGACTCGCTGAGCATCCGATGGACGAATCCGTAGGAGCGACCGGTCTCTTCGGCCAGCGCCCGGATGCTTGCACCGGAGTCGTACTTCTTCTTCAGGTCTGCCGCGAGCTTGTCGCGCGCGGCGCCGGTCACCCGGCTGCCCTTCTTCAGAGTCTCGGCCACCCGTGCCTCCTCATGGGAAGTGCGCTCTGGACTTCTCATGATCACCCCTCTCGGGCGTCCTGGCCACCCATTCGACAAGGTCAGTACGGAACGCTTTGCGGTGCGCTGCGAGGCCACCACGAACGGAATATCGCATTCCGATCGGTGCTTGATCCACGCATTCACGGTCGGATACGGAAAAGGCCAGCTCAGAGCGGGCAGGTGGAGAGGCGCTCAGCGGGGCCCGGGCAAAGGCGGTCCACCAGTCGCCACGCCGCAATACGAGACGCACTCACACAGATGATGGATCACTCGTAGGCCGAATGATCCATGCGGAGATCCATACGAAGATCGTAGAGGGGTGGATCGACGGATTCCGGCGCCGGACCGGAACCCGTCGCAGGGGCCTCAGGCCAGGGCCACGAGGTCCGCGTAGTCCGCGCCCCACAGGTCCTCGACACCGTCCGGCAGCAGGATGATCCGCTCCGGCTCGAGCGCCTCGACCGCGCCCTCGTCGTGCGTGACGAGGATGACGGCGCCCTTGTAGGTGCGCAGCGCGCCGAGGATCTCCTCGCGGCTGGCCGGGTCGAGGTTGTTGGTGGGCTCGTCGAGCAGCAGGACGTTGGCGGACGAGACGACCAGGGTGGCCAGCGCCAGCCGGGTCTTCTCGCCGCCGGAGAGCACCCCGGCCGGCTTGTCGACGTCGTCGCCGGAGAAGAGGAACGAGCCCAGCGTCTTGCGCACCTCGACCAGATCGAGGTCGGGCGCGGAGGAACGCATGTTCTCCAGGACCGTGCGGTCGGGGTCGAGGGTCTCGTGCTCCTGGGCGTAGTACCCGAGCTTCAGGCCGTGCCCCGGGGTGACCATGCCGGTGTCCGGCTTCTCCACGCCCGCGAGGAGCCGCAGCAGCGTGGTCTTGCCGGCGCCGTTGAGGCCCAGGATGACGACGCGCGAGCCCTTGTCGATGGCGAGGTCCACGTCGGTGAAGATCTCCAGGGATCCGTACGACTTGGACAGGCCCTCGGCGCTGAGAGGCGTCCTGCCGCAGGGCGCCGGCTCCGGGAAGCGGAGTTTGGCGACCTTGTCGGCCATGCGGACGTCCTCGAGACCGGCCAGCAGACGCTCGGCCCGGCGGGCCATGTTCTGCGCGGCGACGGTCTTGGTGGCCTTGGCGCGCATCTTGTCGGCCTGCGAGTTGAGCGCGGCGGCCTTCTTCTCGGCGTTCTGGCGCTCGCGCTTGCGGCGCTTCTCGTCCGCCTCGCGCTGCTGCTGGTACAGCTTCCAGCCCATGTTGTAGACGTCGATCTGCGAGCGGTTCGCGTCCAGGTAGAAGACCTTGTTGACGACCGTCTCCACGAGGTCGACGTCGTGGGAGATCACGATGAAGCCGCCGCGATAGGTCTTCAGGTAGTCGCGCAGCCAGACGATCGAGTCGGCGTCAAGGTGGTTGGTGGGCTCGTCGAGCAGGAGCGTGTCGGCGTCCGAGAACAGGATCCGGGCGAGTTCGACGCGGCGGCGCTGACCACCGGAGAGGGTATGAAGGGGCTGGCCGAGAACCCGGTCGGGCAGGCCCAGCGCGGCGGCGATGGTGGCGGCCTCGGCCTCCGCGGCATAGCCGCCCTTGGTGAGGAACTCGGTCTCCTGGCGCTCGTACTGGCGCAGGGCCTTCTCACGGGTGCTGCCCTGGCCGGAGGCGATGCGCTCCTCGTTCTGCCGCATCTTGCGGATCAGGGTGTCGAGGCCGCGGGCCGACAGGATGCGGTCGCGGGCGAGGACTTCGAGGTCGCCGGTGCGCGGGTCCTGCGGGAGGTAGCCCACCTCGCCGGAGCGGGTGATGGTGCCGCCGGCGGGGATGCCCTCACCCGCGAGGCACTTCGTGAGGGTCGTCTTGCCCGCTCCGTTGCGGCCGACGAGGCCGATGCGGTCGCCCTTGGCGATGCGGAAGGAAGCGGATTCGATGAGGACGCGCGCGCCTGCGCGCAGCTCGATACCGGATGCGGTGATCACGGGGGAAGACTCCAGGGCGGTATGGACGGCGGAAGGGACGGGCGGAGACGCTTCTACGCCGTCTAATGCACAAGGAGAATTGCCATACGGCCCAGTCTAACGGGACCGTGCAAGTGTTTTTCGCGGCCGGACGGCGGCCCGGGAGGGGCCGCGGCAGGGTGCGGGGGCCACGGCGTGGCCGGCCCTCGCCATGCCGAGGGGGGCGGCCGACGCCCGCGCGGTCGGCCAAGACACCGGTCCGGCCGCTCCACCGGCCCCGGGACATTCCGCCGCCGCGCGACACGTTCCGCTGAGGCCCGTTGTCAGTGGCGGATGCCAGACTGAGACGCAGATCACAACCGAGTCGTCGAGCAAGTGAGGGAGCGATCGGGATGGCTCAGTCGCCGAGCATCTGTCCGACCCTGTTGTACGCGGACGCCAAGGCCGCGATCAGACAGCTCACCGAGGCCTTCGGCTTCACCGAACACGCGGTCTACGAGAACGAGGACGGCGGCGTGGTCCATGCCGAGCTCACCTACGGCAACGGCATGGTGATGCTGGGCAGCAAGGGCACCGGTGGCGAGTTCGACAAGCTCATGGAGGGCGCCGGGCCGACGGGGGTCTTCGTCCACGTCGACGACGTCGACGCCCACCACGGCAGAGCCGTGGAGCACGGCGCCGACGTCGTGATGCCGCCCACCGACCAGGACTACGGCTCGCGGGACTACATGGTCCGCGATCTCGAGGGCCACATCTGGAGCTTCGGCACGTACACGCCGGGGGCGGCGGAGGCCTCCTAGACCTCACCGCCCCGCGGTCGTGGCGCGCCGGGTCAGACGCCGCCGGTGTGCACCTGGAACGCGGCCCTGCGTACCGCCTTGGCCAGGGCCGGGTCCGGGTGCGCCGCCGCCAGGGCGACCAGGACCTGCACCGTACGGGGATGGCCACCGGCCCGGACCGCCTCGAGCAGCGCGGGGACCGTGCCCTGCACAGCGGAATCGAGATGACGCAGCAGCAGTTGGGGCTCTCCGTGGTCCGCGACGGCCGCGGCGGTGTCCACCCACAGCCAGGTCGCTTCCTCCCGGGTGAGGACGTCGGCCGCGTCCTCCGGGTCCGCGCCCTCGTGCTCGGCGAGCCACAGCAAGGCGTAAGGGCGAAGGGACGGTTCGGCGGCGGCCGCGCGGACCTCGCTCTCGGCGGGTGCGCCGACCACGCGCAGCGCCTCGAAGGCCAGGCCGCGCAGCAGCGCGTCCTCTCCGCGGGCGACGGTGAGCAGTTCTCCGACGGCACTCGACACGGTGCGCGCCGCGAGCCACGCGCGGTACTCGGCGCGGGCCGGGCCGGGGGTGAGGCGGGCGCAGCCACGGAGCATGTCCTCGGCGGACTGCTCGATGTTGCCGGCGGGGCTCTGGGCGGCGACGCAGATCTGCTCCAGCTTGACCCAGACCGCCCAGTTGCCGAGCGGGGTGAGGGTCGCCTCGCCGCGCTCGAGGGTCAGGGCGCCGACGGCGGACAGGCCTTCGAGCGCCCAGTCGAGGAGGGCGGCGACGGGGGCCTCATCGGCGCCGGACCCGGTCTGCGGTTCGGCCGGGGCGCCGTAGGGGACCTCGCAGCGTTCCTCGCGGAGTTCGGCGACGCGCTGCTGGAGCAGGTCGAGCAGAGCGGGCGTGAGCACGGGGCCCGCCGACAGCTGAAGGAGGGAGAGCACCTGGGGCACCGCCTCGACCACCTCGGCGACCGCCGCCGGAGCGACGTCGCCCGGCGCCGGGTGGATCAGGGACCAGGCGTCGAAGAGGGCGACCCAGCCGCGCAGCACGGCCATGTCGTCGCGGTCCCAGGCACGCAGCCGCCAGCCGGGGCGGACCGTGTCGCCGTGCAGTTCGACGAGGCCGGCGAGACGGGCGCGGTCCCAGCCGGCCCGCACCTCGTCCATGCTCAGGCCCAGGGCGGCAGCGGCCCGTTCCTGGGCGCCGACCGCGAGCGGTGTGGAGCCGGGATCGCGGTCGGAGGCTGCCCAGCGGGCGATGCGGACGGCGTCGGCGAGGACAGCCCGCGCCTGACGCGCGAGCTCGGCGGGGGCGGGTGTGCCCTCCGGCGGCCGGGGCGCCGGACGGGTCCGCCGGGTCGTCACGGCCCGTCGCGCGGTGGCCAGTGACCGCGAGCGGACAAGACGGAGTCTGGAGTTGCGCGCCAATTGCTCATCAGGCTTTCGGGACGTCACGGGGTGCAGTCTTCCCGTTGACAGCCCGAAAGCCCAAACGGAACCCGGCGGGCGGCGCTTGACGGCCCTCCCGGGCGGGTCGTTCGCGGGTCACATGAGGGGCGTGAGGAAGCGCCGGAGGACCTCTTCGTACCCCTTCGGGTCGGCGTTCCACATGGCGGCGTGCGGTGCCTGCGCAACGGTGTGAAGGGTGACCAGGTCGGGGCGGCGGGCGGCGAGTTGGCGCGAGCCGCGCCAGGGCGCCAGGGTGTCGTCGGGGCCGTGGAAGATCAGCGTCGGCACGGCCAGCGACTTCGGGTCGCCGGCTTCGGCGAGGCGGTCGCCGTGTGCTCCCGTGCGGCCCTGGGCGGCCCGGACCGCGAGCGGAAGCAGCGGGGCGGGGGTCCTGCGGGCGGCGGCCAGGGCCCGCACCGTCGCCTCCCATTCGAGGACCGGCGAGTCGAGGACGACGCCGCTGATCCGGTCCCGCAGACCGGAGTTGGCGGCGGCGTGGAGCGCCATCGAGGCGCCGACGGACCAGCCGTGGACGATGACGCGCTCGGCGCCATAGCGCACGGCGTGGCGGACGGCGGCGTCGAGGTCGCGCCACTCGGAGTCGCCGAGGTGGCCCAGCCCGTCCGGGGGCCGTGGGGCGCCGGAGTCTCCCCGGTAGGCGAGGGACAGCACCGGGAACTGAAGGGCGTGCAGGCAGCCCAGCACGTTCATGGTGTGTTCCCGGGTGGTGCCGATCCCGTGCACGGCGATGACCCAGGTGGAGCGCGGGCCGGGCACGAACCAAGCGGGGAGCGCGCCGAGTTCGCCCGGGACGAGGACCTCGGAGTGCTCTATGCCGAGCGCGCCGGTGGGGTCTCCCCGGTGGACCTGCGGAGTGAGCCGCACCTTGGTGCCGGACTCCAGTTCGCCTTCGGTGACGCGTACGAGGCGGCGCACGACCGTGTCCGCGTCGCGCGGGACGCCGCCGAGGACCTCCCCCACGACCGCGTGGACGCCGGACGCTTCCAGCCCGTAAGTGCCCGGGCGCAGGGAGGCCAGGCTGCGGGTCAGGACGACGGCGCCGGGGGGTGTGCCGTGGACGGTGAGCCGGGGGTCGCCGGGCAGGGGCCTGTTGGCCGCCCGCAGGGCGGCGTGGCTCGCGTAACGGCCGGCCGCGACTGCTGCCGCGCCGACTCCGATCAGGGTGGTGACGGCCGCTGCCGTCGCTGTAGCGGGGCGCACGTCTTCCAGTGTCGGGGCGGGTGCGGGAGGGGGCCAGTGGGCGGGGCCGCGTGTGTGGCCCCGTGGGCGTCGCTTGTTCCCCCACCCCGCCCCTTCCCGAGACCGGGGCTCCTCCCCCGACGCCTGGCGGCGTGGGGCCCCCACCAGCCCCGCGCCTCGAACGCAGGCGAGGCTGACGAAGTCGGCCCGACCGGCGAGGCGCGGTGGCTAGGCGGGGCGCTGGCCGTAGTCGTGGAGGTGGTGGGAGACCTCCGCGAGCTGGGACTCGGAGAGCAGCGTCGGGGTGCGGCCGGGGACGGAGGAGGCCGTCAGCCATAGGCGGCACATCCACTCGAGCTGTGCCGTGCGGTCGTACGCCTCGGACAGGGTGGCGCCGTAGGTGACGGTCCCGTGGTTCTGGAGGAGGCAGGCCGAGCGGTCGCGCAGGGCTTGGAGCATGTTCCGGGCCAATTCCTCCGTGCCGTACAGGGCGTAGCCCGCGACGCGGACCGGTCCGCCGAGGGCGGCGGTCATGTAGTGGACGGGCGGGAGCTCGGGGACGAGCGTGGAGACCGCTGTGGCGTGCACGGCGTGCGTGTGCACGACGGCGGCCGCGTCGGTGTGGCGGTGGACCGCGAGATGCAGCGGCAGCTCGCTGGTGGGCCGCAGGTCGCCGATGACCTGTCTGCCGTCGAGGTCGACGGCGACGGTGTCCCGCGGGGTGAGCCGGTCGTAGGGGACTCCGCTCGGGGTGACGAGGATCAGTTCGCCCACCCGTACGGAGACGTTGCCGGAGGTGCCCACCACGAGG
The DNA here is from genome assembly GCF_052068155.1 of Streptomyces sp. OZ13. Taxonomy (NCBI): domain Bacteria; kingdom Bacillati; phylum Actinomycetota; class Actinomycetes; order Kitasatosporales; family Streptomycetaceae; genus Streptomyces; species Streptomyces sp. OZ13. Next base: position 42,562 of record NZ_JBQHCZ010000023.1, on the reverse strand, counting down.
CCTTCTGCCGCCGTTCTGCGGGCGGTGTCCACGAGCTCCCGCCATGCGCGTTCGACCGCGCTCTGCCGCGCCTCATCAGTCATGCCCGCGATCCTTTCAGGCGAGGCCGGCGGGCACGGGGACACGGAGGGTGTTCGAGTGGCTGCGGGGAGCGCCGCGGGGTCCGAAAACGGACAAGCGGAATCGGCCGGCATCACTTGGGGACACCGCAGCGCCCGACCCAGTTCACCTTCCGTTCATCCAGGTTGCTTACGGTCCTCGCGTCAATGACGTCAAACGATTGCCTGGGTAAATGGAACACATCACGCTGCTGCTCGCGATTGTGATCGTGACAGCTCTCGTGTTCGATTTCACGAACGGTTTCCACGACACCGCCAACGCGATGGCGACGACCATCTCGACCGGCGCTCTGAAGCCCAAAACCGCGGTGGCCATGTCCGCCGTTCTGAACCTCGTCGGTGCTTTTCTCTCCGTGGAGGTCGCCAAGACGATCTCCAGTGGACTGGTCGACGAATCAGGCATCACACCTGAAGTCATCTTCGCGGCGCTCGTCGGCGCCATCCTGTGGAACCTGCTCACCTGGCTGGTGGGCCTGCCGTCCAGCTCGTCGCACGCCCTCATGGGCGGCCTGATCGGCGCCACGGTCGCCTCGGTCGGCTTCGGCGGCGTCAACGGCGGCGTCGTCGTCACCAAGGTCCTGATCCCGGCCGTCGCCGCGCCGCTCGTCGCCGGCCTCGCCGCGATGCTGGCGGCCCGGCTGACGTACAAGATCGGCAAGAACACGGACCCGAAGGCCACGGCGAAGGGCTACCGAGCCGGGCAGATCGCCTCCGCGGGCCTGGTCTCCCTGGCGCACGGCACCAACGACGCCCAGAAGACGATGGGCATCATCACGCTGGCCCTCGTGGCCGGCAACGTGGTCGCCCCCGGTTCCAACCCTCCGATGTGGGTCATCGTCTCCGCCGGTGTGGCGATCGCGCTCGGCACCTACCTCGGCGGCTGGCGCATCATCCGCACCATGGGCAAGGGCCTCACCGACCTCCAGCCGCAGCAGGGCTTCGCCGCCCAGACCAGCGCGGCCAGCGTGATCCTCGCCTCCTCCAACCTCGGCTTCTCCCTGTCGACGACGCACTCGTGCTCCGGTGCCGTCATGGGTGCCGGGCTCGGCCGCAAGGGCGGTGTGGTCCGCTGGTCCACCGCCACCCGGATGTTCGTGGCCTGGGGTCTGACCCTGCCGGCCGCCGGTCTCGTCGCGGCGGCTTCCGAGTACGTCACCAAGCAGGGTGACTGGGGTGTCGCGGCCGTCGCCGTCTTCCTCGTCGCCTCCTGCGTCGCGATCTGGTTCATCTCGCGCCGTCAGGTCGTCGACCACACCAACGTCAACGACGTGGAGGAGGAGCCCGCGGGCGTCGTCACGACCGCCATCGCGGCCGTCACCCCGCCGCCCGCCGGTGACCTGAAGGCCACCATCGCGGCCCCGGCCGAACCCGAGACCGAGTCGCCCCGCCCGGCCACGGTGTAAGGAAGTAACGGAATGAAGATCGACTGGACTGCTCTCGGCTCCGTTTTCGGCGTGAGCCTCGTCGCCACCGTCGCGCTGGTGGGACTCTTCACCCTGGGCATCGTGGGCCTCACCAAGCAGGAGGCGGCCACCCGGGCCGGAGGCTCCGGCGCACTGGCCCGCACCGGCGCGTACGCCTGTTTCGCGCTCTGCGCGGCGGCCGTGTCCTACGGGATCTACCTCATCGTCGTCTGACGACCGCACCGCCCTTCGACGGCCGGGCCGCGAGCACCCCCGGGTGTTCGCGGCCCGGCGGTCGTGTGTCCGCCCGTGTGGGGCTCGGCACACTGTCCCGCCGCAGGTCAAGGGTGGGTTGACGGGCGTTCGCGGGCGTGGTGGACTGCCGGGGCCAACAACGGCGGCAGAAGAGGAAGTCCGGTGCGAATCCGGCGCGGTCCCGCCACTGTCACCCGGGATGAACGGTCCCGGGGAGCCAGGAACTCTCACCGCCGGTCACGTCGAACCAGGGCGCGGACCCTGAGTGAGGACTTTTCGCATGCCCGGACGCGGTACAGCCCTGTCCGTCGGACACCACCCCTGGGATCGCTGATCCCATGCGTGCCGACCGAGTCTTCGTGTACGGCGCCGCCGCCGGCCTCGCCGGCGACCTGCTCCTCGGCGATCCCCGCCGCGGGCATCCGGTCGCCGCGTTCGGACGGGCCGCGAGCGCCGTCGAGCGTGTCCTCTGGCGCGACCACCGCGGCCGGGGCGCCCTGCACACCGCTGTGTGCGCCGGTGGCGCCGTCGCGGCCGCCGTGCTGGCCTCCCGCGCCGTACGCCGCTCCCCCGCCGCGTCCGTCGCCCTGACCGCCGCCGCCACCTGGGCGGTCGTCGGCGGTACGACCCTGGGGCGGGAGGCCACGGCCATCGGCGACGCGCTGGCCGCAGGTGACGTCGAGGTGGCCCGCAAGCGGCTGCCCCACCTCTGCGGACGCGACCCGCAGGCCCTGGACGAGCAGCAGATCGCCCGCGCCGTCGTCGAGTCCGTCGCGGAGAACACCTCCGACGCGGTCGTCGGGGCCCTGGTGTGGGGGGCGCTGGCCGGCGTGCCCGGGCTGGTCGGCTTCCGGGCGGTGAACACCCTGGACGCGATGGTCGGCCACAAGTCCCCCCGCTACCTGCGGTACGGCTGGGCGTCGGCCCGCCTGGACGACGTCGCCGGGTGGCCCGGCGCCCGGCTGACCGCGGTCCTGGCGGCCTTCTGCGGCCCGGACCGGCGTGGAGCCGTACGGGCCTGGCGCGCGGACGCGGCCAAGCACCCCAGCCCCAACGCGGGCCCTGTGGAGGCGTCTTTCGCGGGTGCCCTGGGCGTGCGGCTGGGCGGTTCCCTCTCGTACGGCGGGCGGGTCGAGCACCGGCCGGTGCTCAACAAGGCCGGGCGCGCGGTGGAGTTCGGTGACATCGGACGGGCGGTGCGGCTCTCGCGCCGGGTCGGCCTGCTGACCCTCGCCGTCTGCGCGGCGGGGCGGGTGCTGCGGCATGGCCGCGGCGGAAGGAGGCCGGCATGACCGGTGGGGGGCTGCTCGTCGCCGGGACCACCTCGGACGCGGGCAAGAGTGTCGTGACCGCCGGGATCTGCCGGTGGCTGGTGCGCCAGGGCGTGAAGGTCGCGCCGTTCAAGGGGCAGAACATGTCCCTGAATTCGTTCGTGACGCGCGAGGGCGCGGAGATCGGGCGGGCGCAGGCCATGCAGGCGCAGGCCGCGCGGGTGGAGCCGACCGCGCTGATGAATCCCGTCCTCCTCAAGCCGGGCAGCGACCGTTCCAGCCAGGTGGTGCTGATGGGCCGGCCGGTCGGCGAGCTGAGCGCCAAGGGGTACCACGGCGGCCGGCAGCGGGAGCTGTTCGAGCCGGTGATGGCGTGCCTGGAGGAGTTGCGGGGCACGTATGACGCCGTGATCTGCGAGGGGGCGGGCAGTCCGGCCGAGATCAACCTGCGCCGCACGGACATCGTCAACATGGGCATCGCACGGGCCGCCAGGCTGCCGGTGCTCGTGGTCGGGGACATCGACAGGGGCGGCGTCTTCGCCCAGTTCTTCGGTACGACGGCGCTGCTGAGCCCCGAGGACCAGGCCCTTGTGGCGGGCTACCTGGTCAACAAGTTCCGCGGTGACGTGTCGCTGCTGGAGCCGGGGCTCGAGATGCTGCTCGGGCTGACCGGGCGGCGGACGTTCGGGGTGCTGCCGTACGCGCACGGGCTCGGTATCGACGAGGAGGACGGGCTGCGAGTGTCCCTGCGCGGCGCCGTGCGGGAGTCGGTGGTGGCCGCGCCCGTCGGTGAGGACGTGCTGCGGGTGGCGGTGTGCGCCGTCCCGCTGATGTCGAACTTCACGGACGTGGACGCGCTGGCGGCGGAACCGGGCGTCGTGGTCCGGTTCGTGGACCGGGCGGAGGAGCTCGTGGACGCCGACCTGGTCGTGGTCCCCGGCACGCGCGGCACGGTGAAGGCACTGGCGTGGCTGCGTGAGCGCGGCCTCGCGGACGCCCTGGTCCGGCGCGCGGCAGAGGGCAGGCCGGTGCTCGGCATCTGCGGCGGCTTCCAGGCGCTGGGCGAACACATCCAGGACGACGTCGAGTCGAGGGCCGGCGCGGTCGACGGGCTCGGGCTGCTGCCCGTACGGGTGCGGTTCGCACCGGAGAAGACCCTCGCCCGGCCCGTCGGCGAGGCGCTCGGCACACGCGTCGAGGGATACGAGATCCATCACGGCGTCGCGGAGGTCCTCGGCGGCGACGCCTTCCTCGACGGCTGCCGGGTGGGCGCCGTGTGGGGCACGCACTGGCACGGGTCGCTGGAGAGCGACGGCTTCCGGCGGGCCTTCCTGCGGGAGGTCGCCGCACAGGCGGGCCGCCGTTTCGTGCCCGCGCCGGACACGTGCTTCGACGCGCTGCGCGAGGAGCAGCTGGACCGGCTGGGGGATCTGATCGAAGAGCACGCGGACACGGGGGCGTTGATGAGGCTGATCGAGGAAGGGGCGCCGGCGGGACTGCCGTTCATCCCTCCGGGCGCGCCGTGAGAGCGGTCGCCGGGCAATCGGCCCGCCGGCGAATCCGGCAGGGCACAGGCGAGCCGCTCCGCGGCTCCAGCGAAGGAGTGATCAGGCGATGAGCACCCCCTATCCGTTCACCGCGGTCGTCGGGATGGACGACCTGCGGCTGGCCCTGCTGCTCAACGCGGTCAGTCCGGCGGTCGGCGGCGTGCTCGTGCGCGGCGAGAAGGGGACCGCCAAGTCGACCGCCGTGCGGGCGCTCGCTTCCCTCATGCCGGACGTCGACGTGGTCGCGGGGTGCCGGTTCTCCTGCGCCCCCACGGCCCCGGACCCGGCGTGTCCGGACGGCCCGCACGAGGCGGGGCCGGGAGTGGCACGGCCGACGCGCATGGTGGAACTGCCCGTCGGCGCTTCCGAGGACCGGCTCGTCGGGGCGCTCGACATCGAGCGGGCGCTCGCCGAGGGCGTGAAGGCGTTCGAGCCCGGTCTGCTCGCGGACGCGCACCGGGGGCTGCTGTACGTCGACGAGGTCAACCTGCTGCACGACCACCTCGTCGACCTGTTGCTGGACGCCGCCGCCATGGGTGCTTCGTACGTCGAGCGTGAAGGCGTCTCCGTACGGCACGCCTCCCGCTTCCTGCTCGTCGGGACCATGAACCCCGAGGAGGGCGAGCTGCGGCCGCAGCTGCTGGACCGCTTCGGGCTCACCGTGGAGGTCGCGGCTTCCCGCGACCCCGACCAGCGGGTGGAGGTCGTACGGCGCAGGCTCGCGTACGACGACGACGCCGGCGGCTTCGCGGCACGCTGGGCCGGTGAGGAGGAGGCGCTGCGCGGGCGGATCGTGGCGGCGCGGGAGCTGCTGCCGCGCGTGGTGCTCGGTGACGTGGCGCTGCGTCAGATCGCCGCAACCTGCGCGGCGTTCGAGGTGGACGGTATGCGTGCCGACATCGTGATGGCCCGTACGGCGACCGCGCTGGCCGCGTGGGCCGGACGGGACGAGGTCGTGGAGGGGGACGTCCGGCAGGCCGCGCTGCTGGCGCTGCCGCACCGCAGGCGGCGCAACCCCTTCGACGCGCCCGGCCTGGACGAGAGCAAACTGGACGAGACGCTGGACGAGTTCGGCGGGCCCGGCGGGGACCCGGACCCGAACGACCCGGACCCGAACGACCCGGATCCCGGTCCGGAGGGCGGGCCCGACGGCGGAGGCGGCGGGGTGCCGCCGCAGCGCGGCGGACCGGACAGCGGTGAGGCGGCCGGGTCCGCGCCCGAGACCGGTCAGGCACCGGAAGGGGCGCCGGGCGCGGGCGCCGAGCAGCAGCCCGCGCGCGCCACGGAGCCCTTCCGTACCAAGATGCTCAGCGTGCCCGGCCTGGGCGAGGGCGCGGCGGGACGCAGGTCGCGGGCGCGTACCGAGCACGGCCGTACCACCGGCGCACGACGGCCCCAGGGCGCGCTCACCAAGCTGCACCTGACGGCCACCGTGCAGGCGGCCGCTCCGCACCAGCGCGCCCGCGGGCGCAGCGGTCCCGGGCTGGTGGTCCGCCGGGACGACATGCGGCAGGCGACCCGCGAGGGGCGTGAGGGGAACCTCGTGCTGTTCGTGGTCGACGCGTCCGGTTCGATGGCGGCCAGGAAGCGGATGGGCGCGGTCAAGGGCGCGGTGCTGTCGCTGCTGCTCGACGCGTACCAGCGGCGCGACAAGGTGGGGCTGATCACCTTCCGGGGCAAGGGCGCGGAGCTGGCGCTGCCGCCCACGTCCTCGGTGGACGCGGCGGCGGCCCGGCTGGAGTCCCTGCCGACGGGCGGCCGTACGCCGCTGGCGCAGGGACTGCTCAAGGCGCACGACGTGCTGCGCATCGAGCGGCTGCGTGATCCGTCGCGCCGTCCTCTGATGGTCGTGGTCACCGACGGACGGGCCACTGCCGCGGGGTCGGGGGACGCGTTCGCGCCGGCCCTGCGCGCCGCACGGCTGCACTCCGCGGAGGGAACCGCGGCCGTCGTCGTGGACTGTGAGGCCGGGCCGGTGCGGTTCGGCCTGGCCGGCACACTCGCGCGGGAGCTGGGCGGCAGCGCCGTCACTCTCGACGAACTGCGGGCCGAATCGATCGCCGGGCTCGTCAAGGACGTCCGGGACGTATCCGCCACAAGGAGGGCCGCGTAATGCCGCAGGGACAGCCGTCCGTCGTACCGGACGACGGACTCACCACCCGCCAGCGCCGCAACCGTCCGCTGGTGTTCGTGCACACGGGCATCGGCAAGGGCAAGTCGACGGCCGCCTTCGGGCTGGCGCTGCGGGCCTGGAACCAGGGCTGGCCGGTCGGGGTGTTCCAGTTCGTCAAGTCGGCGAAGTGGAAGGTCGGCGAGGAGAACGCGCTCAAGGTGCTGGGCGCGAGCGGGGAGGGCGGCACGGTCGCCTGGCACAAGATGGGCGAGGGCTGGTCGTGGATCCAGCGCGCCCCCGCGGAGGGCGAGCAGTCCAACGAGGACAAGGCCCGTGAGGGCTGGGAGCAGGTCAAGCGGGACCTCGCCGCCGAGACGCACAAGCTGTACGTGCTCGACGAGTTCGCCTACCCGCTGCACTGGGGCTGGATCGACACCGACGAGGTGATCGAGGTGCTGCGCGGGCGGCCCGGCACCCAGCATGTGGTGATCACCGGCCGCAACGCGCCGCAGAAGCTGATCGACTTCGCCGACCTGGTCACCGACATGTCGAAGGTCAAGCACCCGATGGACGCGGGTCAGAAGGGCCAGCGGGGCATCGAGTGGTAGCACGACTCGTCATCGCCGCGCCGTCCTCCGGCGCGGGCAAGACCACGGTCGCGACGGGCCTGATGGCCGCGTTCACCGCTGCCGGTCTCACGGTCTCACCGCACAAGGTGGGCCCTGACTACATCGACCCCGGCTACCACGCGCTGGCCACCGGCCGTCCGGGCCGCAACCTCGACGCGTACCTGTGCGGCACGGAGCTGGTCGCCCCGCTGTTCCGGCACGGTGCCGACGGCTGCGAACTCGCCGTCGTCGAGGGCGTGATGGGGTTGTACGACGGAGCCGCCGACCAGGGCGAGCTGGCCTCGACCGCGCAGGTCGCGAAGCTGCTGCGCGCCCCCGTGGTACTGGTGGTGGACGCGTCGTCGCAGTCCCGGTCGGTGGCGGCGCTGGTGCACGGGTTCGCGTCGTGGGACCCGGAGGTACGGATCGGCGGGGTGATCCTCAACAAGGTCGCCACCGACCGGCACGAGCACCTGCTGCGGGAGGCCCTCGGCGGATCGGGCGTGCCGGTGCTCGGCGTGCTGCGGCGGGCGGCCGAGGTGGCGACGCCGTCGCGTCACCTGGGCCTGGTGCCGGTCGCCGAACGGCAGGCGGAGGCGGTGGACGCGGTGGCGTCGATGGCCGAGCAGGTGCGGGCCGGGTGCGATCTCGACGGGCTGCTGGCGCTGGCGCGCAGCGCGCCCCCGTTGCACGCGGAGGCATGGGAGCCCGCTTTCGAGGCAGGGCCGCCGGCCGCGGGCGCGGTCGCGTCCACCGCCGCGGACGCCGGGGCCGTGCGGCCGGTGGTGGCGGTCGCCGGCGGCGCCGCGTTCACGTTCTCGTACGCGGAGCATGTGGAACTGCTGCGGGCCGCCGGGGCCGAGGTCGTGGCCTTCGACCCGCTCCGCGACGAACAACTCCCCGAAGGCACCAGCGGTGTCGTCATCGGCGGCGGCTTCCCGGAGGTGTACGCGCCCGAGCTGTCCGCGAACGAGCCGCTGCGCAAGGCGGTAGCCGAACTGGCACGCTCGGGCGCGCCGGTCGCGGCCGAGTGCGCGGGGCTGCTCTACCTGGCCAGGTCCCTGGACGGCAGGCCCATGTGCGGTGTGCTGGACGCCGACGCGCGCATGTCGGGCCGGCTGACCCTCGGCTACCGGGAGGCCGTCGCGGTGAGCGACAGCCCGCTCGCGGCGGCGGGAACACGGCTGCGGGGCCACGAGTTCCACCGCACGGTGCTGGAGCCGGGCGCGGGGCCGGTGCCCGCGTGGGGCATGGTGCGGCCGGAGCGCCGGGTCGAGGGCTTCGTGCAGGGGGGCGTGCACGCCAGCTACTTGCACACGCACTGGGCGTCGCGGCCGGAGGTGGCCGCCCGGTTCGTGGCGGCGTGCGGCACATGAGCGGAGGAAGACCCGGGGAGGCGACGGCTTCCTTCACGGTGTCACTCGGCGACACCGACGACCAGCCAGATGAAGCCCACTCCCCCGATGGTGCACAACAGGGTGGAACGGGCCGGGTGTTCGTGATGCGCCTCGGGCAGGATCTCTGCGGCAGCCAGGTACAGCAGCGCACCGCCGAAGAAGCCGAGGTAGCTGCCGAGAAGATCCTCAGGAAGAGTGAACAGCACGGTCGACGCCGCGCCGACGACGGGGGCTGCCGCGTCGGCGAGCAGCATCATGTTCGCCTTGCGGCGGGTGTTCCCGTACAGGCTGGTGATCGTGTACGTGTTGAACCCGTCGGCGAAGTCGTGGGTGACGACGGCGAGCGCCACGGCGGCGCCCATCCCGCCGCCGACCTGGAACGCGACGCCGAGCGCGATGCCGTCCATCAGGCTGTGGGCGACCATCGCCGCGGCCGCCGTCAGACCCACCTGCGGCACGCGGTGGTCCGCCCCGTGCGCCGCCTGCCGTACGGCCAGCAGCCGTTCGACCATGTGCGCGGTGAGGAAGCCGCCGACGAACAGCAGCAGGGCCTGCGGCACGCCCAGCACCGGTCCGCCCGCGGCCTCCAGCGCCTCCGGCAGCAGTTCGAGACCGACGACGCCGAGCATCAGCCCGCCGGCAAGGCCCAGCACGAGGTGGCGGCGGTCGGTGACGCGACCGGCCGTCCAGCCTCCGAAGAGCGTCATCAGGAACGCGCCGAGCGCGACGATCACCGCCATGCGCCCTTGCTAGCCGATCCCGGGGCGCTCCCGCACATCGCTGTGCGTCCGGTTCACCCGGTTGACGGGGCGTCGGCCACGGTCGGAAGGGCCGCCGGCCGGCGACAGGGGAGCCGCCCCGTGAGCGATGCCGTGGGCAGGACGCGGAGTGGCACCGCGGCCGGTCCGAGAGCCGGGACGACGCCAGGCTCCCCGACCGGGCCGACGGACTGTGCGAGGGCGAGGTCCGGAGCCGGTACGCCGGCAAGGTCTGCGACGGGGCCGACAGAGGGCATGGCGGCAGGGCCCGTGACCGGACCGACAGGCGGCACGACGGCAAGGCCCGTGACGGGACCGACGGCAAGCTCGGCGACCGGGCCGGCGGCCGGCTCCGACGCACGGCCCAGGGGCCTGGTCGTCGGTGTCGGCGCGTCGCGCGGTGTGCCGGCCGACGAGGTGCACGGCCTGGTCGAGGAGGCGCTGCGCGACGCGGGGCTGTCGGCGGCCGACGTGGTGGCCCTGGCGACCGTCGACGCGAAAGCGGCGGAACCCGGCGTGCTGGGCGCCGCGGAGCGCCTGGGTGTTCCGCTGTGGACGTACGGCGCGGAGCGTTTGGCGCGGGTCCCCGTGGAGAACCCGTCCCGCGCCGCACTGCGTGCGGTGGGAACGCCGTCGGTCGCGGAGGCCGCGGCGCTGGCGGAGGGCGGCGAACTGCTGGTCCCCAAACGGCGGTCGGCACCGTCGGGCCGGCCTGCAGGTGCGACGTGCGCGATCGCCCGCCTGGGGTCGCGGACGCCTTCGACCACTGCCGTGACGCGGCCGCAGAGGACATGATGTCCGTGCGTTTGTTCACCTCCGTTCGATCCCTCATTGTTCGCCCCCACACCGAGGAGACTTCCGTGACCAGTTCGCCCCCACCACGGCACGGCAGCCATGTACAGGCACGCTGAGCACCCCGAGCGCCCGGAGGATCCGGAGCAGCGTTCCGGCGGGCACGACCTGCGGCACCACGGCGACGTGGAGGTGCGGGACGGCGCGGCGGGTCTGATCGACCTCGCCGTCAACGTCCGTACCGGCACGCCTCCGAGCTGGCTGCGCGAGTGCATCGCGGCTTCGCTGGGCTCGCTCGCCGCGTACCCGGACGGCCGGGCCGCCCGTACCGCCGTCGCCCGCAGGCACGGGCTGCCGGAGGACCACGTCCTGCTGACGGCGGGCGCGGCGGAGGCGTTCGTGCTGCTGGCGCGGGCCCTTCCGGTGCGGCGGCCCCTTGTGGTGCACCCGCAGTTCACGGAGCCGGAGGCGGCGCTGCGCGACGCGGGCCACGCCGTGGAGCGGCTGCTGCTGCGGGAGGAGGACGGCTTCCGGCTCGACCCCAAGTCCGTTCCGGACGAGGCGGACATGGTCGTCGTCGGCAACCCGACCAATCCGACGTCCGTGCTCCACGCCGCGGAGGACATAGCCCTGCTGGCCCGTCCCGGGCGTCTGCTTGTGGTGGACGAGGCGTTCATGGACGCGGTGCCGGGCGAACGCGAGGCGCTGGCGGGTCGGACGGACGTGCCCGGCCTCGTGGTGCTGCGCAGCCTCACCAAGACGTGGGGGCTCGCGGGCCTGCGGATCGGCTATGTGCTGGCGGAGCCGCGGACGATCGCGGCACTGGAGCGGGCGCAGCCGCTCTGGCCGGTGTCGACGCCGGCGCTGGTCGCGGCGGAGGCGTGCATGGGCCCGGCGGCGCTGGCGGAGGCGGAGGCGGCATCGCTGCGGATCGCCGCGGACCGTGCCCATCTGCTGGCGGGGCTGGCCGAGTTCGAGGAGGTCCGTGCGGTGGAGGCGGCCGAGGGGCCGTTCGTCCTCGTACGGGTGCGGCGTGCCGCGCAGGTGCGGGAGCAATTGCGGCGGCTCGGTTTCGCGGCCAGGCGCGGGGACACGTTCCCGGGCCTGGACGACGAGTGGCTGCGGCTCGCGGTGCGCGACCGTGTCACGACGAACCGTTTCCTCCAGGCACTCGACCAGGCGCTGACGATGGTCGGCCACTGACGGAATCGGGCGCCGAGGCGGTTGTGTCCCCGGGCACTTGGCACCCGGTGCCGGGCACACCGGGCGATGCCCAAGACGGAGGCGGTTGCGGCCGGGCCCCTCTCCCCTCCTCGAGGGACCCGGCCGCCGTGGCGGGCTCAGCCCCTGGAGCGGCGACGGCCGATGAAGGTCGCCGCGGCACCGACGGCGAGCAGGACGGCCGCGCCGCCCGCGAGGTACGGCGTCGTGGAACTGCCGCCGGTCGCCGCCAGGTTGTCCTCGCCGGGCTGCTCGCCGGACTGGGCGGAGATCCCCTCGGCGGGCTTCTCGTCGGCCGGCTTGTCGTCGGCGGGCTTGTCGTCAACGGGGGGCGTCGGCTCGGCCGGCTTCGCGGTCCCGCCCGACGTCGCGCCGGGCGCCTCGCAGGTCGCCTCCGCGAGCGTGACCTCGCCGTCGACCTCGGCGACGTTCAGCTCCAGCGGGTTGAGGGCGACCTTCAGCTGCAGGGCCGTCGCGGCGGCCGTACGGGACGTGGTGCGGGTCTTGGACAGCTCGAGGGTCACCTCGCCCACGCCCGGCACCTCGACGCGTGTCGGGCCGCCCGTGCTGAGTGTGACCTTCTTGCCGAGGACCCTCACCTTCCCCAGCAGATTCGACTCGGCGACGGGCTGCCGGCCCGTTTCGCAGACGGCCTTCGACGTGACCTGCTCGACCTCGATCAGCGACAGCAGCGGCAGGCCGGGCACGTGCACCCTCGCGTTGGCGAGGGTGCTGCGGGCCTCGGCCCTGCCGCTCTCCACCGTGGCCTTCGCGGTCGCCACGTCCGCACGCAGCACCTGGACCTGCCCGTCGTTGCCCACGCCGTCCAACTCGACGCTCAGCGCGGTCTTCTCGGCGCTGCCGGGCGCCCGGACCTCGTTGAGCGTCGTCCTGAGCGGCACATGGACGGTCTTGTCGAGCAGGGAGACGTCCAGGCCGGTACGGAGCACGACCGCGGTGGCACTTCCCTCACCGCCGCCGGTGGCGTGGGCAGGGCCGGCGAGCGCGACCGGCGTGGCGGCCAGAGCGACGGCGGCGGTCGCCGCGGCGGCCTTGCGTGCGGGCATGCGGAAGGTATTGCTGTTCAAGGTGGTGGAACCCCCACGGAGACATGGGGTCGCCTGCCGCCCCACGGGGACACGTGCACGGCGGCGACCGGGACACCGAAATCTTTACGCACGAAGAGTGAACTGACAGATGCCTGCGGGCGGTTCACTCGAAAGTGGGGTTTCCGAAACGCCTCATGCCTGTGCACCGTCTCCGCCTTCAGCATCGCGCATCCGACAGTCGTCTCCACGGCCTTTGTCCCGGTCGCCGGGCCGTGCACCGCGCCCCTCGAAGCCGGTCTGAGAGCACTGTGGTCCGCCGAGAGCACTGTGGTCCGCCGTCCTTCCCGACCGGCACCAGCGCCGCGTGTTCACTCGCCCTGGGCCACCGGCACCCGCCCTGATCCCCATTCCGGGGTCCGACAGGTCGGCAACCGTTCCCGGTCGGGTGAGAGGTGGCCCGGGCGTCAGGACGCGCGTGACGGCGCCGACGAACCGGGGTCCCGAATATCGCCCCAGTCGCTGATCACTGTGATCCACGGGGTCCGCAGCTTCGAATAACCGATGAGGGGTTGTTCCTCGATCCGGTGCCTGGGACGGGAGTGCAGGACCGTGCACGCGGTCGTGCACCTGAACAGTCCGGCACCGGTCCCCGGGCGAGCGACATCGTCCGGCGGCCGTCTGCGGCAAGGAGGTGAATACGTCAGGCGGACGGCTCTCGGCCGGATGCGCGAAGAGCGCCGACGGTATGGGGTCGAGCCGAGTCGAGGAGCGGCGATGGAGTGTGGAACAGATGCCGGGCACCAGGAGTGACGGCAAGCACGGCGCCGGGCGTCCCGAGGACGACGACCGGGTGGACGGCCTGCTCACCCGTGCGGCCGAGGGCGATCAGCAGGCCTTCGCCGGCGTCTACGACGCTCTCGCACCGCCGGTGATGGGACTGGCCCGCCGGGTGCTGCGGGACGAGGCACAGGCGGAAGAGGTGACTCAGGACGTCATGATCGAGGTGTGGCGCACCGCGGACCGCTTCCGTCCGGAGCGGGGAGCCGCCCGGAGCTGGGTGCTCACCCTGGCGCACCGCCGGGCGGTGGACCGGGTACGTTCCGTGGCCGCCGGCAGGGCCCGCGAGCTGCGCTCCGTCGTGCTGGAGCACGAGCCGCCCTTCGACATGGTCGCCGAAGCAGTGGAAGGCCGCGAGGAGCAGCGGGTGGTCTTCCGCTGCCTGAGCGCTCTGAAGGACGCGCAGCGGGTGCCTCTGATGCTCGCCTTCTACCAGGGCCTGACGTACGCGGAGGTGGCCGATGCCCTGGCCGCCCCGGCGGGAACGATCAAGTCACGGATGCGGCAGGGGCTGCAGAACCTGCGCGAGTGTCTGGAGGCCGCCTCATGAGCATCGACGACCCGCATCTCCCCATCGGCGCCTACGCGCTGCACGCCCTGCCGCTCGCCGAGGAGGCGGCCTTCGAGAACCACCTGGCCGGGTGTGCGTCCTGCCGCCGTGAAGCCGACGAGCTGACGCCCACCGCCGCCCTGCTGGCCGCGGCCGAGTCTCTCGCGCCGCCCGCGGACCTGCGCCGCCGAGTGCTGGCGGAGATCGCCTCCGTCCGGCAGGACCGGCCCTCCCCCGGCGCGCGGCAACGGCCCCGCCGGCCGCAGCGGGGCCTACGGCTGGCGATGGCCGCGTGCCTCGCGGCAGCGGTGGGCCTGGGCGGTGTGGCGGCGTGGCAGCACTCCGGGGCCGACAGCGCGCGCCTGCGGCTCGCCGAGGTGCGCTCCGACACGGCCGCCCTCGCCGACGTCATCGCCGCCCGGGACGCGACGATCAGCACCGAGGGCCTGCCCGACGGCGCCACTGCGAGTGTGATCACCTCCCGGTCCCAGGGCCGGGCCGCGTTCATCGCCTCCGGCCTGCCTTCCCTCGCCGAGGACCAGGTCTACGAGCTGTGGTACGCCGAAGGCGAGCAGTACCGGCCCGCTGGTCTGCTGCCCGGCTCGGGCGGCCGCCAGGCCCGCGTCCTCGACGGGCCGCTCAAGGAGGCCACCGCCGTCTGTATCACCGTCGAACCTGTCGGCGGGTCCCTGCAGCCCACCACCGACCCGCTGGCCTACATCCACGTTCCCGCGTGACCGCCGCCCGCATCGCGTTCGACGGCGCTCCTGTCAGCCGCGGCGAACCACGACGGCTGCCTCGTAGCCCGCGGGAACGGAGACGTCGATGACCGACCAGCCGGTTATCCGGGCCGGATGTGGCGACGTGCCGAGGTGGTCCGAGCGAAGGTCGCGTCCGAGTCCGGTGCCGAGCGCCTTCAGATACGCCTCCTTGCGGGTCCATGCCCGGGCGAACGCCGCCGGGCGGTCCGCCGGGGGGCAGGCCGCGAGCTCGGCGGTCTCCCGAGGGTGCAACGCCGCGGACATCTCCTCGACGAGGGCGGAGGAGGGAACCTTCTCCACATCGGCGCCGACCTCGGTGACCGCGAAGGCGAGGAGGCAGTACCCCGGTGTGCGGGAGACGGAGAAGTGCGGAGCGGCCTCGCGGACCAGGGGGCGGCCGTGCGGGCCCCCGCACCGGGGGCACTGCGCTCGTGCGAGCCGCACATCCGGCGGGTCGATCCCCAAGTAGGCACCCAGGAGCAGCCGCAGGCAGACATGGGTGACCCGGTAGCCGTCCCGGTCCACCGCCCTGCGCAGCGCCGCCTCCCGTGCCCTCTCGCCGCCGTCCAGCACCGAGGCGGCGAGCGGTGCGACGACATCGCGCAGGTCCTCCACGCGCGCGAGCCACAGCCGCGGCGCTCCGGGCCGGGGCGGAGCAGGTTGTGCCCACGCGCCGGGTACGAGGTCGTTCGGGCGGAGTGCAGACTGCGGTCTCGCCGCAGGAAGGGTCTCGAAGTGGTGATCGGTGTACATGGTCATACGCCTTCCGCGAGGCCACCGGACGGGCCGAGGTGGCGCAGGCGCCCCGTGCGTCAGAACGTCATGCCCTTGGACGCGCCGGCTCTGTGTGCCCGGCCGTCCCCTTCCGTCGGCCCGTCCGGAAGGAGGACGTCCTCGCCGTAGAGGCCCCGCACCCAGTTGGACTGGTAGATGGTGTCGAGGTACCGCTCACCGAGGTCCGGGGCGATCGCCACCGGGGTGAGGCCGCGGGTGTCGTGCCGGTCGAGCCATTTCTTGGCGCCGCTGACCACCGTGCCGGTGGAGCCGCCGAAGAGGAAGCCGCGCATGGCCAGGCTGCGGCAGGTGCGGATGGTGTCCGCCTCCTCGACGCGCACCGCCTCGTCCACGTACGACTCGTCGAGCAGCGGCGGGCGGACGCTCATGCCGAGGCCGGGAATCATCCGGCGTCCCGGTGGGTCGCCGAAGATCGCGGAGCCGACGCTGTCCACCGCCACGATGCGCACCGGCCGGTGCCATCTGCGGAACCAGCGGGCGCAGCCCATCAGGGTTCCGGTGGTGCCGACACCTATGAACAGCACGTCCAGGTCCGGGAACCCGCGGGCGATGGCGGGAGCCGTCCTGCGGTAGTGGGCCTTCCAGTTGTCGGCGTTGGTGTACTGGCTCAGCCAGACGCAGTGAGGATTCGCGGCGCACAGGTCACGCACGAATGCGAGCCGTGCGCCGAGAAGACCGCCGTCGGCGGTCCCCTCGGAGACCACGTGGACCGTGCTGCCCAGTGCTTCCATCATCAGCCTGGTGGCCAGGTTGCAGCGGGTGTCCGTCACGCAGAAGAACCGGTAGCCCTTGCTCGCCGCGATCATGCTGAGAGCCACTCCGAGATTGCCGGAGGAGGACTCGACCAGGATGGAGTCCCGGGTGATGACGCCTCTCCGCTCGGCGGACTCCACCATCTCGGTCGCGGCCTTCAGCTTGATCGAACCGGCGAAGTTGAATCCCTCGCACTTGAGGAACAAAGGCTGTCCGAGCATCTGCCGCAGGTCGACGTACAGGTCCTCCTCGTTGAAGGCTTGGGGAACGGATATGACGGGCACGATGGTCTCCTCGTCTGCCGTGGATCTCCGGCCGGGCGGCGCTACGTCGCGCCGCCTCATCCGTACCGGCGCAGCTCGTGGAAGAAGTTGTCGATGACGTGCAGTTCGCCGGACCGGACCACCTCGTCGTAGACGTAGCGGCCGACCGCCAGATCGAGGATTCCGAGCCCGAACGGGGAAAACACCGCGGGTCGGTCCGCGGGCACCTCGACCCTTCCGGCCATCACGTCGTCCAGCGTGCCGTGCAGGAAGGTCCGGCTGCCGGTGAGCTGCTCGGTGAGGTGGGGTGAAGTGGCGGCCCTGAGGCAGTGGTCGATGTCGTCGACGATGTTGGTGGCGGACAGCAGGACCTGCGGCGCGAGATCTCGCAGCGACACGTGCAGCACCACCGGATCGTGGCGGAACCACGAGGGGTCGCTGATGTGCGGCCGGGCGGCGACGGTGGCGAAGACCACCAGATCGCTGCAGCGGATCAGCGCCTCGGCGCCGTGGTGCACGGTGACCCGGCCCGCGGCTCCCGACTGCTCCAGGTAGAGGCGGAAGCCCGCCGCGCTGGCCGCGGACACGTCGTGCACGCCGATCTCGTCGAACGACCAGCCGGTGCCGTCCAGGTAGGTGTGGATGTAACGGGCGATCAGGCCCGCGCCGACGAACCCGAGACGGGCAGGGCGCGGCCGGCCCCTGCTGAGCCAGCCGGCTGCCGACACGGCGGACGCGGCCGTCCGGGCGGCGCTGATGATCGAGCTCTCCATGCAGGCGAACGGATAGCCGGTGTCGTGGTCGTTGAGGATGAGGACCGCAGAGGCCCGCGGGATCTCCGACGACACGTTCTCCGGGAAGCTGGAGATCCACTTGAGTCCGTCCACCCGTGCCTCGCCGCCGAGCGAGGCGGGCAGCGCGATGATCCGCGACGACGGACGGTCGGGGAACCGCAGGAAGGACGACGGCGGGTTGACCGTGCGACCGGCGCCGTGCAGGCGGTACGCCGCCTCGACCACGTCCACGACGGCCTTCTCCCGGCCCTCCAGGACGCTCTTGACCTGCTCGCCGGAGACGACCGCGAAGGGCGGCACGGTACGGGCGTCCGAGCGGGTGTCGCCACGGGTGATCTCGTCGAGGAGGGGGTGGTTCACCGTGGTCATGCCGCTGCCCTCCCGATCCGTGCGGGTCCGGTCCGGCGCACCGGGTCCGCCATCGCCACCACCACGTCCCGCGGACCCGCGTAGGCCTCTCTGCTGTGCGCGGTACGGATGTTGTCGACGAGCATCAGGTCGCCGGCCTGCCACGGCCGGCGCAGGGTGTGTGCCTCGTAGACCTTGTTGATCTGCTCGACGACGTCAGGGGGCAAGGGATCGCCGTTGCCGAAACGGGTGTTGAAGGGAAGATCGTCCGGGCCGTACTCCTCGATGAGGAACTCCCGCACCTCGGGGGCCATCGTCCACTCGTTCAGGAAGGCGATCTGGTTGAACCAGCAGCGGACGCCGGTGACGGGATGGGGCAGAACGGCGGCGCGGTGCTGCCGGGTGCGCAGGGAGCCGTCCGGCTGCCAGGCCCATTCGATGGCGTTGGCGCGGCAGTACGCCTCGACGGCACCGCGGTCGTCGGTGCCGAACGCCTGGGTGAGCGTGGCGCCGATCTCGTCGTTGTAGGTGCGGGTGAGCAGCCAGCCTTCCCGTTCGAAGCGCTCGACCAGTCCGGTCGGCAGAGCCTCCAGGACGGCGGTCGAGTCGGCCACCGCGGTGGCCCCGCCCTCGGTGGGCGGGCGGATGCAGGCGAAGAGCAGCAGCCCCGGGAACTGGGCCGCGTAGCTCAGCTCGTGGTGCATGCACATCGTTTGGCCGGCCGGCCACGCCGACGACGAATAGACGCCTTCGGCGTAGTTCTCGCGGGCGGCGAAGGCCTCCCGCTCGATCGCCGGGCGGGTGGCCACCTGCCGCAGGACCGCCGCGACGTCGGCCGCGGTGCGCAGCCCGAGGCCTTGGACCATGAGTGCGCCGTGCTCGGCGACGAGGCCGCGCAGGGTGTCCCGCTGATCGGCCGCCCATGCCTCCACGTCGGTGGTGCTGCCGACCTGCAGGGTCGCCGGCTCGGTGGGCGTCGCCTGCTTGCGGAACAGTGCGGACAGCATGTCGGTCTCCTCTCGTACGTGATTCAGGCGTCGGACGGTGACATGGCCGCACGGACCACGGCCTTGGCCGCCTCGGTCGGGCGGGTGCGCAGGAAGTGGCCTCCCCCGCCGGGTACGTTCCACAGGTCGAGGTGCCCGGCCGAGAGCTGCCGGTCGCCGAGTGGCCACCGCGTGCCCTCCACGCCGTCAGGGGCACGAGGTGCGTCGGGCGCCTCGGCGGATCCGGGCTCACCGGCGCGGAGGAGCAGGGTCAGGGGTGCGGCGAGCCGCTCGGTGGGAAGCGCCGGCTCGGTGTCGTGGAGGCCCGGGTGGCCGTCGGATGCGGCGGCGAAGACTCTCCGCACGGGCACACCGCGCTGCTCCAGGGTCCGGGCCGTGTCCACGGCGGTCGCCGCACCCGCACCGTCTCCCCAGAGCAGCACTCCCGCGGCGCCGAGTCGGTCGATCTCCGTCGCGAGGAGCGGGACGACCGGGGGCCCGGCACCGGAGGCCGCGATCGCGGCGGCGTACACGGTCAGCCCACTGTCACGCAGGGCGTCGGCGAGCGGCCGGAAGTCCGCCGCGTCGCGGCCGGTGTCGGGGAAGCAGACCAGGGCGCCCGCTGAGCGGCCGTCCGGCGGCGTGAGCGTCCGCAGCACTCCGGACGCGGTCCGGCGCCGGCCGCCGTCACGGGAGTCGACGAGGGCGGCCAGATCGGCCAGGACCGGACAGCGGGTGAGGTCGCGGAGGGAGATCACGCGATCCAGCGAGATCGCGAGCCGCACGGCCGACAGGGACGTGCCGCCCAGGTCGAAGAAGTTCGCGCGCCGGCCGATCCGCTCGGGCGCAACGTCGAGAACCGCGGCCCACGCCGCCGCCAATCGCTGTTCCGTCGGGGTCCGCGGCGCCGCGAAGGCGTGGGCGGCGGCGCCGAGTTCTTCGGCGAGCGCGGCCAGCGCCCTCCTGTCGGTCTTGCCGTTGGCCGTGAGGGGCAGGCTCTCGAGCTGGTGGAAGGCGGCCGGGACCATGTACTCGGGCAACAGCTCGCCCAGCCGCTCACGCAGGTCGTCGGCCGCCGGCGGTCGCGGGCCGGTGCAGAAGGCGACCAGTTGCCTGTCGTGCCCCTCCGGGCCGGTGACCACGACGGCGCAGTCGCGCACGTCCGGCAGGCGCAGCAGGGTGTTCTCGATCTCACCGATCTCGATGCGGAACCCGCGGATCTTGACCTGGGCGTCCTTGCGGCCGAGGAACTCCAGCTTCCCGTCGGGCAGCCAGCGGCCGAAGTCACCGCCCCGGTAGAGCCGCCTGCCCGGGCGGTGCGGATCGGCAAGATAGACGGACCTGGTGCGTTCGGGGTCGTTGACGTAGCCGCGCCCGACGCAGATGCCGGAGAACACGATGGCTCCGGGGGCGCCGAGGGGAACCGGTGACAGGTCGTCGTCGACGACGTAGACGCGCACGTTGTTGACGGGCCGGCCGAGGGGGATCCGCCCGCCGGCCGGCACCGCGTCCATCACTTCGTGGTTGGTGTCGTCCGACGTCTCCGTCAGTCCGTAGGCATTGACGAGGCGGGTTCCGGGCCGGGCGGTGAACCAGCGCTGGACGAGCTCCCGCTTCAGGTCCTCACCGGTGACCGAGACGCACTTCAGGTCCGGCAGGTCGCGCGGGCTGCGCTCGAGGGCGGACAGGACGACGTCGAGGTACGACGGTACGAGTTGCAGAATCTCGACACGGCCCTCCGCGATCGTGTCCAGGAACCGGTCGGCGTCGAGGATCGCCTCCTGCTCCACCAGCAGCGTCCGCCCGCCGACCAGCAGCGCGGAGAGAAGCTGCCACACCGAGATGTCGAAGCACTGGGAAGCGGTCTGCGCCACGACCTGCCCCTCGCCGATCCCCAGGTCGTCGATCTTCGCGTAAAGGTGGTTGAGCATGCCGGCGTGCTCGCACATCGCGCCCTTGGGCTCGCCGGTGGAGCCGGAGGTGAAGCAGACGTATGCGAGCCGGTCCGTCGCCACGTCGAGGCCGAGGTCGCCTCCGTCGGTGTCGCTCTCGGCGAGCGCGGGGACGAGGAGCGTGCGCGTCCCGGGCAGCGAGGAGACGGCCCGGTCCAGGTTGGTGGTGCTGCCCGGTTCGGTGAGCACGATCTCGCACCGGGCCCGGTCGAGCATCGTGGCGATACGCCCGGGCGGGTACTGCGGGTCGATCGGCAGGTAGGCGCCGCCCGCCTTGAGGACGCCCAGTACACCGGCCATCCAGTTCAGGTCGCGCCCGGTGACCACCGCGACGACGTCCTCAGGGCCGAGGCCCTCCGCCAGCAGGCCGCGCGCCAGCCGGTTGGCCCGTACGTCGAGCTCCCGGTATGTCCATCGCCGATCGCCGTGCACCGCCGCAACGGCGTCCGGATGCCGGCGCACCCGTTCCTCGAAGAGTTCGTGGAAGCGGAGGTCGGGCAGCTCGCGGCTCGGGCCGGCGAGTCCGTCGATCTGGAAGCGCAGTTCCTCGGCGGACAGCAGGCTCTGCCGCTGGTGCGGGGCGTCCGGGTCGGCTGCGATCTGTTCGAGGGCCGCGAGGTGGTAACCGCCGATCCGGGCGGCACAGCCGGCGTCGAGCACGTCGGTCCGGTACCGCAGACGCAGAGAGACCGGGGTGTCGTCCTCCTTCACCACTGTCACACTCAGCACGCTGTCCCCCGGTACGACCGGGCCGCCGTCGGCCGGGGCGAAGACGACCTCGGGCCAGGGACCTCGGCTCTCCCGTACCTGACGCGAAGCCAGGAGCTGCTCCTCGGTCCGGCAGGCGTCCAGCACGACCTGACGCCAGGGGCCGGGCTCCACCGTCAGCCCGCAGGGCAGCGGCCCGGCACCCGACGGCGGGAGGTAGCCGGTGCGGACGACACGGTCGCCGGACAGTGCGGCGAGCACCTTCACGTGCACGGCCAGCAGCACCGCGGTGAGCGGGACCCCGAGGGCCTCGGCCTGCCTTCGCAGGTTTGCGGTCAGACCGCCGGGGAGGGCCGTTGTGTGTTCCGCTGTACCGGGCACCGGCGTCGTGACCCAGCGTGGTGCGGCCGTGAACCCGCCGGCGGACAGGGTGTCGTGCCCGGAGGCCGCGCAGGTCTCCGCTGACGCCATCAGAACCCACCTCCGCTGCCGTCCTGTTCCGGCCCGGCCGGCCGGGCCGGGTTGCCCGCCCACCGGGCATGTGCCGGGACCGTCTCCCCCTTCATCAGGAAGGAGTCCGCCTCCAGCAGGGCGCCGTCGCCGATCGTCACGCCGTAGTGGACGAAGGCACCGACGCCGAGGGTGCAGCCGGAACCGATCGTGCTGCGATCCGACTTGAAGGTGCCGTCCTCCTGTGAATGGCACTGGACGGCGCTGCCCGCGGCCAGCGTGCAGCCGTCCCCGATGGTGGCCATGGGCCGTTCGGTCAGACTGCAGCCGTCGTCGAACACCCTGCTGCCGATGCGGACGCCGAGCATCCGCCACACGACGCTCTTGAACGGCGTGCCGTTGAGGATCCGCAGATACGTCTCCGAGGGGACCTTCCAGTACCGCTCGCGCCGCCAGAAGCGGACGTCGTAGATCGAGCAGAACAGCGGCTCCGGCCGGTGCACGGCGCTGACCGCGCGTTCGACGAGTACGTAGTACAGGACGGTGAACGGCAGCAGGAGGGCGTTGGCGAGTGCGAGTGCCACCACGCCCCACTGTGCGTACAACTGGGCTGCCCCCGCGAACAAGACCATGACGCAGAAGAAGTACAGCCATCCCGTGGTCAGGAACAACGCCATGGTGACGGCGTTGTGGCGGTTCTTGGCCCGGAGAGCACTGCGCAGCTCGGCGCCGCTCTTCAGGTCGTCGAAGGTGCTGTCCCGCAGTACCGACCGTGGGATCTCGAAGCAGGGGGAGCCGAGGAGGCCGGTGTTCTCCCGGACCGGACCGTCGACGGGGACCATGACCTTGGTCGCCAGCAGACAGTTGTCGCCCGTCCGGCCGCGCGAGGGGTAGGCGATCCGGTTCCCGAGGAAGTTGTGCGCGCCGATCGAGGTCCGGGCCAGGCGGAAGGCGGTGCTCGAGTAGTCGGCGTTCATCAACGAGAGCCCGTCCGCGACCATGGTGCCGCTGCCGACGGCACTGGCCGAGGGACTCTCGTGCTTCACCACGGTTCCGAAGTTGGAACCGGTCTGCTCCAGCCGGGACAGGTCGTAGCCGAGGCCGCGCAGATAGTGCACGATGCAACTGCTGTCGCCGAACAGACGGGTCAGGAACCGTCTGTTGGTGAGCCGGAGGGTGGCCCGGTGCACCGCGTGGTGGAAGCCGTACAGCGGGTACACCCGACCCGGTTTCACCAGCAGGCCCAGTAGGCGCGGGACGGTGAACAGCAGGACCAGGGTGAGCGGCACGCCGCCGAAGAAGACCACGGCGGTGAACGCCAGCAGGTCGGCGTAGAACACCCATTCACCGAGGGCGGCCGGTCCCGGTTCCAGCACGGTGGTCAGCTGCGGGGCCCGGGAGAGCAGCACGTCCAGGCAGCCCACCGCCAGCGGTACGTACACCAGGAGCGCCGTAAGCACCAGCAGCCCACTGTGCACCGCCCTGCGCACCGCACCGCAGCGGGCGGGCCCGACGGCCAGGAAGTCCGTGTCGCCGGGCTGCGCCGGCGATCCGTGCCAATGCCCGCCGTCGGGCACCGCCTGGCCCGCGTGCAGCGAGGACGCGTGGCCGAGCTGCGCCCGATCGCCCATCGAGGTGTCGATGTCGAGCACCGTCGCCTCGCTGACGACCACGTCCCGCCCGAGGCTGACCGGCCCTGTCTCGATCGCGCCGTCGTGGGCGCGATAGCAGCTGATCAGGACATCCTTGCGGATGACCGTGCCGTCACCGACGGCCAGCAGATCGGTGCACACGGGCACATTGCGGGAGAGGATCGTCACGCCCCGCCCGATCCGCGCGCCGAGCGCCTTGAGATAGAGGACGAACAGCGGCGAGCCGGCGAGCAGGACCAGCGGGTTCGACCGGACGAGTGTCTTGACCAGCCAGAAGCGGACGTACGCCAGGCTCCAGACACTGATCCTTTCAGGTTTCCAACGGCCGATGAGCAGCCACTTCGCCAGGACGGGCAGAGCGCACATGACGAGCAGCATCACGGCGCCGAACACCACCGACCGCAGGTAGACGTCGAGGAGGTGCGTTCCGGCGGCGATCCATTCGTAACCCGCCGTGCTGACGAACGCAATGAGGAAGGCATAGCCGACGAAGCTTGCGGCCTGCAGCGCTCCGCACAGCACGTAGTGGGGCCTGCCGAGCGGGGCGGCCACCGGTGCGGGCGGGCTGACCTCGGGCGCCGGAGCGGCCGGGGCGGCCGGGGCCGCGGCGGACTGTGCGAGCGCTGCTGCCAGATCTCTGACCGTCGGGTGGCGGTAGACGTCCCTCATGGAAACCGACGGCAGGTCCGGGCGCTTTCTGACGCGGGCACAGAAGTGGGCCATGACCAGGGAGTCGGCCCCCAGATCGTCGAAGAAGTGACTGTCGAGGGGCACTTCGTCCACCTGCGCGACGTCCGCTAGCAGCAGGGCGAGTGTCTCCTGTGCGCCGGTGGCGGGAACCGGGGCCTCGTCGAGCCGGCGAGCAGGATCCGCGGATCCGATGGCCAACGCTTCGAGCGACTTTCCCGCCATGAGCGCTCCCCTGGGCTGTGTCCGGTCGGCTGGACCCGCGCCTTCAGCGTCGAAGTCCTCACCTGATCCTTATTCGTCGCCGCCGGGAGGACGTATGGGCACAAAGCAGAAATTCTCACATGGTGAACACCGGTCTCACTTACCGTCCGGTCCCGGGCCTTGGCCGTGTTCCGCGCGGACCAGAGGCGTAGGCTCATGAGAACGCCCTGTTGAAATCCCCCAGTCGGCATCACAGAGGGCGACATGACCGACCCCTTCGGTTTCCTGACGACTCCCCGCCGGCCCGTGACCGCGCGTCCCGCCGAGGAACGGCTCGGCGACTGGCACGAGGTGCACGCCGGTCAGGCCCTGCTGCCGGTGGTCTCTTTGCAGGCAGGGCGCTGCATGGACTGCGGCATCCCGTTCTGCCACAACGGCTGCCCGCTGGGGAACCTCATACCGGAGTGGAACGTGTACGCCGCCCACAGCGACTGGGGCGCCGCCGCAGAGCGGCTGCATGCCACCGACAACTTTCCCGAGTTCACCGGCCGGCTCTGCCCGGCACCCTGCGAGCCCGCGTGCGTCCTCGCGATCAACTCCGAGCCGGTGACGATCAAGAACGTGGAGCAGACGATCGCCGACCAGGCGTGGGAACGGGGGCTCGTGTCCCCGCTTCCGCCGGAGCGGCTCATCGGCTCATCGGTCGCGGTCGTGGGCTCCGGGCCGGCGGGCCTGGCGGCGGCGCAACAGCTCACGCGTGCCGGCTACACCGTCGCGGTCTACGAACGCGCCGACCGCATCGGCGGTCTGCTCCGTTACGGCATCCCCGCGTTCAAGATGGAGAAGCGGCACCTGGACCGCCGTATCGAGCAGATGAGGGCGGAGGGGACGGTCTTCCGTCCCGGCGTCGACGTCGGCCGTGACGTCGCCGTGGCGGAGGTGAGGAGCCGCCACGACGCGGTGATCGTCGCCGTCGGTGCGACACAGCAGCGGGAGCTCCCGGTGCCGGGTCGCGAACTGCACGGCATCCACCAGGCGATGGACTACCTGACTGCGGCGAACCGTGTCACGGAGGGCGACCACGCGCAGCCGGCCGTGACCGCGGAGGGCAGACACGTGGTGATCGTCGGAGGCGGCGACACCGCCTCCGACTGTCTCGGCACCGCGCTGCGTCAGAAGGCCGCGTCGGTGGTGCAGTTGGACATCAACCCCGAGCCGGGCGACACACGCACCGAGAGCCAGCCGTGGCCGGTGTATCCGAAGATCTACCGGGTCTCCCACGCCCATGAGGAGGCCCGTGCCCGCGACGGCGCCGATCCGAGGAGGTACTCCACGGCCACCGTGCGCTTCGAGGGTGACGCGGCCGGCCATGTACGCGCGCTGCATCTGACCGAGGTGGAGCCCTCGGCCAGACATCCCCGGGCCGGCACCGAGCGGGTGCTGAGGGCGGACCTGGTCCTGCTCGCCCTCGGATTCTCCGGGCCCGAACGGGACACCGCCCTGGCCACGCAACTCGGACTCACCTTCGACGCGCGGGGCAACTTCGGGCGGAACGCCGCCTTCGCGGCGCTGCGGGAGGAGGGGGACGAGCAGCCGGAGCGCAGCGTGGCAGACGGCGTCTTCGTCGCGGGGGACGCGGGTCGCGGCCAGTCCCTCGTGGTGTGGGCCATAGCGGAGGGACGGTCCGCCGCGGCGGCGGCGGACCGCTATCTGACCGGCTCCACCGACCTCCCCGCTCCCCTGACGGCGACGGACGGGCCTCTCACCGCGTGACGGCTCACGGGACGCGCTTCCGTACGGCCGGCCCGTACGGCTCCCGTTCGCCGTCACCCGTCCCTCAGTCGACGATCCGCCCATCGAGCACGATCCGGCGCGGCGCCGCGAGCACCCGCACATCGGCCCGCGGGTCCTCTTCGTACACCACCAGGTCGGCCGGGGCGCCCTCCTCCAGCGCCGGGCGGCCCAGCCAGCTCCTGGCTCCCCATGTGGTCGCCGACAGTGCTTCGAGCGGCGGGATGCCCGCCTTCACCAGCTCGGCGACCTCCGCGGCCACCAGCCCGTGCGCGAGGGAACCGCCGGCGTCCGTGCCGACGAAGACCGGTATGCCCGCGTCGTAAGCCGCACGCACGGTGTCGTAGCGGCGCTCGTACAGCCGGCGCATATGGTCCGACCACTGGGGGAACTTGGACTCCCCGCCCGCGGCGAGTGCGGGGAACGTGGCGATGTTGACCAGGGTCGGGACGATGGCGACACCGCGCTCCGCGAACAACGGGATCGTCTCCTCCGTGAGCCCGGTCGCGTGCTCGATGCAGTCGATGCCGGCCTCGACGAGGTCGCGCAGCGAGTCCTCCGCGAAGCAGTGCGCCGTCACCCGGGCACCCAGCCGGTGGGCCTCCGCGATGGCCGCCTCCACCGCCCCGCGCGGCCAGCAGGCGGTGAGGTCGCCCGCGTCACGGTCGATCCAGTCACCGACGAGCTTGACCCAGCCGTCGCCGCGCCGGGCCTCCCGCGCGACGTACGCCACCAGGTCCTCGGGCTCGATCTCGTGCGCGTAGTTGCGGATGTAGCGGCGGGTGCGGGCGATGTGCCGGCCCGCCCGGATGATCTTCGGCAGGTCCTCGCGCTCGTCGATCCAGCGGGTGTCGGAGGGGGAGCCGGCGTCGCGGATCAGCAGTGTGCCCGCCTCACGGTCGGTGAGGGCCTGCTTCTCGCTGGTCGCGGCGTCGACCGGGCCGTGGTGGTCGAGACCGACGTGGCAGTGGGCGTCGACCAGCCCGGGCAGCGCCCAGCCGTGCACGGTGACCGCCTCGGCGCGGGGACGTTCGAAGGTGATCCGGCCGTCGACCGCCCACAGTTCGTCCCGCACCTCCTCGGGCCCGACGAGCACCCGCCCCTTCACATGCAGCACCGTGTGATCGCTCATGCCAGGAACTGTACGAGGCCCTCGGTAGTCTCGAGCGAGAGCCCGAACACTGTCCGAACACCGTCCGGCCCTGGTGGGAACGCCGTCCGGACCACCGAGAGAAACCGAGCACCGCCGTGACACACCCGCTGCTGGACCTCGCCCCGCTGACCGCCGCGCACTTCGCGTCCATCGAGCGCCGGGTCGCGGCGCTGCTCGGCACCGAGCAGGACGTGGTCGTGATGCAGGGCGAGGCCCTGCTGCCCCTCGAGGGCTGCATCCGCGGCGGCGCGCATCCCGGGTCGACGGCGCTGAACGTGGTCACGGGCCCTTACGGCCAGACCTTCGGCAACTGGCTGCGCGACTGCGGCGCCGATGTCGTGGACCTCGAGGTCCCCTTCCACACGGCGGTGAGCGCCGAGCAGGTGGCGCGGGCGCTGGCCGAGCACCCGGAGATCGACTTCGTCTCACTGGTGCACGCCGAGGCGGCGACGGGCAACACCAACCCCGTCGCCGAGATCGGCGAGGTCGTACGGGCGCACGGCGCGCTGTTCATGCTGGACGCGGTCGCGTCCGTGGCCGCCGAGCCCCTGCTCCCCGACGCCTGGGGCGTGGACCTGTGCGTGATCGGCGCGCAGAAGGCGATGGGCGGCCCGGCCGGCGTCTCCGCCGTGTCGGTGAGCGAGCGGGCGTGGGAGCGCATCGCCGCCAACCCGGCCGCGCCCCGCGGCTCCTACCTGTCGCTGCTCGACTGGAAGCAGCGCTGGATCGACGGCGGGCGCAAGGCCCTGCTGCACGCGCCCGCTCAGCTGGAGATGCTGGCGCTCGAGGCGTGCCTCGAGCGGATCGGGTCGGAGGGCCTGGACGCGGTGACGGCCCGGCACGCGGCGGCCGCCGCGGCCACCCGCGCGGGAGCGCTGGCGCTCGGCGGAGGCATCGCACCCTACGTGCACGAGGCACGGCACGCCGCCCCGGTGGCGACCACGCTGCGCGCCCCGGCCGGGGTGGACGCCCGGGACCTGGTGGCGAAGGCGCTCGCCGCTGACCCGTCGCTGCCGGTGATGGCCGGTGGCGGTCCGCTGGCCTCGGAAATGATCCGGATCAACCACTACGGAGTGGACGCGACCCGTGGCGTGGTGCAGTCGTCGCTCGCGGCGCTGGGCGGCGCGCTGGCCGAGCACGGCCGGTCGGTCGATCTCGAGGGCGCGCGCCGGGCGGCCGGCGAGAGCTGGGGCTGAGGACCGGGTGGCCCCGCTCGCGCGGGGCCTTCGCCCGCGGTACGCCTCCGCGGCCGCTCTCCGGCAGGATCCTCACATCGGCTCCCGGTGCCCCGCATTCGTCCGCATAAACGCACCGAACTAAAGCGGAGAGCAAATTCGCATTCACTCCGGTAAATAGCTCCCCGCATTCTGCTGCCCCCGATCCGGATCGTTAAACGTAGGGATTCGTATCGTTTTCGGGGTCGATTCAAGCACGTGTCAACCGGGTTGCCGTCATGTGACGGACACCACAGGGAGGACGATATGCCCGGATATTTCCGGGCAAACACGCGCGATCGCTCGACGATTCGGAGCGAGC
Organism: Streptomyces sp. OZ13; assembly: GCF_052068155.1. Lineage (NCBI taxonomy): Bacteria > Bacillati > Actinomycetota > Actinomycetes > Kitasatosporales > Streptomycetaceae > Streptomyces > Streptomyces sp. OZ13. Next base: position 13,809 of record NZ_JBQHCZ010000023.1, on the reverse strand, counting down.
TCGCGCCCGCGTGATAACACAACGGCTCTCGGCACCCAACCCCCTGGCCCGATGCAATTCGCGAATTTGCTGGGTAAATTGAATCGACATGACCGCCGCACAAGAAGACCTTGTACGAGCCCGAGACGAATTCCTTGAGATCGACACCCCACGAGTGGAGGACGGAGCCGCGATCTGGCGCATCGCCCGCGACTCCGAGGTCCTGGACCTCAACTCCTCGTACAGCTACCTGCTGTGGTGTCGCGACTTCGCGGCCACCTCCGTCGTGGCCCGCGGCCGTGACGGCGAGCCCATCGCCTTCGTCACCGGATACGTACGTCCCGACCGCCCGGAGGCGCTCGTCGTCTGGCAGGTGGCCGTCGACCATGCGCACCGGGGCCGGGGGCTGGCCGGCGTCCTGCTGGACGCACTGACCGCCAAGGTCACCGGCGGACACGGGGTCCGCGAGATAGAGACGACCATCACCCCGGACAACACCGCCTCCGACGCCCTGTTCACCTCCTACGCCAAGCGCCACGGAGCATCCCTCAGCCGCGAGGTCCTCTTCGACGGCGGGCTGTTCCCCGAGGAGACGCACCAGCCGGAAGTGCTGTACCGCATCGGCCCCGTCGCCGCGTGACCGCTGCCGCGCGCCCCGTGCCCGCACGGCACCCCGCGCGCGCCGCGTCATCCCTGACCTCTCGCGCCCACCCCACCCCCATGGAGTTCGCTGTGACCATCACCCCGCCCGCCCTGAGCGTCTTCGAGACCCTCGAGTCCGAGGTGCGCAGCTACTGCCGCGGCTGGCCCGCCGTGTTCGACCGCGCCCAGGGCAGCCACCTCCACGACGAGGACGGCCACACCTACCTCGACTTCTTCGCCGGCGCAGGCTCGCTGAACTACGGGCACAACAACCCGGTCCTGAAACGCGCCCTGATCGACTACATCGAGCGCGACGGCATCACCCACGGCCTGGACATGGCCACCACCGCCAAGCGCGCGTTCCTCGAGTCGTTCCAGAACGTGATCCTTCGGCCGCGCGACCTGCCCTACAAGGTCATGTTCCCGGGGCCGACGGGCACCAACGCGGTCGAGGCCGCGCTGAAGCTCGCCCGCAAGGTGAAGGGCCGCGAGTCCGTCGTCTCGTTCACCAACGCCTTCCACGGCATGTCGCTCGGCTCGCTCGCCGTCACCGGCAACGCCTTCAAGCGGGCCGGCGCCGGCATCCCGCTGGTGCACGGCACCCCGATGCCGTTCGACAACTACTTCGACGGCCAGGTCCCCGACTTCCTCTGGTTCGAGCGGCTGCTCGAGGACCAGGGCTCGGGCCTGAACAAGCCGGCCGCCGTGATCGTCGAGACGGTCCAGGGCGAGGGCGGCATCAACGTGGCCCGCGCCGAGTGGCTGCGCGCGCTGCAGGACCTGTGCCACCGCCAGGACATGCTGCTGATCGTCGACGACATCCAGATGGGCTGCGGCCGCACCGGCGGCTTCTTCTCCTTCGAGGAGGCCGGCATCGTCCCGGACATCGTCACCGTCTCGAAGTCCATCAGCGGCTACGGCCTGCCCCTGGCGCTCACCCTGTTCAAGCCCGAGCTGGACATCTGGGAGCCGGGCGAGCACAACGGCACGTTCCGCGGCAACAACCCGGCGTTCGTGACCGCCGCCGCGGCGCTCAACACCTACTGGGCCGACGGGCAGATGGAGAAGCAGACCATCGCCCGCGGCGAGCAGGTCGAGCGTGCGCTGCTCGCCATCGTCGACGAGATGGGCGGCGAGGGCGTCAGCTTCCGCGGCCGCGGCCTGGTCTGGGGCATGGAGTTCGAGGACAAGCCGCGTGCGTCCGCCGTCTGCGCCCGCGCCTTCGAGCTCGGAATGCTGCTGGAGACGTCCGGGCCGGAGAGCGAGGTCGTGAAGCTGCTGCCGGCGCTGACGATCTCCGCCGACGAGCTGGACGAGGGCCTGCGCATCCTGGCGCGCTCCGTCCGAGAGACCGCCTGACCACCCGTACTACCGAGAGGTGACGAACCACCGTGATCGTCCGATCGTTCAAGGACATCGAGAACACCGAGCGCCATGTGAAGTCCGCTTCCGGCACCTGGGAGAGCAAGCGCATCGTGCTCGCCAAGGAGAAGGTCGGCTTCTCGCTCCACGAAACCGTGCTCTACGCGGGTACGGAGACGTCGATGTGGTACGCGAACCACATCGAGGCCGTGCTCTGCGTGGAGGGTGAGGCCGAACTGACCAACGACGAGACGGGCGAGACCCACTGGATCGAGCCCGGCACGATGTACCTGCTGGACGGGCACGAGAAGCACACCATGCGCCCCAAGACGGACTTCCGTTGCGTCTGCGTCTTCAATCCCCCCGTCACCGGACGGGAGGACCACGACGAGAACGGCGTCTACCCGCTGCTGACCGAGGAGGGCTGAGAAATGACCACCGCACCCGCACGCACCGACCTGTACCCGACCCGTGGCGCCAGTGAGGTGCTCACCCCCCGCAAGGACCCGGTCGTCTGGTCGGCACCCGGCACCCCGGGACCGATCGCCACGGCGGACCTCATGGGGTTCGAGCGGGACGGCTTCCTCACCGTCGACCAGCTGATCAGGGACGACGAGGTCGCCGTCTACCGCTCCGAACTGGAGCGGCTGATCAGCGACCCGGCGGTGCGCGCCGACGAGCGCTCGATCATCGAGCCGAAGTCGCAGGACGTGCGGTCGGTCTTCGAGGTCCACAAGATCAGCGAGCTGTTCGCCGCGCTGGTGCGCGACGAGCGGGTGGTGGGCAGAGCCCGGCAGATCCTGGGCTCCGACGTGTACGTCCACCAGTCCCGGATCAACGTGAAGCCCGGCTTCGGTGCTTCCGGCTTCTACTGGCACTCGGACTTCGAGACGTGGCATGCGGAGGACGGCCTGCCGAACATGCGCACCGTCTCCGTCTCCATCGCGCTGACCGAGAACTTCGACACCAACGGCGGCCTGATGATCATGCCGGGGTCGCACAAGACGTTCCTCGGCTGCGCGGGCGAGACGCCGAAGGACAACTACAAGAAGTCGCTGCAGATGCAGGACGCCGGCACACCGTCCGACGAGGCGCTGACGCGCTTCGCGGACGACCACGGCATCCGGCTGTTCACCGGCCGGGCCGGGTCGGCGACCTGGTTCGACTGCAACTGCATGCACGGATCCGGCGACAACATCACGCCGTACCCGCGCAGCAACGTCTTCATCGTGTTCAACAGCGTGGAGAACACGGCGGTCGAGCCGTTCGCGGCGCCGGTGCCGCGGCCCGACTTCATCGGGGCGCGGGACTTCACTCCGGTGCGGTGACCGCACGGCACACACGAGGGCGGGCCGGACTCCCGAGGGAGTCCGGCCCGCCCTCGTCCGCGTCGCTGCTCGGCCTCGACCGGCAGGTCAGCCGGTCAGCGCCGGGTAGTCGATGAAGCCCTTGTCGTCGCCGCCGAAGAACGAGGCCGGGTCCGGGGTGTTGTACGGGCCGCCGGCCTCGAGGCGGGCCGGGAGGTCGGGGTTGGCCAGGAACATCGCGCCGTACGCGATCACGTCGGCGAGACCGTCCTCGACCAGGGTGAGGGCCTCGGGGCCGGTCGGCCCGTCGGTCGCCGGGTTGAGGACGAGCGTCCCGGAGAACTGCTTGCGCAGCGCCTGGGTGAGTTCCCGCCCCCCGGGGACGGCCTCCGTGATGTGCAGGTAGCCGAGGTCGAGCGGCTCGAGCCGCTGGACGAGAGCGGTGTAGACGGCCTCCGAGTCCGTCTCCTCGATGCCGTTGTACGGATTGAACGGCGAGATCCGCAGGGCGGTGCGCTCGGCGCCGATCGCGGCGGCGACCGCCTCCGTCACCTCGACGGCGAACCGGATGCGGTTCTCCACGGACCCGCCCCACTCGTCGGTGCGGCGGTTGCTGTTGGGGGCGAGGAACTGGTGGATGAGATACCCGTTCGCGCCGTGCAGCTCGATGCCGTCGAAGCCCGCCTCGATCGCGTTGCGCGCGGCGGACACGAAGTCCTCGATGGTCGCCCGGATCTCCTGCGTCGTCAGTTCCCTCGGTGCGACGAAGTCCTTGGGGCCCTCGTGCGTGTAGACCTGCCCCTGCGCGGCGACGGCGGACACGCCCACCGGGACGAGCCCGTCGGGCAGCAGCACGGGGTGGCCGATCCGGCCGGCGTGCATCAGCTGGGCGAAGATCGTGCCGCCCTCGCGGTGCACGGCGTCGGTGACCTCGCGCCAGGCGGTGACCTGCTCGGCACTGTGCAGCCCCGGGGTGTCCGGGTAGCCCTGACCGACCACGGAGGGCTGGGTGCCCTCGGTGATGATCAGGCCGGCGGAGGCGCGCTGCCGGTAGTACTCCACGACGGAAGGCGTCGGCGTGAGGCCGGGGCCGTAGGCGCGACTGCGGGTCATCGGCGCCATGGCGATGCGGTTGCGCAGGTGCTTGCCGGCGAGCTGGATCGGGTCGAATGCGGTGGTCACGGTGAGCTCCCCAAAAATATATGGTCGGCCAAGTAATCGGCTGCGACGCCACTGTAGCGCATTCATTGGCCGACCAAGGTAATATTCTGGAAGCAATGAGAACCGGCCGAGGAGAGCACCATGTCCACAGCGGAGGAGGCACAGGGCGACCCTGCGTGCACCGGACAGCTGCCGCACGCCGCGAGCAGCGGCCCCGTCAGCCACGCCGTCTCGCGGGTGGCGCGGCTCCACCGCATCGCCGCGGGCAAGCTGCTGAAGGGGCTGGGCCTCTATCCGGGCCAGGAGTTCGTGATGATGCGCCTGTGGGACGCCGGGCCGGTGCGCCAGTCGGAGCTCATCAAGGCGGCCGACCTCGATCCGTCGACCGTGACCAAGATGCTCCAGCGCCTCGAGCAGTCCGGCCACGTCCGCCGCTGCCCCGACCCGGACGACCGCCGGGCGGTCCTCGTGGAGGCGACGGAGCGGAGCTGCGCACTCCTGTCGGACGTGTCGGAGGCCTGGGCGAAGCTGGAGGAGCACACGCTCCGGGGACTGGGCGAGGACGACCGGCGGGAGCTGGCGCGCCTGCTGTCCATGGTCGAGGCCAACCTGTGCACGGAGACGGCCGACTGTCCGGAACGCCGCGGCGGGGACTGACCCCGCTCGGGCGACCCGCCTTCGCCCCGTGCGCTGCCGCCCGGAGCGGCGCCTCACCCGGCCGGACCCGGCGCCGGCAGGGCGGAAGTCCTGGTGGTGCACGGCCCTTACGTGACCATGTGATGGCCGCCGGTCGCCGTCGCGGACGGACCTGACCGCGCAAGGACTCAAAGACGGCGATGAGTTCACACTTCGCACTCCCTCACGTCCGCCTCGTCGGCCGCGGACGGGACGTTCCGCTGGTCCGGCTGATCGCGCAGTGACCCGAAGGCGTGATGGTCGGCGTGTGGTCCTGCAGGACACCATGCGGCCCGCATTCTTCGGCTCGACGGGCCGACCCTCGAAGACGGCAGGCGCGAGTGCCAGTTCGCAATCCGTGCAGGAGTGCACGAGAGGCTTCTGCACTTCAGGGTGTCGGAACAAAGCTCCCGCGCGACCGGGTTCGCGCCAGGACAACCCCCGCCCGAGCCACGTTCTTTCAGGTGGGAGCCCTGGCCCGGGCTCCGCTTCAACGTGCCGCCCGAGGCTGATCTGACGTGATCACCACAAGATCACCGCAACTGTGGAGAAGTCCTCACCGAGGCCTCATCTTCATGTGGGCAACCGTGTTCATGATCACTCCCAATCCCTGATTTCGCCCGTAGTCGGTGTACAGCCCGGCCCTAGATTCCCTGTTGATCTTGCCGACCGGCAGGATCGGAAGGGATGACACATCCGTGTCCAGATACACAGCCGGGCGTTCCCGCCCGCGACGACGCAGAGGGCGCATCGCTCTGGCGTCAGCCGTGGTGCTGGCGGCAGAAGTCGTCTTCATATCCGGCCAGACGGCCGTCGCGGCACCGGACGGGCCGGCCACTGCAGCCGCGACGTCCGCCAAGTCCCCTACGAAGAAGGGGAACGGGGAGCCGGACCCGGCCCGGGCGGCCGAGCATCCGAAGGGCTCGAAGGCCTGGGCCGTCACCCAGGCGAAGAAGACCGGCAAGAAGGTCGTCGCCTCCGACGAGACGACGGCCACCTCCTACACCGTCGCCAATCCCGACGGCACCCTCACCACCGAGCTGACCTCCGGCCCCGAGCGGGTCTGGCGGGACGGCGAGTGGCGCAAGGTCGACGTCACCCTGACCAGGGCAGCCGACGGAACCGTGAAGGCGAAGGAGCACCCCAACGGGCTGCGCATGGCGGGCAAGGGCGGCACCGCGTCGCGCTCCCTGGCCGCCGCCAAGGACGCGGCCCCGCGCGATCTCGTCACCCTCGGCACCGGAGAACAGGCGGTGACGCTGCAGTGGAAGGGCGGTCTTCCCGCCCCGGAGCTGAACGGCACCACCGCCCGTTACCGGGAGGCCGTGCCCGGCGCCGACGTCATCGTCGAGGCCACGCGGACCGGTTTCGAACAGTTCGTGGAGATCGACGAGAAGCCCTCCGGTGCGTATTCCTACACGCTGCCGGTCAAGGCCAAGGGGCTGAAGGCCAAGGCGAACAAGGACGGGTCGGTGACGTTCACCGACGCCGAGACCGGTGAGCAGCGCGCGACGATGCCCGCCCCGGTCATGTGGGACGCCTCGGTGGACAAGCGGTCCGGCGAGCACACCCGCCGTGCCCGCGTCGACATGAAGGTCGTGAACAGGGGCACCGGCCGTATCGACCTGGTCGTCACGCCGAGCGCGGACTTCCTCGCCGACCCCAAAACGCAGTACCCGGTCACGGTCGACCCCTCGACCTCCGCCCTGTCATCCACGTTCGACACCTACGTGCAGCGCGGCGAGACGGTCGACTGGTCCGCCGACACCGAGCTCGACTTCGGCAATCCGGGCACCACCAACGCGGACGGTACGACCCGCGTGGCCCGGTCCTTCATCCACTGGGACACCACGCCCATCCAGGACGCGTTGATCACCGACACGAACCTGGCGCTGTGGAACTTCCACTCCGGCAACACCGACTGCACTGCCCAGTCGTGGACCGTCTGGGACACCACCCAGGCATCCACCGCGTCACGGTGGACCAGCCAGCCCACCTGGAACCAGCAGTACCACTCCTCCAACCAGAGCCGCGGCAACCCCAGTTGCACCGCCACCCAGCCCGACGGCTGGATCAACGCCGACGTCGACACCCTCGTCCAGACGTGGGCCTCGGCGAAGGCGACCCGCGGCTACATGGGCCTGCGCGCGGCCACCGACGACACCCGCGCCTGGAAGCGCGTCAACTCCGGCAACGCCACGGCGAACCAGCCGAAGCTGACCGTGAACTACAACTACCGTCCCTCCGACGGCACGGCGCAGCAGGCCGGTCCGCCGTTCGAGATGTACAACGGTGTGTGGGCCGTCAACACCCTCACGCCGACGCTCAGGGACAAGTTCGCGGACGCGGACGGTGACACGGTCAGCGGCAGCTTCCAGGTCTACGACGCGGATACCAACACTCCGATCACGACGCCCGCCGGAGACGGTGTGCTGGTCTCCGGCTTCGTCACGCCCGGCGAGTGGGCGTCCGTTCAGGTCCCGGACGGGCAGCTCGTCGACGGCAAGATGTACAAGTTCCGCACCAACGCCTACGACGGCACCCACTACAACCTGGGCTGGTCCCCGTGGCGTTCGTTCGTCGTGGAGACCGCCGCCGCCGGTGTTCCCAGCAGTCTTCAGCCCGGCGACACCTACACGATCAGCGATCCCGCGCTGATCGCCGACCCCGCCCAGGTCGAGCAAGTCCTCAACAGGGACGGCAATCTGGAAGCGCTCGGCATCAGACCGCGCACCGGCCCGTCCGCCGAGCAGCCTGCCGGCTCGATGGCGGCGTCCGGCACGACAACGGCGCCGACCGTCGGGACCATGGCTGTCTGGGAGCGCACGTACACCGTTCCCAGCCAGCGATTCAACCGCGGCCGCAAGCCCGAGAACAACGGCCAGGATCCGTACGAATACATCGCCGACGTCGACGAGTGCCACAACGCCGACGACTCGGACAACGCGGCCGGGTGGATCAAGAACCGGTTCTCCTACTGTCAGGAGACCTTGACGGTCATGCCTGCGATCAGGTGTGGTCTGTGGCCCCCTGGCTGCTATCTGCACGGCACCTTCATCTCGACCAACACCCTTATCGGGCGAGGCCAGATCGGCGGCTTGGACGGCAGCACGCTGACCCGGTTCGCCGAATTCGACTTCAACGTGGATGTCTTCATATCCAGCGGCGACTTCAACAAGGTCGGCGCGAAATTGGAAGCGAAGCTGGAGTGCGAGGGAAGCTGGGACATCGGTGTTCCGGGCGACCCCTCGGCCGAGGACGCATGCCAGCCCGGTCTCTACACGGGCCGCAGTGATTCACCCAGCCAGTGGAAGTACAACGGCGACACCAAGTTCGACCTGTGGTCGCTGGCACCGAGGCTGCCCGATGTCGCCCATGGCGATCAGATCGCCACGGGCCTGTTCACGCCGGTCCTCGAGTTCACGGTCCCCGGCTACTCCCAGCTCATCCCCTCCGAGGGCGAGCAGGGGGAGATCCGCTTCGACAGCGCCGCCTACAACGTACGGGCCAAGGCGGGTTCCGTTTTCCCCGATGCCACACCAGCGCTGCGCTACGACCGGAGCGACACGTCCGACGCCGGCGCTCCCGTGGAGCCGTACATCGGAGTGGCCGCAGTCGCGGACCACATCGGCGACGCTCTCGACGACCCGGGCAGCACCTACCCGACGAAGAGCGACAAGAAGCTGCCCGGCGGGAGCGCCGTGAACCCGTTGCATCGCCTCGTGCCGGGCTTCGGGCCGTCCGAGCAGGCACGCTACGACGCCAACCGCTCCGTCGTCTCCTCCACCTGCAACAACGCCGCCGTGCCGGGTAAACCCACGGCGGGAGAGCAGCGCGACTGCGACGAATTCCCCTTCGCCTCCAGTTACCAGGGGGCAGCGCGCTACCAGTACGAGGGCGAGCCGTACCGCGACGACTTCTCCGTCCGCTACATCGACTCGAACGAGAATCAGGAAGCCGGGCGGCGTCTCGGCGCCTGGTACGACAATGACCGAATCCTGAGTCATGACCCGTTCATCATCGTCATCGGCGACTGACCGGGGACATTCTCTCTGAGTCGGCCATACCGCGGGACCGGTCCACAGGACCGGTCCCGCACTCGTTTCACTCTGTCCCGCCACCGGCGGCCGTGCGCCAGATCTGAACCAGACAGTACTGATCTGCGCCGTTCATTTTCTCTTCGTGGCCCGGTGGCATGGGCAGCGGTTCCCGGGGTCCCGCCAATGGAGAAGTGAAGGGTCCGCCTTCACGATTGAATGTCCACCGCCATCGCATCCGGTACAGGCCGGAAGAGGGCAGGATCAAGGGAACTTCCTGCTGCCCCCCGTCGATGGTCTCCAGCGCGAGGTCACCTCCGGGAAGCTGAACCTCCACTTCTTCCGCACCGGACCACGGAGCGTCGTCTGCCGGAGGGGCCGCCGACCAGCTCTCCAACCGCACCGACGCCCGAATCACCTGGGGCGGCACTTGCAGATAAACCATGCCCGGGGCGGAAAGAAGCCATTTCGTTCGATCCGCTTGCGGTGAATAGGTGTCGACGCTCGTGTCAACCAGCCCAAAGATGCGATAGCTAGGAGAAACCAGAGTCTCGAAAGCATCCAGCAGCCTGCTCAAGGGTCACCTCGTACATCATCGATCGAGTCGCGATCAGCATTATGCCCGTGAATTCGATACTCCCGACCGGCAGCCGACCGTCCGGATTCTGCACCATCCGGAACGCAGCGCTGTCCCACCCCCGTAGGTGTGCACACGTCGGGCGGCAGGTGCATGAAACGGTTCCGAGACCGCCGGGACTGGGACCTAACCGGCGAGGCGGTCCAGCACCCGTTCCACGTCGGCGGGCGAGTTGTAGAGGTGGAACGAGGCACGCAGGTTGCCCGCGCGCTCGGACAGCAGGATCCCGGCCCCGGCCAGCTCGCCGGCGCGATGGCCGAGGCCGGGCACGGCCACGATCGCCGAGTCCGCGGGCACCGGCTCGTGGCCCAGCTCCACGAGACCGGCCCTGAACCGCCGTGCCAGCGCGGTGTCGTGGGCCCGGACCGCGTCGATGCCGATCTCCTCCAGCAGGGCGAGCGACTGCTCGGCGCCGTGGTACGAGAGGAAGGCCGGTGGCTCGTCGTAGCGGCGGGCCGAGGTGGCGGTCTCCTCGATCGGGCCGTACGTCGTCTCCCACAGCCGTTCGGCGGCGAAGGTGCCCGCGTGCAGCGGCGGCAGCGCCTCCTGCGCGTCCTCCGTCACGGTCAGGAAGGACACCCCGCGCGGGCAGAGAAGGAACTTGAAACCGCCGGTGACCGTGTAGTCCCAGTCCCCCGCCGTCAGCGGCTGCCAGCCGGCCGACTGGCTGGCATCGAGGAGCGTACGGGCCCCGTGCGCCGCGGCGGCGGCGCGCACGGCCGCCGTGTCGGCGACCCTGCCGTCGGCGGACTGCACCGACGAGAACGCGACGAGCGCGGTGCCGGGGCGGACCGCGTCGGCCAGCCCTTCCAGCGGCGCGAACCGCGTCTTGAGGTCGCCCCTCACGGTGAACGGCGTGATCACGGAGGCATACTCGCCTTCGGGGAACAGCACTTCGGAGCCCGGCGGCAGCGAAGCCGCGATCAGCCCCACATGGACGGAGACCGAGCCGCCGACGGCCACCCTCTCGTGAGGCACGCCGGCGATGCGGGCGAAGGACTCGCGGGCGGCGGTCACGGCCGAGAAGTCGCCCGCGCCGCCCGGCCGTCCGTCGGCCAGCTCCTGCGCCAGCGCCGCCACCGCACGGACCGTACGGCGCGGGAGCAGCCCGCAGCTCGAGGTGTTCAGGTACGTCGTCGTGGGCGCGAACTCGCCACCGGCCGTGGGCTCCAGGATCTGCGTCTCCATGGGATCACCCTGCGGTCCCGTGCCCTGCGGGTCAATCATGCCTTGCTGGACAGAACCGTTCAGCGGCGCTTCACGAAGCCGGCTGGGCGGCGTCGGCCGCCGCGGGGACCTCACAGGCGCCGTCGGCGTCGCAGACGGCCGCGTCCGCGTCGGCGGGGGTGACCTCCCGCCCCTGCCAGGCCTGTTCCAGCGCCTGCGTGAACAGTTCGGCGGGCTGCCCGCCCGACACCCCGTACCGCCGGTCGAACACGAAGAACGGCACGCCGGTGGCCCCCAGCTCCGCCGCCTCCCGCTCGTCGGCGCGTACGTCGTCGGCGTAGGCGCTCACATCCGCGAGGACCCGGCGTGCCTCCTGCTCGTCGAGGCCCGCCTCCACCGCGAGCGCCACGAGCACGGCCGGGTCGAAGACGGACCGCTCCTCCGCGAAGTTCGCCCGGTAGGCGAGAGTGAGCAGCTCGTCCTGGCGGCCGCGGGCCTTGGCGAGATGCAGCAGCCGGTGGATGTCGAAGGTGCTGCCGTGGTCGCGGCCCTCGACGCGGTACTCCAGCCCTTCGGAGCGGGCGTTGGACGCCACGTGCTCCTCCATGGCCAGCGCCTCCTCGCGGGTGCGGCCGTACTTCTTCGCGAGCATGTCGACGACCGGAGCGGTGTCGCCCCTCTCGCGGCCGGGGTCGAGTTCGAAGGAGCGGTGCACGACCTCGACCTCGTCACGGTGCGCGAAGGCGTCGAGTCCCTTCTCGAAACGGACCTTGCCGATGTAGCACCAGGGACAGGCGATGTCGGACCAGATCTCGACGCGCATGCTTCTTCATCACTCCAGGTTCGTGCCGGCCGGCGGCGCCGGGCGGGGTCGGACGGGACGGACGGGCCGGGGCGCCTCCGCAGGCACCTCAACAGGCGACGGGCCCGTCCCATTCCGCGGGATGCCGCTGAGGCCCCACGGGGCCGTCGGCCGGTCCCCTCCGGTCAGGGGTTCGCCGGCGGCGGGCGGTGGGGACGGCAGGCCGGTCGGGCACGGGCCTGCCTGCCGCCGCGGCCGCCGGCGGCAGGCAGGTGCCCGGTGAGCACAGCCGCTTCGGCTCGGGTCATTGCCCCCGCTCGGCCGCCGGCACCGTGAAGCGGAGGACCAGGTGGTTCCCGGCGAGCGGCTCGTCGGGGTCCGGGTACCAGCCGTGGTGGGTGTAGAAGGCCCGGGCCCGCTCGTTCTCCTGGAAGACCTCGAGGCGGGCCTCCGGCACGCCGGCGCGCCGCCATGCCTCGACGCAGGCGGCGTGGAGCTCGGTCCCGACACCGGCGCGCCAGCGCGCGGGGGCGACGTGGAGCTGCGAGAGCGTCATGACGCCGTCCACCTCGCCGAACGCGGCCGTGCCGGCGACGACGCCGTCCCGCTCCGCGCACAGCACCCTGCCCTGCCTGATCGCCCTCTCCCAGCCGGCCCGGGCGCGGGCACGCTCGGCCGGGCCGTCGAAGTCCTCCTCGGGGATATGGCCCCGGTAGTAGGTGGCACGCGCCTCTGCGTGCAGGACGGCTATGGCGTCGAGGTCCACGAGCGTGGCAGTTCTGATCATGTGCCAGGGGACGCGACGGCGGGCGGGCGCGGTTGCAGATCCGTACCCGAAGCGCCCGGGCTCCCTTGACCTCGACCGCGGTTGAGGGTGAACGCTCACGGCATGACCACTCATAAGGATCACATCGAGATCGGCCTGCTCGTCACCCGTTTCTTCCGGGCCATGGACGAGCGGGCATTCCCGTCGGGCTGGGCACGCGGTTATCTGACCGACGATGCGCGCATGGTCGCCCCCGTCGGGGTGTTCGAGGGCGCCGAGGCCGTGCGCGGTACGGAGAAGGCTCTCAAGAGGTTCGCCCGCACCCAGCACATGGCCTCCGACCTGCTGACCGACGTCGACGCAGGGCGGGACACGGCCAGGGCGTCCTGGAACGCGCTGATGGTCCACATCCATCACGAGGGTGACGATCCACTGTTCACCGTCGGCGGTCGCTACGAGGCCGAACTTCGCCGGACCGAGGAGGGCTGGCGCTTCAGCCGGATGGCGGTCGAGGCCGTCTGGACGACGGGACGACCGCCGGTGCTGACGCCGGCGTGAGACGCCCGGGAGGGGCGCCTCCCGGGCGTCAGGAGCCGTCCCGCAGCCCTTCCGGCCAGCTGTCGCGGTACTCGATGCGGTCGAAGGAGACCACACAGCCCTCGCCCACCGGGGACTGGGCCATGAAGCCGACCAGTGCCGCGCCGGCCCGGTCCTCGTCGCCGAGCGTGAAGATGCGGACGAAGGTCCACTGCTCACCGTCGGTGGAGGCGTGGAAGGCGAACGCCTTGCCCGTGCGGCTGATGCGCAGCCAGACGCTGTCACCGTCGACGACGAAGGAGTTGGCGTCGTCGGAGTGGCCGCGGGTGACGACCGTGCAGACCGTCGGCCTGTCCGGGGACAGCTCCAGGCAGAGCTTCGCCCACTCCTGCTCGGTGACGTGCAGGTAGAGCACGGCCGCGTCGAAGGCCGCGGCGAATCCGGCCTTGACGCGGGCGATCAGCTGGAAGTCGCCCTCCGGCGCGCCGAGCAGGCGGGGCGCGTCGGAGGCCGGTTCCAGGGCATGGCCGGTCGGCGGGACGAAACGGTCCTGGCGGGGGCCGGCCCAGGCGGTCAGCACACCGTCGTCGTAGGACCAGTCGGCCTCGGGCCCGTATGCCCGTAGGGGAAAGGGGAGGTCGGGCAGCTTCAGTTCCATGCGGGTCAGTGTTGCAGGCGGCCGTTCACGCGCCGGGGAAGTCCGAGCGGGTTGTCGTCGCGCAGTTCCGGCGGGAGCA